>NZ_CP048814.1:0-681428 GCF_014217785.1 Rhodococcus triatomae | reverse complement strand
GGCGGTGTCGATGAACGACCGGCTGTTGCGGTTCTATCAGCCCTACACCGCATATCTGGTGGTGCCGATCTTCGCGCTGGCGAACGCGGGAGTGGAGTTGTCCGGACAGACTCTGCGCCAGGCGATCTCGTCTCCGCTCACCTGGGGGGTGGTGCTGGGATTGGTGGTGGGAAAGTTCGTCGGGATCACGGGAGCGACGTGGCTGATGCGCCGGCTACAGCCGGCGAGCGTGCCGCCGGGCCTGCCGTTCGCTCATGTGGCCGGAGGCGCGGCCCTCGCCGGCATCGGGTTCACGATCTCGTTGTTCATCGTCGATCTCGCGATCGAGTCCCCTCTGCTCGCCAACGAGGCCCGGGTCGGGGTTCTGTTCGCGGCGATACTCGCGACCCTGTCGGGCTGGGCCATCTTCCGGATCTCGGACTGGCGCACTCCGCCGACCGAGCCGGCGGGCACCCATCTGCTGCGTCCGGTGGACCCGGCGCGGGACCACATTCGCGGCCCGGTCGACGCACCGCTGACGCTCGTCGAGTACGGCGACTTCGAGTGCCCCTTCTGCAGCAAGGCCACGGGCAGTCTGCGGGAGGTGTTCGAGCACTTCGGTCCGTCGCTGCGCTACGTCTTCCGGCACCTGCCGAAGGAACAGGAGCATCCGTCGGCCCGCTATGCGGCGGAGGCGAGCGAGGCTGCCGGAGCCCAGGGCCGGTTCTGGGAGATGCACGACCTGCTGTTCCGGCACAGCGACGCACTCGGCGAGGACGACATCTACCGGTATGCCGAGGCACTCGGTCTGGACCTGGACAGATTCGAGAAGGATCTGCGGACCGACGAGTACGGTCTGCGCGTCGACGACGACGTCCTCGATGCCCGCACCAGCGAGATCGGGATGACCCCCACCTTCTACCTGGGCGGGCCCGGGCAGGATCCGATGCGGCACACCGGACCGTTCGATGCGGCGTCGTTGATCGCGGGGCTCGAGCGGAATCGTTGAGCGGTCGCCGGGCTCGGGCCGATGGGAACCGGTTAGGGTGTCAGCGCGTCATATACTTCGAGCGCTGCGACTTTTCTCGCCGAGGGGGGACCTCATGACAGAACCGATCTATGTCCAGGACGTGGAGCGCTTCGACGGCTCGGAGTGGAGCCTGGAACAGCTGCGTGATCTGGCCCAATCGATGAACCCGGGGACCGTCGAACAGGTGCAGCGCACGTGGCGGGCGCTCGGGGCGGAGGCGAACACGAAGATCGTCGAGTTCGCCGACGCGGTCCGCCGCGAGATCGCGGCCTCCTGGCAGGGCGACGCGGCGAGTGCCGCGGACCAGAAGACGGCGAATTACTCCAGGTCGGCGGAGGCCGTGTCCACGCAGCTCGACGGGGTCGCGCTCTCGCTGGACCCGATCTACCAGGCGGCCTCGTCGCTCAAGGGCGGCGCCGTGCCCGAGGTCATGCCGCTCACCTGGTGGGACAAGATCACCCCGTGGAAGACCGACAGCGATGACGAGTACTACCGCAGGCGCGACGAGGCGCTGGAGGCGATCAACACGATCTATCCCCCCGGCGTGAAAGGCACCGACGGATCGGTGCCGGTGTTCCCGCCGTTGAAGGACGTCGTCGAACCGCCGGACCCGGGTGCGGACCCGCGGGGCCGACCGTTCACGGGTGGGACGGGTGGTGGATCCGGGGGAACTTCGGGTGGGGGTTCCGGCGGAGTGCCGGTCGATCCCACCGGCGATATCTCCGGGGACGTGGGCACGGGAGTGGACCCGTCGGGACCGTCGCCGACGGACTCCGGCGTCTCCGGTCTCGATCCGTCCACGGCGCCGCAACTCGGCGGCGATCCCGCATCGACGGCTGCCGCATCCGCCGGTGCGCCGCTCGGGGGCGGACCGGGTGCAGGCATCGGCGCGGATGGCTTCCGTCCCTCCGGCGGAGGCGGCGGCGGTGGACTCGGTGCTGCCGGAACCGGTGGGGCCGGTGGTGGGCTCGGTGGAGGTGGCCTGCTCGGCGGCGTCCCCGGCGGGCAGCCCGGCGCGGGCGGCACCGCGCCGGCGTCGGGCGCTCGGCCCGGCGCGATGGGCGCGGCACCGGGCCGGGGAATGGGCGGCGGGATGGGCGGAATGATGGGTGCGCCCGGAGCGAGGGGCGGCGGCAGTGACGACAAGGAACACAAGACGCCCGACTACCTCGTCACCCTGGACAACGGCAACGAACTGATCGGCAAGCTACCGACCACTGTGCCGCCGGTGATCGGCGCATGATCCGCAACTGGCAGATCCGCGGCGACCAGTTCGGTGCTCTGTGGCACGGTGCGGGCCAGGACCGATCGCCGCTTCCGTTCTCTCTCGTCGGGTCGGCTCGTACCCACGATGCACACGAGCGTGAGCAGGAGGCGATCCGCGCCGCATTCGCCGTCGAGGAACGCGAAGGAGTCCGGGACGCAGTACGGGTGCTGGCCGACCCCGAGGTGTACGTGGAGATTTCGGGTGAGACCGTCGACGAGCGTCCGCTGCGCATCATCGGTGCACAGGTGCAGCGATGGTCCGCGGTCGCCGTGCAGCTGCCGGGTTCGAATCCCGAGGTGGGCGGGGACGTGGTGCTGGGCGCCGGCATCACCGACGATCTCGCGCCGTTGCTGATCGGTGTGATTCCCCAGAACGCCGGAGGCTCGAAAACGTTCGCCCGCAACGACGAACCCGAACCGGACCACTTCTCCGGAAGCGTCCTGCAGAGCGCGGGTTCCGTCCCCGCCGCTCCTCGGTTCGAGGACGCAGTGCGGGCCGGGTACGCCGGGCGCGGGACGATCCGGGTGTTCCGGGGGCCGCGGCACACCCGCGCCGACCTCGCGATGATCCGGTGGTTCGACCTCGCCGGTGACGGCCGCTACATGATCGGCCCGAGCGATCCGCATGCTGCGGTCCCGGCCGGGCCGCGGGTGCTCGTCGACACCCTGTCGACGACTCTGCGGCGCGGTATCCGCGTGCAGCGGGAGATGGCGGAGCAGCGGTGGTAGGGAAATACGTTGGTAGCGGGCGTGTATGGGCAGAGCCCGAGCGAGGAGGACGGTCATGAGCGGTCCGGAAGATCAGCAGCCGGCAGCGCCGGGCACGGAGAATCCGCTGGCGAGTTCGTGGAAGCCGGTGCTCGATTCCGCGTTGAGCGGTGGACCGCTCAGTGTCGATCCTGAGGGGTTGCGGCGGTGCATTCAGCTGTGTCAGGACCACGCCAAAGAGATGGGCGACTGCGCGGAGCGTGCGAGAGATGAACTGAGAGTGGATGCATTGGGTATCGGGGAGGCTGATCTGGACTCGGCCCGTCTGCTGGTGGAGAAGTTCAATGACAAGGCGGTCGGTGGCGGGAAGATCCCTTTCGGCAGTTCCGCGGTCGGTATGTTCCGCGCCCACGAGGCGTTTGCGCTCGATATGAAGTCGACCTTCGAGGGTGTACTGCGCGCGTACGAGGAGCAGGAAGGGATAACGGTGGACAACCTTGGCAGCGCGGGTGGCGACCTGTGACGAACTTCAAGACGATCCGTTCGTTCGGCGTGGTGATGGCCGTGGTCGCGATCGGAACTTCATCCGCGGCATGCGGGGCATCGCAGGGCGAGGATGTGCCCGAGCCGCAGGCGAGTCTCACCTCTCACCCGTGTGATGTGTTCGGACCGGACGCGTTGTCGGCCGCTGGTTTCGACCCCTCTGAGTCGGAGCGATACGACGATCGTGAGGAGCCGTTCCAACGTCGTGCGTGCTCGTACTACGCCGGCGAGTCGCACAAGAGAGCGTTGGTCTCGTTCAACGGCATGCCGCTCGCCGACGTGGAGAGCGACGAGCGGTTCACCCTCGTGGAGGATGTCGAGGTAGCCGGGCACCGCGCGTTGGTCCACGATTTCCCCGGCGGGGTGCAGTGCCTGGCATCGGTGGAGATCGACCCGGGCGTGCTCGAGGTGATGGTCGGGTACAAGGCGATCGGCATGGAGACGCCCGAGGAGGCGTGCTCGTTTGCGCTGCAGGTCGCTGAGGATCTGGCCCCGTACTTCCCCGAGCATCTCTGACCCGCTGTACCGCGGGTGCTCGTCGACACTCTGGCGGACACCCTGCGGCGTGGCATCCGCGTGCAGCGGGAGATGGCGGAGCAGCGATGGTAGGGAAATACGTTGGTAGCGGGCGTGTATGGGCAGAGCCCGAGCGAGGAGGACGGTCATGAGCGGTCCGGAAGATCAGCAGCCGGCAGCGCCGGGCACGGAGAATCCGCTGGCGAGTTCGTGGAAGCCGGTGCTCGATTCCGCGTTGAGCGGTGGGCCGCTCAGCGTCGATCCGGACGGGCTGCGGCGGTGCATTCAGCTGTGTCAGGACCACGCCGATGCGATGGGGCGTTTCGCCGAGCGGGCCCGACACGAGCTGCGAGTGGACTCCTTGGGAATAGGCGAGGCGGACTTGGAGTCTGCACAGCTGTTGATGGAAAAATTCAATGACAAGGCCCTCGGCGGAGGGCAGATTGCATTTGAAAGCTCAGCTTTGGGTCTGTTTCGTGCTCACCAGAGCTTCGCCAGGGACATGAAATCGACCTTCGAGGGTGTACTGCGTGCGTACGAGGAGCAGGAGGGTATCACCGTGGACAACCTCGGCAGCGTAGGGGGCGATCTCTGATGGGAGCGACAGCCGTTCGTTCGTTCGGTGCCATGATGGCTGTGGTGGCCATCGGTACTTCGTTGGCGGCGTGCGGGACATCGCAGGATGAGAAGCCACCCGAGATCGAGGAGAGTTTGACGTCGCATCCGTGCGATGTATTCGGCCCTGAGGCATTGTCGACTGCGGGGATCGATGGATCCTCGGCGGAACGCTACGACGACCGTGAAGAGCCGTTCCAGCGGCGGACATGCGCCTACATTTCTCGAGACCCGTACTCGATGGTATCGGTGTCATTCAACGGGCTGTCGCTGTCCGAGGTGGAAGGTGACTCCCGTTTCACCGTGAGTGACGAGGCTGATATTGCCGGCCATCGAGCAGTGGTCCATGACTATCCACGCGGGTTGCAGTGTCTGGCGTCTGTCGAGATCGAGCACGGTGTATTGGAAGTAATGGTCGGATACCAACAGAGCGATATCGAGACGGCCGACCAAGCTTGCTCGTTGGCCCTGCAGGTCGCTGAGGATCTGGCCCCGTACTTCCCCGAGCATCTCTGACCTTGGAGCGGAAAGCAGGACTCACCCCCGTGTATCCACAGCAGCTGCAGGGCGGCTACTTTCCTCCGCCGCCCGGCACATTCGCACAGGCCGCGCCTGCGCACTTCGGTGGCCCGCCGCCGACCGGGTTCGTCGGAGTTCCCCCGCAACGAACCGGGCGGAGTATCGGGAACAAGATCGCACACGGCGTCGCCGTCACCGTGCTGTCGCTGGGTCTTGCCTTCGCCACGCTCCTCACCGTCGGCTATGCGATCCATGTCGCGACCACCGAGCGGACCGTGTACGAGAAGGCCGAGCACCTGGGATTCGGCCTCGCGGCGGGGCAGGGACGGTGACCGGCTCCCGGCAGCCGCCGTACGTGCCTGCGTATCCAGGAACGGCTCCACAGCTTCCGGCCGCACCCCCTCGTCGGCGACGTTCCAAGCTCGCGATCTTCTACGTCGCGGCAGCGGTGTGGTCGGTGGTCCTCGCGGTCACCGTGGCGATTTCCCTCCACATCGACGGTCGGGCAGCGCATCACGCCGTCCGCTTCGAGGTCGACGGCGGTGGTTTCGCAGCGCCGGTCGAGATCACCTACGGCGCCGCCGGTCTCGGCAGTGTCACCCAGGCCGTCCCCCGGCTGCCCTGGGTACACGACACCGAGGTTCCGGACGGAACGAACGGGATCACGCTGAGAGTCGCGCCGATCGAGGGCTTCGACGCATCGGGCATCACCTGTCGGATCTTCGTCGAAGGCGAGCTGTACGAGGAAGAGACGAGCACCGGGACGTCCGCACCCTACTGCTCCGTACGGGCCCGATCACGCTTCTGATCGACGTCAGGTCCGCACGAAACGGGCCGGATCGCTGCCGGGCACCTGTGCCACCTGCCCGCGGGCGACCAGGTGGCGGAGGTGCGCTGCGCCCTCGGAGAGGGCCATCGTCTTGCCGAGTGGGGAGATCGCGTCCCACGGCCGGTACCACTTCATCCGCGCGGCCACCTGCCACACGGTGAGTTCGTCGTCCGAGAAGGCGCCGACCAGGTGGGCCAGCCGCTCCTCGTGATGATCGATGAGGTCACCGGTGCGTCCCGCGACGTCCTCGATCGGCAGACCGTGCGCACCGAGGCCTCGGGTGACGTCCATCTTCTGCACGCGCCGCAGCGATTCCAGGAAGTCCGCGAGAGCATCCCGCTCGTCGAGGGGATAGACGAAGTTCCCCACGTGCGGTGTGGTCTTCTGCAGGACGTGGTCGCCGGTGAACATCGTGTCCACGTCTTCGAGGTAGAAGCAGACGTGACCGGGTGTATGTCCCGGTGTGTAGACGGCGCGCAGGTTCCGGCCCGCGAGCGGGATCACCTCGTCGTCGCCGAGTACCCGGTCCGGTCGGGAGTGGGCACCGGTGGGCGTCCCGCCGCGGGAGGACTCCTCGAAGGCGTCGAGATCCGTGGGGCTCGCTCCCGCCGCGGCGAGGTTGGCCCGCTGGACGTCCAGCCAGCCGCGATCGTGGGGTTCGACCATCTTCTCGAACATGTCGTAGTCGTCGCCGTGCATCGCGATCCATGCGCCGGACGCATCCCGCACCCGCCCGCACAGGCCGGTGTGGTCGGGGTGGAAGTGGGTGAGGACGACTCCCTCGACGTCTCCGACCGAGTGCCCGATGTCCTCGAGTCCGCGGACGAGGCCGTCCCACCCGTTGTCGTCGTCCCACCCGGCGTCGACGAGGACCAGGCCGCCGGGCGATTCCAGGGCGTAGACCAGGGTGTGTCCGAGCGGATTGCCCGTGATGGGCACCGGAATCTGGTAGATCCCGTCGCCGAGGGACGACGCACTGGACGGTGACCTGTCGGACATGGACACAACCTCGGGTGGGAGTAGATCGTTCAATCGGGTAACTACATACTCACCACATCGGCGTTCTCGACGCCACCCGGGGTCCCGTTCAGTGGTTCGGGCCACCGTCCGGAACGCAGTCGTCGACGCCCAGCACGCTTCTCCACGACTCCGGTTCCCGGAGGCGTCCGCGCTGGTCCACGGTGGCGAGCACGGCGCGATCCGGCCGGATCAGAACCTCCCGCAGCCGCCGGCTCCGCATCCACGAGCCGACCGTCGGCAGGGTGGTCTCGGTGACCGTCACAGTTCGCGCGCCGAGGCGTGTGCCGACCTCTGCGAGAGCGTGGTCCGTGTCGGAGCGTCGGAGCAGGGCGAATCCCGGGCCCAGCAGTTCGTCCGATCGGGTGCCGTCGGCAGCCACGTCCTGGGGGAGGGGCCGGCCGACCGCGACGGGGCCGATCCGGCGCCGGACCCGGGTCAACGCGCTGCCTCGGAGCGGGGGTTCGAGCAGACGGCGGACGATCGGATCGGGACCGGGTAGCCGTCCGGCTCCCCTGAGCGCGATGTGTGTCGCCCGGCCGGGCACGCCGGGGGGAACCGACATCACGTGCCCGATGAGAGTTGCGGCTCCGACCGCGCGGAGTACGTGTCGTCTCCGTTCCGGCCCGTAGGTGTCGAGCAACGCCTCGGACGCTCCACCGCGCAGGACGGCGGCGACCTTCCACGTGAGGTTCGCAGCGTCGCGCTGGCCGGCGCCGAGGCCCTGGCCGATGAACGGCGGAGTCAGATGCGCGGCGTCGCCGAGAACGAACAGCGGGCCCGCGCGCCAGGTCCGTGCGACGTGGGCACGGTGCGAGTAGGTGGTGTGCCGGAGGATTCGTAGCGTCGACCCGCCCGGAGGCGCCCAGGGCTCGAGCAGCGCGTGGATCTTCTCCTCGTCGAACGGGATTCGGGGATCGTGAGCCGCGGGAAGACGGAACTCCCAGCGGTATCTGGTGTCCGAGATCTGCATGAAGGTCGCGGAGTCGAGGCCGCCGCACACCTGGTGCACGCCGGCCCACATACCCAGGTCTGCCTCGCACTCGGCATCGACCACGAGCCACCGCTGAGAGAAGCCGAGATCGGTGGACCCGTCCGCGATGTGCGTGCGCACGACGCTGTGTGCGCCGTCGCACCCGAGGACGAATCGTGCGGTGACAGTGGACGTGGCACCGGTCGCGATGTCCCGGACGGTGACCTCGGCGACGCCGTCGGGGCGTATCCGGATTCCGGTGACCTCGATTCCGGGGCGCACCGTGACTCCGGTGAGGTCGCGAAGGTTCGCCCGCAGCACGTTCTCGAGGTGCGGCTGATCGAACATGTTGGTCTGCGGCCACCCGTGGACACCCACCCGCAGATCGCGCCTGATCTCGAGCAGCTCACGAAGATCGGTGTCCACCAGCCGCATTCCGAGGGCCGGACGGCAGAGGGAGGAGACCTCCTCGCCGACGCCCGCGGCCTGGAGGATACGCAGGACCTCGTCGTCCAGGTGGACGGCGCGGGGGAGTGGATACGGCGTCGAGGATCGTTCGAGGACGGTGCAGGGCACTCCCTGGCGGGCGAGCAGTGCAGCGGCGGTCAAGCCGGTGGGTCCGGCCCCGACGATCAGGACCGGGACCGTCGGATACGAGCTCGGGTCAGTCACGGTCGAGCACGATGGCGAACTGCACCTGTCCGGCGTCCTCGACGACGATGTTGGGGAACATGGTGGGCTTGGGAACCTCGTAGTCCGTCCAGACGACGTCGATCGCCCCAGCGGTCTCGAGGCGATCACCAGACTGGCGGATATCGAAATCTGCTGTCACCGGCCGTGTCTGGCCGCGAATGGTCAGTTCGCCGGTCACCGGGACGGTGGCCGAGGTGCCGTCCGACGGCAGCGACGACAGGTCGACGGACTCGGTGAGGGTGAACGTGGCCTCGGGGTACTGGGCGGTGGCCATGATCATCGTGTCGAACATCGAGTCGCGGCGGCTGTCGTCGGTGGCGATCGAGGCGACCGTGACCGCCACGGACCCGGAGATCAGGGTGGAGTTCTCGATGACGGCCCCGCCGGTGACGTCCTCGGTCTGTCCGCGGACGAACACGCGCTGCCCGTTGAGGGTCTCCCACACCTCGTAGCCGGCCTGGGAGCCGGGCCCGGCCACCCAGCTGCCGTCGAGCGGTCCGGACGCGGCGCTGGCCTCGTCCGACAATCCGAGGGCCTCGGGCTGATCGCCGTGCAGGAAGGTGGCGTAGACCCACGGGCCCACGCCGATCACGAGTGCGGCCACCACCACGAGGCCGCCGACGATCCACAACAGTCGCTTGCGCATGAGAAGAGAAGGTAGCGGACAGATCGCCCAAATGGGGAGCTACGTTGTTCGAGCGTCAACTTGCCGCGAGATTGCGTCCAGCGAGTCGAGTTCTCCCAGCTCGCGCTGGAGCTCCTCCGCCCGAGAACGATAGTGGCTGTTGCTAATTACCTCGTCGATGGCCCGCCCTAGAACCGCACTGGACGGTCTGCCGGAACGAATTCGCAGTCCGGCACCGGCTCGTTCCAGGCGTGCGCCGACCTCGGCCTTGTCCTCGGTGCTGCCCGCGACGACGATCGGGACTCCGTGTGCGAGCGCGAAGTGCACGCCGCCCCACCCGCCGTTGGTCACCATCACGTCGACGCGGGGAAGCAGCAGGTCGAAGGGCACGAATTCGGAGACGATCAGGTTCGGGGCGTTCCGGCGAACCGCATCGACCGGCCGGCCTCCCGTGGTGGCGACGATCAGGACGTCCTGGCCGGCGAGGGCGTCGATGGTGGGTTCGATGAGGCGGCTCAGGTCGTCGTTGTCGAGCGTGCCCTGTGTCACCAGCACCACCGGGCGGTCCGTGTCGAGCCGCGTCCACCACGGGGGGACCGCCGAGTCGGCAGGGGCCGGGGGGAGGATCGGGCCGACGAAGCTCAGGCGGTCACCGATATCGCTACGGGGATACTCGAAACCGGGTGTGGTCAGCACGAATACCTTGTCGGCGAGCAGTGGCCAGTCCAGCAGAAAGGTCGCTGCGCCGCGGCCGGTGACCGACCGGGTGCCCGCGTCGGCGACCTGCTGTGCCCGCCGCAGGACCAGTTTCCTTGCCCCGGTGTTGAGAAGTCCGTTGACGGTCTTGCGGAGCCCGGACGCTGCGGGCGGCAGCCCGGGGCCGAACGGGGCGGTGTCCACGCTGGTCGCCATGAGTGGAGATGTGCAGACCGCGAACACCTTTGGCCGATCGGAGACTGGACGTTCGACCAAGGGGAGGGTGCCCATGAAGAGATTCTCGGCGAGTACGAGGTCCACGTCGAAGGCATCGATCGCCTCGTCGATCGCCCGGTACTGCTCGGCGAGGGGAGCGGCGAACATGTGCTCGGCATCGAACCGGGACCGGAGGAACGCCGGCCTGCGGCCCCGGCCGGGGAAGTGATCGTCCAGCCTCGATTCGTCGTAATCGCAGGTGGAAGGCAGTGGCTGGAAACGGATTCCCGAGCGCTCGGCGCGTTCGCGGAACTTGCGGCCGGTCAGGATCGTCACGTCGGTTCCGCTCTCCACGAGGCGGCGCCCGATGGCGAGCATGGGCTGGACATGGCCCGTGAGCGGCGCACTGCACAGCAGAACGGATTGCATCGAAGTTTCCCTTCGGAGCGGAGCCGACGGAGTCGGAAGCCCGGGTGACGGGGCGTCGACCTGGGCGATGATGGACGACCGTACAACGCGGGTGGCGGAAAAACGAACGTCTTGCGCACCGGTGCGAGCTGCGTCTACGTTGAGCGCTCGCCGGGTTCGACGTCGAACCAGTGCTGCACACCCTGCATCCCTACTCCCGTCACGGAGCCCCCTGCCATGACCACTGCCTACATCAATCGCATCAGTACCGCGGTGCCCGAACACGATGTCCACCAAGCCTTCGTCGACTTCGCCGACAACACGTTCACCGAGCGCCGCAAGCAGCTGTTGTTCCGACGCATGGCCGACCGGGCTCAGATCTCCCACCGCTGGGCGGGAATCGGATCTCCGGATTCCTTCTACGGTGACGACCCCAACTCGGTGACCACAGAGACCCGGATGATCGAGTTCGAGCGCAACGCTCCGGGATTGGCGACCCGCGCAGTCGACGGGTTGAACCTCGGGGACCAGGCAGCGGAGGTCACTCACCTCATCGTCATCTCGTGCACCGGATTCTTCTCGCCGGGAATCGACTTCGAGATCATCGAGAAGTGTGGTGTCCCGATGTCCGTGGAGCGGACGACGATCGGGTTCATGGGTTGCTTCGCGGGAATCAACGGGCTCAAGACCGCACACCACATCGTGCGCTCCGAGCCGAACGCCAAGGTGCTCGTGGTCAGCCTCGAGCTGTGCTCGCTGCACCTGCAGCGCTCGGACTCGCTCGAGACCATGCTGTCCTTCCTCGTGTTCGGGGACGGCTGCGCGGCGGTGCTGGTGTCCGCGGAGGAGGAGGGCATCGCGATCGACTCCTTCAAAGCGCTCATGGTTCCGGAGAGTGCGGAACTCATCACCTGGCGGATCGGGGACATCGGGTTCGACATGGTGCTGTCGGGCAAGGTTCCCGGTGTCCTGTCGCGGACTCTGGACGAACCCAACGTGAAGTCGATTCTCTCCGGTGCGGAGAAGGACTCGATCAATCTGTGGGCTGTCCACCCCGGAGGGCGCTCGATTCTCGACGCGGTGGAGGAGGCAGTCGGGCTCGAGCCGGAGGCGCTGTCCCCGTCGCGGCACGTACTGGACAACTATGGCAACATGTCCTCGGCGACTGTGCTGTTCGTCCTCGCCGAGATGATGGAACGGGCGAAGAACGGCGGTCCCACCGGTTCGGGCTGCGCCATGGCGTTCGGTCCGGGCCTCACCGCGGAGACGATGCTCTTCCACATCTGATCCGCGCGCTCCGCAGCCGCGTCCCCCCGTCCGTGCCGTCCTTTCGGTGACCTGGCCCTTTCGGTCACCTCGCGCCGAACACGTGACCGACCCGTCGTCGTTGCCTACCGTCGGGGGTAGCAGCGACCACGAGGAGTGCGGGATGGATCTGGGATTGACGGGCAAGCGGGCGATCGTCACCGGCGGTAGCAGGGGGATCGGGCTGGCGACGGCTCGGGCGTTGGCCCGCGAGGGCGCGGACGTGGTGATCGCGGCGCGCGGTGTCGACGCACTGGAACTCGCAGCGAAGACACTCACGGCCGAGACCGGCAGCACGGTGGTGCCCGTCGCGGTGGACACCGGGGACGAGGAGTCGGTGCGGGCGCTGGTGCGTCGTACCGTCGACGAACTCGGGGGTGTCGACATCCTGGTCAACTCCGCGGCAACGCCGTGGAGCGCGGGCAAGCCCACCGATTTCGAGGCGATCACCGACGACGTGGTGCGCGAGGAGATCGAGATCAAGGTGCTCGGCTACCTGCGCACCGCGCGGGCCGTCGCGCCGCACTTCGTCGCCCAGGGCTGGGGGCGGATCGTGAACATCAGTGGTCTGGGTGCACGGCAGGCGAATTCGATCGCCCAAACCGTACGGAACGTCAGTGTCGCGGCACTGACGAAGAATCTCGCCGACGAGCTCGGCCCGAAGGGTGTCAACGTGACCGTCGTTCACCCCGGGATCACCCGCACCGAGCGGCTGGTGGACCGGCTCGCGGCGCAGTCGGCCGAGCAGGGGGTGTCGGTGGACGAACTCGAATCGCGTCTGGCGACCAACTCGATCCGACGGATCGTGGATGCGAGCGAGGTCGCGGACGTCGTGGCGTTCCTCGCGTCTCCGCGCAGTATCGGCATCACCGGCGACGCGGTCGCGGTCGGCGGAGGTGCACCGGGCGCGGTGTACTACTGAGGTGAATCGGCGCGCGGGCGGCCGTCCCGAGACTGATGTCACGTTGTGCTCCATGGCATCACGGTGATCGCAACTCGTGGCTTGCCGGCGCGCCACCCTTACGGTCGTGGACACGCCGGTGGGGCGTCCGCCCCGCCGAACCGTCCCCTGTGAGGAGTGTCGATGACGACATCGGTCACCGAATCCCGTATCACCGTCGAACCGCAATCGGGCTGGACCGGTGCCCTGATCTCCGGTGTCGACCTGTCGAAGCCGCTGTCGGAGGAGGCCGTCGCCCGGATCCGGGAAGCCCTCCTGACATGGAAGGTGGTGTTCTTCCGCGATCAGGACCTCGACCATGCCGGACAGATCGCCTTCGGCAAGCAGTTCGGTGAGGTCACCCCGGGCCATCCGTACGAGGGTGACGCTGCGCCTCCCGGTTTTCCGGAGATCCACACCGTCTCTCCCGAGGCGTACGACCAGCGCTACGGTGTCGCCTACCGAAAGAAGCAGGGTGCCAACGGTCCTGGCTGGCACGCGGACGTCACCCCACTGATCAACCCGCCGTCGCACTCGATACTGCGGGCCGAGGTGGTTCCGCCCTACGGCGGGGACACCCAGTTCTCCAATGTCGCCGCGGCCTACGACGGCTTGTCCGCGCCGCTCCGTCGGTTCATCGACGGACTGCGTGCCGAGCATCGGTTCGGGAGCAGCTTCTCGGCCGAGCGCAGCAAGGAGAAGATCGGCGAACTCGTCCGCAGCAGCCCGCTGGCGTCCGTCCACCCGGTGGTGAGAGTGCACCCGGAGAGCGGCGAGCGGGTGATCTACGTGAACCCGTCGTTCACCCGCGAGATCGTCGATCTCTCTCCCCGGGAGAGCAGGCACATCCTGGACCTGCTGTTCGAGGAGGTCGCTCGGCCCGAGTACACGGTGCGGTTCAAGTGGGAGCCGGGCAGCGTAGCATTCTGGGACAACCGTGCCGTCCTCCATCTCGCGCCCAAGGACGTCGAACATCTGGGACACGACCGGGTGCTTCACCGCATCACCCTGGTCGGCGATGTCCCGGTGGGAGTGGACGGCGAGGAATCGCAGTCGCTGGCCGGTGAGCGGTTCGGGGCGGCCTGAATCGAGGTGAGCGAAACCCTGGCACGCGAGAGACGGGATTCCCAGCGTCGAAGGAATGGGATACCAGCCTCGACGCAGACCGCTCGAGACGGTGACCGGGGTCAGCGGCGGAGAGGACATCTATTCGGCTGCAGTGGATCCGGCGAGGTCGACGCTGGACACCTCGCTCGAGATCGCGAGGATCGCCGAGGAGCACAGGTTCGATGCCCTCTTCGCCGCAGATCTGTTGAGTTTCGGGGCCCAGGGGGCGATCGGCGCTCAGGAGCCGATCGTCTACCTGGCGGCGCTCAGCGCCGTCACCTCGCACGTGGGGTTGATCGCGACGGTGACCACCACGTTCCACCACCCGTACAACCTGGCCCGGTTGTTCGGCACCCTCGACCACGTGAGCAACGGCCGGTCGGCGTGGAATGCGGTCACCTCCTCGGTCGGGGAGGAGAACTACAGCGATCTCGATCTCCCTTCGCCGGAGGAACGGTATGCACGGGCCACCGAGTCGCTCGAAGTGGTCAACGCGCTCGTCGATTCGTGGCAGGAGGGTGCACTCGCCCCGGACGGTCGGGGCGGGGCGATCCTCGACGCGCACCGGGTACGTCCGATCGAAACACACCGGGCAGTACTTCACGGTGCAGGGGCCGCTCAACATTCCGCCGGTGCCGCAGCGACGCCCGGTGCAGTTCCAGGCGGGTCAGTCCGCCGGCGGGGTCGAGCTCGGCGCGCGTTTCGCCGAGGTCGTCTTCACGTCGCTGCCGACGCTCGAGGACGCCGTCACCTACACCAAGACCATCCGGGCCCGCGCCGTCGATCTCGGTCGGGCGGAGGGTCTGCCACTGATCTTCAGCTCGTTCCACGCCACCTACGGGGCTTCCGAGGAAGAGGTCGCGAGGCTGGTGCGTGAGCAGGAGGAATCGATCGACCTCGATGCCGGTCGTCGGCGACTCGAGGACATGCTCGGAGGTGCCGACCTGTCGGATCTGCCGTTGGACAAGCCGATTCCGGAGAGCATGCTCCCCGAGGTGAACTCGGTGAACCGGCGTCGCGGCAGGGTGGAGATCTTCAGCCGGCTCGCCGCTACGGGGCGCACGCTCCGGGAGCTGATCGTCGCGTCGAAGGCCGCCGCTACCCGAGTGACCGCGCGATCTCGCCGAGCGCCTTCCAGGCGCGCGAACGAGACTCCGGACCGAGCAGATCGGTTTCGGTGACGACGATGTCGGTCGCGCCCGCGTCGCGGTAGCGCCGGACGGCGTCCTCGAGAACCTGCTCGTCACCCACGACGGCCAGGTCGGCGGCGCGGTCGTGTCCTTCCAGTGCCACCACCCGCTGATAGGACGGAATCCCGTCGTAGAACGCGGTGTGCTCTGCCGCGGCTGTCTTCCCGGCGTCGATGTCGTCGGTGACGACTGCGGCGAGGAAAGCGAAGATGCGGGGCGCGGGGCGCCCGGCGTTCGTTGCGGCGGCCGTGATCGTGGGCACGATGTGCTGTTCGAGGGTCCGGGGGCCGGCCAGGAACGGCAGTGTGCCGTCGGCGAGTTCACCGGTGACGCGCAGGGCCTGCGGGCCCATCGCGGCGACGAGCAGCGGCGGCGGTGGCTGGGCTCCCGCAAGCGGTGCGGGCCGGACCGTCACCGCGGTGAGCGTCTCCCCGTGGTAGTCGACCACTCCGTCGACGGTGACGGAGCGGGTGGCGATCAGGAAGTCCCGCAGGCGGGTGATCGGACGCTCGTAGGGCACGCCGAACGCCGGCTCGATGAGGCTTCGCGCCCCCAGGGCGAGTCCGAGGCGGAACCGGCCGTGGGTGGCGGCCTGGGCAGTGTTCGCCTGGCCGGCAACGAGAAGCGGATGCCGGGGGTAGATGGGTACCGCGGAGGTGCCGACACGGATCTCGGGCACTTCCCGCCCGACAGTGGCGGCGAGCGCGATCGCGTCGTAGTCGAATCGCTGCCCGAACCACGCTGCCTGAAGTCCGGCATCGGCAGCCTCCCGGGCTTGCGCGACGACATCGTCGACGGCGTTGCCGGTGGTGGCCGGGGACAGGGACACACCGATCTCCATGCTGTTGTCTCCTTATGCGTGCGCAGCGTGGGTGGGCGCGGCGTGCGCCGCGCGCACGTCGGGTAGGCCGAGGTTGTCGCGCAGGGTGGTGCCGGTGTAGTCGGCGCGGAGCGCGCCGCGGTCCTGCAGCAACGGCACCACCTGGTCGACGAACTCGTCCAGACCCCACGGCACCAGGTGTGAGCCGATGATGAAACCGTCCGATCCGTCGCTCTGTACGAACGAGTCGATCTTCTCCGCGACCTGGGCTGCGGTGCCGACGACGGGGCCGCGCTCGAACTGGTCGATGACGACCTCGCGCAAGCTCAGCTTCTTCGTCTCGGCGACCTGGCGCAGCCGGGCCACCGTGTCGAACCGGTCCTGATGGACGAAGGCGCGACCCTGGATGATCGGTGGTGCATCCGGGTCCGGGTCGACGTCGGGCAGCGGGCCGTCCGGATCGTAGCCGGACAGGTCCCGGTTCCAGATCTGTTCCAGCAAGATCTGCGCCGTCTGGCCGGTGACCTGCTCCTCGCGGACGGCGTGATACTTCTCCAGAGCGTCGGCCTCGCTGTCGCCGAGCACGAAGCTCGCCGACGGCAGGATCTTGATGTCGTCCGCGCTCCGTCCGGCGGCGACCGCACGCGACTTGATGTCGCGGTAGAAATCCGCGGCTTCGGGGAGTGCGCCGTACGGGGAGAAGATCGCGTCCGCGTTGGCGGCGGCGAAGTCGCGGCCCTGCGGCGACACGCCTGCCTGCAGGACCACCGGGCGACCCTGGGGGCTGCGCGGCACCGTGAACCGACCGGAGATGTCGAACTGGTTGCCGTGGAACTCGAACTCCCCGGCCTCGGCCCGGCGCAGGTATCGGCCGGACTCCTTGTCGGCCACGATGTCGTCGACGTTCCACGAATCCCACAGTTGTCGCACGGCCCGCAGGGTCTCCTCGGCTCGCTCGTATCGCTGCGACCGGTCCAGGAAACCGCCGCGCCGGAAGTTCTGTCCGGTGAAGGCGTCGAACGACGTCACCACGTTCCAGGCGGCTCGCCCGCCGGAGAGGTGATCGAGGCTCGCGAACTGCCGGGCGAGTTCGTACGGCTCGTTGAAGGTGGTGTTGATGGTGCCGGCGAGACCGAGATGTTCGGTGACGGAAGCCAGGGAGGCGAGCACGGTGAAGGTGTCCGGGCGACCGATGACGTCCTGGTCGAATATCCGGCCCGCGCGTTCGCGAAGGATCAGCCCCTCGGCGAGGAAGAAGAAGTCGAACTTGCCGCGTTCGGCGGTGCGCGCCGTGTGCTCGAACGTCCCGAAGTCGATCTGACTTCCGGCGTCCGGGTGCCACCACGCGGTGTGATGGTTGACGCCGCCGAGGTAGGCGCCGAGGATGACCTGCTTGCGGACGGTGCTCATGGGAACCTCGATACTCAGACGGTGGCGTAGCGGTTGGGGACGTCGGTGGGCAGGCCGAGCAGCCCACGCAGCGGGAGATCCGGATACGCGGTGCGGAACAGGCCGCGCCGCTGCAGGATCGGGACCAGTGTGTCGCTGATCGTGGCGAGATCGTCGACCGCGACACCGGGCCGCAGCCGGAAGCCGTCGAACCCCAGGCCCCGCCAGTCGGTGAGCAGATCGGCGAGCGTCTCGGCACTCCCGGTGAACACGGCGGCATCCGAGTGGAATTCGCGGCCGTCCAGGGTGTTCAGCCGGTCCAGCCGGGACGCCCCGGGCTCCTGCGACGTATCGAGGAACACGACGAGATCGGCGTACACCCGTAGAGGCTCGCCCTCACGACCGGTCCGCGCGAGCGCGCCGGCGACGTCGTCGAGAACGGTCTGGGGCCCGTCGACGGACGGTGTGACGAACACGAGATCGCCGCCGCGGGCGGCGAGCTCGTACGGAACCCGCTGGTGCGCCAGCGCCGCCACCACGGGCTGGCCCTGCGGCGGCCGGGGCGTGATCGACGGTCCGCGCACGTCGAAGAACCGGCCCTCGAAGTCGATGTAGTGCAGCTTGTCCCGGTCGATGAACCGGCGGGTCGCGACGTCACGGATCTCCGCGCCGTCCTCCCAGCTGTCCCAGAGGCGCCGCACGACCTCGATGACGTCCTGCGCCTCGTCGAACAGCTCGAGCACACCGGCGGGGAGGTCGCCGCCCGCCAGCACGTTCGCGATCTCCTCGTCGGCGGGACTGTGGACTTCCCGCCGGCCGAAGTGTGCGGCTTCGTCCGCGGTGCCCGAAATCCGCACCTGCCACCCGGCGCGACCGCGCGAGGTGTAGTCGAGCGTCGCCAGTGCCTTCGAGACGTGGAACGGTTCGGTGTGGGTGGTCGTGATCGTGGGGATCAGGCCGATCCCCGACGTGACCGGCGCGACTCGGGCCGCGATCAGGTGCGCATCGATCCGCGCGCGGACCCGGTCCACGGCATCGTCGGCGCGGAGGTGGCGCTCGGTGGGCGCTGTCAGGGTGTCCTCGATGCTCACGAAGTCGAGCAGCCCCCGCTCTGCCGTGGCGACGAGATCGGTCCAGTACGACGGGGCGAACAGTTCAGTGGGGCGCGAGTTCGGCTCGCGCCATGCCGCCGGGTGCCACCCGGCGCCGTCGAGTGCAACGCCGAGGTGGAGGGAAGTCGATGCCATCGTGGTGGGCTCCTGGGATGCGCCGGACGGGTCTCCCGTCAACGTAGGAACGACCGTTCGCGGGATCAACGGTTCGGATCACGGTGATACCCGGGGAATAGATCGGCGCGAGCGTGAAGACCGTGGTCGGGGCGGCGGCGCGTCCGGCCGGTGTCGGCTGCCCGGCGCCGGGCCGGGATGCCTGCAGCTGGTGTGTGCCGTCGCGGACGGACGGAGGAGACGGCGGTGAGCGGGACGCGGGGTTTCGGAATCTCGGTGAGTGCAAACGCTGCCATGCTCTCGTGTGCGTGGCTAACGTTCGGGATGGTGTCGGGTGTTCGGTACGGAGGACTGTGGTGACTGCTGATTCGACCGTCGACCTCGATACGTCGTTGCATCCGTTGGACGACCCGGTGCGAGCCTCGCTGCGGGGCGCGCACAGTGGATTCGCGCAGTGGGTCGGGCGGATCGGCCGCTATGAACCGGAGGTCGCCCGATTCGTCGGTCACCCACCGGTCCTCGCCGATCGGGACTGGGCGGATCTGGCCACCCTGATCGGCCCGGGCGCCGTGACCGCGCTGCGCGGGCCGGGCCACGTCCCTCCGGACGGGTGGACGGTGCTCGAGCAGTTCGGCTCGGTGCAGATGGAGGGTCGTGGCCTCCGCGTCGCCGGCCCGGAAGTCGGTGACGAACCCGAACCGGAGGTGCTCACGGCGGCCGACGTGCCGGAGATCCTCGACCTCGTCGCCCGCACCGAGCCAGGGCCGTACGCGCCGCGCACCATCGAGATGGGCACCTATCTCGGCCTGCGGGTGCACGGGCGTCTGGTCGCGCTGGCAGGCGAGCGGATGCACCCGCCCGGCTGGACCGAGATCAGCGCCGTGTGCACCGATCCCGAGTTCCGCGGCCGTGGCTATGCCTCGCGGCTGATCCGCGCGGTGGGGGCGGGGATCCGATCCCGGGGAGAGGTGCCGTTCCTGCACGCCGTCGCTCACAACACGACGGCGATCAGCCTCTACGAGACACTGGGATTCACCCTCCGCAAGCGATCGATGCTCACGCTGGTGCAGACCCCCGCCTGACCGATCAGCGCGCGGCGGGACCGTCCACCACACGCTTGCCGGCCGCCGTCTTCTCGATCGTGAACTCGTCGAGCACGGAACCGACGTCGCCTGCTCCGATCGGCCGGTCACCGATGTGCGCGTCGTCGCCGACCGCGGCGATCACCGAGCGGTAGGAGAGGGTGCTGCCGTCCACGGTGATCTGCTGGAACGTCGACGTCTCGTTCGCGGTGACCACGCGACGGGCGCCGTTGTTCAACCAGTTCGAGTTCTCGTCGCTGTCCACGTCGTAGTACTTCGGCCCGGCCACCGTGACGGCATACACCGGACCGGTGCTCTCCGACGGCGTCGCACCGTCGTTGGCGAAGAGGTGTCCGCGCGTGTACGCGTGATCGTGGCCCATCAGGACCAGGTCCACGTCGTGGCGTTCCAGTACCGGCACCCACGCCTCGCGCAACGTCGTGTTGTCGCGGCCGCTGGTGGCCGAGAAGACGGGCTGGTGGAACGTGACCACCGACCACCGATTCGGGTTCTCCGCGAGCACCGCGTCCAGCCAGCGGGCCTGCAGGTCCTCCCACACCGTGAGGAAGCCCGATGCGCTGCTCCCGGTCGGCAGGTAGCTCAGCAGCTGACCCGGGGTGTTGGCGTTCATCGAAATGAACCGCACCCCTTGGTAGTCCGTGTAGTAGGTACCGCCACCGAGATACTCGGACAGCAACCGCTCCGTGTCGTCGACCGGCTGCGGTCCGTTGTCCGGGAACCGGAAGTGGCTGCGGAACTGTTCGATCCGCGCATCGCCCACGTACTCGTGGTTGCCCGGCGTGGCGAACACGTTGACCTCGCGGCCGTGCTCACCCAGGGCGTCGAACCACTCGCCCCACTCGCTGTCCGTGCTCGAGGTGTTGATGAGATCCCCTGCGTGCAGGTGCAGCTTCGCACCGGGGGTGGCGGCGAACGCGGCGTCCACGACGGGCGTGAACGTGGCCGCGACATCGTTCTGCGCGTCGCCGAAGTAGAGGAACGTCAGCGCCTCGTCGGCGGATGCGGTGGTGAACGTGGCCCAGTCGCTCCAGTGCGCGTCGGACCCGACACGGTACCGGTAGTCGGTGCCGGGTGCCAGACCCTCCGCGACGGCGGAGAAGTGACGGGCTCCGACCGGCCACCCGGCCAGTTGGACATCGTTGCTCCGGTCGGCGGCGAAGTCGACGGTCCCGGACCCGGGGACCTCGACCTGCAGGACACCATCGGTGGTGTCCGTGGACACTCGCCAGGACACCGCCTGGGACGTCTGCGGATTCGCGGTCGGGGTCAGGACGATTCGATCCGGGACGGCGCTGACCGCGTAGCCGGTGGACGGATCCGCGGCGGCCACGGTCGGAGCCACGAGTGTGGCGCCCAGGATCAGTGCGGCGTAGGCCGCGAACCGGCGAGTCCTCGTCAGATACATGAAATTCTCTCCGTGTTCGGCGGGTGGTGAGCGAAGCGTACGAGTGCCCGGTGAACGGAATCTGTCGAATCGGTGATGTGGGGGTGGGTGGCCGCCCGGGTCACGAGGACGACGGCGTCGAGGAATGGAGAACCGGGAGGTAGCCCGCACGCAGCGCGTCGATCGTCGTTTCAGGAGTGAGGATCGGGACCTCGCCGGTGGGCAGCGGCCCGGGGTCGACGTACCCGGAGGGGGTCCACCGGGCGACGCTGGTGCCGAGCACCAGGTGCGGCACGTGCTCCACGAGGATCATCGAACCCGGTGGCAGATCTGCTGCGTTGCCTCTTCTCGGGCGCGCGCGGCGTTCAGCCGCCAGCATCAGATCCATCTCGTCGGCGGAGGGCGGTGCCGTGAGGCGGCGAGCGCTCGCCCAGGCCGCTCGGTAGGAGTTGTACTCGGGCCGACGGCACTCCGCACACGGTCGATGTCCCGCGGCGAGTGCGGTGGCCTCGTCGAGGAAGAATAGTTCCGTGTAGCGGTGCGGTGTCATCACGGTGCGGCGTCGGCCTTTGAATTCGAGTAGGCAGATGATCCAGCGGCGGGTCTGACCGTGACGGACGATCCGGCGGTGATCGTCGTGCAGCACACCCCGGTTGCCCATCAGCGTGCCCCGTGAGGTGGTGGCGATCAGTTCACCCGTCGGGGTCACGCGGTTGCGCAGCGGCATGGTGTCCAGGCTAGGAGATCGGTGGCGCAATGGTGGCGTGTGATCCGTGGTGCTAGCGTGGCGCGGTCGACGCTGAACCACTGCCGGGGGCAGGGGCAGGACCATAGGGGGGAAGTCGTGATCAGTACCGATCCGCATCGCGCCGCGGACGAACTCGCGAGCTGGGCCGAGGGCTTGGAGCGCAAGGCACAGCAGTTCCGCGAACTGCATACACAGATGGCGTCCGCGCACGTCACGCACACATCCAGGTCCGGGCGGGTGCAGGTGTCGATCGACGGCAACGGCCTGCCGTCCGACATCCTTCTCACCGACTCGGCTCGCGGGGTGGACCCGTCGTCGCTGTCCGCGGAGATCATGGAGACTCTGCGCGAGGCACAGGCACAGCTCCGTGAATCCGTGGCATCCGCCGTGCAGGCCACGGTGGGCGACGATCCCGCCGGGGCGGACATCCTCAACCAGTATCGGCAGCGTTTCCCCGATCCGGCCGAAGGGGAAGAGCGTCCTGCCGACGACGACGAGTACTTCGAGAATCGGTCGATCCTCGACAACGGGGACGAGGGCCGACGATGACTACCCCGTTGTCGGTCGACCTCGACCAGTTGACCTCACATTCGGAATCCGTCGCCGACTTCGGCGGGCGAACCGGAAGCGCGGCGGACGATGCGAATCAGTTGTCCTCGATGGACGAGGCCTACGGAGTCTTCTGCCAGGTGTTCGGTGCGATGCTGGTCGAACCCCAGCAACAGGGTGCGGCGAGTATCCGCGCGACGGCCGAGGCGATGAAGGACGTCAGCGTCAAGCTGCGTGAGGCGGCCGTTGCGTACAAGGAGGCCGACGAGAGGCTGGCAAAAGCACTCGGAGAGATTCTCGAGAGCCTCGGTCCGGCTGGCGGCCCGGGTCGTGGGGGTGGACGATGACGGACAGTCTGATCGCCGAGTATCAGCCGACAAGTACCGGACTCACGACCGGCTTGACACTGTTCGAGGCAGCCTGGCAGGTATCGGATGGAATTGAGGCCGGAGACCTGGGTTCGGCGGCGTCGGGCAGGCTGGGTGTCGCAGTGGATACCGCCTCGGCGGTGATCGACCCTATCGGTTACGTGGCGAGTCAAACTATTTCCTGGATGCTCGAACACATCGAGCCTGCTCGTGAGGCTCTCGACAACCTTGCAGGAAACCCGGCAATGGTGGCCTCCTACGCGCAGTCCTGGAGCAACATCGAGAACGAGCTCACTTCGGTGCGCGAGTCGATGGGCAGCGAGGTGAAGTCGGGTACCAGTGATTGGTCCGGGCAAGCTGCCGAAGCCTATCGCGCTCGCGCAGATGACATTGCGAACATCGCCGGGGCGGCGGCTGCCGCGGCGAACGGCCTCGCAACGGCGACGGAAGGCATGTCCAAAATCGTGGCCGGCGTGCGGACGGCTGTACGTGACCTGCTCGCCAGCATTGCGGCCTCGCTGCTCAGTTGGACAGCTCAGATCCTTGCGTCGGTCGGTTTCGCCGCTCCCGCTGTCGTGGCTCAAGCGGTGACGCGTATAGCGCAGGTGGTCAGGACTGTAGGGAACCTGTTGGGTGACCTTGCCAAGTACGTGCAGCTGGGACTGGAAGCGATCGCCATGATTCGGAGTCTCCTCGACGGGTGTTACAACGCACTCCAGGTGACGACCGCACAGTGATCCCGGCTCCTGTTCCTACCCGTCCGCCGGGACTTGTCGCTGATCCTGCTCCCGACGTCGCCGCACTGTGGGCACGAGTTCGGATGCTCCTCGCCTGTGTTTACGTCGTGGCTCCCGCGCTCATCGTCACATTGGTGCTCGTCGTCACGACCATGGCGCGGGGTGGTGTTTTCACGGGTGACCTGCTGATCGGCCCGGCTGTGGGTGCGCTCCCCGCGGTGGCCGCCGGCGTCTGGCTCCGACGTACGGGCTACCAGGAGCCTGCGGCGTGGGCGTCGACGGCTTTTCTGGCAGGGCTGGCACAGGCATTCGGTGGTGTCGTCAGTTCGGTGTTGATCCGCGACGATTCGGGGGTCGACGTCTCGGTCGCACTCGAGTGGATGTGGCTATGGATATGGCTGCTGCCCATGGTGTCCACGTACGTCGCGAATCAGGCACGCAAGTTGATCGTGCCTCCGACGACATCTGCGCTCGGCGACACGTCGCTGCGCCTGCCTTTCCACACGCGATACCTCGGACATCCCAAGGGGCATACGATGCGTCCCTTGTTCCGGTTCGAGCGTTGGAACAAGGGAATTCAGCTCGCCACGATCGAGCTCACAGGCGAGCAACTGGAACTGGCAGTCGTCAGCCCCGGGAACCTCGGTCCGGCCACACTCCCTGACGAGGGGTTGTACGCGTCGGTGCCGTACAACCAGATCCGCAGGTGCCGCACCATCACCCTCGGCCCCGAGGTGAGTGCGTCGCCGTGGATGGTGCTGCGTACCGGCACGCAGCTGTGGGCAGTGCCCGGCGAGGCAATCCTCCTGACCACCGACGAGTTCGAGCGGTACATCCCGGTCGACAACGCCACCTTGATCTGCCAGCTGATCGAGAGAAGGATCCGCCGCGCCCACCTCATCGAGGCCGGGGCGCAGACGCTACGGTGAGCATCGGCAAGAGGCCTCGGTGGTGGCCCCGGTGACGAGGAGTGCGAGGCAATGCGGTTCGGATTCATCTCGCACGTCGTCGGTGACGGCGACTCGGCTGCCCTTCTGCGAGAGACCGTCGAACTCGCCGTTCACGCGGAGGAACTCGGCTTCGATTCGTTCTGGGTGGCGCAGCACCACTTCGGCGCGCAGCGTGCGCACTGTCCGTCACCCCTGATCCTGCTGACCGCGATCGCCCAGCACACCGAACGACTCCGCCTGGGTACCGCCGTCGTCGTCGGGTCGCTCGAGGATCCGATCCGTTTGGCCGAGGACGCCGCGACGCTCGACGCACTGAGCGGTGGCCGCCTCGAACTCGGCCTCGGTGCCGGTGCGGACGAGGCGACCTCCCGGCGCTTCGGGAGTGACCACGACCGTCGCCACGAACGCTTCCTGCACACCGTGCAGGTGCTGGGGGAGTTGTTGGCGGACAACAGCGATCTGGTGCCCGCCACTGCGGGACTACGTGACCGGCTGTGGATCGGCACCGCGTCCGAGTCCGGTTTCGCCCTGGCCGCCGAGCACGACCTGGGCGTGCTCACCGGGCGCTCGTCCTCACCGCACGGGCCACGAGACGAGATTGCGGCCGACCGGGTGGCGCGCTATCGAGCCGCGCAGGAGGAGCAGGGCCGGGTGCCACGTGTCGGGGTGTCCCGATCCGTGCTGTGCGCGGACAGCGGTGACGCCGCGTTCGCGCAGATGCGGCCGGGCATCGAGCGATGGGTGACCACATCGATTGCGGCCGGACGGTTTCCGGAGGGGTTCACCGCACGTGACTACGTCGGCACCGGGCACAGCTACCTCGGTACCGGCGCCGAGGTCGGTGAGGCAATCGGCCGCGACCTCGTGGTCCCGGATGCCACCGACTTCCTCTGCAACGTCCAGCCCGCGGGGCCGTCGCAGGCGGCCGTCCGCGAGAGCCTGCGCGTGTTCGCCGACGAGGTCATTCCACGCTGGAACGCTCCTCGGTCGGTTCGATTCTGACCACGGTGTCGGCGACCCGCCGGAGCATGCGGTCCGCGTGCGAGACCATCACGACGGGCAGACCGTCGTCCGCGAGGCCGCGGAGGATGTCGAGTATCCGCTCCGAGGTGGCATCGTCCAGGGAGGCCGTGGGCTCGTCCGCGAGCAACAGCCACACGTCTCCCACGAGTGCCCGGGCGATGGCCACTCGCTGTGCCTGACCGCCGGACAACTGTCTCGGTCGCCGGGTGGGGTCGAGGTCGCCCAGCCCCACCCGGTCGAGCGCCGTGCGAGTCACGGACAGTGCTTCGGTCTTCGCGAGTCGGCTCCGCAGCCGCGGGGCCAGAGGTTCGGTGAGGCTGCGGTAGATCGGCCAGTGCGGGTCGAGACTGCCCACTGCGTTCTGGAACACGATGCCCACCTGCCCGGGGCGCGGCGGTCCGTCCAGCCCGTCCCAGGTGAGTGTGCCACCACTTGCCGGCTCGATTCCGGCGAGCACCCGCAGGAGGGTGCTCTTGCCTGCTCCGGACGGGCCGGCGAGGCCGACGATCTCGCCTCGGTGCACGTCGAGATCGGTCGGGTGCAGCCCGCCGCCCGTCGGGTACTTCTTCGTCAGCCCGCGTGCCCGCAGAATCGGTTCCGTGTCGGGGCGCGCGGTGTTCCGCGGCGGAACCTGTTCGGAGACAACGCGGACCGACGGCGCGGCCTCGACGAGGGTGCCGTGATCAGCCACGTAGACCCGGTCCGCGTACTGCTCCACCAGCGCCCGGTCGTGGCTGACGATCAGCAGCGCCGCCGCACCGTCGGTGAGCGTCGCCATCACCCGGTGGGCGTTGGCCTCGTCGAGTGCGGACGTCGGCTCGTCCGCCAGGACCAGCTTCGGCTCCAGGGCGCGGGCAGTCACCACCGATCCCCGTTGCAGCATCCCGCCGGACCAGGTGAAGGGGCGCTCGCGCACCCGAGCGGAGGCGTCGGCGATGTCCACCGCGGCGAGATCGGCAACGATGCGGCCGTCCGGGACCGGGCGCTTCTTGATCCGCCATGCCTGGGCGATGTTGGTGCCCACGTCCATGATCGGGTCCATCGCGCCGAACGGGTCCTGGCTCACGTACCCGACGACGGATCCTCGTAGGTCCCGTCGTTCGCGTTCGGTGCAACCGGTGAGGTCGACGCCGTCCACGACGACGGAGCCGCCGACGCGCGCCGAGGCGTCGAGCATTCCGAGGATCGCGCGGACCACGGTGGTCTTGCCGCTTCCGCTCGGACCCACCACTGCGACGGTCTCGCCGCGTCGGACGGTGAGGTCGATGTCGTGGAGAACCGGAGGCTCGTCGCCGAACGAGACGGTGAGCCCGCGGATCTCGACGATCGGGGCGCTCATCGGACGGCCCCCATCCCGCGCCTGCTCTGCATGCCCTCGGCGATGAGATTGGCCGCAGTCGCCATCGCGAGGATCGCCAGCGACGGTGCGAGGAGGAGCCACGGTGCGGCGGTGAGGAATCGGCGGGCGTCGCCGAGCATGGCACCGAGTTCGGCTTCCGGCATCTGCACCCCGAGCCCCAGGAACGACAATCCGGCCAGTGAGACGACGATTCCGCCGAGGCGCAGCGTGGTGACGATGAGGAATTGCGGAAACACCGCGGGCATCAGATGCCGGACCCCGATCGCCGGGCGGCTCACCCCCGCGACCCGCGCGGCCACCACATAGGGGCGGGTGCGGGCCTCGAGAGTCAGCGCCCGGGCGATCCGGGCGTCGGCCGCCCAACTGGAGATGACCAGGGCGATCAGGAGGTTGACGTAGCCCGGGCCGAGGAGCCCGACCACGGCCAGTGCCAGAACGAGGCCGGGGATGGCGAGGACGATGTCGATGCAGCGGGACACGGCCCGGTCCAGGCGGCCGCCGTAGAGGGCGGACAGCAAGCCGACCAGCAGGCTGATCGTCGCGGAACCGGCGAGGACGAGGAACGCCGACAGCAACGACAGCCGCAGGCCGTGCACCACCCGGGAGAACTGGTCGCGGCCGTACTGGTCCGTGCCGAGCCAGTATTCGGCGTTCGGGGCGACGAGCTTGTCCGCGTAGTGCGGCTCGTCGGGCGGGTATTGCGCGATCCACGGACCCACGATCGCGACCAGGATCAGCGCGGCGAGCAGCACGATCCCGGCGCGGACCGACAGCGGAAGGGAGTGGCCGGGCAGCCGGAACCGCCGTGGGTCGCGGGGCTGTTCTCGGTGCGGCGGCGTGGTCGTCGTCGGCGCCGGAGTGGGGCGTCGGGTTCGAGTCATGCGTCCACCGTGATTCTGCGGTCGACGACGGCCGACACGATGTCGGCGGCGACACTGGTGACGATGTAGGACAGGGTGGCGAACACGGTGAACGCCTGGATCACCGGCAGGTCCCGGTGTTTGACCGACTCCACGACGTAGGAGCCGAGTCCCGGCCAGGTGAAGACGGTTTCGACCACGGTGGCTCCGCCGATGAGGATCGCGACGCCGACTGCCAGCGCGTGCAGGGAGGGCACCGCGCTGTTGGGCAGCCCGTGCCGCCACAGGATTCGCCGGCGGGAGGCGCCCCGGGCCGCGAGTACCTGCGCGGTCGGTGTTTCCATGAAGGCGAGGAGATTGGCGCGCAGCAGCCGCGACCAGGTGTCGGACAGTCCGACGGCCAGGCAGAGCGCGGGCATCCACACCTGCTGCCAGGTGCCGTCCAGTGCGGCTTTGCCCACGCCGAAACCGACTACGAACACCTGGATCAGCAGCAGGGCGATGACGAACCCCGGGATCGAGGCGAACAGCAGTGCCAGGCCTCGGGTTCCGTGGTCCGGCCAGCGTCCGGGGAACTGGGCGGCGGCGACACCGAGCGCAACGGAGAGAACCAGTGCGAGAACCAGGGACGCCGCCGCCAACGTGAGGGTGGCCGGGAGGCGACCGGCGAGCTCGTCCGAGACCGGACGCCCGGAGGCGAAGGAGAGCCCGAAATCGCCCCGCACGGCGCCCCACAGCCAATGCACGTACTGCGAGAGCAACGGCTGGTCCAGGTGCAGCGCCCGCTCGAGGTCGCTGATCTGCTGCGGCGTCGGTTCCGGGATGCCCTGCGCGACGAGGATCATTCGCGCAGGGCTGCCCGGAGCCAGCGGCATGAGCGCCCAGATGAGCACGCTCGCACCCAGCAGGGTGATCAGCGCCTCGACGACGCGGCGCCGGGCGATAGCCAGGACACGCATCGTGAGGCGGTGTTACTTGCCGGTCTGGCTGGTGATGTGCCGGCGAACGCTCGACACGTGGTAGTCGGCCCATTCCGGACCGGTCACCACCGTGAAGTACTTGAACGTCCCGGCCACCACGTAAGCCTGCTCGGCGACGAGGATCTCCTGTGCGCGCTCGAGCAGCTCGTCCCGGCGCTCGGTGTCGAACTCGCCGCGCAGCTGCTCACCGATCGCGTCGATCTCCGGGTTGCTGATGCCCTGGGCATTCGAGGAGCCGTCGGTGGTCCAGCGCACCAGGTACGGCTGGATCGGGTCCGCGGTGCCGGACAGCGAACCGCTCAGTGCCACCGATGATTCCCACGCCGTCGGATCGTTCTTCACCGCTGCGGAGTCCTCGGCGTTGTCGATCTGCAGGTCGAACCCGGCGCGCGAGACCTGGTCCTTCATCGCGATGGCGACGTCGTTGGTCTCCGGTCCCTGCGCCTGGGTGACGAAGCGCACCACCAGCTTCTGGCCGTCCTTCTCCCGGATGCCGTCACCGCCGGTGACCCAGCCCGCCTCGTCGAGGAGGCGGTTCGCCTCGTCCAGGTCGTGGACCTGGTTGTCTACGGCGAAGGACATGGTGTCCGGGTAGAGGCCGGCCGCGGGGGCGAACTGGCCGTTGCCGACGTCCGCGGCGATGCCTTCGTAGTCGATGGCGGCGGTGAACGCCTTGCGCACGTCGGTGTCGGTGAAGATCCCGTCCTTCAGGTTCATCTCCACCAGCAGCGACTGGAGAGCGAGTTCGGAGGACAGCACGTGCATGTCGTCGTTGCCCTGGAGCTCGAGCTTCGCCGACGTGGACGGGTAGAAGGCCATGTCGGCCTCCCCGCTCTGCACGCCCGCGAGCCGGGCCTGCTCGTCGGGAACCACGCGAACGGTGATCCCGGTCAGCGGGGGAGTGCCCTCCCAATGGTCCGCGTAGGGGGCGAGGACGAGGTTGTCCGGGTTCCACTCGGTGATCGCGTAGGGGCCGGAGTAGGCGCCGGCGTTCACGATCTGCGCTGAGTCTCCTGCCGCTGCTTCCATGGCCGCGACGTCGTAGATCTGCAGCGAGTTGTCGCGGGCGGCGAGGGCCGCGGGAACCATCGCGTTGGGTTCGGGCGTGGTGAGCACGACCTTGCCGTCGTCGACCGTCGCGGTCGTCGCAGGGTCGAGGTAGACCTGCGCGTTGGAGGATTCGGCGATCTGGCGGGACAGGGCGGCCGCGACGGCCTCCGCGTCGACGGGCTTGCCGTTCTGGAAGGTGACGCCGTCCCGCAGGGTGATGATCCAGCGGGTGTCGCCGTCGCGGGAGACGTCCTCTGCGAGCCACGGCTCGATGTCGCCGTCGTCGGTGACCTGCAGCAGGTTCTCCGCGATGCCCCAGTCGAACAGCCAGTTCGTGCCGGTGCCGATCGGGTCCAGGCCCGCGATCTTGTACGAGTTGTAGATGGTCAGGGAGCCGTCGCCCTCCTCTCGGAGCTGCTGCGCCGAGGCGGTCGCGTCGTCGGCGGTGTCGCCGGACGCGCAGCCGGCGAAGACCAGCGCGACGGCCAGCATCCCGGCCGCGAAGATCGAGCGGCGCCGGGCCGGGGTGGGGGCATGGTGGGGTGGCCGCGCGGCAGACTGCCGGGTGCGGCGAGTGAACACTCGCATCTTCATCCTCGTGAACTCGGTCCTGACTACGGTGCAGGTGTCCTGGCTCCCGGATCAACACTCGCCTTCGGCCTTCCAACCCAGGGAGGTCGTGGCCATCGGATGAAGGTCTGCTACTCGGTGACAGTTGCGGGACAGCCCCGGATTCGCACCGGTGTTCCCTGCGGAAGTGAACCTAGCATCCGCTCCGGATTCGGGTATACGGCCGACCTGCGCTGAAGTAGCATGCCCAGCCAAGGGGAGGAAGATTTCGACGGGGGGATACCGTGACATTTCGCTTGGACGACGACGCGATCGAGCAGTGCGTCAGGATCTGCGATCAGATGTTGGAGATGCTGCGCGAGGCGCAGAGCGAGGCCTCACGCCTCGACCAGCTCACCGGCCTGGGCGACTTCGCGACCGGCCGACAACTCACCGCCGGGTACGTGGCGAAGGCTGCGGTGGTCCGCACTCGCATCGGGCAGTACGAAGAGGTCATCGTAGCCATGCGTGAGGCATTCGCGGCCGGTGGTGAGGCGTTCGCCGATGTCGATGGGCGGATTGCTCGGACGTTGGGGGTGGTCGAGGGGCGGGTGGGTATGGGTTGAGGGGTCCGCACCGGGCGATCGCTGGTGCCACAGGGTCGAGCTGCCCCTGCTATGTAATGATCGGATCATCGGCGACGGCGCGCGCGAGGTTGGGATCTGACGAGTGGGAGATAGTTAGCGCACACAGCACGGTTCAGTGAGGCCCCTGGCTAGTGGTACAGGAGCCGCAGGGGTGAACAACGGGAATGACCTGCTTACTGCGTGGAATAACCCAGACTGGACGTCCGTGGGTTGTGACTATGGCAGGAGATTGATCTCATCGAGGAGCGCCGAAAATGGTCTGATGCGATTCTGCTTGATCATCCGGTCGAGTAGATCAAGCTGCTCCGGCATTCTCGGGATCGATTGCTTAGAAAGACTGTTGGCGGCGGTCTTGAGGGCGCCGAAGGCAACGTGATAGACGCAATCGACGGATCCAGAACCATCTGTGAGCAGGCGGAGCATCGATGGACGAGGTTCCATCGTGATGACTGCGAAGTGTGGCATATGGCCTCTACGCAGCGATACGAGTTTGCTTCCCTGCGACACGCAATCCTGTGCTCGGTCAGTCCGCAGCGACCATTTGGAGCTGAGTGCGACTAGTAGGCGCTGGCCACTTCGAGGGGAAGTTACGGCGATGTCCGTCCTCAACATTGACTCTTCGGCGAGGTTCTCCTTCAGCGCGCAAAAAAAGCCGCGGTTCGAGGCGGCATGGTTCCGAATGGTGTTCAGCTGCCGCCGTAGCGCTGTTACAGATTTCGAGGTATCGAGTTGTTTCGTTTCAGCGATTGCCATCTCGATACGATCGAGATCATCGTGAAAGCTGGACATATAGTTCTTCAGCTGTGAAAGATGTCGATACTGATCGAAATCGGTAGCGATACGTGACCGATCAACGATTAGGTCGGGGCGCCGCGCGCGGAGATCCTCGACAACGGCGACTTCGAGTGCCGTGCCGACATCTGAGATTTCGGGTGTTGCGTGGGCGACACCTAGCGCATCGAACATCGCTCGGCCCCATCGGATCGAGTTGACATCACCCTTGTCAGAGGTCGATGGCAATGCCGTCCCTGCGCGGTACCCGCAGAGAGTACGCGCGAACTTAGGATCCATGCCTTGAACCTGCCAAATTGTGCTCTCTCTCGGGTCTGAGAACGGTCACGGCGCCCATGTGATATCCGTTCGGCTGGTTCCTGTAGCGGCCGGAGGGGCGAATCGGAGCCCATCCCATTTTTTCGTCGGGAAGGTCGGCGCTTCGCTCTCGTCGTCGCCGGTGGCTCGTGCCCACCACTGTTCATCGAGGAAGAAGCTGCTGCGTACGTCGTCAGGCGGGACAGGGGCAACGCGCGTGGAAATCCACGAGCCTTTACTAGGAATCTCAAGTCCTAGCGAATCGGCGATCCTCTGGTGTGGCCGGTCGTGTCCGAGCACAATAATACCGTGCGGTCTCAAGTGTATGCGGGCGTCTCTTGCCCGTTTGGGCGCGTCATCCTGTTGTCCGACCGTAAGGACTACATTGCGATTGATCAGTCGATTCTGGACGTGGCGGAAAAGCGCGTCCACGCGACCCTGCCCACTCGATCCCGGTTTGAGGATTTCGTCACGGGTTGATTTGGGTAGGTGGCGGAGGAGATTCGTGGGCAGATCGGTCTGTATCCCTCCCCATAGCCAGTAGATGTCTGCCAACGAGCTCTCAGAGATTCTGCGTTTGAAATCTTTATTGTAGGCGCGGACGTCTGCTCCCGACTTGTCCCGCCGCCAACGGAGGCGGCTGTCGGAAATTCGAAGAAGTCCAGCAGCCCACTCTTTGGTGTCATCGTTCAACCAGGTTAGGAGGGCAATCTGGTCGTAATCTGCTGACTGCTCTCCGTGGTGTGCACAGACGTACATCTCTGTGGGAATTTCCCATCCTCCCAGATCGCGGGAGAACTTGCAGTCGACTTCAGTGTCAAGGATCCTCCAGTCGAGGTCGTGCCCATCCGAGATGTCGAACTCGCGAGTCAGGTTGATTTCGACAGCCGTTCCGAGATAGGTCTTTTCCGTCTTCCGGAGGTGTTGGTAACACCATCGACCGGTGCGTTGACCGTCGAGGGCTTCATCGAGTGAGTCTCTCAGGGTCCAGCGGAAACGCTCGCGGCCGTCTGGAGCACTCTCGAAGAACGAAGCCACATGCTCGAGGTCGTTCGGTGGGGATGGTGGAGCTTGCTTCGGCCGATAGCGAACCGTGGACATCGGGCTCGTTGGGTCGGGGTGCTTTCGGAACCCATTCCGAACGCGACGCATTGCCGTTGCTCGTGCATCTGACGGACGCTTCGAGGCTCCTGTGCTGGGAACGGTATCTACCTCGAATAGTCCTGTGCTGTCGGTCATGTGTCCAAGCATGCTGGTGGTGGACTCCAATGAGTAGCTGAGGCAATCGGCAAGTGCGGACGCATCACAGGTAATCTGAAATGTGCTTGGCTATAGCACGAGCTAGCCCGACGGGCACCGCGTTGCCGATCTGCTTGGCTATCTGAATTTTGCTCCCACACCATAGGAAATCCTCGGGAAAGTCTTGTAGTAGTGCAGCCTCGTAGTGTGTTATTGGACGGTTGACGCGGTGCTTGCCGAGGGCGTCCCACTGGGGATGCAGATATGCACCCTTTTCGGGCTTGAAGAACTCAGTCCGAATCGTATGAGATGGCATGTCCCACCGCATCCTGCCCATGACATCGGTCGTGCCGGAAGGCTTTTCGCGCCAGCACCGTGGAAGGAGATGGTCAGGTACATCGAAACGACCCCCGCCGGGCGGGACGTGGTCGTAACGTTGCAGGGACAGGGGTGTCGGTGTTCGTCCAAGGTGGATGTCGAGGCCTTTAAAGACACCGGGAACATTCTCACCGAAGACCCTGACAGTAGAATCGGGAAGCGATGTTGAGGTCGGTGTCTCAGGTGCATCGCCAATGCGTTCGCGAGTTGTCACCCAGGGGGCCACGTTGCGGGCATCCGGCACGCGGGCGTGCGTCGCAGCAGGCAGCTCGATCTTTCCGATGCGGGAGCCGATGACTATCGTGCGCTTTCGTCGTTGGCCTACGCCGAAGTCTGCCGCATTGAGGTGACCGTACGACAGCTCATACCGTTTGAGTGAACCGTGGTCGGCCTCGGCGAGGAGCAACTCGAACTCCTGCGACCGCATGAATCGGTCAACATTCTCAATGACGAAGACCTTGGGGTTCGCCGCACGAACGACACGTAAGTACTCGCGCCATAGCTGGTTGCGGGGATCGTCGACGTCTCTTGAACCTAGGTTCGAGAACCCCTGGCACGGTGGACCGCCGATGACCACATCTGCCTTCGGAATCTGCTGATTTCTGACCGCACCGATATCTTTCCACAGTGTGTGATCCTCGCCGAAGTTGGCAGCGTAAGTTGCCGCGGCATGGAGGTCGAACTCGATAGCGAGTGTTGACGTGAATCCCTCGGCGGTGAAACCGCTGGTCATGCCCCCGCAGCCGGCGAAGAGATCGATGAGTGTGCGCACGCTGTTCATGGTAGGGCTCGGGTATGACGAACTCTGTCTGGGCGCGCCAGTCAGGAGTGATCTCACATCTCGGTTGGCTGCTTCTGGAGCGAGTGAATGGCACGGCGCTTGCACTCTCCATCCCAGGTGTCGGCGGCGACGGTTCGTGAAGTGGCCGCCGGATCAGCGCTGGCTCGCCGGTTTGAGGGCGGGCGATACCGCCCGAGGGTAGCGCGAAATTCGACCTACGGTTGGCTTCAGATCGCGACGAGTTGGAGGCCGCGCAGTGTCGTAGTGCGGACCACTCACTCACTCACGCACCCGCCGCGCCGCCAACGCCGCGACGAGCCGCACCAGATCGGGCGCCGAGCCGACGTCCAGGCCGGTGAGAGTGGCGACCTTCCGCAGTCGATAGACCACCGTGTTCGGGTGCACGTGCAGCGCTGTTGCCGCGGCGGCGCGGTCGCAGCCGGCGTCGAGGTAGGACTCCAGGGTCTCGAGGACGGCGGGGTGAGAGTTCAACGGGGACAGCAGGTCTGCGAGCAGCGGCGTCGCGGCGCTCGGCCGGGTGAGCTGGTATTCGAGCGCGACGTCGCGCAGCCGCACCGCGCCGCTGGCCCGGCCGTAGTGGCGGGCGACATCCAGGACGGCCCGCGCCTGCTCGTATGCACCCGGCACATCCGGAGGCGCCGCCACCGCCACTCCTGCCACCACGGCGGCGCCGATCGTCCGTTCCATGTCCCGCAGGTTCCGATGCAGTAGCGCGTACTGCGGACTGTTCTGCCAGTCGTCCACGCCGGGCTCCGCCTCGAGGATCGGAATCAGTACTCCGCCACCGCTGCTGGTCACCATGCTCAGTGCGTTGTCGCGGCCGACATTGTCCAGCTCCCGCTGCAACCGCCGCACCTTGCGGCGTTCGGCGACGACGGCATCGACCTCGGCGGATTGCTCGTCCGGATGGGGGTCGATGTGAAGCGCCGCCACCCAGTACAGGCGCGGCAGGTCGACCCCCACACGCTCCGCCGTCCCCGTCGCGTCCGTCCCGGACGTCAGGGCCAGGAACAGGGCGCGCCGCGCCGAGTCGTCCTCGCCTGGCGTCGCCCGATCCGACCCGTAGCCGGCCAGCACCGCAGCCGTGGCCGCTTGCAGGTGAGTCTGCAACAACGCCCCCGCGCGCCCCAGGTCCGCGACATCCCCCGGCTCGGCGAGCTCGGTGATCGCGGCCCACCAGTGCTCGGTGCCGAGGTGATACGCGTGCAGTACCTCCGCGAGCGGCACCAGCTCCTCGGCCCGTCGCCCCGCGGACTCGCGGACCCGTACCAATTCGTCGTCGCTCGGTGGCCGCAGCGACCGCAGGCTCGCGATGAAGACCTCGAGGTTACGTCGGATGATCGCGGTGACATCGCTGCGCACGGCTTCCTCGGGCAGCGACCGGTAGAACGGCACCTGCGTCCACACCGTGTCGACGGTCTCCGCCACGATCGCGTGGGTGCGCTGGGCGAGCTGATCCGCCAGCGGCCGGCCACCGAGCACGATGGTTTTGTCTGCAGACACAAATTCCTCCCGATAGTCGAGCCGCCCGAACAAGGACGACCTGTCACTTTCCAGAGAATATGTAATCCACGCCACTCCGGAATCGACAAATCCGATCGTACGGTGGCGCCGACCAGAGGAGACCAGCCCCGTGCCATCCGTGCGCCGAACCGCCTACACCGTCACCGCCGCGGCGTGTCTCCTGGCCGCCGCAGCAGGCCCCGCCGCGGCGGGGCCGACGGAGCCGCTCGAGTACGTTGCGCTCGGCGACTCGGCAGCCGCGGGGCCGCTGATCCCGGACCAGGACCTCACGAGCCCCGGCTGTCTGCGCTCGCATCTGAACTATCCGTCCGTGCTCGCCGCGTCCCTGGGCGCGCAGCTCACCGACGTCACGTGCTCGTCCGCGCGCAGCGCTCACGTCACGAGCAGCCCGCAAGCCACCGTCTCCGGCCCCGTTCCGCCGCAGATCCACGCACTGAGCGAGGAGACGGACCTCGTCACCCTCACCATCGGTGCCAACGACATCAACCTGTTCGCGACCGCGCTCGGCTGCCTCAACCCGCTCCCGGAACCGAACGGGACGTCGTGCGCCGACGCGTCCACCGTCGACGGCGTCGACCGGCAGCAGGCGCTCGTCGACGACGCCGCTCCGCAGTGGGGCGCGGCGCTCGACGAGGTGCGCGCTCACGCGCCGAACGCCGAGATCGTCGTCATCGGCTACGGGACGTACACCCGGCCGGGTGGATGCCCCGACCGTCAACCGATGTGGCCACGCGACGCCGACTACCTCCAGGGCGTCATGGACGCGGTCAACGACGCGATGGCCGAGCAGACACGCGCGCGGGCAATGACATTCGTCGACATCCGTCCGGTCACCGCGGGGCACGACATCTGTGCCGACCCCGGACAGGCGCACTACGCCGGCGCCGTGCCGACCGAATCCGCGGCACCGCTGCATCCCACGGCGCTGGGAATGCAGGCGATCGGTGCCCACGTCGCCGACCGGCTCCGCTGACCACCACCCCACCCGTTCACTGTCGTCAACGAGGACCCTCCATGTCACTGCACCAGACCGCGCCGACCACCCCTGCCTCGGGTACCGGCCGCACCACCATCCTCGGCGGGGCGCTGATCGCGCTGTTCCTCGCCAACCTGCTCAACTTCTTCGACCGTGCCATTCCGGCCGTCGTCGCCGAACCCATCAAGATCGAATTCGGGCTCAGCGACCTGCAACTCGGGCTGATCACGTCGGCGTTCACCGTCGTCTACGCGATCGCGGGACTGCCGCTCGGCCGCCTCGCCGACCGCGCGCATCGCCCGAAGATCATCGGCGCCGGGCTGCTGGTGTGGAGCGGATTGACCGCTGCCACCGGTGCCGCCGGCAACTATCTGTTGTTCATCCTCGCCCGGCTCGGTGTCGGCGTGGGTGAGGCCAGTTTCACCCCGGCCGCCAACTCGATGATCGGTGACCTCTACCCGGCCGACCGGCGTTCCCGCGCCCTCGGAATCTTCATGCTCGGGCTCCCGATGGGGCTGATGCTCGCGTACTTCACCGTCGGTAAGATCGCCGAGTCGTTCGATTCCTGGCGCGCACCGTTCTTCGTTGCCGCTGTTCCCGGAGTGCTCCTCGCGCTCGTCATGTTCCGGATGCGCGATCCCGAACGCGGTGGGGCCGAAGAGGTGTCGGCCACCGCATCGGAGCCCGTCACGCAGCCGATCCGGAAGCTACTCACGATCCCTACCCTGCGCTGGCTGATCCTTGCGGGCTTGACCTTCAATTTCGCTGCCTATGCCGTCAATTCGTTCACCGTGCCGCTGCTGATGCGACAGTACGAGCTGAAGCTGACGTCCGCGGCGGTCGTCACCGGAGTGATCGTCGGGCTCACCGGACTGCTCGGCCTGCTGATCGGCGCCCGCTACGCGGACCGCGCATCGGCCACCTCGCCCCGCGCCCGGCTGATGATCGGCGTGGTCACCAGTGCTGTCGCGGCGCCGCTCACCGCGCTCGCGCTGATGCAGAACGGGGGCAGCGTCTTCCTGTTCACCCTGCTGTTCGCGCTCGGATGGCTGCTCGCCTACGGCTTCTACATCAGCGTGTACCCGGCGATCCACGACATCGTCGTCCCACGGCTGCGGGCCACCGCGACCGCACTGTTCTTCGCCGCGATGTATCTGCTGGGTGGGTTCGCCGGCCCGGTGGTGGTCGGCGGAATCTCCGACTGGTTCGCCGAACGCGCCGCAGCCGACGCAGGCGTGCAGGAAGTGACCGCGTTCGCGGGGGAGGGGCTCAACTCGGCGCTGTACCTGGTGCCGTTGACGCTAGCGCTCACCGCGGTGTTCATCTACCTCGCCACCCGAACCGTGGGGGCGGACTCCGCGCGCATGCGGGCGAGCCTCACCGACTGACCGGCCAGATCCCGAAAGGTGCACTCCCATGCGGAAACCCCTCGCGCTGCTCCGAAGAACCTTCGTAGCCGTGGCCCTGTGCATGACACTCGGGGCAACCGGGTGGGTCGGGACGGCTGCCGCGGAACCGGCGGCCGTCCCGAGCGTGGGACACCGATGGGCCGAGATCGGGCCGTACACGCCGGAGGTTTCGATCGGGCTGGTGCACACCCTGTACTACCCGCGTGACCTCGGTCAGCGCGGCGAGAAGCATCCGATAGTCCTCTGGGGCAACGGCACCGGAGCACTCCCCGGTGCCTATGCGTCCCTGCTGCGTCACTACGCCAGCCACGGGTTCGTGGTCGTCGCGGCGAACAGCCCGAACGTGAACTTCGCGATCACCATGCGTTCCGGGATCGACCTCATGGAACGCGAGGCGGCGGACCCGAACAGTGTGTTCTTCGGGAATGTGGACCTGGACCGGATCGGTGCGGCGGGGCACTCACAGGGCGGCTCGGGCGCGATCAACGCGGCGATCGACAAACGCGTCGATACCGTTGTCGCCATTCAGCCCGGCCCGCTCAACGACGTCGATCTCATCGACGTGCCCGTCCTCTACCTTGCCGGGCAGTTCGACCTCATCGTCCGGCCGGCACTGGTACGTGCGTTGTATGAGGACGCCGATCACGTACCTGCCGAGTACCTGGAACTTCGGGGGGCCATCCACTTCGGGACAGCCATCACCGGAGGTGCCAACCGCGGACCGAGCACGGCATGGTTGCGGTACTGGCTGCTCGACGACCCGAACGCCGCCACCGAGTTCTTCGGCGAGAACTGCGGCTACTGCTCGGATACCCGGCAGTTCTCGGGATTCGAGCGCAACGAGCTGGCGCGGCAGATACCGGGCTAAGGCGTGCGCTCGCTGGAACCTGGCGCGAGGCGCTCCGCGCCCATCGCCAGGGCGGCGTTCACGTAGTCGGGGTGTGCGTCCCTGATGACCAGGTGGCTGCCGTCGTCGCTGACGGAAGCCCGGGAGAAGTCGACGACCCAGTGCCAGGACTTGGCAGCCAGAGCGACGGCGCCCAGGCTCGCAAGCAGTGAGAAGAAGACGAACTGTGGGATCGACGCCAGGACCCTCGCACGTGGCACGGCGAGAAAAAAGCTTGTGTTCTGTTCCGCCGCAATCGATGTCTGGATTCGTCCTCGCCTCGTCAGGATTGCGAATCCCTGGATGCGGCAGGGGCAAGGTGCGCGCCCGCAACCAATGAAGCCCTCACATAGTCCGGGTGTGCGCGACTGATGATCAGTCGGGTGCCGTTGTCGCTGACCGAGGCCCGCGAGAACTCAACGAGCCAATTCCACGACTTCGCAGCGAAGAGAAGGACGATGATTCCGGCAATCAGGGACAGTTGCGCCAAGCCGTGCTGAGACGCCAGAACCAACGCGCGTGGAACGGCGGTCAGTAGGCAGATAGCGACAATCGCCAGCAGCGCGGTCTGCGCCCGTCGGCGCCAGACCCACCGCGTGCACTCGCGGCAGCCGTGAGCAGTGACGGCAACAGACGGTGCGGTCTTTGCTCGCTCGATGCCGCGGTTCAGGCGACGCGGCCCAGGCCCCAAGTCATGCAGGATTCTGCGTAGGCGAGATTTTCGATGGTAGTCGGTCTCGGGGTCCGCCCAGATTCGCAACTGCTTGGACCAGACCGAAGGGGCGCCGTGAGCCGGGCACAGTTCTGGTAGTGGGACAACCTCGAACCTCATGAGTCTAGGTACGTGCCGGTGCGAGATCCAGCGGCCGAGTTCTTCTTCCGTTCCCTCGCGCAGTGGAAAGGCCACTCGGTCGTCCGTCTGCTGGTGCACGCCACTCAGTCAATCGCCGGCGGTTCAGTTTCGCAAGTTCGCCCCTGGTACTCTCGCAGCCGATGTGCGACCCGGGGTGGGGTCGGACTGAGAAGGGGGCGCTGATGGATGTCGATGCAGCTGAGCTCGACGTGTTTGCAGCCAGGTTGGATGATCTGGCAGGGCAAGCCGCTGAGGCAGTGAGGTATCTGGAGGAACACCTATCGATCGGCATGGGTGACGCACGGATATTCGCCACAGTTGCACCCGCGGTTGCCGACACGCGGACGCAGCTTGTCGACAACACGAACGAGATAAAGCGGCTCATTGAAGAATCTGGCAAGGAAATGGCCAAGGTTGCCGACCACTATCGCACTACTGACCGTGTCACCACGTCGAACCTGGCCCAGATTCAGCCAGGCTGACTTCCAGGAGCGCTGAATGTTGAGTAATCCGTACAGTGCTCTCGTCGCTCCAACTGCGACGGATCCAGTTCCCGATATCCTGGAGAACGCGCTGAGCGGCTCCTACCTCAGCCCGACGTATTGGCTGACAGCTCCAGTCAATGCAGCGTTGGGTTTCATCAATGCGCCGAATCCGATTGACTGGATTGCTGATTTCGTTGCCGGCGACTGGATGTCTGTCCAGGAGGCCGGCCTCGCCGTGGCACATCTCAGCAAGTTCAACGGGCTCCTGTCCGGTGAACTGTCTTCTGCTATGGAAGTGGCAACGAAGACTTGGCAGGGGGACGCCGCGAACTCGGCCTCCCAGTACTTCGATGGGCTGGCGCAAGCGATCGAGTCTCAGAAGTCGGCGATCAATTCACTGGGCAAGCAGATCGAACAGACAGCGATCGGCATGTACGAGGCATCCCAAGCCATCAAGGGCGGCCTCGCGATTGCTACCGACAGCATGATCGAGTTCCTCATCACCCTCGCCGCGGCGAAAGCGTCGACCGCACTGGCAGCGACGGGGGTGGGCGCAGCGGTGACGGCCAGTGCGTGGGCGGCTGCTGTCGCGATGGGCTATCGCGTCTACAGCAAGATTGACAAGGTTCTCGATCTCCTCAACTACGCCTTCCAGGGTGCGCAGGCCACCGTTGGTGTCATTGCCGGCTATATGGCCACCGTCAAAGATGTGAAGCTCCCCAACCTGCCGGACGCCGCGTACGATCACGGCGAGGTCTGAGATGGCTGACGAACGCCCACTGCTCCCCTCGTTGGACGACGACCCGGCGGCAGCTTTGCACCTGCGGAAGTCGCTTCGGACACTCGCGGCGGTCACCCCCGACCCGGCTTTCAAGAAGCTTGTCGGCGAGGTGCTGGACGGTCGCGCCGACCTGCGCGACGTCTTCGACTCCCAGACTTTCACCGGGGTCGTCGGTCCGCTCGTCACCGGCGCCGTCGAGGAATTGTCTGCTCTGAGCGACGAGGAGCGCGAGGCGCTGGCCGAGCAGGGGCGGCAGCAGATCGAGGACGCCTACGCCGCGGAGAAGGCGGCACAGGCGAGTCGCGATCGAGCGGTCGACAGCAGTGATGACGACGACTATTTCGACGACCCGCCATCGATCTTGAGCACCGACTGGTAGCAGAGGGTTCCCCGGCCACTGAGCGCAGCGGGGAGAGGGGCACTGCACGTCACTCCGGCGACACGTTAAGGTAAGCCAACCCTGATGCGAGGAGTCTGTTCGATGACAGTGGCGTATGCGGCGAAGACGGTCGACGACGTGCGATGGAATCAGATCGTGGACGACCTCACCCGGCGGCAGTTCGGTGCAGGTCTCGGCGTCGCGGCGCTGGCGGCATTGGCCGCCGCATGCAGCGGATCCGACGCGGCCACCGGCGACACGTCGGGGACGCGGGCGGTGGAACATGCTCGTGGTGTCACCGATGTGCCGTTCCGCGCGGAACGAGTGGTCGTCCTCGACAGCCTCCCGATCGACACCGTCGTCAGTCTCGGCGTCACACCTGTGGGTGCGGCGGAGGCCGGGTCCGCCTCCTCGTTGCCCGAGTACCTCGGCAGCGGGCTCGACGGCACCGAGTCCGTCGGCAAGATCGCGGAGCCGAACCTCGAATCGATTGCGCGCCTGCAGCCCGACTTGATCCTGTCCAACGATCAGCGGCACGGCGAGATCTACGAGTCCCTGTCGAACATCGCACCCACCGTGTTCGCCGCATCGCCGGCCGTCGACTGGCAGGGCAGCATCCACCTCTACGCCGACGCCCTGGGACGCACCGAGACGGCGGACGAAGCACTCACTCGCTACCACGAGCGGACCGCGGCGCTGAAGGAACGTTTCGCGGCGAATCCCCGTACCGCGCACATCCTGCGGGTCGTCGACCCGGGAGTTCGGCTGCACGGCCCGCGCACGTTCGGCGGATCCGTGCTCACCGAGGCCGGTCTGCTGGTCACCGGGCACGAGTGGGATGCCAAGAACGACATGGCCGAACTGTCACTCGAGCATGTCGGTCTGGTCGACTCGGACCTACTGTTCATCGCCAACAACCTGCCCGAGGGCGATCTCGGTCTGCCGCCCGAACTGGTCTCGCAGTTCGGTGCGGCCGAGAGCGGGGGTATCCGCCAGGTCGACTACCGGATCTGGATCACCGGCATCGGACTCGCAGGCGCCAACCGCATCCTGGACGATCTCGAGACGGCGCTCGCCTGACCACGTGACGGCGCCGCAGGCGGCCGGGGCGACACGATCATGCTGGTGGCTTGCCAAGCGGACGAGGTTCGCTCAGCACTGGTCTATCCTGCCCATGGAATCCTCGCCCCAGGGTGAGGTGTCGGGCACCTTCCACCCTGTGCCGAGCCCCGCACCACCACACTGGTGAACCGATCGTGAAGTTCGGCTGCTGACTCCTGCGATGGGCACTGGCCCACGACACCATCCTGGTTCGGCAGCGTTCTCTGTTTCGCTTGTCGACTAGCATGTCCACAGATCGGACGTAATGAGCAGCCAGGGGGGATGAACCGTGAGTGAGCAAAAGCCGTTGCGCCTCGAGGAGGGGACGATCGAGGAGATCGTCGGGATCTGTGACGAGATGCTGGCGAAACTGGACCAAAGAATAGTCGACGCGTCCGAACTCGGTTCGGTGTCCGGATTCGGCGGATTCGAGTCGGCACAGCAACTTGCCGAGGGATATCGCCGCAAAGGGGTCGACGGGCCTGATTCCGTACTGGGACGGTTGGTGCAGTTCCGCGAGGCGATCGAGGCGATGCGAGCCGCATTCGTGGGCGGTGGCGAGGCCTTTGCGGATCAGGACAGTGCCGTAATGCAGCAGATCACCACCATTTCCCAAGGGTTCGCCTCATGACACTGCGGCGCTGGGCCGGTTCGGCCGGGATCGTCACCGTTCTCGGACTGTCCCTTGCCTCGTGCGGCACGGACAGCGACGATCCCGACGCATCCGGGGACACTCTCGCGGTAGCAACCTCGACAACTCGCGAACCCCGGTCCACCGATGAATCGGGGCGGCCTCCGGTGCTTTTCGACCCCTGCCTCGACCTCCCCGACGACGCGATCGAGGCGGCGGGGCTGGACCCCTCCACGGAGAAGGTCAGCGATCTGACCGGCGGCGAAGACCGGACCTTTCTCACCTGCGCGTACATGGATCCACGAGTGAAAGGCGTCAATGTCATCTCCACGAATACCACATTCGAGGAGTACGTCGAGAGAGACGAACGCGCCCAGATCACCGATATCAGCTACGCCGACATCGACGGCAGACGCGCCATGTTCAATGCCGACCGGCACTTCGACAAATGCGTGCTCACCGTCGAAACCTCGTTCGGAGCTCTCACGATCACGCGGGACGTCTTCGGCGGCGATACGCCCCCCGGAGAGAGATGTGCGGGGATGGACGGGATGATGCGAGTGTTCTTACCGTACCTGCCGGTGGGCGCATAGGTTGGGGGCCGCCGACCTGCTATCGCAACGTCGTCCCGGCTGGCGCACGCTGGTCGGATCGACCGGGATTACGGCGGCTCATGTCGTAGTGTCGCTGCGCGCGGCTTGCGGCGAGAAGACTACTATGCGCCGGAAGTGTGGGGGATGGCAGCTTCGACCCGCTGCTGCGGTGATGGAGGTCGCTGAAGGCCGATGCCCGCATTGATCAAGATGGAAAGGTCGAGATGCCAAGCGTACTGCGACCGTTGGTTCCAGAGACGGAATGCGTCGGATACGTGCGCGTTCGCCTGATCGCGATTCATACGTGTGACGATCGACAGGTGGGTGAGTGCCTCAACGTCGTGTCCTCGTAGTTGAGCGAGACCAAAATGGGTTGCTTGATGACATGGAGTGCAGAGCACGATCAACCGACGCAGACTCTGGGTGAGGCTGGCGTTGTCATAGTTCCAACGTTCGTGGGCTTCGAGCCAGCGTCGGGCAGCACGGTCCTCACCGCTGCCGCATGCCTCGCAACGCTGCTCCGCGCGGGTGATCAGCATTCGACGCAATCGATCCCAATCTTGCTGTGAGACGCACGACCTGACGTTGGTGAACCAGCAAGAACTTGGCACGAGGTCGACGAACAGGCCCGATCCGAATGTCCTATCCTCCCCTGGAAGAAGTGCTGGCACTGGAGGCTTCGGTGCCCATCGTCCGAGCTGACTCATGGATTGCGGTGTCGGTGCAAACCAGCGCCTCGCGCCGCCGTCCCACCGTGCTCCACTTGCCTTCGCGTCGTCCTTTTCACTGAACGGAACGTCGAGCCACAAACGCTCAGCCATGGTTGCCCTCGCTCTGTTGATCGTGCCGGTGTTCTCCAACAACACAGAGCATAGAAGCTGACACCGACACAGCGTTGCGATCGCGGCTGTCGGTCAGTACACGTCGCGCAGGTACCGCTTCTCCCGCTTGAGGGTGTTCACGTACTCGCTCGCCGCGTCCGCGGACATGCCGCCGTGGGTTTCGATCACCGCGTGCAGTGCCCGGTCGACGTCCTTCGCCATCCGGCTCGCATCGCCGCACACGTAGAAGTGCCCACCTTCCTCGAGCCAGCCGAACAGTTCCTTGCCGTGCTCCGCCATCCGCGTCTGTACGTACACCTTGTCGGCCTGGTCGCGGGAGAACGCCAGGTCCAGCCGGTGCAGCACACCCTCGTCGGCGAACTGCGTCAGCTCGTCCTCGTAGATGTAGTCCGACGCCCGGTGCTGATCACCGAAGAACAGCCAGTTCTTCCCGGACGCACCGCGTGCCCGGCGCTCCTGCAGGAAGGCCCGGAACGGTGCGACGCCGGTACCCGGGCCGACCATGATCATCGGCGCGCCGTCGTCGGTGGGAACGCGGAACGACTTGTTGGGCGAGACGAAGATTCCCGCACACTCGCCGTCCCCGATCCGGTCCGCGAGGAACGTCGAGCACACACCACCCCGGTCGCGTCCGTCGGTGCAGTGCCGGACACTCGCCACGGTGAGGTGGACGGAGCCCGGGACCGCCTTGGGACTCGACGAGATCGAGTAGGCGCGGTGCTGCAGAGGCCGCAGTAGTCCGGTGAACTCGTCCACCTCGAACGCCGGGGACGGGTCGAGGAGGAGAAGATCGAGCACATCCTTGCCCCAGAGCCAGGCGTCCAGGGCTTCCTTGTCGCCGTGCCGGACCACGTGGCTGAGTTCGTCGTCGCCGGCGCGCTGTTCGATCTCGGTGATCAGCTCGTGCGACGGGGTCCGGATCTCGAGGCTGTACGCCAGAACGTCGCGCAGCGGCCGATCGTGGCCGGCCACCGAGGTGTCACCGTCGATGCCGAGCCGGTCGATGACGGCCTGGACCAGGACCGGGTCGTTGATCGGCATGACCCCGAGCGCGTCCCCGGCCTCGTACTCGAGTCCCGACTCGGCGAGGGCGAATTCGTAGTGCCGGATTTCCTTCGCGGAGCCGGGCTTCGACAGGCAACGGTTGACGGCGACGGTCGAGGCGTACGGGTTCTTGCGGGTCCACTGTGAGCGCTTGCGCTTCGGCTTCGCCGCGACCTCGGGCAGTGTGGCGTCGGCTCCGGCCCCGGCCCCGGCCCCGGCCCCGGCCTCGGCAGCCAGCAGCGGCACGGTCTCGGCGACCCATGCGGCCGCAGCGTCCTCGTAGTCGACGTCGCAGTCCACCCGGGCGGTCAGACGCCTGGCACCGAGCTGCTCGAGCCTGGTGTCGATCACCTTGCCGGCCTGACAGAAACCGTCATAGCCGGTGTCGCCGAGGGCGAGCACCGCAAACTCACACTGCTCGAGTCGCGGCGTGCCCTCGGCGGACAGCGCCTCCCAGAACAGTTCGGCGTTGTCGGGCATCTCGCCCTCGCCGTACGTGGACGTGACGACCAGGAGTCGCTCGACCGTCGTCAGCCGATCGAGGTCCATGTCGTCGAGTGCGGACACGACCGGGGAGAGGCCCTGTGCGCGAGCCGCTTCGGCGGCGTCCTCGGCGACGGACTCGGCGTTGCCGGTCTGGCTGCCGTACAGCACGTGCACGACCGGAGCCGAACTCGTTGCGCCGGACCCGGCGGCGTCGGCGGCGACGAGGAGCCGCGATTGCACGCCCGCGAGGAACCCGGACAGCCACACTCGCTGGTCGGTGCTGAACGGGGCATCCTGCGGGATGTACAGCGCGGTCACGACGCCGGTGCGATCGTGCGGGCCGCCGCGGCGGCGACGTCGGGGAGCGCGTGCTGGGCGAACAGCTCCTCGAACCCGGGCAGGCGGCCGATGCGCTCCCGGTTCTTGGTGTCCTGGTGCAGGATCCAGCCGTACGTTCCCGGGCTGTCCATGGACCGCACGTCACGGCGGCGCAGGGACTCCTTGTAGTCGCCGACCCGCTTGGCCGCCACCATCACCGCGAGCTCCTCGTCTCCGTACCCGGCCAGTGCCTCCCGGGCGTACCGCTGCAGCTTCTGGACCAGGAAGAAATCCTCGGTGAGAAGCAGGTTCCGGACAGCCTTGTCCACGGCCGGATCCGACGTGTCGGTGACGCCGGGGAGCTTCGACAGCGCCAGCTCCTGCGCGGCGCTGAGCACCGTGTAGTTGTTGAGCAGCGCGAACATGGTCTCCGTGTCGGTCTCGCCGTAGGAGGGAACGGCCCCGCCCAGCACGCTGCGCCCGGCGCGGTAGTCCTCCTTGAACTTGCGGACCTGATGGGCGACCAGTGCGGATCCCAGCTCGTCGACGAGTTCCTTGCGGGGCTTGGCTGCCAGGATCTCGTCCGCGTCCTGGTACTGCAGAAGCGCCCGCGGCATGCCGTACACGAAGTGCACCTGCTCGGTGTCCCAGTGCTCGAGCAACCACAGGGCCTTGGTGGATCCGGTGGCCTCGGCATGCCAGGCCAGCAACAGGTGCACCGCCTCGCGGTGCAGCACGGCCTGCTCGTCGTCGCCGACGATCGACCCGAGCAGGATCGAATCCACACTGGCCTTGCCGGACAGCAGTCCGTGCGGATCGTACTGGTAGAAGAAGCCACCGGACATGCCGTTGCCGACGCCCTTGCCGAACCCGCCGAGATTGAGGACGGCGCCGTTGGTCATGTACTCGCAGGCGAAGTCGCCGACGCCTTCGACCACCGCGGTGGCGCCGGAGTTGCGCACCGCGAAGCGGTCCCCGGCCGCGCCCTCGACGAACGTGCGTCCGCCCGTGGCGCCGAACAGAGCGAAGTTCCCGATGAGGACGTTCCCTCCGGTGGCGGGGGAGCCGCCGCCGGGGGAGCGCACCACGATCACGCCACCGGACGCGCCCTTGCCGACGCCGTCGTTGCAGGTTCCGGTGTGCGTCATCCGCATGCCGTCGTTGCAGAACGCGGCGTACGACAGGCCCGCGGACCCGGTGGTCTCGATCCGCACCGAGTCCGCTCGCAGGTACCCGCGGCCACGGTCGTCCCGCAGAGCCGCCGGCGGAAGCTGCTCGCCCAGTTCGTGGTTGAGCATCCGCTCGATGTCGACCGACAGCTGACCGCCGACCGTCTTGTTCCGGTTGCCGAGCACGACTCCGCCGCCCAGCCGCACAGTCTCGGCGCCGTCGTCGATCAGGGCCGCACGCAGTTCGGTGAGCCAGCCGTCGTCGAGGGTGTAGTCCTTCTCGAGGTACACGGGGTTCTCCACGCGGATCTCGTCGACGACGGTGAGCATGGCCCGCAGGTCGAGCGCACCGACACCCGAGGGGTGGTCGAGAAGTTGCAGCAGGTCAGTGCGACCACGCGCTTCGCGGAGCGAGCGCAGGCCCAGTTCGGAGAGCAACTCGCGGGTCTCGTGCGCGATGTTGAGCAGGTACTGCGCCATCGCCCGCGGATCGCCGTCGAAGACCTCCGGGTTGGTGGTGAGCCCGGCCGGGCACTTGACGTTGCAGTTCTTGGCCATCACGCACTTGAGCATCATCAGTGCGGTGGTGCCGAACTCGAAGCTGTCCGCGCCGAGCAGCGCCGACTTGACGACGTCGCTGCCGGTCTGGTGCGCGCCCGAACAGCGCAGCAGCACCTTGTCGCGCAGCCCGTTCGCACTGAGCGCCTGATGGACCTCGGCGACACCGATCTCCGCGGAGCGGCCCGCGTACTTGAGGCTGGTGACGGCGGCGGCCCCGGTGCCGCCGGTGTTTCCGGCGACGTTGATGACGTCCGCCCCGGCCTTCGCGACACCCACCGCGATGGTGCCGATGCCTTCCGAGGACACCAGTTTGACGATGACGCGGACCCGGGAGGCCTTGCAGTCGTGGATCAACTGCGCCAGGTCCTCGATCGAGTAGGTGTCGTGATGTGGTGGGGGAGAGACCAGTTCGACTCCGGGAGTGCCGCCGCGGGCGGCGGCGATCTCGACGGTCACCTTCGGTGCGGGCAACTGCCCGCCCTCGCCGGGTTTGGCGCCCTGCGCGATCTTGATCTCGAGTTCCTCGAGCATCGGGTCGGCCAGGTAGCCGGCCCACACGCCGAACCGGCCGGACGCGAACTGCTTGATCCGCGAGCCGCGGATGGTGCCGAAGCGGGAGATGTGTTCGCCGCCCTCACCGCAGTTGGACATGCCGCCGACCATGTTCGTCCCGTGTGCGACGGCCTCGTGGGCGTTGGCGTTCAGTGCGCCGTGGCTCATCGCACCGGACGTCAGGCGCGGGGTGATCGCGCCGGCCGGCTGCACCTCGTCGAGGGAGATCGCGGCGGGCGCGGCCCGCAGCAGCCCGACGTACGCCAGAGCCGGCCCCGCCACCCGCACCACGAGTGCCTCGCCGTCGACCACGCGCTCGAGCACGTCGGCACCGAAACGTGCGGCCAGCGACGTGCCGAGCGCCTCGAGGCGTCCGCCGTCGCCGCGGTGCGGACCGGTGAGGCGGAGCCGGAAGCGGTCCTCGCCCAGCGCCTCCGGTTCCAGTCCGCGCACCACGTAGTGGTTGTTCCCGGTGCGGCTGTACGGGCCCATCTCGCGGGTGAAGTCGTCGGCCGTGACCGCGAACGTCACGTCGGCAGGCAACTCGAGCACGTCCCGCAGCGCGGCGGGGCGGCGGGAGCGCTCCTCGGCCATGGTCCGGGAGAAGGCCCGGTAGCCGGGGGTGATGGTGAAGCCGTCGACCGCCTCCGGTGTGAGTGCTCGGAACCCGGCGTTGCGGTAGGCGTCGTCGTCGATGCCGAAGGCATCCTCGAGCCGGTGGAGCGGTAGCAGACGCAGTGCGTCGGTGTGGTCCTGCGACCCGGAGGTGTCGAACGAGATGGGCTCCTCGGTGAGGTCGACGAACCCGCGCACCGCAGTGGTGCCGTACGAGTGACCCGCGCCTTCGGCTCGCTCCTTGAACAGCCCGAGCAGAGGAATGTCCTTCTCACCCTGGACGGTCCGTGCCCGCTCGTGCCAATCGGCGACGGCCTGGGCGACGGTGGTGAACCCCACACCACCGACCGGGGTCTTCATGTTCGGGAAGTACCGGTGCAGCACCGGGTCGTCGGTGTCGAGGTAGTTGGGCTCGAAGAACTCGCCGCCGATGTAGCTCTCCACGGTGCACAGTCCGACGCGTCCCATGGTCTTCATGAGCGACTTCTCGGATGCCTTCGCGAACTTCCGGAACGCGGCGTCCGGGTCGGCGGCGAACTTCTCCTCGGCGCGCAACTGCACGGCCAGCGGGTAGATCGCGGACGCACCGAAACCGAGGGCGGTCGCGACATGGTGCGAGGACGAGATCTGGCCGGACTCGGCGACGAGGGAGGCACGCAGCCGCAGGCCCTCCTCGATGAGGCGTTGGTTGATCGCCGAGACGACCACGATCAGCGGCAGGGCCGCCGCATCGGACGCCACGTGGCGGTCGGTGACGATGACGATGCCCCCGCGCTCCCGGGCGAACGCCTCGACTTCGTCGCAGAGCGCATCGATCGCGGCGACCACCGCGGCGGCATTGGCGTCCCGGTCGCCGTACACGGGGGTGTAGAGCATCGGGAACCGCTGCACCGGCGTGGCCGTCTGCTTGCGGATCCTGAGCATGTCGGCATGCGTGAGGATCGGTGTGGGCACCACGATCTGGGGAGCGTCGACGGCGCCGCTGCCCGGCCGCGCGCCGAGCGCCACCCGCAGAGTCATGCCGTCCGCCTCGCGAATACTGTCCAGTGCCGGGTTGGTGACCTGGGCGAAGCGCTGCGAGAAGTACTTGGCCACACCGCCTTCGACGTCGGAGAGTGCGTTGATGGCGTTGCCGTACCCCATCGCGGAGATCTTCTCCTGGCCCGACGCGAGCATCGGGTCCATCATGAACTTGAAGCTCTCCTGGTTGTGCGAGTACGCGACGTACCGTTGATGGCGCTCCAGGTCGCCGTTGTAGCGCTGCGGCCCGGGTTCGACCGGGATCTCGGGCAGCGACTCGAGAGTGTTGCGCGCCTGCGCGACGAGCGCCGCGTAGTCCTCACGAGCGGCGAGCAGTTCGAGAGCCTCGTCGGTCGAATACGCCCGTCCGGCACGGTGATCGAAGTACAGCATCCCACCGGCTTCGATGCGTCCGCGGTGCAGGACGGTCTGTGGGTCGAAGTCGAACTGACCCGCCTCGGAGGTGACGCAGAGGTACTCGTCGGTCTCCACCGAGCGCAGCGGCCGCAGCCCGAGCCGGTCGAGCCGAGCGCCGACGACCGAGCCGTCGCCGAAGATCAGCGCGGCGGGGCCGTCGTTCTTCTCCTCGTAGAGCGAGAAGAACTCGAGCATCGCGCGGACGTCGGGCGACAGCGACGTGTCGTTCTCCCAGGCGGGCGGCATCATCGACACGACGGCGGCGACGAGACCGAGGCCGTCCTCGACGACGCGGCTCTGCAAGGTCTGGTCCAGCCGGCAGCTGTCGGACTGTCCGGGCGGACGGATGATCTCGCGGTTGCGAGCGCGGGCGACCGCCGCCTCGGAGAGACGGTTCTTCTTGTCTGTGTTGAGCTCACCGTTGTGCGCCATCAGCCGGAACGGCTGCGCCATCGTGGGGTGCGGATCGGTGTTGGTGGAGAAGCGAGTGTGGAAGTACAGGGTGTGCACTTCGTGATCCGGGTCGACCAGATCCCGGAAGTAGGGGATCACCTCTCCCGAGTTGAGCCGCCCCTTGAGGACCTGGGTGCGGGCGCTCAACGAGAGTGGATAGAGACCGGTCAGCGCCGGATCGGTGTAGGCGACGGACTCGATCTCGAGCAGTGCCTCGTGGATGCGCAGATCGAACTCGGTCGCATCGGTACAGCCGTCCGGGGCGGCGAACACCCACTGTCGGATCGGCAGCTGGTATGCGGCTGCCGCCGGCCGCAGGGCCGCGGCGTCGACGGGCACGTTGCGGGTGAGCAGCACGGTGAGGCCCTGTGCGGCGAGCCCGCGGGTGATCACCGACTCCGCGTCGGGGTACGACTCCGGGTTGTTCGGGAGGAAGAAGTTGCCCACACCGAAGCGGCCGGCCTCGAGGTCGGCGATACCGGTGAGCTTGCGGAACAGGCGCACCGACAGGTCGACGCTGACCCCGGCCCCGTCTCCGACACCCTCGGCGTTCATGCCGCCTCGGTGGGGCACCTCACACAGTGCGGCGTGCGCCTTGGCGAGAATCTCGTGGGTTTGCGTGCCGTCCTTGCGGGTGATGAAACCCACACCGCAGCTACTCTTCTCGAGCACGGGGTCGTACAGGCCCGTCCGGGCGGCACGTGTCGTCAATCGACCGTCTCCTCATGTGTGTCATCGACAGAAGGTGGTTCCCGGAAAAGGGGACCGGTGGCCAGCGGTGAGAGGTTCGTGTCGGATGACCGGCCTCGAAACCGATAGCCGGTGAGGCAGACGTCGTTGTCTGAAATGGTGCAGATCGGGCCGAAACCCGGGCACAACGGCAGAGTAGTCCTGCCTGGGTAAATTCGGCAATACGCTCGCGTTACGACGTCCGTCACACAGGGTGATCAGCGCGTTCGGCGGCGAAATGGACCCGATCCCAGTGTGCCTGTAGTTCGGACCGCGTGCGCGGGGAGGCGGGATCGTCCGGTAGCCGGCCGACGGAACCGTCGACGAGCTCGCGAACGATGTCGGCATGCCCCGCGTGGCGGTGGGTTTCGGCGATGGCGAGGACGAGCATCTCGTGCAGTGTCACGTCCCGCCGGTCCGGCGGCCAGGGCTCTACCCGGCCGGCGGCATCGAGGGGTAGGGCCGCGATGGTGGCGTCCGCGTGGGCGCGGGCCGCGCGGTAGTCGTCGAGGATCTGTTGCCGGGTCTCCGTCTCCTTCGCCCACATGTCGACGTTCTCCTCGGCCGTGCTGTCCTCCGCGCCGGGAACCAGCCACGCGGGCAACCGGCGGGCCGGCCGCCCGAACGGCTCACCGAAGTATCCGAACTCGACTCCGGTGAGATGTTTGACGAGACCGAGGAGATTGGTGCCGGTGGGTGTCAGCGGGCGCCGGGCGTCGTACTCGCCGAGGCCGTCGAGCTTCCACAGCAGCGCATCCCTGGCCTCGTCCAGCGTGCGATGCAGGACGGTCTTCGGGTCGGCGGGTGCCATGGCTTCTCCCTTCGCGGGTGGCCTCCAGTGTCCACGAGGGCCTGTCCGAGTAGGCTTCAACGTCGCAACGGGCGCCTGTTTCGTTCCACCTGTTCCACGATGAACGCGTGGACGAGGGCCGCGTCGTCACCGATCTTTCGATAGTCGATGTCCATCATCGGGGTCGGGGGAATGCGATCGATTCTCCAGAGACGCGCGGTATATCTTCTGCGCCAACCCTCGTCGTTGTAGGCGATGATCAAGGTCATGGGGAATCCCTGGTAGCCGGCGCTGACGCCCATGACGGAGTCCCACGGCAGAAACGATTCGAATGCCCAGCCGCGCTGGTGGATTCCTTCGGTCGTGAACGCAATGTAGCCACGGCGAAGACGTCCCAGCAGGTAGCTGAGCGGGAAACTGCCGAAGAAGAGCGCGATCGCCGCGAAGATGACTGTGGAGCCGTACCCGTCCGACTCCGCTTCCAGCGAGTAGTCGTAGGCGCCGAGTCCCATCATCAGCGAGACAAACCCGGTGAGGATCGACATCACTGTGAGCGGACCCGAAGAGTACTCGATAGTGGTAGCGGGGCTTCCGTTCAGCGTGCGCTCCGTGGGGGCGAGTCGTCCGTTCGCTTTCGGTTTGTATACGAGTGGGAAGGCCAGGATTGGCACCCAGAGCAGGCCGAACAGCACGAAGTACTTAGCCGACTGAGGGCTTCCCTCGTCGAGCATCACTACCACCCCGGCCGCACACACGAACATGACTACCGCGCCGAACACGGCCGCCAATGCCAGTTTGATCCGCTCCCGGAGGGTTCTCCAGTTTCCCGACGGCCATTCCGCCGGTCGGGTGGCTTCAGAAGATTGCATTCCACGCACCGCTGAACACCCCCCCGACCGCTTTCGTCGTGTCCGCGACTGCGCTGCCTCCGCTGCTCAGCGCCTTCCCGACGTCGAGCCCATTGTCGAACACTGAATCAATCGCTCCCGAGGTGAAGATGCCGACACCGGCACCGACAATTGCGCCGGTTGCGGTTCCTAGCACAGGAACCGGGATGGCGGTACCGATGAGTGCGCCCGCAGCAACCGATGCTCCGAAACCGAGCCCGCCCGAAACCAGAGCCTGGTCGACCGGCTTTCCGTCGTAGATGTCGTATGCAACACCTGCTGCGGCGAATGCGCCGCCGAGCTTCAGCCCACGAGCGTCAGTCGCTTTGGCGCTGTCCGCGGCTGCATCGACGAGTTCGTCAGCTTGCCGGAGGAACTGTCTGCCCAGGTCGACATCGCGATACACGGTTGCGGCCGGGGTTCCGGGGCCGGCGTTCCGCGCCAGTTCGAGGTACTTGATTCCGTCTATGCGTAGGAGTTCGGCACGCTTACCCATGAGATAGGGATTCAGGTCGGTCCATGCGTTGGCATGGGCGCTGATCATGTCCGCGATCAGGAACCATGTCTTGGTGGTCGATGCCTCGAAGGCGCCGACCAAGAGTTTCAGCGCTTCCTCCCAGTTCGAGCGGGCAGCCGCGGCTTCGACCTCGGCAACCTCGTACGCCTCGGCCTTCCTCGCGTACTCCTCCGCCGCGATCACCGCGGCGTTGTAGGCGCTGACGGCGGCCGGTGTCGCGGCATCGCCGGTGGGTGGCGAGATCGGCGTCGGAGGAGCGTCGCCGGGGTGTTCGATGACGGTTCCGTTGACGGTGAGGCCCGCGGCAGCAGCGTCGGAGCGGATCTGTTCCATCATCGATTGCGCCGTCTGTAGGGCGGCTGCCGCATCGTCGATGGACGTTGCGGACTCGCGGGCGGCAGAGGAAAGGTCGTTGCCCTTGTTGCCGGCCGACTTCATCTTCTCGGAGAAATTGTCTCCCGCTTCCCCGTCCCAGCCGCCGTCCGCCGCCGAGCGCGAAGCATCTATCGACTCCACTGCGGTGTCGATACCGGTGGCGAGAGACCCGCGCAGCCAGTCGGACGCGGTGCGAATACTGTCCGGATTTCCCTCGATGAGCGTCTCGATACTCATTCGTGATCCGACCACGCCTCGATCAGGGCGTCGGCGGTCTCGACATCCTGTTCCCGATACTTCGCGTCAGCGTCTGCGACGGCCTGCCCGGCGGCATCGAGGCCGACAACCAATTGCCCCGCATCGTGCATCAGTCGGGACAGGATTCCCAGGACGGCGGCAGTGGCGTCCCCTCCGTCGATCGACTCCGGCGCGGAAGCCGCAACTCCGTCCAGTTCGCTGCTCGCGCCGCTGAACGATTGAGCGATTGTGTCCAGGGTCGCGTGGTCGACGTAGACGGTCACGTCGTCGACCTCCGACGCTCGTGCTCGGGGATCTCCACGTCGAGCAGAACGAGATCGAAGGGCCGGATCGCGCGAAGCTGCTCGAGGAACGCAGAGGGAGCCACCAACCACGGCTGGTCGTCACCGCAGCAGGACTTGAGCCGGTCCAGCGCCGAGTAGGTGAGTACCGCTGTCCGTCCGTCCCGTGTCGTACGCATGTCGATCACGGCGTCCTGCGGATCGCTGACATGTTCTTGGCACGGTAGGTACACCACGGGTGGAAACTCGGCCGTGACGTCGCGCAATTGCTCGTCGCTCAACGTGCCCCCCTGAAGACGAGATGGAGAATGAACGGCCAAAGGCTATCGCATCTGCGCAGGTTCCTGCCGCGTCGCGCAGGGTGCAACGTGCGCGGATGCTCGGGGGCTGCGCTACGCGCCACCGACCACGGAGTCGTCGCACGCGCTCTGGAACGTCGCAATGGCTGTACCGGTAGCGATTGTCCACACCGCCTGCGACGACCGCCTCCTGGTGCACCAGTCCACGCCAGAGTTGTCAATTGTTGACAATCCTCGCCCGCGCCACGACGATGGACCCCATGACCACGCTGAGCCCCATCCTCAAGCAGGCCACTCCCGTGGTGGTCGACCATGCGCTGGGCAGTTGGATCTACGGGACCGACGGCCGCAGCTACCTCGACTTCACCACCGGGATCGGGGTGACCAGCACCGGTCACTGTCATCCCCGCGTGGTTGCCGCCGCGCAGGAGCAGGTCGGCAAGATCGTGCACGCCCAATACACGACCGTGATGCACAAGCCGCTGCTGGAGCTCACCGACAAGCTGGGCAACTACCTGCCTGCCGGTCTCGATTCCGTCTTCTACGCGACGACGGGCGCGGAGGCGGTGGAGGCTGCGGTCCGGCTCGCGCGCATGGCCACCGACCGGCCCAACATCATCGCCTTCCACGGTGGTTTCCACGGCCGCACCGTCGCCGCCGCATCGCTCACCACCGCGGGTACGCGTTTCCGCAGCGGCTTTGCCCCTCTGATGAGCGGCGTGCACATCGCGCCGTTTCCTTACGCCTACCGCTACGGGTGGGACGTGGACACGGCCGTCGACTTCGCGTTGCGCGAGCTCGACCACATTCTGCAGACCGTCTCGTCTCCCTCGGACACCGCGGCATTCCTCATCGAACCGGCGCTCGGCGACGGTGGCTATCTGCCCACCCCACCGTGCTTCCTCGACGGGCTCCGGGAGCGGGCCACCGCCCACGGCATCGCCCTCGTCATCGACGAGGTGCAGGCCGGTGTCGGACGTACCGGCAAGTTCTGGGGGCATCAGCACTCGAATGCGACCCCGGACATTCTCATCACGGCGAAGGGGATCGCCTCCGGATTCCCGATCTCCGCCATCGCGGCCTCGACCGAGACGATGAGCAAGGCATGGCCCGGGTCGCAGGGCGGCACCTACGGCGGCAACGCAGTGTCCGCGGCGGCTGCGGTCGCCACGCTCGACGTCATCGAGGACGAGCAGCTCGTCGAGAACGCGCGTGAGCGCGGCGAGCAACTCGCCGCCGGGCTGCGGGAGCTGAAGGAGCAGTACCCGCGCATCGGCGACGTCCGAGGCCTCGGACTCATGCAGGGTGTCGAGTTCACCGCAGCCGACGGGACCCCCGATGGCGCAGCGGCTCTGGCCGTTCAGCAGGCCGGCGTCGACGAGGACCTGCTGCTCCTCACCTGTGGCGGGTACGGCAACGTCGTCCGCGTCATTCCCGCACTCACGGTCACGCCCGACGAGATCGACCAGGGCCTGGCCAGGTTCGGTGCGGCATTGAAAGCGGGGCTGCACTGACCGGATACGCCGACCTGCAGGCCGAGCTGGCCGCCCAGGGTGTCGCGCTCGACACGTCGAGCCGCCGCCGCGCGGAATACTCCTACGACGCCTCGAACTACCGGGTGCCGCCGGTCGGCGTCGTGTTCCCGCGAACCCCGGCCGACGTCGTCGCCGTCGTCCGCGGCTGTGCGTCCCGCGGGCTGGCGATCACCGGGCGCGGCGGCGGAACCTCGCTGGCAGGCAACGCCATCGGGAGAGGAGTTGTCCTCGACTTCTCCCGGTACATGAACCGTGTCGTCGAGATCGACGCCACCGCGCGCACCGCGGTGGTCGAGCCGGGCATCGTGCTCACCGACCTGCAGGCGGCCGTGCAGGCCGAGAGCAGCGGCGACCTGACCTTCGCACCCGACCCGTCGAGCAAGTCCCGCGCCACGGTCGGCGGCGCCATCGGCAACGACGCGTGCGGCAACCACTCGGTCCGGTACGGGCGTACCAGTGATCACGTGCTCGCACTCGATCTGGTCACCGCTGCCGGACATCGCCTGACCGCCACCCGAACCGGCCTGCGGGCCACGGATCCCGCCGACGACGCGGCGGTCGAGGCGGCGGAGATGCTCACCGACGAGTTGACGGCCCTGACCGCCGACCACCTCGCGGACTTCCGGCTCGAGCTCGGCCGCATCCCCCGGCAGGTGTCCGGATTTCACCTGGCGAACCTGCTCCCCGAGAACGGCTTCGACGTCGCCCGCGCCCTGGTGGGCAGCGAGGGAACCTGTGTGATCGTGGTTGCCGCGACGGTACAGCTGGTCCCGGTGCCGCCCAACGCGATCCTGCTGTGCCTCGGCTACCGGGACATCGTCGATGCGGCTCGGGACACCACCACGATCCTCGACTATCACCCGGCCGCACTCGAGGGCATCGACTCCAAGATCGTCGACACCATGCGCTGGCGCCGGGGAACCGATTCCGTCGTCGGGCTTCCGGACGGCGCGGCCTGGCTGTACGTCTCGCTGGACGGCGACGACCCCGCCGAGGTACGTGACCGCCGTGACGACCTGATCGCGAAGCTCCACGCGAACGGACGGCTGGTCGACTCCCGTGTGGTCGACGACGCGGGGGAGCGTGCCTCCCTGTGGCGCGTGCGCGAGGACGGCGCCGGGCTTTCGGGACGGCTCGAGGAGGGCGGCGAATCCTGGACCGGGTGGGAGGATTCGGCCGTCGCGCCCGATCAGCTCGCCGACTATCTGGTCGCGATCACCGCCCTCCTCGACGAGTTCGGGCTCACCGGAATCTTTTACGGCCACTTCGGCGCCGGCTGCATGCACATCCGGATCGACTTCGATCAGCGCACACCCGAGGGACGCGACGTGATGGAACGGTTCGTCCGCCGCGCCGCGCAGCTGTGCGTCGACTTCGGCGGGTCGATGTCCGGCGAGCACGGGGACGGCCGGGCCCGCTCCGAGCTGCTGCCGATGATGTACTCGTCCCGGATGATGCAGGCCTTCGCCCGGTTCGCGCGGATCTGGGATCCGAATGCCCTGCTCGGCCCGCACGCGATCGTCGATCCGGAACCGTTCATGGCCGACCTGTCCCAGGAGGGCATCAGCCCCCGTGAGTGGCAGACCAGCTTCGATCTCACCCCGAGCCACCGCGTTCCCGTCGCCGACTTCGTTCACGCGGTGCAGGGATGCATCGGCGTGGGTCGATGCCGCGCCGACACCGGGGGAGTGATGTGCCCCAGCTACCGGGCCACCCGGGACGAGAAAGACTCCACCCGCGGCCGCGCCCGTGCCCTGCAGGAGATGGTGCGTACCGCTCCCACCGTCGCCGACGGGTGGGCGTCCGAGGACGTGCGTGAATCGCTGGACCTGTGCCTGTCGTGCAAGGCGTGCGCGACGGACTGCCCGGTGGGCGTGGACATGGCGACGTATCGGTCCGAGTTCTTCGATCACTACTACCGGACACATCGCAGGCCGCTCTCGCACCACTCGCTGGGACGTCTCCCGTTGTGGCTGCGCCTCACCGAGCGGGCCGCCCCGGTGGTCAATGCACTCGCCCGCACCCGGCTGGCCGGCATCGGCGCCCGGCTCGGTGGGCTCACCGACCGCCGGGAGATCCCGGAGTTCGCCTCGCGCAAGGCCGTCCGGGCCAATCTCGGCCCGCGCGACGAGTCGGCGGCCGTCGTCCTGCTCGCCGACACCTTCACTCGCGGCTTCCGGCCGGAGGTGATCGGCGCGGCCCGGCGAGTACTCGGCGACGCCGGGACTACCACCGACTGTCGTGCCGACGCGTGCTGCGGGCTCACCTACATCTCCACCGGGCAGCTCGACACCGCCCGCACACACCTGCGCGCGGCGGCGCAGATTCTCGACGACGGTACCGAGCGGCCGATCGTGGTGCTGGAACCGAGTTGCGCCGCCGCGTTCCGGACGGATCTGCCCGAACTCGTGCACACCGACTCCGCCCGTCGCGTCGCCGCTCGCGTCCGCAGCTTCGCAGACCACGTCGTGCACCTCGCTGCCGACGGCTGGGTGCCGCGCACGGCGGTGCCGGACGCGGTCACCGTGCAGACCCACTGCCACGAATACTCGGCGTTCGGCGCGGCCACTCAACGCAAAGCGCTGGCCGCCGTCGGCGTCACCCAGGTGCGGGAGGCCACCGGATGCTGCGGCGTGGCCGGAAACTTCGGATTCGAGAAGGATCATTACGAGTTGAGCATGAAGGTCGCCGAACAGGCACTCGCCCCGGCTCTGCGCGCGGACACTGCACCCGTACTGACGGACGGCTTCTCCTGCCACATGCAGGTACGCCAGCTCGACCCCACGCGGAGTTCGCTGCACCTGGCGCAGATACTCGACCCCGCTCCACCCACACCCTCGACCCTCGACGGAGGCGGATACCGATGACCACCACCGAACTCCAGCCGGCCACGCTCCCTGCCGTACCCACCGGTCTCTTCATCGACGGCCGCTGGCGCGACGGTGCCCGGACGTTCGACGTCGAGAACCCTGCCACCGGCGTCGTCCTCGCCTCGGTCGCCGACGGCACCGCCGACGACGCGCGCCGGGCGATCGACGCCGCCGCGGCAGCCCAGGACCAGTGGGCCCGCACCGCGCCCCGCGAGCGCAGCGAGATCCTGCGCCGTGCCTACGAACTCGTGATCGCCCGCACCGAGGACTTCGCCACTCTGATGACCCTCGAGATGGGCAAACCGCTCGCCGAGGCCCGCGGCGAGGTCGCCTACGGTGCCGAATTCCTGCGCTGGTTCTCCGAGGAGGCTGTCCGCATCGCCGGGGACACCACCGTCACCGGCGACGGCCGCAACCGCATCCTCGTCGGCCGCGCCCCGGTCGGGCCGTGTGTGCTCATCACCCCGTGGAACTTTCCGCTCGCGATGGGCACCCGGAAGATCGGGCCCGCCGTCGCGGCCGGGTGCACGATGGTGTTCAAGCCCGCCCCGCAGACACCGCTGACGGCTCTGTTGCTCACCGAGGTCCTCCGCGAGGCGGGCTTGCCGGACGGTGTTCTCAACACCGTCGCCACCACCGATGCGGCGGCGGTGGTCACCGAGTGGGTCGAAGGCGGAAAGGCGCGCAAGATCAGTTTCACCGGCTCCACGAACGTCGGGAAGATCCTGCTCGGGCAGGCGGCGAAGACGGTGATGCGGACCTCGATGGAACTCGGCGGAAATGCGCCGTTCCTGGTGTGTGCCGACGCCGACGTGGACAAGGCCGTGGACGGCGCGATGGTGGCCAAGCTCCGGAACATGGGCGAGGCGTGCACCGCGGCCAACCGGTTCTACGTGCACCGTGACGTCGTCGACGAGTTCACCACCAAACTCGCCGAACGTATGTCGGCGTTGACCGTCGGCGACGGCACCGCACCCGGCACCGATGTCGGCCCGCTGATCGACGCGGCCGGTCTCGGGAAGGTCGAGCGCCTCGTGGCGGACGCCGTCGCGAAGGGCGCCCGGATCGTCACCGGGGGCGAACGGGCCGGGGAGACCGGGTACTTCTATCGGCCCACCGTGCTCGCCGACGTGCCCGCCGACGCCGAGCTGGCGGCCACCGAGATCTTCGGCCCCGTCGCCCCCGTCCACGTCTTCGACGACGAGGACGAGGCGATCGCCGCGGCCAACGACACCGACGCCGGCCTCGTGGCGTACCTGTTCACCCAGGACATCGACCGCGCATGGCGGCTGAGCGACCGCATCGAGGCCGGCATGGTGGGCCTCAACACCGGGCTGGTCTCCAACCCGGCCGCCCCGTTCGGTGGTGTCAAGCAATCCGGTCTCGGCCGTGAAGGCGGCCGCGTCGGAATCGACGAGTTCCTCGAATACAAGTATCTCGCCATACCGAAGGGCTGAGCATGAACCGACCACTCTCACCCCTCAACGCCCCGCAGACGGCGGTGGTGATCGCCGATCAGCTCCGCGAGCGGATCCTCGACGGCTCGTACGGGCCGGGCGAACAGCTGAGCGAGGCGAACCTCGCTGCGCAGCTGGAGATCTCCCGCGGCCCCGTGCGCGAGGCACTGCAACGGCTCGCGCAGGAAGGGCTGCTGGTGAGCCACCGCAATCGCGGCGTGTTCGTCGTGGAACTGTCCGCCCACGACGTCGCGGAGATCTACGCTGCCCGGGAGGCAGTGGAGACGGCCGCAGCGCGGACGGTGTTCGAGTTCCCGGACGAGCGGCGCGGATCCGCCGTCGACCGGCTGGCGGCGATCGTCGCGCGGATGCCGCCGCTGATCGAGGCAGGAGACTGGACCCGGCTGGCGAAGCTGGATCTCGAATTCCACACCGCGCTGGTGGAAGCGGCCGGAAACAGTCGTCTGGCGCGGATCTACTCGACACTCGCCGCCGAATCCCGGATCTGCATGGTGCATCTGGAGAATGCCTACCATCGCCCCGGTGCGCTGACCGAGGAACATCAGCGCCTGGTCGACCGGCTCGCCGGCGATTCCTGGGACGATCTGGCGAAGGCCATCCACACCCACCTGGTCACCGCCGTGGAGGATCTCACGCTGCTCATGGCTCGGCGTGACGCCCAGCGGGAGGATCGACAGTGATCGTCGTCGTACTGCATGCCGACAACCGCCCGGAAGGGCTCGACAAGGTCGCGGAGTTCGCCGAGGTGCGGCACGCGACCGCGGACACGCTCGCCGACGCGCTCGACGGCGCCGACGTGCTGCTCGTCTGGGACTTCTTCTCGGATGCCCTGAAAGAGGCCTGGCCGCACGCAGGTTCGCTGCGGTGGGTGCACGTCGCCGCCGCAGGAGTCGACACTCTGCTGTTCGACGATCTGGTCGACTCCGACGTCGTCGTCACCAACTCGCGCGGCATCTTCGACCGGCCGATCGCCGAGTTCGTGCTCGGCGCGATCCTCGCGTTCGCCAAGGACGTCCCCACGTCGCTACAGCTGCAACGCGAGCACGAGTGGCGCCACCGCGAGACCGAACGGATCGCGGACGCCCACGTCGTCGTCGCCGGGACCGGAGCGATCGGACGGGAGATCGCCCGGCTGCTGCGTGCGGTCGACATGCGCGTCAGTGGGGCCGGACGGCGGGCCCGCAGCGACGACCCGGACTTCGGCGAGGTGCGGCTCAGCGAGGAACTGCCCGACTATATCGGTGAGGCCGACTACCTCGTCCTGGTCGCCCCGCTCACCGAACAGACCCATTCGATGGTGGACGCGACCGTTCTGGACGCGATGAAGCCCACCGCGCGGCTCGTCAACGTCGGCCGCGGAGAACTCGTGGTGACCGACGATCTGGTGGACGCGCTGCGGACCGGGAGGATCGCCGGTGCGGCCCTCGACGTCTTCGACACCGAGCCCCTGCCGGTGGACTCCCCACTGTGGGCGCTGGACTCGGTGCTGATCTCGCCGCACATGAGCGGCGACGCCGTGGGCTGGCGAAATCGGTTGGCCCAGCTGTTCGTCGACAACGCCGAGCGGTATCGCAGCGGCGAGCAACTACACAACGTGGTGGACAAGAAGCGAGGATACGTAAGCTCCTGAGCCATGTGTGAGATCCGCACCCAGCGCCTGATCCTGCGTCCCTTCACCGTGGCCGACGAGGCGACCGTCCTGTCGATCCACTCGATCTACGACGTCATCCGCTGGCTGAGCAACCCGCCCTGGGTGCCGATGGAAACCCTGGCCCAGGCCGAGGAATGGATCGACCGCACACACGAGCGGCACGCCGTCGACCCGCACCAGCGCACCCTGGCCATCGAGGTCGCCGAGATCGGCACGGTGGTGGGTGCCGTGAACGTGACCAGGCTGCACCGTCTCGACGGCGGGTTCGTCGGCGAGTACGAGACCGGCTGGCACCTGCACCCGGATGCTGCCGGTCGTGGGTACGCGACGGAGGCCGCGCGGGCGATGATCGCCAGTGCCTTCGACGGCGGACTGGACGAACTGACGATCGGGATGTGGCCGGACAACGAGCCGTCCGCCGCACTCGCTCGGCGGCTGGGTGCCGAGGAACTCGGCGTCGACGACGATCCCTGGTACGGCGGGCAGACGCTTCTGTTCCGGATCAGCCCGCCGCACCTGTGAGGGCGCGCTCACGATCCGTCGACGAGGCCCGCGTCGAGTGCCAGGACCGCCGCATGGGTGCGGTTGCGCGCGCCGGGATCGACGAGACGTGGGTCTTCACCGTCTTGTGCGTGATGTCTTCCGCGAGCGGGTGAGTCACGCCGCTCCCACCACGGACAGGAAGCTGGTGAGCCGGTGTACGAGACCGTCGATACGGTCCGGCACCGGCACCGACTTCTCGGGCTGGGTGCCCGGGAGGGTGCGGATGCCGCGTACGTACAGCGAACAGTTCAGGTCCGTGCAGATGTATGTTCCGGCGCTGTTGCCTGCCCTCCCGGCCGGCCCCACCTTCGTCGCGCTGAACAGGGCGGTGCCGCCGCGCCGGTGCACCGACCGGCAGAGCGTGCACATCGACGCCGATGCCCGGGCGCCGCCGCCCTCGGAAACCCGCATCTCGATCGCGACGAGTCCGCTCCCGGTCGGCGCGACCAGGTAGGCGCGGCGAGGTGACTTGGGGTCGATCCAGCCCAGGAAGTCGAGTTCCTCCCAGGCGGTGGCCTCCAGGCCGGCGGGATAGGTCACCGATCGGACCTTGCTTCGGCTGCTGTTCCGGAAGGCGCCGGCGATCTCCGCCGTGGTGACGGCGTCCATCTTTGATCCTTACTCGAGGAAACGATCTTGACCCGGATCAGTGTCGTCGCCGGGCCCTCGGGGACGCAACCGAGTTTTCGGCCGGCGATATTTCGCTGGACAGCGGGCCGGCCGCGCCGGATGCTGGAATGGTGCCGAATGCCGAATGGAACTCCCGCGTCGAGAGACGGTCCGACATCGCAGCCGTTCGAGCGATCAACCTGGCTGCATTCGAGACTGACGAAGAGGCCGACCTCGTCGATGCCCTGAGAGGTGACCCGGCGTGGATCGACGGGCTGTCCCTGGTGGCGACGGGCACCGACGACACTCCCGTGGGATACGCGCTGTTGACTCGCTGCCACGTGGGCGACGTCCCGGCTCTGTGCCTGGCGCCGTGCGCCGTCCTGCCCGAGTATCAGCGCACCGGAGCAGGTTCCGCGGCCACTCGTGCGGCACTCGACGCCGCGACGAGGCAGGGCGAGCAGTTCGTCATCGTGCTCGGCCATTCCACCTACTACCCGCGATTCGGGTTCACCCGCGCGTCGGAGGCAGGTATCCGGCTGAGTATCGAGGTTCCCGACGAGGCGCTGATGGCGCTGTCCCTGAACGGGGAGGCACTGCCGGCCGGCACCGTGCGGTACGCCGCGCCGTTCGGGATCGACTGACGGTCGGCCGTTCGGGTGCGGGATCGACGCGATATTCGGTTGCTCCCGGCGCCGCGCTCTCGTAGCTTCTGCGTCATGTGTTGTACAGGTGCCGTCTGCTGCATCGCCATGGCGAGGATCCGCCGCCCCTAGCGGCGGTCGATCCACGCATCGAATCACGGATACGTACCGCCGCACCGGTGAATTCGCCGGGCGGCGTCTTGTGCTGCCCGGGTCACTTTCCGAACTGCGGAGATACCTGTGCACACCTTTCACTCAGGCCGACACGAACTCGGCCAGAACTTCCTCGTCGACACCTCGGTAGCGCGCTCGATCGTCGATCTCGCCGCCATCACGTCCGGACCCATCGTGGAGATCGGAGCGGGCGCCGGCGCCCTGACCGTGCCCCTGCAACGCCTGGGCCGGCCGCTTACCGCCGTCGAGATCGATGAGCGCCTGGTGCGAGAGCTACGGCGGTCGACAGTGCCTCCCACTCGCGTCGTGCATGCCGACTTCCTGCGCTGGCGATTACCCACGGCCCCCTACGTCGTGGTCGGGAACCTGCCCTTCCATCAGACCACCGCTGTGCTGCGTCGGCTGCTCCACGCCGGGCACTGGACCGACGCCGTACTGCTCGTGCAATGGGAGGTGGCGCGGCGCCGTGCCGGTGTCGGCGGGGCATCGATGATGACGGCGCAGTGGTGGCCGTGGTTCGAGTTCCGGCTCGTGTCCAAGGTTTCCGCCTCGGCGTTCGTGCCGCGCCCCGGGGTCGACGGTGGTCTGCTCACGATCACCCGGAGAGCGGAACCGTTGGTGCGGTCCGAAGACCGCGATGCCTATCAGCGCCTCGTGCACCGGGTGTTCACCGGACGCGGGCGTGGACTCACGCAGATAGTGCGTTCGGCGCGGCCGGGGGTGCCGAAAGCCGCTGTGGCCTCGTGGATGCGAGCGAACGGTCTCGTCGACAGCGATCTGCCGAAGTCCCTCGCGGCGCATCACTGGGCGGAGCTGTTCGCCCTCGCGTCGCCGGTCCGGACCGCTGGGCGCTCCCGGAACAGTGCACCCAGGCCGGGACGCACCAGGGGGGCGTCGACGAGGCGCAACGCCTCCCACACGGACACCTGATTCGCCGTCAGTACCGGCTTCCCGAGGTGTGTGTCGAGAGCCTCCAGATGTTCCGCGGTGTGGAAGGCGGTGTCCGGCAACAGGACTGCCTGGGCGTCGGGGTGGTCGCCGGACTCGGCGACGGCGAACAGGCGGTGGCGGTCCAGGGTGCCGACCTCGGCAGCGGTGACGATCTCGTGACTGGACACCGCGACGACGTCGATGCCGCCGTCCTCGAGGAACGCGCGGAACAGGTCGGCGACGTCGGCGGGGTAGGTCGCCGAGATCGCGACCCGCTCGATGCCGAGCGCATCGAGTGCGTGCGCGAAAGCGAGTGACGTGCTCGATGCGGGGACACCGGCGTGCGCGGCCAGCGCCGCGGCCTGGTCATGGGCGCCGGCCCACCCGTAACAGAAGCTGCCGGACGTGCACGTCCACACCAGGGCGTCCACCGGTCCTGCGGCATCTGCTCCCGCGGCGAGCGTGTCGTCACGGCCCCAGTCGAGCAGGGCGTCGAGCCGGTGCGCGTCCTCGTTCATGAGGGTGTGCTGGACCGGGAGGGCGACGTCACCGCCGAGAAGTCCTTCGAACCTGGGGAAGTCGTCCTCCGCGGAGAAGCCGGGGTAGAGGATGCCCACAGTGGGTCGACTGGCGGCCATGTCACCTCCGTTGCATGATGATTGTCAACAATATACATCTCGAGAGTGGACGGGGAAGGGCGCGGATGACCAGGTACATCGACATCACACTCACCAAGCGAGGCGTCACCTGTGTAGCCGAACTGCTCGACGACGTGGCGCCGAAAACCTGTACGGCCGTGTGGAATGCGCTCCCTCAGGGCGTGAACGCCTATCACGCGAAGTACGCGCGCAACGAGATCTACACCCTGGTGGACGCGTTCGCGGAGGACGAACCACCGCTCGAGAACCCGACGATCACCCCGATCCCCGGCGACATCATGTACTTCACCTTCGCGCCCTGGCAGCTCAGTCCGAAATCCCACGGATACGGTGACGCCGGCGACGAAGCGGTGGGCAAGATCGATCTCGCCCTCTTCTACGAGCGGAACAATCTGCTACTCAACCCGGACTTCGGCTTCGTGCCGGGCACCGTGTTCGCCTCCGTGGTGCGTGGCCTCGACGCGATGGCCGCCGCATCCCGCGACATGTGGATGCGTGGCGTCGAAGGTGAGGTTCTCCGGTACAGCCGCCACGAGGGTCCGCTCTGACGGCATCGGCACCAGGGCGGTGGTCGGGGTGTGGTCGTCGGAAAGGTGCTGGTCGGGGGATCGGGTGTCGAGAAAGAGGCGCTGTTCGAGGTTCGGCTGTGTGATTCCGGCCACGCGCAGTGCGTTCCAGACGGATACCTGGTTGGCGGTGAGGACGGGTTTGCCCAGCTCTGCTTCGAGTTCGCGGATGAGCCCATACGTGCGCAGGTTCGTGCAACTGATGAAGACCGCGTCGGCGTCGGGCCGGTCGGCGGCGCGGACCAGGCGGCGGATCATCTTCGTCTCGATCTGCCAGATTCGTTCGTCCCGTCCCAATCGGGAGTCGCCCACGACCTCGAGGCCGGACTCGCCGAGGAAGTCGCGCAGTTTGTCCGTGACCGTGTCGATGTACGGCGTGGCCACGGCGAGTCGCCGGACGCCGAGGGCGTGTGCCGCCGTGACGAGGGAGCCCGAGGTGGTCACGGCCTCACGCGCACCGGCGTCGATCATGACCTCGCGCATCTGCCTCTCGGCGTCGGCCCCGCGTACGAAACTGCCTGATGTGCAGAGGTAGAGGACGACGTCGGGTTCCGCGGTGAGTAGCGCCTGGGTGCGGCTGCGCAGGGCGTACTCGCTGCTGATTCCCTCCGCCATCGCGACCGTGGACGGCAGTCCGAGGTGCGAGGTGCGGGTGAGCATGAGCGTGACCCGCTTGGGGGCCCACTTCCAGATCTCGCGATCGAGCGCGAAGTCGTACGGCGCGATGACCCCGATGTATCGCTGTCGGGTAGTTGCCTTACTCATCATCTCACCCCATTATTGTTGACAATCTACCATCGACGAAGCGACGGCCGATGCCGTGCACTGTGTGTATCGATGAAGTAGACGGGCCGATGGCGAAGGAAGTGTTCCGTGACCGAAAGACTCGCATCCGATGAACTCACCGGCCTCACGGCCACCGAGCTGGCCTCCGCGTACCGGCGAGGGGAACTCTCACCACTCGAGGCGACCCGGGCAGTGCTGGAACAGATCTCTCACCGTGACAACACTGTCAACGCCTATTGTGTGCTCGATCCGGACTTCGCGCTAGAGGAGGCGGCGGCCTCGGAGAAGAGATGGCTCGCGCGGGAGCCGCTCGGGCCGATCGACGGGGTCCCGACCTCGGTGAAGGACATTCTCCTCACCAAGGGGTGGCCGACCCGGCGCGGCTCGCTGAGCGTGAACCCGGACCAGGAGTGGATCGAGGACGCGCCCGCGGTGGCGCGGCTGCGCGAATCGGGCGCGGTCATCGTGGGCAAGACCACCACGCCGGAGCTCGCCTGGAAAGGCGTCACCGACAGTCCGCTGACCGGCATCACGCGCAACCCGTGGAACACCGACCGCACCTCGGGTGGGTCGAGTGGGGGAGCAGCGGCCGCGGTGGCCGCGGGCATGGGGCCGCTCGCGCTCGGCACCGACGGTGGCGGCTCGGTGCGTATCCCCGGGAGCTTCTGCGGAGTCGTCGGATTCAAGGCGACGTACGGGGCCGTCCCGCTGTATCCGCCGAGCCCGTTCGGCACTCTCGCACACGTCGGGCCGGTGACCCGCACGGTCGCCGACACCGCCGTGTTGATGGACGCCGTCACCGGACGGGACTCTCGGGACTGGTCCGCGCTGGCCCCGCCCGCAGAGAGTTTCGCCGCCCGCCTCGCGACGGCTCTACCCGGCTCCGGGGACACCCCACTGAGCGGCTTGCGCGTCGCCTACAGCCGGGATCTGGGCTTCGTGTCGTCCCTGGATCCGGAAGTCGGACGCGCGGTGGACGAGGCCGTCGGCGTGCTGGCAGACCTCGGAGCCCGGATCGAGGGGGTGGATCCGGGCTTCACCGATCCGGTCTGGGCTTTCGAGTGCCTGTGGTTCTCCGGGGCGGCGAAAGCCACCGAACATCTCACCGACGCCCAGCGCGCCGAACTCGATCCGGGCCTGGCCGACATCTGCGAGCAGGGGCGCGCCTTCAGCGCGCAGGACTACCTCGAGGCCATGGCGCAGCGGATGAACCTCGGAGTGAAGATGGGTGCCTTCCACGAGCGCTACGACCTGCTGGTCACCCCGACCATGCCGATCACCGCGTTCGAGGCGGGAATCGAATCGCCCGCCGACGGCCGATGGACGCGGGGCCGGTGGACCGAATGGACGCCCTACACGTATCCGTTCAACCTCACCCAGCAGCCCGCGATCTCGGTGCCGTGCGGGTTCACGGCGGAGGGCCTGCCGGTGGGGTTGCAGGTGATCGGTGCCAGGCACGACGACGCACGAGTGCTCGCCGCCGCCGCGGCCTTCGAGAATGCCACCGACTGGTGGCGTCGTCGTCCGTCCTGATCCAGGCAGACTGGGTAGGTCAGGAGCGGGCGGCGCGATCCTGCCGCTCCTCCTCGCGCTGCACCCGTCGGTGTTCGAGCAGGACCAGGGCGACGCCGACGATCATCAGGCCGGCGAACGTCCCGCCGGTGATGGCCGCCCAGCCGGTGAAGCCGTACCCGGCGGCGACGAGGAAGAGCCCGAGCACGGCGATGGCCGTGCCGATCATGGCGTATCCCGGCCAACCGCGGGTGTCGGTGAGCGCCTCGCCGACATGGCTGCGATTGGTACGGACTCGGTCCTGCTGCGGAAAGCTACGGGAGACGGTCACTTCGGAACCTCCTCGGGAGGGGACACACTGGCCGTACCCGGATCGGCCGGAACCGAAACGGTGGATCCATCAGAGCATGTTCTGCTGCACCCCCGCCGGGGAACGGGCGACAATTGCCCGGTCGGACGAGCCGGGCCCCATCTGGGGTGGGCCGACGCGGGGCATCTCCTCCGCTTCGGGGTGCTTCCGGTAGATGCGCAGTGAACTGCGCCGGGCCCACGAGGTGACCGTTCGGTCGACTATGGCTGATTCCGTGGCACGGGCAGGTGTGATGCCTACGCTGGAGAGGCATGACCACTTACGCGACCGTCAACCCTGCCACCGGACGCGAGGAGCGTCGTTTCCCGACCCTCGACGACACGGGCGTCGAGGACGTGCTGTCCCGCAGCAGTGCCGAGTACCAGCGCTATCGAGCGACCGATCCGCAGCAGCGTGCCGCGATCCTGGCCCGTACCGCGGATCTGTACGAGCAGCGCGCCGAGGAACTCGCCCGATCCATCACCACCGAAATGGGCAAGCGCCACAAGGAGGCTCTCGGTGAGGTCCAGCTCGCCGCGGCGATCTACCGCTGGTATTCCGAGCACGGCCCGGACCTGCTCACCACCGAGCAACTCGACGTCCAGGGTGCCCTCGAATCCGTCGTCCAGCTCGAACCCGTGGGGCCACTCGTCGGGGTGATGCCCTGGAACTACCCGTACTACCAGGTGGCCCGGTTCGCGGCGCCCAACCTGATGCTCGGCAACACGGTGATCCTCAAGCACGCCGGGATCTGTCCGGCGTCGGCGCAGCTCATGGAGGGACTGCTGCACGAGGCCGGACTGCCCGCCGATGCCTACATCAACGTCTTCGCCTCGACCGATCAGATCGCGGAGATGATCGCCGACCCCCGGATCCAGGGCATCTCTCTCACCGGCAGCGAGCGTGCCGGCGCCTCCGTGGCCGAGACGGCGGGCCGCAACCTCACCAAGGCGGTGCTCGAACTCGGCGGGTCCGATGCGTTCATCGTGCTGGACAGCGACGACATCGGCGCGCTCGCGACCACGGCCGCGAAGGCCCGGCTGTCCAACACCGGGCAGGCGTGCAACTCACCGAAGCGATTCATCGTGCCGGGCGAGTACTACGACGACTTCGTGCGCGGGGTGACCGAGACGTTCGAATCGGCCACCGTCGGTGACCCGGCCGAGCCCGATACCGGAGTGGGTCCGCTCTCCTCGACCTCGGCACGAGACACCGTGGTCGAGCAGGTGCAGCGCGCGGTGGAGCAGGGCGCGACCCTGCACACCGGCGGGGACCCGCTGCCCGGCGACGGCGCCTTCATGCGCCCGGCGGTCCTCACCGGCGTCACGCCGGACATGGACGCCTACCGGGAGGAGATCTTCGGGCCCGTCGCCGTCGTGTACCGCGTCGATTCCGTCGACGAGGCGGTGCAACTCGCCAACGATTCCGACTTCGGCCTGAGCGGCTCGGTGTGGGGCACCGACCTGGACGCCGCGCAGGAGGTCGCCGACCGTCTCGAGGTCGGTATGGCGTACGTGAACGAGCACGGTACGACGCTCCCGGGCTTGCCCTTCGGCGGTGTCAAACGGTCCGGGTTCGGTCGCGAACTCGGCAAATGGGGGCTCGGTGAGTTCGCCAACATCCGGTTGCGGCGCACGTCGAAACGCTGAGGCAGCACAGGCCGCACGACGGAGAGACCGGCAGGAAGGAGTGTTCGTGACCGAACGATCGGTACCGAGGATCGTCGTCGTCGGAGGAGGATTCGCCGGCTTCGAATGCGCACGACACCTGGTGCGGGGTGCGAGGAAGGCCGGCGTGGACGTGTCGGTGACCCTGGTGTCCGCCGACGACTACATGCTGTACACGCCGCTGCTCCCCGAGGTCGCCGGAGGGCTGTTGGACCCGAGATTCGTCGCGGTGCCCCTCGCCAACAGCCTGCCCGGGGTGGACCTGGTCACCGGGAGGGTGGACGGTGTCGATCTCGAGGCGAGGTCGCTGCACCTGACGTCCCGGAGCGGTGAGACCGAGACGCTCGGCTGGGACCGACTCGTGCTCACCCCGGGCTCGGTGACCCGGCTGTTCGACATTCCGGGGCTGGCCGACCACGCTCGTGGCCTCAAGACGACGACCGAGGCGCTCTACCTGCGCGACCAGCTGATCGGTCAGCTGGAACTGGCCGGGCGCGAGACCGACTCGGAGGTGATCCGGCAGCGACGCACCGTCGTCGTGGTCGGCGCCTCCTACGCCGGCGCCGAACTCGTGTCGCAGATGCGTGCACTGGCCGACGAGGTGGCCCGTCAGCGCGGATTCGACCCGACCGAGGTCCGGTTCGTGTTGCTCGACACGTCCGCGCAGGTGATGCCGGAGGTCGGCGACAAGCTCAGTGGCAAGGTGCTGGACGTGCTGCGCAGACGCGGTATCGACGTCCGGCTCGAGACGACGCTCGAGAGTGTCGCCGACGACCACGTGGTCCTCACCGACGGGACGACGGTGCCGACCCGCACCGTCGTGTGGGTCGCAGGTGTGACTGCGAGCCCGTTGATCGAGACGCTGGGGTTGCCGACGGAGGGGGGACGGCTGAAGGTGCGGCCCGATCTCACCGTGCCGGGCCGTGCCGACGTCTTCGCCGGGGGAGACGCCGCCGCGGTGCCCGATCTCACCGCCGACTCAGGGGATGTCACACCGCCCACCGCGCAGCACGCCGTCCGGCAGGGAAAGGCATTGGCGCGCAACGCTCTCGCCAGCATCGGGATCGGGACCGCGAAAGCGTACCGGCACCGGAACCTGGGGCTCGTCGTGGACCTCGGGCCCGGGTTCGCGGTGGCGAACCCGATGGGCGTGTACCTGTCCGGGCTGCCTGCGAAGGCCGTTGCCCGCGCCTATCATCTCCTCGCCCTGCCGCGAGGAGTCAATCGCTGGGCGGTCGGGCTGGCGTACCTCACCGATGTCGTCGCCCCGCGTTCGCTGGTCTCCTTCGGGCTCGTGTCCGACGACGAGGCCAGATTCTCGGCCAGCCAGGCCATTCCGACGCCCTCGTCGAACGGCCCGTAGCCGTGACGGATGTCGGCGGTCGACGCCGGCGCGTGTACGGGAGATACAGCCACTGTAGGGAAGGAACCCATGTCGACAACCACGATGACCCGTGCCGAACGTGAAGAATTCCTCGCCGGACTGCACGTCGGGGTGCTCTCGGTGGCACGCGCCGGGCGGGCACCGCTCACCGTTCCGATCTGGTACGCCTACACGCCGGGGGAGGACGTGTGGGTGTGGACCGAACACGGAACGGTCAAGGAGAAACTCATTCGGGAGGCGGGCCAGTTCAGTCTCGTCGCGCAGCAGGAGGAACTGCCCTACAAGTACGTCGGTGTCGAGGGCCCGGCGACCTTCGTCGAGTCCCCGTCCCTCGCGGACGTACGCCCGATGGTGGAGCGCTATCTCCCCGCGGACGCGGTCGATCCCTATCTCGAGCAGATGTTCGACGATCGCGCGCTGATCATCCGGATGCAGCCGCAGCACTGGCTCAGCGGGGACTACGCGAAGGCGGGATTTTGACCGCGTTCCGTTCACGCTGATTCTGACTGTGGTGGCTACCAGCGTATTTCGCGATGCTGGCGGAGCGAACCGTATGTTCCCCTGCCGACAGGAGCCCCCATGTCCGACCCGTTGGAACTGGACACCGACGTCCTCGTGATCGGTGGAGGCCCGGCGGGAACGTGGGCTGCGCTGCGGGCTCGTCGGCAGGGCGCGGAGGTCGTCCTCGTCGACAAGGGGTACTGCGGGACCAGCGGCGCCACGGCGCCGGCAGGTACCGGCGTCTGGTACGTGGCCCCGGACCCGGCACTCCGGGCAAAGGCCAAGGCGGGACGCGAGGCGCTCGGCGGGTTCCTCGCCGACCACCACTGGATGGATCGCGTTCTCGAGCAGACCTGGGAGAACATGAACCTCCTGGGGACCGAGGGGCGCTACCCGTTCCCGATCGACCCGGAGACCGGGCTTCCGGTCCGTACCGGCGTTCAGGGGCCCGAGTACATGCGTCGCATGCGCGCGTGGATCCGGCGCGCCGGTGTCCGTATCCTCGATCACTCTCCCGCGCTGGAACTGCTCGTCGACGAGGACGGGGTGGTGCGCGGAGCCGCGGGCCACCAGCGGCAGGAGGACCGCGACTACACGATCACCGCGGGAGCCGTCGTGCTCGCCAGCGGTGGTTGTGCATTCCTGTCCCGCGCGCTCGGAACCAACGTCGACACCGGGGACGGCGCACTGATGGCAGCCGAGGTCGGTGCACGCTTCTCCGGGATGGAGTTCTCCAACGCCTACGGGATCGTCCCCGCGGGATCGACGATCACCAAGACGGCCTACTACTCGTATGCGACGTTCTTCCACGCGGACGGACGGGTCCTGGAAGGCGCCGGGTCCACGGCAGGAAGGTCCGTCATCGCACGCACCCTGCTCACCGAGCCCGTGTACGCGCAACTCGATCGCGCCGACTCCGACGTACAGGCGAAGATGCGCCTCGGCCAGCCCAACTTCTTCCTCCAGTTCGACCGCCGTGGCATCGATCCGTTCACCGACCGTTTCGAGGTCGACCTGCTCGCCGAGGGCACCGTGCGAGGCACCGGAGGGATCGACGTCCTCGGCGACGACTGCTCGACCACCGTTCCCGGCTTGTACGCGGCGGGGGACGCGGCCACCCGGGAACGGATCTGCGGTGGATTCACCGGCGGCGGTAGCCACAACGCGGCGTGGGCGATGTCGTCCGGGACCTGGGCCGGCGAGGGTGCGGCGCGGTTCGCCCGCGATCAGCGCCACACCGTCGCCGCACCCGAGGTACGACGTACGGGTACCGTCGGCCTCCGGCCCACGAGTCGCCCCGTTCTCGATGCCGCAGCGGTGGTCGCCGCGGCGCAGGCCGAACTGATCCCGTACGAGAAGAATTATCTGCGCGACGGCGCTCGCCTCCGGCCCGCCCTCGGCGAGCTCGAGAACCTGTGGACCGCCCTGGCCTCCGGTCTCGGTGGCAGCAGCGGAGACGAGCGGATCCGGGCGCGGCAGGCCGCCGCGATCACCGCCGTCGGCAGGTGGATGTATCACTCCACACTCGCACGTACGGAGACGCGGGGGATGAGCAAGCGCGCGGACTACCCGGACCAGGACCCCGGACAGCATCGGCACGTGTTGACCGGCGGCCTCGGCACCGTCTGGACCGGCACCCGCGAGGCCACCTCCACGCCCGCGAGTTCGGCACCGGCACCGGCACTGCGAGCGGCCTCGTGATCGAACTCCTCCTGGCGGAGCCCTGCATCGAGTGCGACAAGTGTGTCGACGTCTGCCCGACCAACGTGCTCGATCGCACCACGTCGGGTGTCCCGGTGATCGCGCGGCAATCCGACTGCCAGACCTGCTTCATGTGTGAGGCGTACTGCCCCGCCGACGCCATCTACGTGGCTCCGGATGTGGCGCCGGTCGGTGACGCGGCGCTGCCGCTGCCTCTCCTCGGCAGCTACCGGGAGCGGATCGGATGGGGTGGCGGTCGCGCACCGGGTGCGCTCGTCGCCGTCGGGCCGGAGCTGCCCAAGGGCTCGCCGCCACCGCGTCTTCCCGGCACGGGCACCCGGACCGACTGACCGGGTCCCGGGCTGCGCCTGCCGCCACCTGCATGTCCGCTACCGTGTGTACCGTTGTGTGCAGGGAGTTTCCACAGCGGACGCTCACCGGGGTCCCGTGATCGCGGGGCTGGGCGGACAACGAAGGGTGGGCACGAGGAACCATGCGCATTCGCACCATTGTCGAGGCCGAAACCACTGCGGCCGAACGGATGCGCGAGTGGGGGTACTCGGACGCCACACCGTTGTTCGGCGGAGCGGGTGGGGGCATCGACGTGTACTCGTCGGGTGCGTACGCCGTCGTCTGTTGGCGCGGTAAATCTGCGACCGCGCACGACGTCGAGCGCCTCTACGGTGCGCGGGGCCTCGGCCGGCGCGATCTGCTGTTCTTCTCGGGCAGGGGCTACGACGACGACGCGTACTCCTACGCCGATTCGGTCGGTATCGCGCTGTTCGAGATCGACGCTTCCGGTACCGCGGAACCGGCCAACGATCAGGCCCGCGCCGTCGTCGAAGCGGCACGCTCGAGGGCTGCCGCCGATACGGCGCCGGCCGATGCTCCACCGGACCCCGCCGAATCGCGGTCGCTCCTCCGTCGACTGGAACCCGCTGCACGGGTGGCCCGTTCGATACTGCGTCCGGTGGTGGCTCCGCTCGCCGCCGTGGGCCGGGCGCACTGGCGGATACTCTCGGCGGTGTTCTTCACCGTGCTCCTGGTGATCGCACCCTTCGGGAGCGACATGGTGGCGTTACGGGTGTTCGCCACCCTCGTCGCCGTGGTCGGCGCGCCCGTGTGCTGGTTTCTGGCCTACCAGTATCGGCAGACCCGCGCCCGACGTCGCTGACCCCGGGGTGTCTCCGACGCCTTCGCCGCCGCCGGCTCCGCTCAGTGGGGCAGTTCGTGCAGGGCGGTCAGCGTTGCGTCGCACGCACGTGCGGCCTCGGCGCCCTTCTTCACGAAGTGCTCCGTGAAGTACCGGATGTGCTCGTCGTGCTCATGGAAGTGATGCGGCGTGAGGACCACCGAGAAGACGGGGATGTCGGTGTCGAGTTGGACCCGCATGAGCCCGTCGATGACGGCACCGGCCACGAACTCGTGCCGGTAGATGCCCCCGTCCACGACCAGCCCGGCCGCGACGATGCCGTCGTAGCGGCCGGTGGCGGCCAACCGCCGTGCATGCAACGGGATTTCGAATGCGCCGGGGACCTCGAAGAAGTCCAGCGAATCACGGCTGTATCCGAGCGAGAGCATCTCGTCCGTGAATCCGTTCCGCGCCTGGTCGACGATGTTCCGGTGCCAGGTTGCCTGGACGAAGGCGACCCGCCGCTTCTCGACTGAACTCATGCACTCAACCTAGTCGATGGGCACCGTGGATTCCTCCCCGGTCGCGAGATCGCGGCCGGGGAATCACGGTGACGGGTCGTCGAACAGCGTCGGCTCGCCCGGGCTGCTGAACAGGCCCGGCTGTTCGCCGCGAGGGAGTTCCCCGGAAGTGTCCGGTCGGGGTGCCACCAGGCGCAGTGCAGTACGCAGATTCGAGACCACGTTCTCCCAGGCGTCGCCGAGGCTGTCGATGGCTTCCGCCTCGAACTCGTCTCCCCGGGCACTGGCCTCGCTGGCGTCTCGACGGTGCTGGGCGACCCACTCGTTGCCGATCTGCAGCACCTGCAGGATGCGGTCCCGGTCGCCGCCGCAGATGGCCGCGACCGCAGCGCCGTCCAGCGCGCCGGAGCAGCCCGGATCCACACGGAACAACTCGGTGAGTTCGTCCGGGAGATCGGTGGCGCGCAGTCGGGATCGTCCCGGCGCCTCCCGGGCGTCTTCGTGCAGGAAGTAGGGCGTGCCGCCGAGCCGGTGCGCGAGCGAGGCATCGACCGTCTCGAGGAAGGTGGAGAACATCTCCACGGCATCCGTGAGGTGGCGCGGGACGAACGGATTTCCGGACACCACGAGCAGTGCGGTGAGGCGGTCGTCGAGCAGGAGGAACTTGATCCGTGACCAGCGGCGGTTGAGGTCGGCGGTGACCTCGGCGGCCCGTGTCCGGTCGCTGATGGTGTGGACCAGTGGGGCGAACACCTGGATGTCGACGGTGCCGGCGAGCGGTCCGACGAACATGATCGCGGAGCCGACCCGGATCGGGACGTCGCCGTCCGAATCGCGTTCGGGGAGCAGGCCCAGAGCGGGAATCAGGGTGCGGGTGACGAGATCGTGGAGGTGGTCGTGGTCGAGGGGCTCGACGGCCAGCGACGGGTCGAGAGAGGGCAGGACCTCCGCCTCCCGGACCACGAAGGTGCTGCCGCGCCCTTCGCTGCGGAGGAACGACGGGTGTGTCACGCCCCAGACGTCGCGGAAGGCGGAGACTGCCATCGCGGCGAGGTGGGCCGACCACGAGCGGTGGTGGTCCACATGGAACGCAGGTGATCCGTTGACCACGGACTCGCGGGGAGCATCCTCCCCCGGGGAAGGGGTCGGCGGATTCCAGCCCAGGTCGAGCAGTTTTCGCTCATCGGAGCGGGACAGCGCGCGGGTACGGTCCAGGAAGGCGTTGGACGGAACCTCGCAGCGCACGATGTTGCCGTCCCAGACCAGGAACTGCACGCACGGCAGGACTCCCGGGGCCTGTGGTTCGGTGTCGAAGCCGGTTTCGAGGAGCAGAACGTCGTTGTCGAGCATCGCGGCGACGTGGTCGGCCAGCCGACGTTGGAACGACGCCCAGGCGAACGCGACGCTGCGATCGAGGTCGAACTCGGGCATTTCCGGCATATCGGAGCTGTGGTCGTTGTTCATCGCACCCCCTTCGTAGAAACCGTATCGTCGTCGGCCGACAGAATGTGTCAGCGTGCCTGCCCCGCGGGTACCTCGCCGACGACCGCGGTGATCCCGGCGAGCAGGTCCCAGGCCGTGCCGGGCCGGACCGTGACCGTCGATTCCCCGAACACCAGGTAGCGGCCGTCGCCCACGATGTCCCGCCACGCCGCCCCACCGACGCGGCGGCCGGACAGACGGGAGCCCCGCACCACCGTGACCACCCCCTGGCCGAAGTCCGGACGGTTCACGACGGCCTCGAACTCGCGGCGGACGTGGGCATCGTCCTGCGCACCGCGGGTGGCTCCGGCGGGAGACGACCCGCGACGGGGGACCGCCACCGGTCGCGCACCGCCCGCGTCGACGTCGGGGATCTGGGAGACCAGCTGCCGGACGAGGTCGTACGGTTCGCACCCGCGCAACACCACGGGTCCCGAGCGCCCGTCGACATCGGGTTGCTGCACGGCGACGACACCGTGGCCTCGGCTCATCGCTCCGAGCATCCGGATCGGCACCCGGTCCGGTCCGTACCGTCCGGCGACTTCGATCCGAAGTTCGGGTTCGGCGAGGATCAACAGGGCAGCCTCGAGCAGATCGTGCGCGGGACCGCCGAATCGCTCGCGGTCCACGCGGCGGCACGTCTCGTACTCGGCGGCCGTCAGGGCGTCGCTGACCACCCGGACCGGGTAGGGCAGACGATCCTGCCCGGTGCCGTGCCAGAGAGCGGCGAACTGATCGGCGGTCAGGCCCCAGTGACCCACCTGCTACTCCCCGATCACCGGGGGAGCCACCCGCGGAAGCTCACCGACCAGGGGGCTGTCCGCATCGATGGTTTCGAGCACCGAGTCGGGATCGTCGGCGAGTGCGTCCTCGGTGTCGGAGAACAGCAGCTGGTCCACTGCCTGATCCGCCGACTGTTCGGTGGCCTCCGCGCGGTGTGCTGCGACGACGCGCCCCGCGTACTGGGCCATTCCGCCGCCGAGCGCCCCGGCGATCGCGCCGGTCGCGAGTGCGGAGCCGTACGCATCCGCCGAGCGGGGGGCCGGGGCCGGGGCATCGGCGGGCGCCGAGAGGACGGCACCGGACTCGGGGGAGGCCTGGGACACGGACGGAACCGCGTGAATCCCGTTGGGGCCGACGTCGAAGCCGGCGGATCGGGTCGACGTGTCCGGCACCGACGCCGGCGCGGCGAAATCCGGCGTGCTCTGTGCCGCCGCAGTGAGCGCAGGGCCGAAGACCGATTCCATGGTGGAGCGGGCGGCCTGTTCCGCGGCAGCCGCCTCCTCCGGACGTGACCAGTTCCAGGGCAGCACCGAGGTCCAGTCGTCGGGTACCGGTACCGGATCCCCGACCGACGCCCGGGCGGACTCCGCGGCGCTCGCGACCCCGGACACGGCGGTGGACATCGTGGCGAAGCCGGTGCTCGCATCGAGCGAGTCGCTGACGTGCCTGGACACCGCGGATCTCACGGAATCGGCAGCCGGGCCGCTCCATCCGCCCGCACCCGCGGAGTCGACCGATGCGGCGAATGCCGCCATCGCGGCGTCGTACCGGGAGCCGAGAGTGCGCCACACCGTGGCGATCCGCTCGGCCTCGACCGGATCGACCGCACGGAGCGCATCCGTGATCGACGCATGATCCCAACGGGACGCTCGGAAATTCTCGGTGTCGAATGCTCCGGCCACCACTGCCTCCATCCACGGACGTCGCGAGCCCGGAATGGATCCCCCCAATCCGGCAACGCACACACCATACCGGCGGCCCCGGGTGTGGGAGTGACGGGCCTCAGCGGGGCCGAGTGGTGATCGGGGGCATCGTGACGACGGGCCGAGTGGTCGTGGTCGTCGTGACCGCAGGGGGCTGGGGCGGGCGTTCGGCGGCGACCGGAGGTGCCGTGGCCACGGGGGGCGCAGGGGCGGCGGAAGGTACAGGGGCGGCGGGAGGTACAGGGTCGGCGGGAGGTGCGGGTGCGACGGGCGCCTGGGCGACGGGTGGCTCGGCAGGTGGCGACGGCGGGATCGTCACGGTGGTGGGAGCGACGGGCTCCACGGTCGCCTGCTCCACTGCCGGGGGCTCGGGGGCCGGGGGCTCGGCGGGACCGGGAGGAGGTTCGGGTGTCGGCAACTCGGCGGCGACCGCGTCCACGGCGGCAAAGGTCGGTTGTGGACGCGGAGCGGTCACGTCCGCGACCCGCCACGTCGGCGAGGGTGGGACGACGACCGCGCGGGTGACGGGTTCGGCGGTGTAGGAGTCCCCCTGCTGGAGATCGGCGGTTGCCAGCGGCGGCGGTGGGACGTAGACGTCGTCGCGACCGAACACGCCGCCGCCGGCACCGACGGCGAGGCCCGAGGTGACGAAGAGGCTCGCAAGTGTCAGCGCGCCGATCATGACCGTCTTGTCTTTCATGGCTACCCGTCGTCGTCCGAAGGTCGAGGCTGCCGTCCGGGACGGCGCTGCGGCCACCGATCCGGCCGGTGGGGGAACCAGCTCGGTCGGCGTCGTGGTGGATCCACCTTAGAGGGTCGATGCCCGCGGTGCCCGGCGACCTCGCCGCGACCGAGACGACGGACTGTCGACCTGCGAGGATGCGGTGTCCGCCCCGTCGGCGGACTTCGTCGCGGAACGAACGAAGCGGCCGACCTCCCGGATGGCACCCGTGCCCTCGGGCACGAGTCCGGCTGCGGCCTGGAAGACGTGTACCTGGCGCTCCCAGACCTGGAGGCGGCAGTGCACCCCGGCCTCGGCCAGGCGCTGCGCCATGAGTTCGGCGTCGGCGTAGATCATCTCCTCGGACCCGGTCTGGATCAGCGTCGGAGGCAGACCGGTGAGAACCCCGTCCACCGGTGACGCGGACGGGTCGCCGCCGAGTCGGGTGTCGACCCGGGCGATGACGTCGGTGAGTGCGCCGACCGCGCGCCGGGGGAACACGGCGCATCGGTCCGCGTTGGCATGTGCGAGCTTTCCCGCGGGGTCGAGGTCGGTCAGGGGCGAGAGCGCCGCGGTTCCCGCGGGCCGCGGCAGGCCGCGGGCGACCGCCTCCATCGCCACCATGAACGTGAGGAAGCCCCCTGCCGAATCGCCCATCATGACGATCCGTTCGGCCGGGTAGCCGTGGTCGAGGAGCCAGCGGTAGCCGTCGATCCCGTCGTCGACGGCCGCGCGGATGGGGTTGCGCGGGATCATCCGGTAGCCCACGTTGAGGATGCGCGCTCCCGAGGCCGCGGCGATGCGGGAGACCATCTGCCGGTGCGAGCGGACTCCGCAACAGATGAACGCGCCGCCGTGCAGGTAGAGGATGGCGCGCTCGGGGGCCGTTGCCTCGGGGTTCTTGCCGAGCGACGGAGGGGTGATCAACTCCGCCCCGACCTGCGGGAGGCGGACGGTCTCGCGTCGGGTACCGCGAACGGGCGCCAGGGAGGTTCCGAGGTAGTCCACCAGCCCGGCGGGCCAGGGGAGTTGAGGATGCCGGGCCCAGGCCTCCAGGAACGGCTTGACCGTGTGACGCAGGGATTCCGCGAGAATCCGGGACTGGAAGCTGACCCCGTCGACCTCCTCGCGAACGAGCGGCGCGGATTCGGGGCGCAGGAGTGGAGCGGTGGTCATCGCAGCTTCCCTTCGTCCGCGCGCTCCGTTGCGCGCACCCGGCGGGTCTTCTCGAATCAACACACCGATCGGCCGGCGTATTTCGTACATCGGTCCGTCGGATCCGGACGCTACCGCCCGTCCTTCGATGGGAACCCCGCTGTGACTCGATAGAGACTTGGCGACGAGATCCGCCCAGCTCGGCGACCTTCGGGTTACCGATTCGAGATCGGCCGTCAGAGGGAAGCGGCGCGTGCGCGGCGCGATTCGTCGTGCAACACCGCGAGCAGTTCGCCTTCGAGGCGCACGAACTCCGACGAGGTCGTCACCGACAGTTCACGAGGCCGAGGCAGATCCACCACCATCTCGCAGCGCACGGACGCCGGCCGCGCGGACAAGACGATCACGCGATCCGACAGGTACAGCGCCTCCCGGATGTCGTGGGTGATCATCAGGGCGGTCCAGCGGTACTTCTGCCACACCTCGAGCAGCCACGTCTGCATGTCCGTGCGGGTGAGTGAATCGAGGGCGCCGAAGGGCTCGTCCAGCAGCAGGATCGGGCGATCCTGCACCACCGTGCGCAGCAGCGCTGCCCGCTGGCGCATCCCGCCGGACAGCTGTGACGGACGCGCATCCTCGAATCCGGAGAGACCGAAGGCGGGGAACAGCTCCCGCGCCCGCTCGCGTGCCTGCCTTCTCGACACACCCTGGACCTCGAGGCCCAGCGTGGTGTTGTCGAGAACCGTCCGCCACGGAAACAGCAGGTCCTTCTGTGGCATGTACGCGCAGGACGAACGGCCGTCGGCGGGTTCACCACCGATCGTCACCGCCCCGGAATCCGCGGATTCGAGGCCGGCGAGGGTATTGAAGACGGTGCTCTTCCCACAGCCGCTGGGCCCGATCACCGAGACGAATTCTCCTGCCCGCGCGGCGAAGGAGACTCCGTCCAGCACCCTGCGCGTGCCGAACGACTTGCGCAGAGCCGTGACCTCGACGGGCAGTGCGCCAGGACGTGCGGCAGTCACGGGACCGGGGTGTGTTCCGGTGTCAGTCATTGCGATACCTCTGTTCCCGAACCCACGGCGTGACGAGGCGTTCGACGGCGAAGGTGGCCAGGTACAGCGTCACCGACACGACTGCCGTGACCACCACAGCCGCCAGCACCAGGTCGGTACGGAAGGAGTTCTTCTGCGTGGCCATGTAGATGCCGAGTCCCGAAGTGGCGCCGACGTACTCGGCGAACACCGCCCCGACGACCGCGTAGGTGATGCCGATGCGCAGCGACGTGAAGAACCGCGGCATTGCCGACGGCAAGCGGACGTACCGGAACTCCTGCCATCGCGACGCGCCCATGCTGCGCAGCAGGGCACCCGCTTCCCGTGGGGCGGAGGCGAACCCCTCGATCAGGCCGACCGTCATCGGGAAGAACGTCACGAGCGCGATCACCAGGATCTTCGGCAGGAGACCGAAGCCGAACCAGATGATCATCAGTGGGGCGATCGCGATGATCGGGAGTGTCTGGGACACCACGAACAGTGGGACGAACGCCCGGCGCAGCCACGGAGAGAAGTCGACCGCGATCGCCAGGAGCCAGGCGCAGACGAGCGAGACGGCGAAGCCCGCCACCGTCACCTGCAGTGTCGCCGCGGCGTGTCCGGCGATCACCTCACGCGCCTGCCACCCCTGACGGACGACGCGGAGGGGTGAAGGAAGAACCTGGGGGCGGATGCCGCTCACCGTCACGTAGAGCTGCCAGACTCCGAGCAGCACGGCGACGACCACCGTCGCGGGCAGGACCCGCCGGATCAGCCCGACCGCCGCCGAGCCGGTCTCCCGCTCGGCGGCGCGGCCGGAATCCGGCGTCGTGTCAGTGGAGGTACTCATCGGTGAAGTACGTCGACCAATCCGGTTCCTCGGTCAGCGCGTTGCCGTCCGGGCCGGTCAGCAGGCCGGAGTCGTAGAGGAACTTCGAGAAGCCGCGCCACTGCTCCAGCGTCTGACCGCCCACCGCGCCGTTCGCGTCTCGCATGTACCTCTCGGCGAGCATCCGCTGACTCTCCCGGACGAGTTCCTCGTCGGGGAACGCGCCGGGCGCGGAATCGACGAGGATCTGCGCCGCCTCGTCCGGGTGGTCCGCCGCGTACTCGTAGCCACGTTGTAGTGCCTGGACGAAAGACCTTGCCCGGTCGGGGTTCTCGTCCAGCCAGTCGCGGTTCGCGTCGATCAGAATCGCATAGGATTCGGGGAACCCGTAGTCGGTGTACTCGAAGTAGCGCATCGGGGTGCCTCGATGCTCGGCTTCGATTCCCTCCCAGGCGAAGAACGACACGGTGAAGTCGGCCGTTCCGGAGTACACCGCCTCGTACGCGGAGGTACCCAGGGTCACCGTCTCGAACTCGCCGGCACCACCGTCGTTGCGGATCACCTGGCGGAGCACCGCTTCGCCGTCCGGATTCCCGAATCCGGCGTACGTCGTGCCGTCGAGTTCGCTCGGCCGCGTGACGTCCGAGTCGGCGCGTACCCCGATCGCCGTCGCCCACCGCTGCAGCGGCGCGAGCACGGAGACGGTGTTCGCCCCTGCCGCCTTGGCGAAGGTCGACGATCCGTGGAAGCTGACGCCGAATTCGGCGTTGCCGGAATCGACGAGCGTGTCCGGGGCGGTGTCGTTGTACGGCAGGATCTCCACGTCGATCCCGGCATCCGCGAAGTAGCCCTCGGCGATGGCCACGTAGAGGCCGGTGTGGTTCGTGTTCGGGGTCCAGTCCAGGGCGAAGCGGACGGTGTTTTCCGAGCCGGACGCGGCGCAACCGGTGACGGCGGTCAGTGCCGCCGAGACGAGTGCGATCAACGCCACGAGACGCCGCCGGTGTCGCGCCGTGACGGCGCCTGCCCCGCTCATGCCGGCCACGGCTGCGGGTGCAGGGCGGTGTCCCAGAAGAGGAACTCGTACCGACTCGCCGTCGTGAACGCCGCGGTCATCGCGGCTCTCTCGGCGTCGGTGGCAACTGCGGCGGCGTCGTCCACCAGCGACCTGGCGGTCGAGACCGCGTCGTGGAACGCGGGGTCGTCGTAGGTCGTCACCCAGCGCGCGTAGGGGTGTCGCGGGTCGCGGGCGAGTACCTGCTCCGCCTCGGCCGCGAGCCGACGGCCGACGTCGGCGTAGATCCAGAAGCACGGCAGCACCGCGGCGGCCGCGACGGCGTACGACTCGGTGGCGGCCGTGGCGATCAGGTACGAGACGTACCCGAGGCAGGCCCGAGAATGCTCCGGCTCCGTTGCGGCGGGCGGGAGCGCGTCGCTCCCGAGCAGATCCTGGTGCAGCGAGGCCTCCACCGAGGTCGCGCTCGCTGCGGCCCCGGCCCAGAACCCGGACGCGACAGGATCGGGAGATGTGGCGGCGACCAGTGCCAGGGCCTTCGCATAGCCGGTCAGGTAGAGCAGATCCTGCTCCATGTAGGTGCGGAAGACGTCGAGCGGCAGCGTGCCGTCGCCCAGTCGGCGCAGGAACTCCATGTCGTCGATCGACGCACGGAGAGCGGCGGTCTCCCGCCACAGGTGGTCGGTGAATCGTTCGGTGTTGTCGATGTGCCCCGCACCGGAGGAGGATCCTCCGGCCACGGCGGCACCAGTCGGCGCAGTCATCGCCTTGACATCCCTTCGTCAGCATTACCTGAGCAGGTTCCCGGGTGTGATCTCAGCCCCGCCCGTGCGGAGCACCCCGTGTCAGAACACGCCGACGATAACACCGCCGGGTTGGTACGTTGGCGACAGGCTCGCTGCGTGAGGAGGCCGGACGTGGGAGAGACGACGGAAACGGTGTCCCTCGTGGTGCACACGACACGGGGTGCGGTGCGTGGCCGAGTCGACGGCGACACCTATGCTTGGAAGGGCATTCCGTACGCCGCGCCGCCGGTGGGCCCCCGGCGGTTCCGGGCACCGCAGCCACGGGAGCCGTGGGACGGGGTGCGTGAGTGCGGCGCCTTCGGGCCCATCGCTCCGCAGGGGCACAACTCCGGGGTCCCCATCGATCCCGAACTGCAGACGGACGAGGACTGCCTGTCCCTGAACGTGTGGGCGCCCCCTTCCGCGGCGGGTGGACTCGAGCCGGTGATGGTGTGGATTCACGGCGGTGCGTACTGCCTCGGCTCGTCGGCGCAGGCGATCTACGACGGGCGCCATCTCGTCGAGACCGGTGACGTCGTGCTCGTGACGATGAACTATCGCGTCGGTGCGCTCGGCTTCCTCGACCTCTCGTCCTTCTCGACCGAGGAGCGCACGTTCGACGCCAACTGTGGCTTGCGCGATCAGGTGGCGGCGCTCGAGTGGGTGCGCGAGAACATCGCTGCCTTCGGTGGAGATCCGGACGCGGTGACCCTGTTCGGAGAATCGTCCGGTGCGGGATCGATCACCACGTTGATGACCTGCCCGTCGGCGGCCGGGCTCTTCCACCGGGCGATCGCCCAGAGCCCGCCCGCCACCTCGGTGTACGGCGCGGAGCGGGCAGCGACCGTGGCCGGCCGGTTCCTGGACATCCTGCACTTGACTCCCGACGAGATCGCGACGGTCCGTGAGCTGCCGGTGGAGGAGATCGTCGCCGCCAGCGACACGCTGGTCGACGAGGTGCCCACCCGCATCCCCGGCACGCTGGCCATGGCTCCCGTCGTCGATCGTGAGTTCCTCCCGCGGTATCCGGTCGCGGCTTTCCAGAAGGGGTATTCGCACCGGATTCCGCTGATCATCGGGACGAACAAGGACGAGGCGTCGATCTTCAAGTTCATGAAGTCACCGCTGCTTCCGGTGACGAGCGATTCGGTGCAGGCGATGCTCGAGGCGCTCGCCGCCGATCATCCGGAACTCCCGCACGAGCGCCTGGCCGAGATCATCGCCGCATACCCGGACCGGGAGAAGTCGAGCGGTGCGCTCGCGGTGTCGCGGGATGCGGCGTTCCGGATGCCGGCGCTGTGGGTGGCCGACGCGCACAGCCGCCACTCACCGACCTGGATGTATCGCTTCGACCACGCGACGCCGGTGCTGCGTGCGGCCCGGATCGGTGCCGGGCACGCGACGGAGCTGCCGTACGTCTTCGGCAACTTCGGCACTCTCGACGTCGACCCCACGTTCTGGTTGGGCGGGCGCAAGTCGGCCCTCGACGTGGCCGGTCGTATCCAGCGCCGATGGCTGGCGTTCGCACATCACGCGGTGCCGGCCGCGTTGGACGGCTCCCGGCACTGGCTCCGCTACGACGACGAGTCTCGCTCGACCCTGCTGATCGACCGTGTCGATTCGGTCGTCTCCGACCCGGATCACGACCTGCGCGTGGCGTGGGGCGACGAGGTGATGGGCTTCAACTGACGTCGCACCCGGCGCGAGGGCGGGTCTCGGCGTTGTGAGTTGTCTCGAGCATTGTGAAATGCCTTGAAACAACTATCTCTCGAGCCCCACAAGTCACTCTGTTACCAGATCGTATCGGCTAGGTGCTGCAATTTCGATCATGCCGGGTTAGCGTCATACATCGTCAGGCAGCGGTGAGGTGTTACGGACCCATTCGAGGTTTCTCAGAATGTGGAATCGGCACCATTCTCGGCCCCGGTGCCTGCGGCGACAACCACGGAAGGACCCGCACGATGAACGCTTCCTCGACGCAACACAGCGCGTATCTGTCCGCCATCTTCTCCTACGAATTCCTCGACGGTGGCCCCGCCTACGACGCCATCGAGCGGATCCACAGCGGCGATTTCGGCGACTGGGTGGAAGTGCTCGAGGGAACCGGGTTGCTCACCCGGACGGAGATCGACGTGCTCGAGGCCGAGTGGCGGCGTGCCCCGCGACTTCTGCTGGATCTGCTGCTCGCCGAGGCCGACGAGGTCACCGCCCGTCGATGCGAGGTCACCTGGGCCGCCCTGGACCGGGTCGCTCCCATCCCGGCCGGTCCCGTCGCCGTTTTCGGCTAGCCACGATCTGCGGCCGGGCGGGCCGTGCCGCGCTCCGGTCAGGGCGAGTCGATTCCCCCGACGACGCGTCGCGTCCCGTCCTCGACGATCACCACCTGGTCGTCGGTGAGCGTCAGGTAGGGGACGGCCGCCTTCGTCAGGGACCTGGCGGTGGCGCGAACACTGTCGGCGTCCTCCAGGTTCACCGTGAGTTCCTGCCTCGTACCCGACGATCGTGGTGCGTGCGGAACGATCGCGACATCGATCCACCCGAGTCCGTCCCAGCGCGGTGTCATCGCGCAGGCAGCACGCACTTCCGAGGGATCGTCCGCGCTCTCGAGTCCGCGCAGCGTCGGTCCCGCGACGCAGGCGCCCGCACTGTAGCCCGCATACGCGAGCCGGCCCTCGCCGAGCAGGTCCGTGAGCACCACATCCGCTGCGCTCCTGGCCAACTGCGCCCGGAGCACGAAGGTGTTCCCGCCGCGGACCCAGACTCCGTCACAGTCGGCGAGCCGATTCGCCACCCCTCCCGGATCCGCCGCGTACTCGCGCAGGTCCAGCTCCTCGGCGGCGTACCCGAGCCGGGTGAGGGGAACGAGATCACTGGTCACCGCGGACCGACGAGCAGCTTCCGGCCAGGCGTCGGTTGCCGCGGCGATCACCGCGATCCTGGCAGGTGCCGGGAGGAACTCGGTGAACGTGGCGGGAGCCGGGCCGAATCGATACGAAGCGAGGAACAGCCGCACGAGTCAGATGGTGAAGGCGAGGTTGTCGACGACCTGCTTGCCGAGCCGGACGTCGCCGGTCACCTCGATCTCGTCGGAATGGTCGACACCCCGTACCCGGCCTCCCGCCAGACGGATGAACAACCCCCGGCCCAGCCGCAGAGTGGTCGTCGCCGGTGCAGGCAGTTCCTCGACCACGGACGCTCGCTCGTCCACGGCCACGTGAACGGTGCGCGGAGCAGGTCCGGTCAACTCGAACGTCACCGAGGATCCAGCGGGCGCCTTCGCCCTCTTTCCCACCACGAAACCCAGCGCGCCGAGGACTTCCTCGAAGGCGACGGCTGCGCGAGGCCCGTCCTCGGTGCCCGGGCGGCCGAGCGCATCACGCAGATCCAGTTCGTGCATCCAGCAGTCGAACACTCTTATCCGCATGAACCGCAGGTACGGTGCGGGCCCCACCGGGGTGGCCGTGGTTGCCGAGAGCTCCTCGTCGGACATCGCGTCGAGTGCGGTCCGGCGGCGCTCGACGACGTCGCGGAACAGGTCGACCATCTCTGTGCCGGGTCGGCCACGCAGCCCCTCCACCCAGCGTTCGTTGAAGGCGCCGATCTCGTTGCGTACGTGGGGGAGGGCATGCACGTCGATGTCCGTGTGCGGTGCCGCCACCCCGGCGAGCATCGACTCCGTGCCGATCAGGTGTGCGGTGATGTCGTGCACCGTCCAGCCGGGCAGTGCGGTCGGTGTGAACCAGGCGTCCCCGGACACTCCTGCCAGGAATTCGGTGAGCACACTCCACTGTTCGTAGAGGGCGGGGAGCACGATTTCTCGTTCGGCGGTGACTCCGCGATCGTTCGGACTCATCAGCTGCATCCTTCGGGTGGAGGGGCCGTGGCTGCCCACCCTAGCCGTACCGGCACTCGGGTGTGCGCCACGTCATATTCCCGGGCGAGTTCGAGCGTGGCGTCGAGCTGCGGTGGGCCGCATCGGATTTCCGGGTTCCCGTGGATCGGCAGGTCAGTACGTCGGTGCGTGGTCAATGCTCCCTCAGGTACTCGGCCAGAACCTCGGCATTGCTGTGCTCGACGTCGCGGGTCGCGGTGAGCAGCACGAGTGGCCGCCCGTCGGCGAGTGTGCGGATCCGGTCGGTGGCGGCGCGGGCCTCCGCCGAGCCGAGTTCGGCGCGATAACGCTCCCGGAATTCGCTGTAGAGAGCGACGTCGTGGGAGTACCAGTGTCTGAGTGGGGTGGACGGTGCCAGATCCTTGGCCCATTCGTCGAAATGGAAGGCATCCTTGCGGAGCCCGCGGGGCCACAGTCGATCCACGAAGACCCGGAAGCCCTCGCCGGTGTCCACGGGATGGTCGTAGACCCGTTCGACAACCACCTCGCCGGCGTCGGGCGGGAGGGCGTCACTGCGATCCGTACTCATGCGAAACCTCCGTCCACCCGTCTTTTCGAGGTCCGACGGGCGCTGTGAGGGGACTCACACGCCTGGCCGTCACGCTGTGAGTTCGAGGTCTTCTTTCTCGATTCACCCCTCGTAGCGGCCGCACGAGTGTTCCCTCCGTCACGATCGGTCTGGTTATCATCATCCATTCATCCGAGGGGGAGTGTGCTGATTCCCGCTCATCCGCTGGGTTCCAGCGGCATCCGAACTACTCGAGAAAGTCGATACATGGAGACAACCGAGAGCGCGGCGGTACCGCGTCCGGTGGTCGGCGTGGTCCGCGAGACGGACGACGGCGAACGCCGGGTTGCGCTGGTCCCGAAGGTCGCCGGTTCGCTGATCGGCAAGGGTTTCGACGTCGTCGTCGAAGCAGGAGCTGGTGAGGCGGCGCTGATTCCGGATTCGGCGTACGAGAAGGAAGGTGCGTCGATCGGGGACGCGTGGGCGGCCGACATCGTGGTCAAGGTGGCGCCGCCGTCGGACGCCGAGGTCACACGCCTGCGATCGGGACAGAGCTACATCGGATTCCTGGCGCCACGCAACGAGACCAACCAGGTCGGCGCACTGGCGTCGGCGGGAGTACAGGCGTTCGCGGTGGAGGCGATTCCGCGGATCTCGCGCGCCCAGTCGATGGACGCCCTGTCGTCCCAGGCCAACGTGGCCGGCTACAAGGCCGTTCTGCTCGCGGCGATGGAATCGACCCGGTTCTTCCCGATGCTCACCACGGCCGCGGGCACGGTCAAGCCGGCGACGGTCCTGGTACTGGGTGTCGGCGTCGCCGGATTGCAGGCACTGGCGACCGCGAAGCGGCTCGGCGGTCGCACCACCGGGTACGACGTGCGTCCGGAGGTCGCCGACCAGGTTCGGTCGGTGGGAGCGCAGTGGCTGGATCTCGGTATCGACGCGGCCGGTGAGGGCGGGTACGCCCGCGAGCTCACCGACGACGAGAAGGTACGGCAGCAGCAGGCGCTCGAGGACGCGATCACGGGCTTCGACGTGGTCATCACGACCGCGCTGGTGCCCGGACGCCGGGCACCGATTCTCGTCACCGCCGCGGCGGTCGAGGGGATGAAGCCGGGCAGCGTGGTCGTCGATCTGGCCGGCGAGACCGGCGGCAACTGCGAGCTCACCGACCCGGGCCGCACGATCGTCACCCACGACGTGACGATCGCGTCCCCGTTGAACCTGCCGGCGACGATGCCCGAGCACTCGTCCGAGCTGTACTCGAAGAACATCGCCGCCCTGCTCGAACTGATGGTGGTCGACGGCCGGTTCGCACCGGATTTCTCGGACGAGGTGCTCGCCGCCTCGTGCGTCACTCGTGAGGAGGTGCAGTCCTAGATGTACACCGAACTGCTGTCGAACATCGCGATCCTGGTCCTGTCCGGGTTCGTCGGTTTCGCGGTCATCTCGAAGGTGCCGAACACGCTGCACACTCCACTGATGTCGGGCACCAACGCGATCCACGGGATCGTCGTCCTCGGTGCCCTGGTGGTGCTCGGCAAGGTGCACGACCCGAGTTGGGGTCTGCAGGTGGTCCTGTTCGTCGCGCTGGTGTTCGGCACCATCAACACCGTCGGTGGATTCGTGGTCACCGACCGGATGCTGGCGATGTTCAAGGCGAAGCCCGCGGCTCCCGCGGCATCGGAGAAGAGTGGTGATCGGTGATGGAATACGTGGTCAACGGTCTCTACATTCTCGCGTTCTCGCTGTTCATCTACGGACTGATGGGCCTGACCGGCCCGAAGACCGCCGTGCGCGGCAACCAGATCGCTGCGGTCGGCATGTTCATCGCGGTGGCCGCGACCCTGATCTCGATCCGTGATGCCGATGCCTGGAACTGGGTCGTCATCGTCGTCGGATTGGCCGTGGGTATCGCTCTCGGCGTGCCCCCGGCACTACGGACGAAGATGACGGCGATGCCACAGCTGGTGGCGCTGTTCAACGGTGTCGGTGGTGGCACCGTCGCGCTGATCGCGTACGCCGAGTTCCTCGACTCGTCCGGGTTCACCAATTTCCACGGGCAGGAGCCGACCGCGCACATCGTCGTCGCATCGCTGTTCGCGGCGATCATCGGTTCGATCTCCTTCTGGGGATCGGTGATCGCCTTCCTCAAGCTGCAGGAGACCCTGCCGGGCCGGCCCATCGGATTCGGCAAGGCCCAGCAGCCGATCAACGGCGTGCTGCTCGTCGGTGCGGTCGCGCTGTCGGTGATCATCGGCATCAAGGCGATCTCGCCGGAGGCGGCCACGAGTCAGTGGTGGATCGTCGGTGTGCTGGTCCTCGCCGGCGTCCTCGGACTGATGGTGGTGCTGCCGATCGGTGGCGCCGACATGCCCGTCGTCATCTCGTTGCTCAACGCGTTGACGGGTCTGTCCGCCGCAGCGGCCGGTCTGGCGCTGGACAACCAGGCGATGATCGTGGCCGGCATGATCGTCGGCGCGTCCGGTTCGATCCTGACCAACCTCATGGCGAAGGCCATGAACCGGTCCATCCCGGCGATCGTGGCCGGCGGATTCGGTGGCGACGGCGGGACGACCGGCGGTAGCGCGAGCGACGAGGGACGCACCGTCAAGGCCACCTCAGCCGCCGACGCCGCGATCCAGATGGCGTACGCGAACCAGGTCATCGTCGTCCCGGGCTACGGCCTGGCCGTCGCGCAGGCTCAGCACGCGGTCAAGGACATGGCCAAGCTGCTCGAGGACAAGGGCGTTGCGGTCAAGTACGCGATCCACCCGGTCGCGGGCCGCATGCCCGGGCACATGAACGTCCTGCTCGCCGAGGCCGACGTCGAGTACGACGCGATGAAGGAGATGGACGACATCAACGACGAGTTCGCCCGGACCGACGTCACCCTGGTGATCGGCGCGAACGACGTCACGAACCCGGCTGCGCGCGAGGACTCGTCGTCCCCGATCTACGGGATGCCGATCCTCAACGTCGACCAGTCGAAGTCCACGATCGTGCTCAAGCGGGGAATGAACTCCGGGTTCGCAGGGATCGAGAACCCGCTCTTCTTCGCACAGAACACGTCGATGCTCTTCGGCGATGCGAAGAAGATGGTGGGAGAGGTCACCGAGGAGCTCAAGGCGCTCTGATCCCGGGGGCTCCCCACTGCCCCTGTTCCCACTGCCCCTGTTCCGAATGGGTGAAGGTGGCCTTCGACCGGTCTGTCCGGTCGAAGGCCACCTTCACCCGTATGTGGGGGTGGGATCAGAAGGGGAGGCTCTGGCTGTGGCTGTGGCTGCGGGAGAGGGCGATTGCGGCGGTGTCGGGCCGCAGGCTCTCGCGTTCCGCGGCCACGGGGGAGAACTGCATGAGCGCCGACGCCACGGTCCACCAGAACACGCTCACCGCGATCGCGGCGAGTGCGCCGGCAGGGGAGGTGGTCTCCACTGTCACCGCGGCCGCCGTGACTGCCACGACAGCGACGAAACCGAGTCCGGCGAGCACCGGGCGGAACCGGGGAGCGCAGACGAGCAGGGCGGACCCGTAGAGGGCCGTCACCGCGACGACGTGACCGTTCGGAAGCAATGCGGCGGGGGCGTCGGGCACCCAGTTGCGGGCGAGTGCGGCCGTGAGGTTGGCGCCGACCGACACGATCAGCACGGCGGCCACGCCGTACGGCAGACGTCGGATCATCGCGACGACCGACAGTGCGACGGTCGCGGCGAGGACGGTAGTGAGATCGACCAGTTCGACGAGAGGTTCGGCGAGGGTGCGCAACTCCGCGGGGACGGCCAGCGGGGACGCCGCAGGCCGCAGAATATAGAGCACGACGAGCCCGCAGGCAATGGTCGCGGCAGCAGCGAGTCGGCCCGCGGCGGTGCGGGCGCGTTCGGTCGAATCGATCACGCCCCCAGGATGCCAGCCGTTTCCGGGCGTAATATCCACGCACTGTGTGAGATTCGTCAACTTTTCCTCGACGTGTCCGATTCCTCCGGATTCGCTCGCCCTCCGGAAGGGGGCTGGGGGTTCAGGGAGAGTTCAGGGGTTCAGGGAGAGTTCAGGGGGTTCGGGGGAGGGTTCAGGGCGAGGGGGTCGGCGGCAGTGGGGCTCCGGCTGATTGCCGCATGTTCGCGGCGCCGCCGCCGGGGCGACGGCGGCTGTGGCGACGGCGGGTCCGGGATTCGGGAAGCCGTTCACTGCGAGTACGCCGACGATCCCGGCCCGGGCGCGGCGCGGCAGGCACTCGACGTCCCGCTCGCACATCACACTCCCCGACGAACACGATCGACCCCGGCGCCGTCACACACTCGGGTTACAGTCGTGCGCGTGAATGCAGTAGGGCTGAACGAGGAAGCTGTCTCCGCGTGGATCGCGGGTCTGGGTGTCGGGGCGATCGCACCACTGACGTTCGAGAGGATCGGCAACGGTCAGTCGAACCTCACGTACGCCGTCAACGACGCCGGTGGCGGGCGGTGGGTGCTGCGACGCCCGCCGCTGGGCACGCTGTTGTCCTCCGCGCACGACGTCGTCCGTGAGCATCGGATCCTCTCGTCGCTGCAGGGCTCCAAGGTTCCGGTTCCGAAGATTCTCGGCCTCACCGAGGATCCGGAGATCACCGATGCGCCGCTCGTGCTGATGAGTTACGTGGCGGGCGTGGTCCTCGACGGGGTGCCGGCCGCGGAGAAACTCACACCCGAGCAGCGGGGCGCCGTCGGCCTTGCGCTGCCGAGGACGTTGGGGCGCATCCACGGCGTCGACCTCGAGGACACCGGATTGACCGATCTCGCCAGCCACAAGCCGTACGCGGAGCGGCAGTTGCGTCGTTGGTCGGCTCAGTGGGAGAAGTCCAGGACTCGTGACGTGCCTGCCGTCGAGGAACTCGCGGCGGTGCTGAGCCGGAACATTCCCGAGCAGTCCGAGGTGGCCCTGGTGCACGGCGACTTCCACCTCAACAACGTGATCGTGGACCCGGACGAGGGCGAGGTCCTCTCCGTCGTGGATTGGGAACTGTGCACGCTCGGTGAGCCGCTCGCGGACCTGGGGGCGTTGCTCGCGTACTGGCCCGAAGCCGGCGACGGCGTGGCAGGGCCGTTCATGGCGTCCACGCTCGAGGGTTTTCCGAGCCGGGCCGAACTGGTCGAGGCGTACGCCGAGCGCACCGGTCGGGACGTCGCGAATGTGGGCTACTGGCACGTGCTGGCGCTGTGGAAGCTCGCGATCATCGCCGAGGGCGTGCTCCGGCGGATTCTCGACGATCCGCGCAACACCGCGAAGGACGGCGGGCCGACGGCGACGCTCGTCGACGGCATCATCGACCGCGCCGTGCGTACCGCGGCGGACGAGGGCCTCGCCTGAATCGAGGGAGCTGCCCGTGATCAGGCGGGCGGAGTGACCAACTGTTCGGCGGCTGCCCGGATCCGTTCGGGGATCGGTACCGGCGTGCGGGTGACCGCGTCGACGTAGACGTGGACGAAGCGTCCGGTCGCGGCGAGGGTGAGGTCGTCGTCGTCCTCACGGAAGATGGCGAGCGCGTAGACGATGCTGCGTGTGCCCAGGCGCTCGACGGACAGGCCCACCCGTAGCCGATCCGGGAACGACAGTTCCGAGTGGTAGCGGCACGAGGTCTCCGCGACGACGCCGATCGCGGGAAGGGCGCGGATATCGCGACCGGTCGCGTCGATGAGCCAGGCGTTCACCGCGGTGTCGAAGTACGAGTAGTAGACGACGTTGTTGACGTGCCCGTAGTGGTCGTTGTCGTCCCACCGGGTCGGCACCGGCCAGAGGACAGGGAAGTCGGACGCGATGGGTGGGGCGAGGGGCGTGCGGTTCTCGGTCATCGAGGCAGAACGATAGCCCACGCCACTCGGCCGACTCCGGGCCCTTTCGGCAGGCGCCGCGTTTCTCGGTAGCCGCCATGGCGGGGCTGGTGGTGCTCAACAGCGTGCCGCCACGTCGGCCAACGCTCGTCGATCGGCGTCGGTGACGGGCAGCGCGTACTGCACCGCCACCGTGAGGTACTTGCCGGCGTAGAAGCAGTGGTACGCGGGGTGCGGCGGCAGCCAGTCCGCCGGGGTCTTGTCGCCCTTGTCCATGTTGTCGCGGCGGTTGACGGCCAGCAGATTGAACTCGACGTCGTTGGCGAAACGGATGCGCTGCTCCCGGGTCCACTCCGACGCGCCCATGTCCCACGCCGTGGCGAGGGGATAGACATGGTCGACGTGCACGGCGGCACCGTCCGCCCGAGTGAAGTCGACCAGCACCCCCGAGTACGGGTCGGCGAGGGTTCCCGATGCCACCACGCACTCGCCCGTTCCGGGTTGGAAGGCCACCGACGTCAGCGTCGTTCCCAGCACGTTGTTGCGGGTGTCGCAGCCGTCGCGGCCGTGCGCGGCATCGTTCGCGTCGGTCCAGGCCGGCCCGAACACGCACGCCTGTCCGCCGCTGCATCCTCGCTCGTAGCCGCCGGGACGGGGCCGGCTGGGCACGGATTCGACTGCCGCGAGGAGTGTGTCGAGTTGTTCGCGGGTGGGGCTGCCGGGCGCAGGTGCGGTGCGGAACGGATCGAGGACCGTGTCGCATGTGGCCGCGTAGGCGACCACCACGAGCACACACGCCGCCCAGCGCAGGCGCCTGCTGTTCCGTTGGAAACCCTGATCGATCCTCACGACATCCCCCCGAAAGCCGTCCCCGTGGCGACCAGTATCGCCTGAGACACCGACGCGCACATCCGGGTCCGGTCCCCGTTCGAGTTCGCTCTTGCGGGTTCTGCCGACCGGCTCTAATGTGAAGCCCGTTCATTATTAAGTATGGGCAACCTAACTCGACCAGACTCGTAGGACACAGGAGCGTCGCGAATGACGACAGACACCGCGGTGGCGGACGAGGCGTCAGCGGAGCAGGAACCCGATTCCCTGCAGCAGCAGAATCCCGGCGGGAAGCCGCTGAAAGCACTGCTGAGGCCGGTCGCTCCGAAATTGGCGATCGGCCGAATTCTGGCCGTGATCTCCGCGCTCCTCGCGGTGGTCCCCTATATCGCACTGGTCCACATCGGGGACATGCTGCTGCGGGCGGTGGCGGCGGGCGAGCCGGTCGACGGTGACGAGGTCCAGCGCTGGTTGCGCATTCTGGTCATCACCTTCACCCTTCGGCTCCTCGTCTACTTCGTGGCCCTGACGATCACGCACGTCGCCGACATCCAGCTCGGTCACGTCATCCGGCAGCGGATGGTGGAGCGGTTCGCCAGGGTGCCGCTCGTCTGGTTCACCTCCACCAACTCCGGCCGGGTCCGCAAGGCGCTTCAGGACGACATCGGCACCGTGCACAATCTCATCGCGCATCAGCCCGTCGACGGAACGAACGCCGCCGTGATGCCGCTGGCACTGATGGTGTACGCCTTCGTCGTCGACTGGCGGCTCGGTCTGCTCACCGTGGCCACGATTCCGCTGTACGTCGCGGCGACGGCCTTCTCGATGCGAGGTATGGGCGCGAAGACGGCCGAGATGGATCAACGCCTGTCGACGGTGTCGGCCAGGATGGTCGAGTTCGTCACCGGCATCACCGTCGTCAAGGCCTTCGGCCGGGTGGGCCGTGCGCACCGCCGATACCAGGACGCTGCCGAGGAGTTCCAGCAGTTCTACTACTCCTGGGTGGGTCCCCTCATCCGGGTCAGTTCGCTCGGAAGCTCGTTGCTGGCCGTGCCGCTGATCCTGCTCATCAACATCGGCGGGGGCACCTGGCTGGTCCATCGTGATCTCGTGACTCCGGCGAACGTGCTGGCGACCTCGCTGATCGCGCTGCTCGTTCCCTACGGCATCGAGGTGCTGATGAACTCGATGTGGGCGCAGCAGATGGCTGTCGCCTCGGCGCAGCGGATCGTCGACCTGCTGGACACGCCCGTCCTCGACGATCGCGCCGGTGACACCCTCCCGGTCGGCCACGAGGTGGTCTTCGATCGGGTCAGCTACTCCTACGGCTCCGGAGACGACGCCGAACTCGCCCTGGACGAGGTCGGTTTCACGTTGCGGGAGGGGACCGTCACCGCGCTGGTCGGTCCGTCGGGTTCCGGCAAGTCGACCATCGCGACGCTCCTCGCTCGGTTCGACGACCCGCGGTCCGGGCAGATCCGGCTCGGCGGCGTGCCGGTGGCAGCCATCGGCGATCTCTATTCGCACGTCGGTTTCGTGCTGCAGGATCCACAGCTGCCGGCGATCAGCATCCGGGACAACATCGCGCTCGGTCGTCCCGACGCGACCGACGAGCAGATCCGCGAGGCCGCACGAGCGGCGCAGATTCTCGACGAGATCGATTCTCTTCCACGGGGGTTCGACACCGTGTACGGATCCGACACGGGACTGTCCGGCGGCCAGGCCCAGCGCATCGCGATCGCCCGCGCCATCCTGGTCGACGCCCCCGTCCTCGTCCTCGACGAGGCGACCGCCCTCACCGATCCCGAGTCGCAACATCAGATCCAGCAGGCGTTGTCCCGCCTGGTCCGAGGGCGCACGGTGCTGGTGATCGGTCACCGACCCGAGGTGATCAGCGGTGTCGACCAGATCGTTCTCGTCGAATCCGGGCGCGTCGTCGCGACCGGAACCCACGACGACCTGCTCGAGGAACCAGCCTATGCCCGGCTGTGGCGCTTCGCCGACGCGACGTCGTCGGCCGGCGCGGAAGGAGGACTGTGATGTCCCGCAGTGAGAACTCCCGCAGTGAGAATTCCCGCAGTGAGAATTCCCGGAGTGAGATGCCCCCGAGCGACAAGGTCCGGTCCGGCCGGGCGAGTCTGCCGCTGCTCGACATCGTCCCGCGGATGCGCAGGATGGTCTCGCGGCCCGAGGCGATGCGCCCCGCTCTCGCGGTGGCCGCGGTCTCCGGGCTCACCGAAGGCCTGGCGTTGGCGGCGATGCTTCCGGCGATCAGTTCACTGTCCTCCGGCGAACCGGTGTGGGGGATGCGAGTCGGTGGCTGGCTCACGGTGTTCGCGGTCCTGGCGTCTGCGAGTTTCGGCCTCAACTACCTGCAGAGCCGGAAGACCTACGCGGTGGCACTGGACTTCCTCCACAGCATTCACCGGCTCGTCGGTGACCAGGTCTCCAAGCAGCCGCTCGGCTGGTTCGGGCGACCGATCGCAGGACGCCTGTCCCGGATGGTCTCGACCGAGCTGATGTCGGCCGGGGAGATCTTCGCGCACATGATCGGACCGCTCGTGGCCCGCACCGCCTCGGGTCTGGTGGTGGTCGTCGCGGCATGGTTCTGGGACCCGCTACTCGGCCTGATCCTCACCGTCGCGGTGCCGGTGTTCGTCGTCATCACGCTGGCGGCGACGGCTCTGATGCGCCGAGGACGAGCCGTTCACGAACCGGAGGAGGTGATTCTGTCGAACCGGATCGTCGAGTATGCGCAATGCCAGGGAGCGCTGCGCTCGTGTGGCCGATCCGACGACTTCCCGCCGCTCACGGACGCTCTCGATCGCACCCGGTCCGCCAAGATGCGTGCCCACTGGGTCGAGACCGTCGGCATGATGCTCAGCGGCATGGCCACGCAGGGGGTGGTCGTCGTGCTGATCGTCGTCACCGGTTCGCTGGCGGTTTCCGGCACGCTCGAACCGATTCCGGCCCTGGCTTTCATCGGTCTGGCGCTGCGATTCACCTCGATCCTCTCGGCCATCACCGAGAGCGCGATGGCTCTCGAGTCGAGGCGCCCACTACTCGACGCCCTGGACGACGTCCTCACGGCGGAGGCACTGCCCGAGCCCGCTACTCCCGCCGAACTCACCGCACCCGGAACCATCGAGCTCGAGAACGTGACCTTCGGCTACGCCGAGGGCACGGAACCGGTGCTGAAGGGTGTCTCCCTCTCGGTGCCGTCCAGGTCGATGGTGGCGCTGGTCGGCCCCTCCGGGAGCGGCAAGACCACGATCGCCCGGCTGATCAGCCGGTTCCACGACGTCGACTCCGGGACCGTGAAGGTGGGTGGAGTGCCGGTCACCGAGCAGACCGGCGAGCAACTGATGGCGCAACTGTCGATGGTCTTCCAGGACGTCTATCTGTTCGACGACACCCTCGCGGCCAACATCGCGATCGGCAGGGCCGGGGCTACCGAGGGCGAGATCCGAGCCGCCGCCGACCTCGCCGGTGTCTCCGAGATCGCTCGACGGCTGCCCGACGGCTGGGACACCCGGGTCGGCGAGGGAGGACGTGCGCTGTCCGGTGGTGAGCGTCAGCGCGTCGCGATCGCTCGTGCGCTGCTCAAGCAGGCTCCGATCGTGCTGTTCGACGAGGCCACCTCGGCGCTGGACGTCGAGAACGAGGCGAACATCGTCGCCGCGATCGAGAAGCTCCGCGAGCAGGCGACCGTTCTGATCATCGCGCATCGGCTCGACACCATCGTCGCGGCGGACCGGATCATCGCGCTGGACGACCGTGGCGGCGTCGAGGCGCAGGGCACGCACGAGGAGCTGTTGTCGACGGTCGGCGCCGACGACGCGGCCGGGGCGTCGCGGAGCGGGACCTATCGGCGGTTCTGGGAGCGGTTGCGCAGCGCACAGGGCTGGCAGCTGACCGGGTAGCGGAGCGAGGAGTGTGTTCCCGCTCCGGATCGCCGCAGGGATGTGGGCGGCCCGGCGGGATATCACTAATCTGAATACGTGAATGTGTCGCCGCGTGCCACGCGCAGAATCCCGGGTGCCAAGAAGGTCGGGCGCAAGCCCGCCTTCACCCGCGAGGACGTGGTGGCCGCGGCGATCGCCGAAGGGATCGACCGGTTCCGCCTGTCGGCGGTCGCGGATCGGCTCGGGGTGGTCCCGGCGGCGATCTACCGGCTCTTCCCCTCCCGCGACGATCTGGTGGTCGCCTGCCTCGACGCCGCCGGTGCGACCCTGCGGATGCCGGAGCCCGGCATGTCCTGGCGCGAGACGCTGAGCCTCTGGGCGGACGAGTGCTGGCGTGTGTGCGAGGACTTCCCGGGGTTGAGCGGGCTCGTGTACGCCTACCCGTCCGCATTCACCAGGATCGAGTACGTGTTCGCCGCGTATGCCGCGAACCTGAAGGCACAGGGGAAATCCACCCGGCAGGCGATGTTCGCTCTGGACTTCATCGGCGACTCGGTCTTCGCCTCCCACCTGAGCGTCGAATCGATGCGGTCCGTCGACGAGGACGGCACGTCCGGCCTCGACCGGGTTCGCGCGGCGATCGGTGACGCCGACGTCGTGATGGAACCGCAGGATTCCTGGACCGACAGGGGCGCCGTCGACACGAAGATCGACTTCATCCTCACCGGACTCGAACGTCACTGGCCCGAACTGTGAACCCGACCGGCCGAGCCCGGGAGAGGCACTTCGGTCGGATGCGGTGTTGTCGGTTCGTACTGATTGGATAGGGGCATGCTGCACGGCCTCTGGACCTCGGAATCGGGGCTCATGCTGTGGGTGGACGATTCCTCGGTACCCGTTCCGGACGGATCCACCGACCCCGTGGACCGTGTTCTCGGGCGGAAGTTCCGGCATCGGGTTCCCGTCCCCGTCCCGGAGGGTGCGGGGACGGTCTCACAGCCGGCGACGGCGATGGATCCGCGCACCGCCGCCGGGTTCCTGTTGTCGCTGCCGCCGCGCGATCACCGAGTGGCCGGGGACCTCCGGTATCTGGCGCACGTCACCCGCGGTATCGACCGGTGGGCGAGGGCCGGCCGCGTCGTCCCGGAACTGCATCGTGTCGAGGGGCAGTGGTGGCCGCGGTGGCGGTTGGTCGGTGGGGAGCGGCAGCGGGCGTGGCTCACGGAACTGGCGGTCGCCATGCCTCCGGTCCAGCGGCGGGACGCCACCGCTCGCGAGGTGCTCGAACACTTCACCGCGGAGATCACCGACCCGGTGGTCCGTCGGATCGTCGGCTTCGCCGACGTGGAGGGGCCGTTCACGGAGGCTCTGGTGGCGGGTGAGTCGCTGGAGCAGGGGCACGCGAAGCTCGCCGCCGGGCTCGACGCGTGGCGGGCAAGCCTGACGGTCGACGAGCCGGAGCTCGTGCTGCGGCTGCTCGAACCGGAGGACGCCGTCGTGGAGGGGGCCGATCCCGGGGAGACGTTGTGGCGGCTCCAGGTATGTCTGCGACCGGAGGGAGAAGCCCCGGAACCGGTGGCGTTGCACCGCAGTGAACCGCAGCGGCTGCAACTCGGTGTCCGGAAGCTCGCCGAGGCGGTCGCCGCGTACCCCCGGCTGCGCGACGTGCCGTCCGACCCCGACAGCCTCGATCTCCTGCTGCCGCTGCCCGTCGTGACCGACCTGGTGGCGCACGGGGCGCACGCGCTGAAGGAGCGGGGGATCGGCGTGTTGCTGCCACGGGAGTGGAGCGTCGTGACGCCGTCGCTGCGGTTGCGGGTGGCGCCGGCGACCGCGGCCACCGCCGAGAATCGGGCAGTGGGCAAGGACCAGTTGGTCGACTTCCGTTGGGAATTGGCGCTCGGCAACCTGGTTCTCACTCCGGAGGAACTGGCCCGGCTGGTCGAATCCAAGAGCGACCTGGTGCGGCTCCGCGGACAATGGGTCCAGGCGGACAGCCGGGCGCTCGCGCGGGCGGCGCGCTATGTCGCGGACCGTCACGCCAGCGGGGACCGCGCCGTCGTCGATCTGATGAAGGACCTGATCGCCGACGACGCCCGGGAGTTGCCCGTCGACGAGATCACCGCCACCGGGTGGGCCCGGACCCTCCTCGACGTGCATGCCGCGCCGGAGCCGGTGGCCCTGCCCGCCACGGTGCACGCCACGCTCCGCCCGTACCAGCAACGGGGCGTCGACTGGTTGGCGTTCATGAGCCGGGCCGGCTTGGGTGCAGTCCTCGCCGACGACATGGGACTGGGCAAGACCTTGCAGGTTCTGGCACTTCTGGCGCACGAGAACCACCCGCTCCCGACGCTGTTGGTGTCCCCGATGTCGGTGGTCGGCAACTGGCAACGGGAGGCCGAGAGGTTCGTGCCCTCGCTTCGGGTGCTCGTGCATCACGGCCCCGACCGGCTGCGGGGTCCGGCGCTCGCCGAGGCGGTCGCCGGATCGGACCTGGTGGTCACCACCTACGCCCTGCTGGCCCGCGACGTCGCGGAGCTGAAGGAACTCGAGTGGCGCCGGATCGTCCTCGACGAGGCGCAGCACATCAAGAACCCGGCCACCTCCCAGGCGCGCGCGGCGCGGGCGGTACCCGCCCAGCACCGGATCGCGCTCACCGGTACTCCCGTGGAGAATCGGCTGGACGAGTTGCGGTCGATTCTCGACTTCGCCAATCGAGGCATCCTCGGATCGGCGTCGCTGTTCCGCAAGCGATTCGCGATACCGATCGAGCGCGAGCAGGATGCGCAGGCGGTGTCCCGGCTCCGTACCGTCACGGCGCCGTTCGTGCTGCGCCGGGTCAAGACGGATCCCGACGTCATCGCCGATCTGCCGGAGAAACTGGAGATGACGGTGCGGGCGAACCTCACCGCCGAGCAGGCCGCGCTGTACCGCGCCGTCGTGGACGAGATGCTCACCGAGATCAAGGGTGAGTCCGGGATCTCCCGCAAGGGTGCGGTGCTGGCGGCGCTGACGAAGCTCAAGCAGGTGTGCAACCATCCGGCGCATTTCCTGCACGACGGATCCGGCGTGTTGCGACGTGGTCATCACCGTTCCGGCAAGCTGGGTCTGGTCGAGGACATCGTGGATTCCGTTCTCGCGGAAGGGGAGAAGGTCCTGCTCTTCACACAGTTCCGCGAGTTCGGCGACCTCGCGGTGCCGTATCTGGTGCAGCGCTTCGGTTCCGACGTGCCCTTCCTGCACGGCGGGGTGAGCAAGAGCAGGCGGGACCGGATGGTGGAGCGGTTCCAGTCGGAGGAGGGGCCGCCGATCATGGTGCTGTCCCTCAAGGCGGGGGGAACGGGGCTCAACCTCACCGCGGCCAATCACGTCGTGCACCTGGACCGGTGGTGGAATCCCGCGGTGGAGAACCAGGCGACCGATCGGGCATTCCGGATCGGGCAGCGTCGCGACGTGCAGGTCCGCAAGCTCGTGTGCGTCGGCACGCTCGAGGAGCGGATAGACACGATGATCGCGAACAAGCGTGAGCTGGCCGATCTCGCGGTGGGCACCGGAGAGAACTGGGTGACGGAGATGAGCACCGACGAACTCGGCGAGTTGCTGCGGCTCGGCGACGAGGCGGTGGGCGAGTGAGCGAGCGTGACCCGCGCGGGAGCTTCCGCGACTACGGCCGTCGACGTCCGGTCGTCGGCGGTGTCGAAGCCCGTTCTCGGCGTGGCGCGTTCGCCCGGAACTGGTGGGGGCGCGCCTTCGTCGACGCCGTGGAGGCGGTCGGTGACGCCGGCAGGTTGTCGAGGGGACGCACCTATGCCCGCAGCGGACAGGTCGTGGCCCTCGACATCACGCCGGGACTGATTCGCGCGGAAGTGCAAGGCAGCCAGATCCAGCCGTTCACGGCGTCGGTGTCGGTGCGCCCGCTCACCACCGACGAGATCGAGGAGTTGTCCGCGACGGTGCGTCGACAGCCGGGAGCTCTGGCGACGTTGGCCGGTGGCACGGTCCCGGAGAACCTGGCGCCGTTGCTCCTGCCGGACGGTGCCGCGGCCTTCGACTTCGACTGCACCTGCCCGGACGACGGGTGGCCGTGCAAGCACGCCGCGGCGATCGTCTATCTCGCGGCCGAGCGTATCGACATCGATCCGCTCCTGGTGCTCACCCTGCGGGGTGTGCGCCTCGACGCGTTGATGGACGCGGTCGGGGGAGGCGGCCCGGGAAGCGACGAGGACTGGTACGGCGAGAGCACCCGGCTGCCCCGACTGCCCGGGGTGGAGTTCTCGGCGGCGATCGAGGACCTCGATCCCCTGCTGCTGCGGGGAGCGCTGAGGACGGTCGACCCGGACGGTCGGGAGGTCGAGCGGACGATCGCCGAACTGGCCGACCTGTACCGCAGGCTCAGGTGACGGTCGGGGCCCACACCGGGTCCCGGCCTGAGAGCGCGATCAGCCGTTCGAGCTCGGTGGCGTGCGCCGGTGGGTCGACGGGCGGACCGAAGCGGCCGTGCCGCATAGGCTCCGGAAGTCGGGCGAAGAACGAGGTGGCGAAGCGGACGGAGTGGGGATCGCAGTCGAAACCCTGACCGCTGGCGCGGGCGATGTCCCATCCGTGCACGACCAGTTCGTCCAGTGCGATCAGCCCTGCCGTCGCGGAATCCAGCCGCGTGCCGGCGGCCGTCGTCTCACCGGTCCATGCCGTCGGTGTACGCCAGGCCAGGGCGAGGCCGAGTACGTCGGCACGCACCCGTTCTCGGAGGGCCTTCGCGGACGCCGTGTCGTCGTCGCCCTCGCGCACGGGTGAGGCATCACGTCGCTTGCGGGCTGCGGCGGTGAAGGTGGTGGCCATCTCCCCGACATGACGGAGGAGTTCCCCGAGAGTGAACTCGGAGCACGGAGTCGGGGCGGCGAGTTGAGCGTCGCCGATGCCGGCGACGAGGCAGGCGGTACGACGGGCGGCGGGGCCGAGGTCGACCATGGCGGCCTCGGTCGGGGCTCGGGAACGCAGGTCTGCTCGTTCGAGGTCGAGATGGTCCGTCATCGGTGAATCCTTCCGGCCCGCCGAGCGCGCGGGTACGACGGCCGCGGACCGCATCGGAGTCGGCCGCCCCGGCGACGTCGTCCGCAGGCTCCTTCCAATGTAGGCCGGATCGGGCGGGGAGAGTAGACATACATGGACATCCAACTATAGGATGAGCGAGGTAATTCGGGTCACATTCGCCGAGGGCCGCCGTCGCGGTCGGCCACCCCGGGGCAGTAATTCAGGAACAAGGAGCGGTGCGCATCATGGTTCAGGAGCTCACGCATTTCGTCGGAGGCAAGCGGCTGCCGGGCACATCGGGACGATTCGCCGACGTCTACGACCCCAACACCGGCGAGGTGCAGTCCCGCGTGCCGCTGGCGAGCGCCGCCGAGGTGGATGCGGTGATCGCGAACGCGGCGGACGCGCAGCGCGAGTGGGCCGCGTTCAATCCGCAGAGGCGGGCTCGCGTGCTCATGAAGTTCCTGCAGCTCGCGCAGGCCGAGATGGACTCACTCGCGCGGCTGCTCTCCGCCGAGCACGGCAAGACGATCGCCGACGCCAAGGGTGACATCCAACGCGGACTCGAGGTCATCGAGTTCGCCGTCGGGGCCCCGCACCTGCTCAAGGGGGAGTACACCGAGAGCGCGGGCACCGGGATCGACGTGTACTCGATGCGCCAGCCGCTCGGCGTCGTCGCCGGTATCACCCCGTTCAACTTCCCGGCGATGATTCCGCTGTGGAAGGCGGGTCCGGCGCTGGCCTGTGGCAACGCGTTCGTCCTCAAGCCCTCCGAGCGGGATCCGTCGGTGCCGCTGCGGCTCGCGGAACTGTTCCTCGAGGCGGGACTCCCCGCCGGGGTGTTCAACGTCGTCAACGGCGACAAGGAGGTCGTCGACGCGCTGCTCACCGACGACAGGATCAAGGCCGTCGGCTTCGTCGGGTCCACCCCGATCGCCCAGTACATCTACGAGACCGCTGCCGCGCAGGGCAAGCGGGCACAGTGCTTCGGTGGTGCGAAGAACCACGCGATCGTGATGCCGGACGCAGACCTCGACGAGGTCGCCGACGCGCTGATCGGTGCCGGGTACGGCTCCGCGGGTGAGCGGTGCATGGCGATCTCCGTCGCGGTGCCGGTGGGGCAGGAGACGGCGGACGCGCTCGTCGCCAAGCTGGCCGAGCGGGTCGCCGACCTGACGATCGGGCGCAGCGACGACGAGGGTGCCGACTTCGGCCCGCTGGTCGGGCGGGACGCGCTGGACCGGGTGAACGACTACGTGCGGATCGGCATCGAGGAGGGCGCCGAGGCCGTGGTCGACGGCCGCGGATTCACCCTGGCCGGCCACGAGAACGGGTTCTTCGCCGGGGCCACCCTGTTCGACCAGGTCACCACCGACATGCGGATCTACAAGGAAGAGATCTTCGGGCCCGTGCTGTTGGTGGCGCGTGCCGCGGACTACGAGGAGGCGCTGCGCCTGCCCACCGACCACGAGTACGGCAACGGCGTCGCGATCTTCACTCGCGACGGAGACACGGCCCGCGACTTCACGAACCGGGTGAACGTGGGCATGGTGGGCGTCAACGTGCCGATCCCCGTTCCCATCGCGTACCACACGTTCGGTGGCTGGAAGCGGTCCGGATTCGGTGACCTCAACCAGCACGGGCCCGACTCCTTCCGCTTCTACACCAAGACGAAGACGGTGACCCAGCGGTGGCCTTCCGGCACGAAGGAGCAGGCCGACCACTTCGTCATCCCGACGATGAACTGAGCGTGGAGTTTTCGTGTTCACACTGACCGATGACGAGAAGGCGATCCGCGACACCGCCCGCGACTTCGCCGACGAGTACCTGGCACCGCACGCCGTGGAATGGGACCAGAGCAAGCACTTCCCGGTGGACGTGCTGCGCAAGGCGGCGGCACTCGGGATGGGCGGGATCTACATTCGCGAGGACGTCGGCGGTTCGGGCCTCACCCGGGTCGACGCCACGCGGATCTTCGAGCAACTCGCCACGGGGTGCCCGTCGATCGCGGCCTACGTCTCGATCCACAACATGGTCACCTGGATGATCGACGCCTACGGCTCCGAGGAGCAGCGGCGGCGCTGGGTGCCGGGTCTGTCCGCGATGGACCTCCTGGGCAGCTACTGCCTCACCGAACCCGGTGCCGGTTCGGATGCGGCGGGGCTGCGCACCAGGGCCGTGCGGGACGGCGACGAGTACGTCCTCGACGGGGTGAAGCAGTTCATCTCCGGCGCGGGCGTCTCCGACGTGTACGTCGTCATGGCGCGCACCGGAGAGCCCGGGCCGAAGGGGATCTCGGCGTTCGTCGTCACCAAGGATTCCCCGGGCCTGTCGTTCGGTGCGAACGAGGTGAAGATGGGTTGGAACGCCCAGCCCACCCGACAGGTGATCCTCGAGGGTGTGCGGGTCCCCGCCTCGCACCGGCTCGGTGCGGAAGGAGCGGGCTTCGCCATCGCGATGAACGGGCTCAACGGGGGCCGGCTCAACATCGCGGCCTGCTCCGTCGGCGGTGCGCAGGCCGCCCTGGAAGCCGCCACCGCCTACGTCACGGACCGCTCGGCCTTCGGCCGGCCCGTCTCCGAACTGCAGACCGTGCAGTTCACACTCGCCGACATGAAGACCGAGCTCGAGGCCGCACGCACCCTGCTGTGGCGCGCCGCCGAGGCGCTCGAGACGGGCGCCCCGGACCGGGTCGAGTTGTGCGCCATGGCGAAGAGGTTCGCCACCGACACCGGGTTCGACGTCGCGAACCGGGCGCTCCAACTGCACGGTGGGTACGGCTATCTTGCGGAGTACGGGATCGAGAAGATCGTCCGGGATCTGCGCGTGCACCAGATCCTGGAGGGAACCAACGAGATCATGCGGGTCGTCATCTCCCGCAGCATGATCGAGTCGAACAGACGAGGAGCAGCATGACCAAGCCCGGTGACGCCGAGGTGTCGATCGAGGTTCGGGACGGGATCGGGCACATCACCCTGAACCGGCCGAAGGCCATCAATGCGCTGAACCACGAGATGGTCCGGGCGATGGCCGGAGCGCTCGAGCAGTGGCGGGGTGACGACGCGGTGCGGGCAGTTCTCGTCCGGGGTGCCGGTGAGCGCGGTCTCTGCGCGGGCGGCGACATCGTCGCCATCCACCACGACGCGAAGGCCGGTGGCGCGGGCTCACTCGACTTCTGGCGCGACGAGTACGTCCTCAACGCGGCGATCGCGCGGTACCCGAAGCCCTACGTGGCGATCATGGACGGGATCGTCATGGGTGGCGGGGTCGGTATCTCCGCGCACGGTTCCGTGCGTGTCGTCACCGAACGGTCGATGATCGGAATGCCGGAAACCGGAATCGGATTCATCCCCGACGTCGGCGGAACGTACCTGCTGGCGCGGGCACCGGGGCAGCTCGGGACGCACGTGGCGCTGACGACGGCGAGGATGAGCGGCGCGGACGCGATCGCCTGTGGTTTCGCCGATCACTTCGTCCCGTCGGAGTCGATCGACGAGTTCGTGGCCGCGCTCGCGGCAGGGCCGGTCGACGCAGCGGTCGCGGCCTTCGGCCGCCCCGCCCCGGAATCGGATCTGCTCGCGCAGCGTGAGTGGATCGATGCGGCGTACTCGGCGGACAGCGTCCGCGAGATCGTCGACCGACTGCAGGCGAGCCCGATCGAGGAGGCACGCAAGGCGGCCGAGCAGGTGCTGTCGAAGTCGCCGATCGCGCTCTCGGTGACCCTGCGATCCCTGCGCCGGGCGGAGCGGTCGCCGAGCCTCGAGGAGACCCTGAACGAGGAGTACCGGGTCTCCACCGCGAGCCTGCGTTCGCACGACCTGGTCGAGGGCATTCGGGCGCAGGTCATCGACAAGGACCGGAGCCCGAAGTGGTCGCCGGCCACGCTCGAGGAGGTGACCGGCGGCGCGGTCGACGCCTACTTCGCTCCGCTCGGCGACGCCGAACTGGGTCTCACCGCACCGTAGTCCGCATTCCGTCGTCGCGGATACCGCGGCGCACACACGTCTGGAAGGACACATGATGAGCACGACAGTCGCGTTCCTCGGCCTCGGCCACATGGGTGGCCCGATGGCGGCGAACCTCGTGAGTGGGGGATACGCCGTCACCGGATTCGATCTGGCCGCACCGGCACTCGAACAGGCCCGCCGGGACGGGGTGGCCGTCGCGGACACGGCCGTCGACGCGGTGGCGTCCGCCGATGTCGTCGTCACGATGCTGCCCAGCGGCGCTCACGTCCTCGGTCTCTACGACGAGATCCTGCCTGCGGCCCGGCCGGGAACCCTGTTCGTCGACTGCTCGACGATCGACGTCGCCGACGCCCGCGCCGCTCACGACAAGGCTGTCGCCGCGGGGCACCGCAATGTGGACGCGCCGGTCTCGGGCGGCGTCGTGGGCGCCACGGCGGGCACCCTCGCGTTCATGGTCGGCGGGTCCGACGAGGACTTCGCTGCCGTGTCACCGCTCCTGGATGTCATGGGCCGCAAGGTGGTCCACTGCGGTGGGCCCGGGGTCGGTCAGGCGGCGAAGATCTGCAACAACATGATCCTCGGCGTGTCGATGATCGCGGTGAGCGAGGCGTTCGTGCTCGGGGAGAAGCTGGGCCTGAGCAATCAGGCGCTCTTCGACGTCGCGTCGAACGCGTCCGGGCAGTGCTGGGCGCTGACCACCAACTGTCCGGTGCCCGGTCCGGTTCCCACCAGCCCGGCGAACAACGATTACCAGCCAGGATTCGCGGTCGCGCTCATGGACAAGGATCTGGGGCTGGCGGCGAATGCCCTGGAATCGCACGGCGTCGCCGCCGAACTGGGGCGGCGGGCGGCCGACATCTATCGGCGTCTGCACTCCGACGGCGCGGGCGGACAGGACTTCTCCGCCGTCGTCAACGCCATCCGCTCCCACTCGACCACCGACAAGGACGTGAAGTGACCGATTTCGAGACCATTCTGCTCGAGCGTCGTGGACGTGTCGGGGTGATCACCCTCCACCGGCCGAAGGCGCTCAACGCGCTCAACTCGCAACTGATGCGCGAGGTCGTCGCCGCCGCGGAGGAACTCGACGCGGACGAGGCGATCGGTGCGATCGTGCTCACCGGTTCGGAGCGAGCGTTCGCGGCCGGTGCGGACATCAAGGAGATGGCGCCCAAGACCTACATGGACGTCTATCTGTCGGACTTCTTCTCCGCCTGGGATCGGCTGGCAGCCGTCCGCACCCCCACGATCGCGGCGGTGTCGGGGTATGCGCTCGGCGGCGGCTGCGAGTTGGCGATGCTCTGTGACATCCTGCTCGCCTCCGACACCGCGGTGTTCGGGCAGCCGGAGATCAAGCTCGGAGTCATCCCGGGCATCGGTGGCTCGCAGCGCCTGACCCGGGCGGTCGGAAAGGCCAAGGCGATGGAGATGTGTCTGACCGGCCGCAACATGGATGCCGCCGAGGCGGAGCGGGCCGGGCTCGTCTCGCGGATCGTGCCGGCTGCCGACCTCCTCGACGACGCGCTGCGCACCGCCGAGACCATCGGGTCGATGTCTCTGCCGGTCGCGATGATGGCCAAGGAGGCGGTGAATCGCTCGTTCGAGTCGACCCTCGCCGAGGGTGTGCGGTTCGAGCGCCGGGTGTTCCACTCGACCTTCGCCACCGAGGACCAGAAGGAAGGCATGGCGGCATTCGTCGAGAAGCGTTCGCCGAACTTCACCCACCGTTGAGGTCCGCGCGAGTGAGCGGCCCCGGATCAGCGACGGTCCGGGGCCGTCGTGTCGAAGTCGCCCGCGCCGGCGCGTAGTTCGGTGAGGATCGACACCAGCTGCAGCAGCTTGTCGCCGGACACACCGGGGTGCGCGAACACCTGCTCGTTGAGCCGCTCGGTCGATTCGACAGCGAGCTTGCGCCCGGATTCGGTGATCTCCACGAGCGTCGCGCGGCGGTCGCTCGGGTGAGGCACGCGGCGCACGAGGTTTGCTGCCTCGAGCCGGTCCACCGCATTGGTGACACTGGTGGGGTGCACCTGTAGACGTGCGCTGGCCTTCGCCATCGGCAGGGCGCCGGTGCGGGTGAACGTCAGCAGGGTGAGCAGTTCGTACCGGGCGAAGGTCAGACCGACCGGCCGCAGCACCTCCTCGACCCGCGCCATCATGATCTGCTGTGCGCGGACCACCGAAGTCACCGCCGCCATGCCGTCCGCGACGTCGCCCCAGCCGTGCGCCGTCCACTGGCGATGGGCCTCGGCGATCGGGTCCAGGGGCAGGGGTGACGGTGCCGGCATGTCGTCGATCATCCCATGCTGTGCGACGTCCGACGAACGACGCGCACCGGTGCGCATGTTCGCCCGGGAAGAATCACGATGAGTGAAACCCTCGGCTGGGAGTTCGTCACAGGGCACTGTGGTCCGTGATGCGGGTGTGGCTGAGTGGCTAGGCACCGGCCTGCAAAGCCGTTTACACGGGTTCGAATCCCGTCACTCGCTCGAAGTGGGTCCTTCACGGAGGTGGGGTGTGGGCGGGGCGTACGTGCACTAGCGTCGAGGGGCATGTCGGGATCTCGGAAATTCGGAAGCCGCCCCACGCCATCCATACTTCTCGCCGCACTGTCGACGCTTCTCTTCCTGTCGGCGACGCTCCTGGTCGACACCGGCACCGCGCGGGCCGCCTCGTCCGAGGCGGTGGAGGATCCCCCGGTCGCGGTTCTGGTACACGGCTGGCGCGGCACCGCCGAGTCGTTCGCCCCGATGACCGCGGCCCTGGCCGACCACGGGATCGACAGCCGTGCCCTCACCCTTCCCGGTGACGAGAACCGCGCCAACGCGCAGGCCGTCGCGGATGCGGTGGACGAGGTGCGAGCCGAGTTCCCCGGGCGCCCGGTGGCATTGGTGACGCACAGCATGGGCGGGCTGTCGGCACGCCACTATCTGAAGTTCCTCGGCGGTGACGAGGTGGTGGCCGATTACATCGCGATGGGGACCAGCCAGAGCGGGTACTGGCCCGCGTGCCTCCTCCCCGAGGACGGCGGCGGCCAGATGTGCCCGACCAATCCGTTCCTGGCGGAGCTCAATGCCGGCGACGACACCCCGGGTCCGGTGCGGTACACGGCGCTGCGTTCGACGGAGGACGAGAGCGACGGCGCGCTGGACGGCGGCTACTGCGCCGTGCCTCCCGTCGACGGTGTGCCGCACGCGGACGAGCCGGGCGATCCCGAGTTCGCGCGCCTGGTCACGCAGAGCCTCCTCGAAGGCTGCCCCGGCGAGTACGTGGACCTCCCGATCGAGTAGCAGCGAACCCTTCGTCGCCGGCCGACGGTACGAGCGAGGATCAGGAAGGCAGCTCGAAGTTGCCGAACAGGATCGTTGCGAGACCGAGTGCGACCACGATGTTCACCACCGTCGCCGAGCCGAACACGGCGATCGGGCGCCAGCCGGCGTCACGTAGGCCCTTCGCCGAGAACTCCAGGCCGATCGAGACGAAGGCGAAGATGAGGAACCAGGTGCGCAGATCGTTGATCACCGCGATGTCCGCCTTGCCGTCGGCGGCGAACCGCACCCACAGCGTGCCGATCACCGAGGCGGCGATGAAACCGAGGACGAACTTGGGGAAACGCTCCCAGAACTCGCGCACACTCGGCCGCGCTGCCCCGGGCTTCCGCTCGACCCGCAGCGCGAAGTACGCGGTCAGGGCCACCGCCACGAAGCCGATCAGGGCATTCTGGGTGGTCTTCACGATGGTGGCGATCTGCAACGCCTCGTCGCCGAGGATCGCGCCCGAGGCGGCGACCGCCGCCGTGGTGTCGATGTTGCCGCCGATCCAGGCGCCCGCGACCACGTCGGAGAGGCCGAACACGCCTGCCAGCCACGGCAGCAGGAAGATCGAGGGAAGCGCGAACACGATCACCAGCGACGCGGCGTAGGCGAGCTGCTCGCGCTTGGCCTGCACCGCACCCGCGGCGGCGATGGCGGCACTGACGCCGCAGATCGACACCGCGGCGGACAGCAGCGCTCGCAGCTTCTCGTCCAGCCCGAGCTTGCCGCCGATCCACCAGCTGAACGCGAAGACGATCGAGATCAGGAGCAGACCCTGCAGGATCGCCGGGCCCGCCGCGGTGACCAGCACCGTGAGATTGATCGAGGCGCCGAGCAGGACGAGCCCGGTCTTGATGAAGAACTCGGTACGGAAGCCGCCGGACAGGCGATCCCGCCATCCGGTCCGGCTCAGGATGAGGTTGCCGAGGAGTCCGAGGGCGATGGCGTACACCGGGAACTCGATCGAGCCGGCGACGCGTTCGAACGGGCCGCCCTCGGCCCACTCGGGGACCTGTTGTTCGAGGAGACGGGTGAGGGCGCCCAGGACGACGGCGACCGCGACGCCGGCCGCCGCGAGGGTACGGCCGGAGACGCGGCTGATCCACGCGGCCCGGTCCTGCCGGTCTGCAGTGGTATCGGTATGGGTATCGGGTTCGGTCACGGCACGAGCCCCGCAGGAATCACGCCGAGCAGGACGAGCGCAATGATCGCGAGGCCGGCCACCACCGCTGCCCAGTCTTCGTCGAGCAGGGTGGTGCGCGCGGAATCCACCGGCGGCTCGTCGTTCGACATGCGGGCAGCCAACCAACCGGCGGACGATCCGTCGCGGGTTCCGTTCAGAAAGATCGGAACCCGCGACGGATCGCGTTGCTACGTCACTTCAGCCAGGAGTTGCTCTGCACGAACGGCAGATCGGCCCAGAGCTTTCCGAGGCCCCAGGTGTTCCCGGCCGCGAACAGGGCGAGCAGGACGACCCCGAGGCCGTAGATCACGTGCGAGTCGACGATCGGATTGGAGGATCCGGATTCGAGCGGCCACTGCGCCAGGTACATCAACCCCATCAGGAGCGCACCGGACACGGCGGCGACGCGCAGTCCGATACCCAGGATGGCGGCCAGGCCGATGCCGAACAGTCCGGCCATGAACAGGATGTCGGTCACCGGGCTCGCGATGGATTCGAAGAAGCCCTGGAAGGGGCCACTGACGCCACCGGTGAGGAAGCCCTGGGTGGGCTTTCCTCCGTTGATCCAGGCGCGTTCGGACACGGTCGAGTAGCCGAGTCCGAACGTCTTGTCGAGGAAGGGCCAGAAGAAGATGAAGCCCAGCGCGATGCGGAACAGCGCCAGCACCTTCCAGCGTGCACTGCCGTCGTGGACGGCGCGAGCGTCTGCGGCTGCGGGCCGGACGACGCTCTCTTCACGGGTGTCGGTCACAGGGGGAACCTTTCGCATCGGTAAGGTTAGGCAAACCTCGTCGTTGAAGCGAAGAGACCATAGCGGATCGATCGTGACCGCGGGGGAGGCACGATTCGTCCGCTCGGGGTGAACGGGGCTGCGGGCAGCCACGCCGGATGTGAGACTCGGCCCGTGAGCGCGCGCCCGCGCCTCACCGTCGTCGGTGACGGCAGGGTTCGAGGGGCCCGCAGGTCGTCGGACCCCGGCTCCCACGGACGCCCTGCTGCGGGAGGTGTACGGCGAGGTGTTGCGGGCCGGCCTGACGCGTCACCGGCTCGACGAGTGTGTCGGCGACGGTGGGGCGCAGGAACCGCGTGGTGTCGTGGATCGCCGGCATCGCGGTGGTCGATCCGCGAAGGGAGTTGATGTGCAGGGCCGATCTCCCGCTCCGGATCGTCCGCCTCTGCGCGACGTCTGCCCAGGGCAGACAGCTCACGCGGTGAACTGGTAGTTCGCGAACCGTTCGTCGACCTCCTCGGCGGTGAGCCCGAACTGTTCGAGGGTGTAGCGGTGGGCCGGCCGGCGAGCTCCGGTGCGGCTCTCGGCGTGCATGGATTCCATCGCCGACTGGGCAGCCGGGGTCAGGTCCAGCCCGAACCGGCCGTAGATGTCCTCCACTGTGCCGAGGGGATCCTCGACGAACCGGGTGTAGTCCACGTCGACGAACTGGGCCGGGTCGTACCGGCGGCGAGCCTCGGTGAAGGTCTCGAGTCCGCGCGCCCACAACTCGAGTTGGCTGCGTCCGATCACCTCACCGCGAAAACGATCCGACCAGCCGTCGGTGGCCTGCTCGGCGAGGCTGCACACGGACGGCACGATCGTGCGGGGTGGCCGGTGGGTCTGGATCACCAGCGCATCCGGATACACGGCCATGAGTTCGTCGAGCGCGAACAGATGACTGGGGTTCTTGAGCACCCACCGCCGATCGCGATCCGGCAACCCGATGAGCTGGAGGTTGCGCCGGTGCCGTCGATACGCGTTCGTCCAGTCCTGGTTCCGGAGCCAGTCCGAGTACGTCGGCAGATGCGCGAGGCACTCGTAGGACACGGACTTGAACGTCTGGCGGAGCAACTGCCAGCACTCCTCCACCTCGCCCGCGGACATGTAGTGCACCCCCATGAACTCGGGATGCTCGACATGATGCCGGGCGAACTGGTCGTCGATCCGCCGGAATACGGGGTTCGACTCCCAGCTCTCGCGCGGCGGCCGCGGCTGTGGCATCTCGGTCAACCACATCTCCAGGCCCTGGTGGCCGGGGTCCGCGGTGAGCAGCCGATGCAGCGCGGTGGTGCCGGTGCGGGGGAGCCCGGTGACGAAGATCGGGCGCTCCACCGCGACCTCCGCGTGTTCGGGGTGCTGTTTCCATGCTGCTTCGCCGAGCAGTCGGGCCACCAGGGCGCCGCGCAGGAACACCCGGGAGATCTTGCTGCCGAACGGAGTCAGCTGCTCGTCGCGACGATACGACTCGAGCAGCACCCCGAGTGCCTCCCGGTAGTCGTCCTCGCCGAAGTCGTCGAGGCCGGTGATCCGTGTCGCCGATGCGTGCAGGTCCTCGATCGTGCCGACGGTCGTTCGCTCGCTCACGTGCATTCTCTCCTCGCTGTCAGTGATGGAACTCGCCGCAGTTCACGTCCAGGCACTGCCCGGTGATCCCACTCGCGAGCGGAGACGCGAGGAAGAGCACGGCGTCGGCGACCTCCTCGGTGGTGGGAAGCCGCCCCAGGTCGGTGTTCGCGGCCGTCGCCTCGTAGATCTGCTCGACGGTGGTGCCGTACTTGCCGGCCTGGTGTGCGAAGTAGCCCTTCAGCGTCTCGCCCCAGATGTATCCCGGTGCCACGGAGTTGACTCGGATGCCGTGGCCGCCCAGTTCCGATGCGAGGGACTGGGACTGTGCGAGCAGGGCCGATTTGGCGATCTTGTAGCTGCCGTATCGCTGCTGCGAGTGTCGAATCACCATCGAACTGATGTCGACGACCGCGCCCCGTGATTCGGCGAGTGCCGGAGTGAACAACTGGGTGAGCCGCAGGGCACCGAGCACGGTGAGTTCGAAGCTCGCCCGGATGCGGTCGAAGTCGGTGTCCGCGAGCGGCTTCATCGACGGTACGGAGAAGGCGTTGTTGACCAGTACGTCGACTCGTCCGAAAGCGTCGATCGCCTCCCGGACGAGGTTCTCGGCCGAGGACCGATCGGTGATGTCGGTCGGAACGGCGACCGCACGCCCCCCGGATGCGGTGATCTCCGCGACGACCTCGTCGAGGCGTTCCTTCGTCCGCGCGGCGAGCACGACCGCAGCCCCGGACTCGGCGCAGCGGACCGCGAGCGTGCGGCCCAGCCCCGGCCCGACCCCGGAGAGGACGACCACCTTGTCCTGCAGGAGTGTCGGCGTCTCGGTCATGCGAGCATCCGATCGGCGACCGCCGCGCGGCGCGCGGCGATGCGGGAGGCGAAGTCCTCGGGATCGATGACGTTGGACCCGTGGTAGGGCAGGTGGTCGGCGATCTGCTCGAACGGGACGACCTGCGCGACGGGGCCGTCGTCGGCGGTGAGCTCGCGTGACAGACGCTGCCAGCGGAACTGGAGATATCCGCGGCGGTGACCCACCGTGTCGATCCAGTTGGTGATCCCGGGATTACGTTCGGACACCACGAGCCGGATCATCCCGTCGGGGTCGGTCTGGGACTGCGAGGTGTTCAGCGAGGACTGGTGCCCGGTGTAGTCGAGGGAGATATACCAGAGGCTTCCGAGCTGAAACCCCTGGTAGGGGGCATCCGAGTGCGGGACGGTGATGATCATCGCCTCGTCCGGCCCCAGGGAGTAGTGGCCCACCGACGAATACTGCGTCGCGAGGCCGCCCGGCGTGGACCGCGGCTCGGTGAGTTCGTTCGCCGGCTGGTCGAGATAGAACCGTTCGGGGAACTTCAGCCACGTCCGCACCCGCGACACGAGCGCCTTCCCGGCCCGGGCGTAGCGCTTCTCGACGTCTTCGGGGGTCAGCGGCACCGCGGGCTCACCGGCCGTGTCGGGTCGGGTGATCCGGAGAGTGCCCCGCCGCTGGCTCCAGTCGCCGTAGACCTCGCGGACGACCAGTTGCGACGAACCGGGCGCGAGGGTGACGTAGTTGCGTCGGCCCGCGGCCGGCTCGGGACCGAACCGGATTTCGAAGCTGCCGTCGGGTGCGATGTCGATCGCGCGGTCGTCGAAGGCGGACTCGCTGCCGGGTACGTTCGCGGCGGTGTAATTTCCCGACAGCACCTGGAAGCTGAGATCTGTTGTGGTTCCCCGTGTTCCGGTGACCACATACTCGGCGTCGTCGCTGATGACGGCCCCGAGGTAGAGGGTGTCGGGATTGTCCAGGCCCATCTTGGTGTACGGCCCGGTGCCCGAGATGAAGGTGGGGTGCCTCCGGTCGACCGCCCAGGCGGCGTGCGTGGTGGCCAGGATCCCGCCCGCCAGATAGCGGTAGCCCTCGACGAGATCCTGTTCGCTCTCGACGTGCGGTGCGGCGGCGATCAGTTTCTCGGCCTCGGCGAGGGATTCGGCGAAGGCATCGGTCAGCACGTGCTGCTCCTGACTCGCGGGACGGACACGGCGGGCCCCGCGGGGGATCGATGAACAGCCGCCCGAATCGTGACGACGCGACGGGCGGTGGTACACATCTGTACCTCTGTGGTAGAAGTTGACGTATCCGACAATAGAACGCGTTCTAGGAGCTGGTCAATGGACGACATCGAATCCGCGCCCCGGACCGGCCGTCGCTCCCCGCCCACCGAGCGGGTCGTGCAGGTGCTGGACTTCCTGGTGGCACACCGCGGCAGGCGCTTCGGCCTGTCCGAGCTCGCCCGTCGGCTCGACCTCAGCAAGCCCACCTGCCTCGGGATCCTGTCGGTACTGGCCGAGGCGGGGTACCTCCATCGCGATCCGGCGTCGAAGACCTACGGTCTCGGTCCCGCGCTGGTGGCGGTCGGGCGCGCCGCTCAGGAGGGATACGTCGCCGGTCCGGTCGCGCGGGCGCACCTGGCCGTGCTGAGCGAGCGCTACGGCACCACGTGCACCGCGTCGGCGGTGGTGGGTGATCGGATCGCCGTCCTCGAGGTCACCAGCCCGCCGGGTGTGCGGGCCGGGGTCAAGGTCGGGGAGAGCTACCCGTTCGCGCCCCCGGTCGGACTGATGTACGTGCTGTGGGACGGGGCGGAGGCCCTCGAGTCCTGGTTGCGCCGTGAGCCCGCGCTGCCCGTGCGTCACGATCGCACCCGGCTCGCGAGCGTCGTCGAGGAGTGTGTCCGGACGGGGTACCTCGTGGAGACGCTGACGCCGGTGGGTCGGCAACTGCACACGCTCATGGCGGGAGTGGCCGACCACGACCTGTCGGCCGAACTGCGCGCCGCGTTGGGCGACCTGGTCTCGAGCCTCGGCGAGCGGGTGTATCTGCCCGACGGTGACGGGGAGAGTGCCGTTCACCTGATCGCCGCCCCGACCTTCGACGCCGGCGGGCATCAGGCGATGGTCCTCACGCTCTACGTCGGGACCACGCTGTCGTCGGGTGAGATCGCACGGCGGGGGCGGGATCTGGCGGCGACTGCCGCGGCGATCACCTCCGACGTGGGCGGTCGTGCGCCGGTGGCTGCCGCGGCACCCGGCCATTGACCGACAACTGAAACGCGTTCTATTGTCGAGGTGTTCCGCTTGGACCGGCCCGATACAAATATGTACCGACGTGGGCGTCGATACTCACGGGCCGCAGACGAGGAGACCTCGATGTCATCCACGATCCATCCGCCACCGGCTTACGAGCTCTCGCACCTCGACGCGCTCGAGGCCGAGTCGGTGCACATCTTCCGTGAGGTGTCGGCCACCTTCGAACGACCGGTGTTGCTCTTCTCCGGCGGCAAGGACTCGGTGGTGATGCTGCACCTGGCCGCGCGGGCATTCTGGCCCGCGGCCGTGCCCTTCACGGTCATGCACATCGACACCGGCCACAACTTCGACGAGGTGATCGATTTCCGCGATCGCACTCGCGAGCACCTCGGCCTGGATCTCGAGGTGATCCGGGTGCAGGACGACATCGATGCGGGGCGGGTCGTCGAGGATCACGGGCCGGGTGCCAGCCGCAACCGGCTGCAGACGACCGCCCTGCTCCGGGGCATCGCCGAGCACAGGTTCGACGCGGTGTTCGGCGGTGCGAGACGGGACGAGGAGAAGGCACGCGCGAAGGAGCGGATCTTCAGCTTCCGTGACCGCGAGGGGCGCTGGGATCCGCGGGCCCAGCGGCCCGAGCTGTGGTCGCTCTACAACGGCCGGCACCGGCGGGGCGAACACATCCGGGTCTTCCCGCTCTCGAACTGGACCGAGCTCGACATCTGGCAGTACATCGACCGTGAGCGGATCGACCTGCCGCCGCTGTATTACGCGCACCGCAGGCCGGTGGTGCTCCGCGACGGAATGCTCCTGGCGCACACTCGATTTCTCGAGCTCGCGCCGGGCGAGGAGCCGGTGGAGGCTTCGGTCCGGTTCCGGACGGTCGGCGATGCCACGTGCACCGGCTGTGTGGAGTCGACCGCGAGCAACGCGGCGCAGGTCGCCGTGGAGGTCGCGGCCAGCAGGGTGACCGAGCGAGGTGCGACCCGGGCCGACGACCGGATCTCGGAGGCAGGGATGGAAGACCGCAAGCGGGAGGGCTACTTCTGATGCAGCAACTACTCCGGGTCGCGACGGCAGGAAGCGTCGACGACGGGAAATCCACCCTCATCGGCCGGCTGCTCTTCGATTCCAAGGCCGTGTTCGAGGATCAACTCGACGCGGTCGAGCGCACGAGCCGAAGTCGCGGCGCCGATCACACCGATCTCGCACTGCTCACCGACGGGCTGCGGGCCGAGCGGGAGCAGGGCATCACCATCGATGTCGCGCACCGCTACTTCGCGACTCCCCGGCGTAAGTTCGTCATCGCGGACACCCCGGGCCACGAGCAGTACACCCGGAACATGGTCACCGGAGCGTCGACGGCGGATGTGGCGCTCGTCCTCGTCGACGCACGCAACGGCGTGGTGGAACAGACGCGCCGGCACGCGTTCATCGCGAGCCTCCTCGGAATCGCGCACCTGGTGGTGTGCGTCAACAAGATGGACCTGGTCGACTGGTCGCAGTCGAGATTCGAGGAGGTCGTCGAGGAATTCCGCCGGTTCGCGATGAAGCTCGACGTCCAGGACCTGTCGTTCGTGCCCGTCTCGGCACTGCACGGGGACAATGTCGCACAGCGCACCGTGAACATGCCGTGGTACGACGGCTCGTCCCTCCTCGGTCATCTCGAGAGCGTCCACATCGCCTCGGACCGCAACCTCGTCGATGCGCGGATGCCGGTGCAGTGCGTCATTCGGCCGCAGCGGCAGTCGGATTCGTCGTTGCACGACTTCCGCGGGTACGCCGGCACCGTGGTCGGTGGCGTGTTCAAGCCGGGGGACGAGGTGATGGTGGTCCCGTCCGGGCGGACCTCGACGGTCCGGGCGATCTGGGGCCCGGGAGGGGCCCCGCTTGCCGAGGCCTTCGCGTCGAGTGCGGTGGTCGTCGAGCTCGAGGACCAGCTGGATGTCGGGCGCGGCGACCTGCTCTGCCGTCCCGGGAACCGGCCGCTGATCGGTAGGGAGATCGATGCGATGGTCTGCTGGCTCAGTGACCGTCGTGAGCTGCATTCGGGCGACCGGTATGTGATGTTGCACGGGACTCGCAGCACCGGCGCTCGCGTCGGCGGGCTGGACTACCGGCTGGACGTCAACACCCTGCACCGCGACACCACCGCGGAGTCCCTGGAGCTCAACGAGATCGGACGGATCCGGGTGACGACGACCGACCCGTTGACGTTCGATCCGTATCGCCGGAATCGGGGCACCGGCAGCTTCGTGCTCGTCGACGAGGTCACCGGAGACACCGTCGCCGCAGGAATGATCACCGGTCCGTCGCTGTCGGGTACGCCTGTGGTGTGGCACCGTGGGACCGCGGCGGACGGCGAACGACCCACGGCGGCAACCATCTGGCTCACCGGCCTGTCCGCCTCGGGGAAGTCGTCCGTGGCAGTGGAACTCGAGCGTGCCCTGCATGCGAAACACGTCGCCTGTCATCGACTCGACGGGGACAACCTGCGTCACGGGCTCACTGCGGATCTGGGTTTCGCCCCCGAGGACCGCGCCGAGAACGTCCGCCGGGTCGGTGAGGTCGCGATCGTCCTGGCCGAGGCCGGAGTGGTGGCGATCGCCTGTCTCATCAGTCCCTACCAGCAGGATCGGGAGCGGGTGCGCGAGCGGCACCGTGCCGCGGGCATCCCCTTCGTCGAGGTCTTCGTGGACACCCCGCTCGCCGAGTGCGAGGCGCGTGATCCCAAGGGTATGTACGCGCGGGCCAGGGCGGGGGAGATCACGAGGTTCACCGGCGTGGACGACCCGTACGAGCCGCCGGAGCATCCGGAACTCGCGCTGCGCCCGTCCGACGGCGATCCGGCCGACCAGGCGGCCGCGATTGTGGGATTCTTGGGACTGTGAGCACCGACGCGAAATTCGCCGCCGACATCGCCCAGGGGGCAGGAGAACTGCTGCTCGAGATCCGCGACGCGGGTATGGGCACCGTGGACGGCAGGGAACTCGGCCGCCGGGGGGACGGGGCCGCGCACGCCTTCCTCGCCGGCCGACTCGCCGCCGAGCGCGGTGACGACGCCGTCCTCTCCGAGGAGTCCGCGGACGACAGTGCGCGGCTGTCCGCCGACCGCGTGTGGATCATCGATCCGCTGGACGGGTCCAAGGAGTACGGGCTCGCCGGCCGGACGGACTGGGCGGTGCACGTCGCACTGTGGGAACGCGACCGTGGGATCACCGCCGCCGCGGTGGCCCAGCCGGCGCTCGGGGTCGTCTACGACACCGAGAACGGCGACCACGACCGCGATCGTCTGGGTGCGGGCGCGGCACATCCCCGGATCGTGGTCAGCGACAGCCGCCCGCCGGCGTTCACGGATGCGGTGGCGACCGACGTGGGCGCCGAGGTCGTCGGGATGGGTTCGGCAGGGGCCAAGGCGATGGCCGTCCTGCGCGGTGAGGCGGACGCGTACGTGCACGCCGGCGGCCAGTGGGAATGGGATTCCGCCGCACCTGTCGGGGTGGCGAAGGCAGCCGGGCTGCACTGCTCGAGGATCGACGGAACACCGTTGCTGTACAACGAATCCCACCCGTATCTGCCGGATCTCGTCATCTGCCGCCCGGAACTGGCCGAGGCCTTGCTCGGGGCACTGGCACGGCATGCCCTGGACACACCGGACACCGGCCGTGTCGCGCTCGCCCGTGCCTACATCGACGCTCTCGTCAGCCACGACGCCTCGAAGGTCCGGTTCGCCGAGGGCGCGTGGCGGGTGGAGAACGGGCAGCGTACCGGTGACTCGGGCCGGTTCATCCGTGACGAACTCGAGAACGGGGCGCAGTACGAGGCGATCCACGGGGTGCGGGAGGCTCGCTTCCACGAGTGGGGTGAGAACGTCGTCGCCAGGTATCTGCTCGATGTCGGTGCCACCCCGGCAGAGTCCACGGCGATCCACGTCACCGAGTACTTCGCGATTCCTCGCGCCGAGATCGCGTCGATCGTGGCGATCATCGAGCCGCACCGGTGACGGCGCCGGCGCCGAGCACGGCTACCGCCGGTTTCCGGGCATCCTCGGTGCCCGGGTTCGGCTGGCAGACTGGACGGCGTGAGCCCTGACGACAGACCCGAGCCGGATCCCGTGCGGCAACTCGCCCAATTGCGGGACGAGTTCACCCGATTCATGATGTCGTACGAGTTCGGTGTCGCGGAGATGCTCACCAAGATCAACATCCTGCGCGAGGAGTTCACCCACATCCATCGGTACAGCCCGATCGAACACGTGAGTTCCCGGGTCAAGTCGGCCGAGAGCATCCTGCGCAAGGTGCAGCGCAAGGACGTGCCGTTCACCCTCGACGGTATCCGTGAGGGCATCCAGGACATCGCGGGTATCCGAATCACGTGCAGCTTCATCTCGGACACCTACCGGCTCGCGGAGATGATCGGCGGCCAGTCCGACGTCACGGTGCTGGAGACGAAGGACTACATCGCCCGCCCCAAACCCAACGGCTACCAGAGCCTGCACTTGATCGTGGAGGTGCCGGTGTTCCTCACCGACCGAGTCCAGCCGGTACGCATCGAGTTGCAGATCCGCACCATCGCGATGGACTTCTGGGCCAGTCTCGAGCACAAGATCTACTACAAGTACGACCGCAACATTCCCGAGCGGTTGCTCGACGAGCTCACCGAGGCCGCGACGGCGGCGACGATGCTCGATCAGAAGATGGAGCGGTTGCACACCGAGGTGGAGCAGTGGAAGGGGACGACCGGCGGTACGACCGACCGATTCGACATCCCGGTGCCGGCGGAATTGGTGGAGTTGCTGGCGCGGCACCGGCCGATCATCGACGGGAAGAACGGTGACGGGAGAATCGGGGGACAGTGACCGGGCACCATCGAGATACCGGGCACCATCGAGATACCGGGCACCATCGAGATACGAGAGATCGGGCCCCGGAGATCTCGTTCGGCCGGACGAGGAATCCGATCGAAGAAGTGGGTGCCCCCGGCAGGATTCGAACCTGCGACCTTTCGCTCCGGAGGCGAACGCTCTATCCCCTGAGCTACGGGGGCGCACCGGGAATCCCGGTGTACCTGTTGGGCGGGCCTAGCGTAGCGCATGACCCGTGCCCGACTGCAAATCGGCTCGCCGTCGGGTGTCGGTGTGGCCGAGTTCTCCGCCGGGCGCTGCGCGGAAGCACTGCGAGGTGCGTGGGCGGAGCCATAGGCTCGGGGAGCCCGAGCACACGTGCGAACTCCCAGGGAGACGTCGAAGCATGGCAGATCAGCTCACAGCGGACTCGGAGTACACCGACGCGGAACTCGAACTCGATCTGCGATGGTGGGCGGCAGCGAACTACCTGACCGTCGCGCAGATCTACCTGCAGGACAACAGCCTCCTGCGGGAGCCGTTGCGGCCCGAGCACATCAAGCCCCGGCTCCTCGGACACTGGGGAACCAGCCCCGGGCTGTCGATGATCTACACCCTCCTCAACCGGCACATCCGTCGGACCGGATCGGATTGGCTCTACCTCACCGGGCCCGGCCACGGCGGGCCGGCGCTGGTGGCGTCGACCTACCTCGAGGGGACCTACTCCGAGGTGTACCCCGACGTCTCGCCGGACGCCGCGGGCATCCACCGGCTGTGCCGGCAGTTCTCGACGCCGGGTGGAATCCCGAGCCACGTCAGCGTGCAGACGCCCGGCAGCATCCACGAGGGCGGCGAGCTCGGCTACGCACTGGCGCACGCGGCGGGCGCGGCCTTCGATCACCCGGACCTGCTGGTGGCGTGCGTCATCGGTGACGGAGAGGCCGAGACCGGCCCGCTGTCGGGCTCGTGGAAGTTGCCGGCGTTCCTCGACCCCGCGCGCGACGGGGCCGTTGTTCCGATCCTTCATCTCAACGGCGCCAAGATCGCCGGTCCCACCGTCTACGGCCGGAGCCGGGACACCGACATCGAAGCCTTCCTCACCGGCCAGGGGTGGGCACCGATCCTGGTCGAGGGCGACGACCCGCACACGGTGTTCCGCGAACTCGAGTCGGCTCTCGGCGTCGCCCACCGGGAGATCACCCGGATCCAGGGCGCCGCCCGCGCGGGGGAGACACCGGATCACTACCGCTGGCCCGCGATCGTGCTGCGCACCCCGAAGGGATGGACCGGGCCGCACATCGTCGACGGGAAGCTCGTCGAGGGGACGTTCCGGTCGCATCAGGTGCCGCTGTCCGGAGTGCGGACGAACGAGGCCCACCTGCACCAGCTGGAACAGTGGCTCCGGTCCTACGGCCCGGACACCCTGTTCGACGAGAACGGCGCTCTGGCGCCCGAGCTGGCCGCCCTGGCGCCGGAAGGCGACAAGCGCATGGGATCGTCCCCGTACGCCAACGGCGGGCGGTTGCGTGCCGAACTGCCGATCCCGGATCTGTCCCGCTACGAGGTGGAGATCGAGAAGCCGGGTGCCGCCTTCCACGAGACGACCCGTGTCCTCGGCGAACTGATGCGGGATCTCTACCGCGAGACGACGACGGAGGACGGCGGCGGAACCTTCCGGCTGTTCTGTCCCGACGAGACGAACAGCAATCGGCTCGGTGCGGTGTTCGAGGCGACGGACCGCTGCTGGCAATTGCCCACCACCGAGTACGACGAGGCGCTGTCGCCGCACGGTCGTGTCATGGAAGTGCTCAGCGAGCATCTCTGCGAGGGGTGGCTCGAGGGGTATCTGCTCACCGGTAGGCACGGGATCTTCGCGAGCTACGAGGCGTTCGCGATGGTGGCCGCGTCGATGATCATCCAGCACACCAAATGGCTCCAGCATGCCACCGAGCTGCCGTGGCGCGCCCCGGTGTCGTCGCTGAACATCCTCCTCACGAGCACCTGCTGGCGGAACGACCACAACGGGTTCAGTCACCAGGGGCCGGGCATGATCGACTCCGTCACTCTGCTGGCGCCGGACGTGGTCCGGGTCTGGTTGCCGCCGGACTCGAACACGCTGCTGTCGATCTCGGATCACTGCCTACGCAGTACCGACCGCGTGAACCTCATCGTCGTCGACAAGCAGCCGCACCTGCAGTACCTCACGCTCGCCGAGGCCAACGAACACTGCGCGGCGGGTGCCTCGGTGTGGCAGTGGGCCGGAACCGAGGAGACGGTGGGCGGCGACGGCCCCGATGTCGTGCTCGCGGCCGCGGGAGACGTCCCCACCCAGGAGCTGCTCGCGGCCGCTCAACTGCTCCGGGACTGGACGCCGGATCTCGTCACCCGCGTGGTCAACGTCGTCGATCTGATGGGGCTGCTCCCGCCCGCCGACCACCCGCACGGGTTCGCGGAGGAGAAGTTCGCCGAACTGTTCACCGAGGACACCGACGTGATCTTCGCCTTCCACGGATACTCACGCGCCGTGCACGAACTGCTCCACGGCCGCCCGGACCCGGGCCGTTTCCACGTTCGCGGGTTCAGCGAACAGGGCACGACGACAACGCCGTTCGACATGGTCGTGCTCAATCGGATGAGCCGCTACCACCTGGTGATCGAGGCGCTGCGCCGCTCCCGTCGGGCCCCGGACGGCGCGGAGGAACTCGCCGCGCACTGCCGCGATCAACTCGAACGGCACCGTACCTACGTCGTCGAACACCTCGAGGACATGCCCGAGGTCCGTGACTGGGTGTGGTCCTGAATCGGGACGATCGGTGGAGAGGCTGATCAGTCGAGGGGCTGATCAGTTGAGCGGAAGGGGTACCGCGCCGCGCTGGGCGAGCATCGACGTCATGAGTTCGGACTCGCTGGTCTGGGTGTCGACCATCTTCTGGGCAATGTTCCGGACCACCGACTCCGACGCGTACTGGGCGCCGTACTCCATCATCGGCAGGCCACCCTCGTGGTGGCGCAGCATCAGCTGCAGGAACAGCACGTCCACGTCCGTACCGGATGCCTGACGCAGTGCCGCGAGGTCCTCCGACGTGGCCATGCCCGGCATCCGGTTCATCGGGCCCTCGCTCGTACCGTGCCCCGCGGAATCGGGGTCTTCCTGCGCACCGTGACCCGTGGATTCGTCGCCGTGCGCCCCGTGCCCGCCGTTCCCTTCCGTCATCCAGCCCATGTAACCGCCGGTCGGCAGTGCCGGCTGGTCCCACATGGCCAGCCAGCCCTGCATCTGCCCGATCTGGTTCTGCTGGGTGGTGAGGATGTCGTAGGCCAGGTTCCGTACGGCCGGATCGACCGCGGTGGTCATCGCGATCGCAGACATCTCCACGGCCTGGTTGTGGTGCACGCTCATGTCCTGTGAGAAGCCCACGTCCACCGAGTCGGCGCCCGGGACACCGTCGTCACCGAGCGGAATCCTCGCCAGGACGCCGATCGCGAAGCCGAGGACGATCGCCCCGAGAAGGCCGACCACCAGCAGCGCGGTGCGCTGGCTGCGGGGAGCCCGCCGGGCGTCGTCCGTGTCGGTGTCGTCCGCCATCACTGACCTGCCGGGGCGGGCGCGCCGTCGGCGGGGAGCTCGAGCTGCTGCTGCAACTCCGGCGGCAGCTGCGCGCCTCCGGGCAGTCCGCCCGGCAGTCCGCCGCCACCCGGTACGAGCTCGCTCGGATCGGGCTGGATACCGCCGCCGTCCATCGGCACCGCGTCAGGTCCCGGCGGGTTCGGGTCGAAGGCGGGCGGGGTGTCGGTGTCGAAGCCGGAACCGGGGATGGTCGAGCAGCTGGCGCCGACCTCCGGGTGAGTGTTCGGGTTGAGGCGCAGGGCGTTGACGAACTGGTCGACCCGCTCGTCGTCCGCGGAGTCGACGGCCAACTGGTGGCCCCACGACTGCAGCGAGATCGGGGTGTCCTGGCCCGGGAAGGGGGACAGCATCATGTAGGTGTTTCCGTCCACCTTGTCGACGAGCACCTCGCGCTGGTCGTCCGACAGCGCGTCCGGGTCGTAGGTGATCCAGACCGCGCCGTGTTCGAGTGAGTGGACCGCGTTCTCGGTGCGGATCGGCTCCGGGTACACGGTTCCGGTACACGTCGCCCACACCGCGTCGTGCGGCCCGCCGAACGGGGGAGTGTGGTCGTAGGCGACCCGCTGGGTCGGCTCCACGTGGATGCCTGCCGGGTAGTCGATCTTGGTCACCCCGGCGATGTCGTCCGACGGGTCCGGGTTGTCGGCGGTGGGCGCCCACCGCTGAGCTTCCTCGTTGGCCTGGTACTTCGGATACAGGTTCACCGCGAGTACCGCGATCAGGGCCGCGACGACGGCGACCGCACCGATCGTCATCCACGGAACGTTGCGGGGGGCCGGGCCGCCACCGCTCTTGCCGCGGGGGTTGCTCTTCTTCTGGGCCGCCTTGATCGCCTTCGCGGACTTGGCCGACTTCTTGCTCGGTCCGTGACCGTCCGAACCACTGGGCATGGATGTGTGCTCTTTCGCTGTGAGGAAACCGGCGGTGTGCTGGAACCGGCGCCTGCCGGAAGTGCGGTGGCACCGGAGCTTGCCGGGTGCACGGTACAGGGCCTCACCACTGTACTGACAGAACCTGAACGGAAGCTGGGAGAGGCCCGGCCGAGTGTGGCGTGCCCAGGTCGTTCACGGACGGCGCGCTCAAACCCATAGGATGGACACCTGTGACTCCAGTTGACCTTGCCGAACTCCTGCGCGCGACCGCGGCGAAAGTGCTCGCCGGGCGTGGCCTCGACGCGTCCGTCCTGCCCGAGACGCTCACCGTCGAGCGTCCGCGCAACCCCGAGCACGGTGACTACGCCACGAACGTCGCGATGCAGGTGGCGAAGAAGGTCGGGACGAATCCGCGTGAGCTGGCCGGATGGCTGGCAGAGGAATTGTCCCAGGTGGACGGGATCGACAGCGCCGAGATCGCGGGCCCGGGCTTCCTCAACATCAAGCTCGCCGCGGACGCACAGGGGCGCATCGTCGAGAGCGTGCTCGCCGCCGGCCCCTCCTACGGGTCGGGATCCTCCCTCGCCGGCACGAACATCAACCTCGAGTTCGTCTCGGCCAATCCGACCGGCCCGATCCACCTCGGCGGCACCAGGTGGGCTGCCGTCGGAGACGCCCTCGGACGCATCCTCGGCACCCAGGGCGCGACGGTGGTACGCGAGTACTACTTCAACGACCACGGTGCGCAGATCGACCGGTTCGCCCGGTCCCTCGTGGCTGCCGCACTGGGACAGCCAGCGCCCGAGGACGGATATGCCGGTGCCTACATCTCCGACATCGCCACGCAGGTGCTCGCCCAGCGCCCCGACGCCCTGGACCTGCCCGAGGCCGAACGTCAGGAAGTGTTCCGCGCCCTCGGGGTGGACCTGATGTTCGCGCACATCAAGAAGAGCCTGCACGACTTCGGTGTCGACTTCGACGTGTACTTCCACGAGAACTCGCTGTTCGAATCCGGGGCCGTCGAGCGGGCCGTCGAGACGCTGAAGACGTCCGGCAACCTGTACGAGAAGGACGGCGCCTGGTGGCTCGAGAGCACCCGGTTCGGCGACGACAAGGACCGCGTCGTCATCAAGAGCGACGGCAACGCGGCCTACATCGCCGGTGACATCGCCTACTTCCAGGACAAGCGCGCCCGCGGCTTCGACCTGTGCATCTACATGCTCGGTGCGGACCACCACGGCTACATCGGACGGCTGAAGGCGGCTGCCGCGGCGTTCGACGACGACCCCGCGACGGTGGAGGTCCTCATCGGCCAGATGGTCAACCTCGTTCGTGACGGCGTGCCGGTGAAGATGTCCAAGCGCGCCGGCACCGTGATCACCCTCGACGACCTCGTCGACGCGATCGGCGTCGACGCGGCCCGGTATGCGCTCGTGCGCTCCTCCGTCGACTCCGGTATCGACATCGACCTGGAGCTGTGGACCTCCACGGGCAACGAGAACCCCGTCTACTACGTCCAGTACGCCCACGCCCGGCTGTCGGCTGTCGGCCGCAACGCCGCGGATCTGGGAATCACCTCGGCGGACCCGGACCTGTCGTTGTTGACGTCCGAGCAGGAAGGCGACCTCGTCCGGACCCTCGGTGACTACCCGAGGGTCGTCTCCAGCGCCGCCGCGCTGCGGGAACCCCACCGCATCGCCCGGTATCTCGAAGAGCTCGCCGGCGCGTACCACCGCTTCTACGGTGCCCACCGCATCCTCCCGCAGGGTGACGAGGAACCGGCCCCCATCCACACCGCCCGGCTCGCGCTGTGCGATGCCACCCGCCAGGTGCTCGCGAACGGTCTCGAGCTGCTCGGCGTCAGCGCCCCGGAGCAGATGTGATGAATGCGCACCCCGCAGGACCCCTTCACGCCGAACAACTGCACGCCCCGGGGCTGCCCGAGCGCCCGGTGGACGCGGCCGCGTACAGCGCGCTCGCTCCCGCCGTGTGGCCGCGCAACGCCCGCCGGGACGACGACGGCCAGGTGAGCGTCGCCGGCGTCCGGGTGTCCGAGCTCGCCGAGAAGTACGGCACCCCGCTGTTCGTGATCGACGAGGACGACTTCCGCTCCCGCTGCCGGGACATGGTCGGCGCGTTCGGCCCCGACGCGAAGGTGCACTACGCCTCCAAGGCGTTCCTGTGCGGCGAGATCGCGCGATGGGTCGCCGACGAGGGGCTGTCCCTCGACGTGTGCTCGGGTGGCGAACTCGCGGTGGCCCTGCACGCCGGCTTCCCGGCCGAACGGATCGCGATGCACGGCAACAACAAGTCCGTCACCGAACTGCGGGCGGGCGTCGCGGCCGGGGTCGGCCACGTCGTGCTCGACTCCGCCACCGAGATCGACCGGCTGGACACCGTCGCGGCCGAGGCCGGACGGGTGCAGGACGTCCTGATCCGGGTCACCGTCGGCGTCGAGGCCCACACGCACGAGTTCATCTCCACCGCCCACGAGGACCAGAAGTTCGGCTTCTCGCTCGCCGGTGGGGACGCGATGGATGCGGTACGCCGCGTCTTCGCGGCCGATCACCTGCGGCTCGTCGGCCTGCACAGCCACATCGGATCCCAGATCTTCGACGTGGACGGTTTCGAACTCGCCGCGCACCGGGTCATCGGTCTGCTCCGCGACGTCGTCGCCGAGTTCGGTGTGGACAAGACGAAGCAGATCTCGATCGTCGACCTGGGCGGCGGCATGGGAATCTCCTACGTTCCCAGCGACGATCCGCCGCCGGTGGACGAGCTGGCGGCGAAGTTGCGGGACATCGTTCGCAACGAGTCGGCGGCGGTGGGGCTGCCCGAGCCGACGATCGCGGTCGAACCCGGACGTGCCGTCGCGGGACCGGGGACGATCACGCTGTACGAGGTCGGCACGGTCAAGGACGTCGCGGTCGGCTCCACGGCACGCCGGCGCTACGTGAGCGTCGACGGCGGCATGAGCGACAACATCCGTACCTCTCTGTACCAGGCCGAGTACGAGTGCAAGCTGGTCTCGCGGGTGAGCGGGGCAGACCCCGTGGTCGCGCGTGTCGTCGGCAAGCACTGTGAGACGGGCGACATTGTCATCCGCGACACGTGGATGCCGGACGACGTCGGGGCGGGGGACCTGCTCGCCGTCGCGGCGACCGGTGCATACTGCTACTCGATGTCGAGTCGGTACAACCTGCTCGGCAGGCCCGCCGTCGTGGCGGTACGCGACGGATCGTCGCGAGTGATCCTGCGTAGGGAAACTGTGGAAGATCTGCTGAGCTTGGAGGTGTCGCAGTGAGCGAGTCGGCGCATCGCGCTATCGGTGTGGCCGTCCTCGGCCTCGGCAACGTCGGGAGCGAGGTCGTCCGGATTCTGCGTGAGCACTCCGCCGATCTCGAGGCGCGCGTCGGTGCGCCACTCGAGTTGCGCGGCGTCGCGGTGCGGACGGTGGGAGCGGACCGGGGTGTTCCCGAGGAACTGCTCACCACGGACGCCGAGGCGCTCGTCGCCCGCGCCGACGTCGACCTCGTCGTCGAGGTGATCGGCGGAATCGACCTGCCGCGCAAGCTGATTCTCTCCGCGCTCACCTCCGGCAAGTCGGTCGTCACGGCCAACAAGGCGCTGCTGGCGGATCACACCGGCGAACTCGCGGAGGCAGCGGAGGCGCAGAACGTCGATCTGTACTTCGAGGCATCCGTCGCCGGTGCGATTCCGGTGATCCGGCCGCTCACCCAGTCTCTGGCCGGTGACCGGGTCACGAAGGTGGCCGGAATCGTCAACGGCACAACGAACTTCATTCTCTCCGCGATGGACGAGACCGGAGCGGACTACGCCGACACGCTGGCGGAGGCGGGGCGACTCGGCTACGCGGAGGCCGATCCCACGGCGGACGTCGAGGGCTTCGACGCGGCTGCGAAGGCGGCGATCCTCGCGTCGATCGCGTTCCACACGCGGGTCACCGCCGCGGACGTGTACCGCGAGGGGATCAGCCGGATCACCGCCGCGGACCTCGAGGCCGCGCGCGCGCTCGACTGCACGGTCAAACTGCTGTCGATCTGCGAGCGGATCTCAGGTCCGGACGGCCGCGAACGGATCTCGGCGCGGGTGTACCCGGCGCTGGTACCGCTGCAGCATCCGCTGGCGTCGGTCAACGGTGCCTTCAACGCCGTCTTCGTCGAGGCCGAGAACGCGGGCCGGCTGATGTTCTACGGCCAGGGCGCGGGCGGTGCCCCCACCGCGTCCGCCGTGATGGGCGATCTGGTGATGGCGGCGCGCAACCGCGTCAACGGTGGTCGCGGCCCGCGGGAATCGAAGTACGCGAACCTCGAGGTCGCACCGATCGGTGACATCCCCACCCGCTACTACGTGAACATGCAGGTCACCGACAAGGCGGGTGTCCTGTCGGCGGTGGCCGCGGAGTTCGCCCAGCACGGCGTGAGTATCTCCACCGTCCGGCAGGAGGGCGCCGGTGAGGGGGCCCACCTGGTGGTCGTCACCCACACCGCCACCGATGCGGCCCTGTCCGAGACCGTGGCCGCGCTCAGCAAACTCGAATTCGTCCTCGCTGTGACCAGCGTGCTGCGATTGGAAGGCACCGAACAATGACCGGCATCGACTCGAAGAACTCCGCCGTCCACACCCCGTGGCCCGGTCTGATCGAGGCGTACCGCGATCGCCTCGCGATCGGTCCGGATTGGACGACGGTGACGCTGCTCGAGGGCGGTACACCGCTGGTGCCCGCCGGGCACCTGTCCGAGCTCACCGGCTGCGACGTGTACCTGAAAGTGGAGGGGCTCAACCCGACCGGGTCGTTCAAGGACCGCGGCATGACGATGGCGGTCACCGACGCCCTCGCCCGTGGTCAGCAGGCGGTGCTGTGCGCGTCGACCGGTAACACCTCCGCCTCGGCCGCGGCCTACGCCGCGCGGGCGAAGATGACCTGCGCGGTTCTGGTCCCTCAGGGCAAGATCGCCATGGGCAAGCTGGCCCAGGCGGTCATGCACGGCGCCAAGATCATCCAGGTCGAGGGCAACTTCGACGATTGTCTCGAGCTCGCTCGCAAGACCACGGCGGAGTTCCCGACGATCGCGCTGGTCAATTCCGTGAACCCGGTCCGCATCGAGGGGCAGAAGACCGCCGCGTTCGAGATCTGCGACGCGCTCGGTAAGGCACCCGACGTGCACGCCCTGCCGGTCGGCAACGCGGGCAACATCACCGCCTACTGGCGCGGCTACTCCGAATACCGAGCAGACGGCATCACGTCGTCCTCGCCCCGCATGCTCGGGGTGCAGGCCGCGGGTGCCGCACCGCTGGTGCACGGTGCGCCGGTGAAGGATCCGGAGACCATCGCGACGGCGATCCGGATCGGTTCACCCGCCTCCTGGCAGGGTGCGGTGTCGGCGAAGGAGGAGTCGGGCGGTGCGTTCCGTGCCGCGACCGACGAGGAGATCCTCGAGGCGTACCGGCTCGTCGCGGCCACCGAAGGGGTGTTCGTCGAGCCGGCCTCCGCCGCGAGTATCGCCGGGCTGCTCGCCGCGAAGAAGGAGGGCTGGCTCGATTCCGGTCTCACCGTCGTGTGCACCGTGACCGGCAACGGTCTCAAGGATCCGGACACGGCGTTGACCGGTATGCCGCACGTGGAGCCCATCCCCGTCGACCCGGTGGCGGTCGCCTCGGCCCTCGAGTTGGCATAAGTGGCCGCATCCCCGTCTCGCCAGGCGGAGAACCGGACTTCACCGATGACACAGACACTTCCCACCGGATTGACCGTCACCGCCCGTGTCCCGGCATCGAGCGCGAACCTCGGGCCGGGGTTCGACACGCTGGGTCTCGCTCTCGGAATGTACGACGAGATCGTGGTGACAACAACGGATTCGGGTTTGAACATCCGTGTCGAGGGTGAGGGTGCCGACGACGTCCCCTGGGGTCCTTCCCATCTCGTGGTGCGGGCCATCGAGCGCGGACTCGAGTCGGCAGGTGTGTGGGCAGATGGCTTGGATGTCTTGTGCCGCAACGCTATCCCGCATTCGCGAGGCCTCGGATCGTCGGCGTCGGCTGTCGTCGGCGGGCTGGCGGCCGCCAACGGGCTGGCCGGAAAGCTCGACCCGGAACTGGCACTCGGCAGTGATCAGCTGGTGCAGTTGTCCTCCGAGTTCGAGGGGCACCCCGACAACGCCGCCGCATCGGTTCTCGGTGGGGCAGTGGTGTCCTGGAGCAGTGTGACGTCCTCGGCCGAAGGGGCCTCGGCCGTGCCGCGGGAGTATCGCGCGGTCCGGCTGGCGGTGCATCCGAGTGTCCGGGCCGTCGTGCTGGTACCGAGCGAACGCTCCTCGACCGCGCACACCCGAGGGCTGCTGCCGGACTCGGTGCCGCACCGCGACGCCGCGTACAACGTCAGCCGCGGCGCGCTCGCCGTCGTCGCGCTGACCGAGCGGCCCGATCTGCTGATGCCCGCGACGGAGGACCGGCTCCATCAGGCTCAGCGGGCGCCCGCGCTCCCGCACACCACTCGATGGATCGAGCGCCTTCGTGCGGAGGGAATCGCCGCTACGGTCTCCGGCGCCGGCCCCACCGTGCTGGCTCTCACCACGGCGGAGTTTCCCGAGTGGCTCCGGCGAGATGCCGAGGCGGACGGGATGCAGGTCCACGAACTCGGCATCTCCGACGGCGTCGCGGTCTCCTGAGAGGCCCGTCCCGAGGCCGGAACGGGCCGACACGGTTGCCCGCCTCCTTGCCCACTCGAACGTTCGAGGCTATTCTGGGCACTGTCCGTACATCGTGCGCATCAGACGCCGGTGCTTCACCAGGGCGAATACTCCAGTTCATCCGGGGTTGACGCGTCCTGGCAGGATCCTCCGCACTTTCTATTTGTGATGGATTTTCGAACACGCGCCTGCTCTTCGGTGGTGTGGCGGGCAAGCCGGCAGTTTCTTCGAAATGCAACTACGTACGGCACATCCGAATCCGGTGGACCGGATTACGGGACGAACCCTCGGCTCTGCGCAGCGCGAGCGAGGGAAGGAAAGGACCTCCGTGACCGATACGGAACTCATCGCCAGCCCCGCAGACGCGGACGTGCAGGTGACGCAATCTCCCCAGGCCGGTGCGGCGCGCAGTGATGCCGTCGCGGCCTCGGCCAAGCGAGCGGACGCCCGTCGTGGCACGGGGCTGTCCGGCATGGTTCTCGCCGAACTCCGTGCCCTCGCCGCCGAACTCGGCATCAAGGGCACGTCCGGCCTGCGTAAGGGCGACCTGATCGCGGCCATCAAGGAACGCCAGGGTCAGTCCGGCGGAGACAGCACCCCGGCCCCCGAACGTCGTGAGCGGGCCTCGCGCGCCAAGGCTCCCGCTGCCGCCGCCGAGGCCGGTGCTCCCCAGGCACCCGCCGCCGCCCCGCGCACCGAGTCGGCGCCGGTCGCCGAGAGTGCCGAGCAGCCGTCGTCGGACGAAGGCGCCGCGGACTCCGACCAGGGCGGTGGACGCCCCCGGCGCCAGCGCCGTGGATCCGCACGCCGCGCGGGTGCTCCCGAGCAGGGCGATCAGGCCGCGGATCAGGGTGCGGACAGGCAGCGCCCGGACAAGCAGGGTGACAAGCAGGACGGCGGCAAGCAGGACGGCCCGAGGGCCGAGGGCGGCCGCGAGAACGCCGGCAAGTCCGATGGCCGCGACAACGCCGGCAAGGGTGACGGCCGGGACAACGCCGGCAAGGGCGACGGCCGGGACAACGCCGGCAAGGGCGACGGCGGCTCCGAGCAGGGCGGCAACCGTCGCGAGCGCGGCGACCGGAACCGCAACCAGGGCAATCAGAACCAGAACCAGGGTGGCGGTCCTCGCCAGGACAACCGCAACGACGACGACGAGGAAGGCGGCCGCGGGCGCCGGGGACGTCGGTTCCGTGAGCGTCGTCGTGGGCGCGATCGTGGCGGCGAGAGCAACGAGCGCGACGTCGAGATTCGTGAGGACGATGTCCTGCAGCCGGTGGCCGGGATCCTCGACGTGCTCGACAACTACGCCTTCGTCCGTACCTCCGGGTACCTTCCGGGGCCCAACGACGTGTACGTCTCGATGAACCTGATCCGCAAGAACGGTCTGCGCCGCGGAGACGCGATCACCGGTGCGGTCCGGGTTGCGCGAGAGGGCGAGCAGAGCAACCAGCGGCAGAAGTTCAACCCGCTGGTGCGCATCGACACTGTCAACGGTGGCAGCATCGACGCCGCCAAGCATCGTGCCGAGTTCAACAAGCTCACGCCGCTCTACCCGAACCAGCGCCTGCGGCTCGAGACCGAGCAGAACCGCCTGACGACCCGTGTCATCGATCTGGTCATGCCGATCGGCAAGGGGCAGCGCGCGCTCATCGTCAGCCCTCCGAAGGCCGGTAAGACCACGGTCCTCCAGGACATCGCCAACGCGATCGCGACGAACAATCCCGAGTGCCACCTCATGGTCGTCCTCGTGGACGAGCGGCCCGAGGAAGTCACCGACATGCAGCGTTCGGTGAAGGGTGAGGTCATCGCCTCCACCTTCGACCGTCCGCCGAGCGATCACACCCTGGTGTCCGAGCTGGCCATCGAGCGGGCGAAGCGCCTGGTCGAAGCGGGCAAGGACGTCGTGGTGCTGCTCGACTCCATCACCCGGCTGGGTCGCGCCTACAACAACTCGTCGCCGGCGTCGGGGCGAATCCTGTCCGGTGGTGTCGACTCGACGGCGCTCTATCCGCCGAAGCGGTTCCTCGGCGCGGCCCGCAACATCGAGAACGGTGGCTCGCTCACCATCATCGCCTCGGCGCTGGTGGAGACCGGTTCCACCGGTGACACCGTCATCTTCGAGGAGTTCAAGGGCACCGGTAACGCCGAACTCAAGCTCGACCGCAAGATTGCCGAACGGCGTGTCTTCCCGGCCGTCGACGTCAATCTGTCGAGCACCCGCAAGGACGAGTTGCTCATGACGCCGGACGAGTTCGCCGTGGTGCACAAGCTGCGCCGGGTGCTCTCCGGGCTGGATTCGCAGGCGGCGATCGACCTGCTCGTCAACCGTCTCAAGAAGACGCAGAGCAACGTCGAGTTCCTGATGCAGGTCTCGAAGACCGCGCCGGGCGCTCTCGACGACTGACCGCCGGGACACTGCGGAACAAACCCGACCGGGTCGCCGTTGACATTCATTGTCAGTGGCGGCCCGGTTTCCGGGTGAAAGGTCCGTTCGACCGGTTGATCCGGCTGAAGGTGCCCTTCACCCACAGGGAAAAGGGGGCAGGTGCGGTCGATCCCGTTGATCCGGTACGGATTGGGGCGCTCGCAGCAGCTCTGGCATACTGAACGGCTGAGTCCGGTTCCGGTTCACGGCTTCGAACGGCGAAGGCGACCCGGCGACCATCGAAAGGGACACCATGAAGGCAGGAATTCACCCCGACTACGGGACGACCACCGTCGTCTGTGGTTGCGGCAACACGTTCGAGACCCGCAGCACCGCCGACGGCGGACGCATCACCGTCGAGGTCTGCTCGCAGTGCCACCCGTTCTACACGGGTAAGCAGAAGATCCTCGACACCGGTGGACGTGTCGCGCGCTTCGAGGCCCGCTACGGCAAGGGCGGCGGCCGGCCCGCGAAGAAGAGTGCCGAGAAGGCGGATTCCGCCAACTCCTAGCTACCCCGCCGACGCCCGTCCTGTGTATGTCACAGGTCGGGCGTCGGCTTTTTCGTGCCGTCGGCCGGCAGGTGCGGACGGGCACCTCCGACGACCGGACTCGACAGGCCGTCTCGACAGATAATGGAGCACACCCATGGCGGGAAGGACGCAACCGTCGGCGATCGACGACATCCTCGCCGAACACGCGGGCCTGGAGCAGCAGCTCGCGGACCCGGCACTGCACAACGACGCCGGTGCGGCCCGGCGGGTGGGCAAGAGGTTCGCCGAGTTGGCGCCGGTGATGACGGCCTACACGAAGCTGAAGGCGGCTCGTGAGGACCTCGAGGCCGCCCGGGAACTCGCCGCCGACGATTCCGCGTTCGCCGCCGAGATCCCTGCGCTCGAGGCTCAGGTCGACGAGCTCGACCGCACCCTCACCGATCTGCTCGCCCCGCGGGACCCCCACGACGGTGACAACGTCGTACTCGAGGTCAAGTCCGGCGAGGGCGGCGAGGAGTCCGCACTGTTCGCCGCCGATCTGGCTCGCATGTACATCCGCTACGCCGAACGCCACGGCTGGCGGGTGGAGATGCTCGGCACGACCCTGTCGGATCTCGGTGGGTACAAGGACGCGACCCTGTCGATCACGTCGCGCAGCGACACCGCCGAGGGCGTGTGGTCGAAACTGAAGTTCGAGGGCGGGGTGCACCGCGTGCAGCGGGTCCCCGTCACCGAGTCCCAGGGCAGGGTGCACACATCCGCCGCCGGTGTCCTCGTCTACCCGGAGCCGGACGAGGTCGAGGAAGTCCAGATCGACGAATCGGACCTGCGGATCGACGTCTACCGTTCGTCCGGGAAGGGTGGTCAGGGCGTCAACACCACCGATTCCGCGGTGCGGATCACGCACCTGCCCACCGGCATCGTCGTGACCTGCCAGAACGAACGCTCGCAGCTGCAGAACAAGGCCCGCGCGATGCAGGTCCTGGCGGCGCGTCTGCAGGCCGCGGCGGAGGAAGCCGCGGAGGCCGAGGCATCCGCGGACCGCCAGAGCCAGGTTCGCACGGTGGACCGTTCCGAGCGCATCCGCACCTACAACTTCCCGGAGAACCGGATCACCGACCACCGGGTGGGATTCAAGGCACACAACCTCGACGCGGTACTGGACGGCGAACTCGACGCCCTGTTCGACGCACTCGGAAAGGCGGACCGTGAGGCTCGGCTCACTGCGGAGTGACACCCCCGGCGTGGCAGGCTGTAGCTCGTGACCCGGCAACCGCTCCGACTGGCCCTGGCGGAAGCGACCGCGCAGCTCGAGGCCGCAGGCGTCGGGAGCCCGCGCGTGGACGCCGAGCTGATCGCCGCCCACCTGCTCGGAGTCGAACGGACCCGGCTCGGGCTGGTACCGCTCGTGGACGCCGCGGTCGCGCAGCAACTGACCGAGCTGGTCGCGCAGCGGGCCCGGCGGATCCCGCTGCAGCATCTGCTCGGTACCGCCGCGATGGGCAACATCGATCTCGAGGTCGGGCCTGGCGTGTTCGTCCCGCGTCCCGAGACCGAACTGCTCCTCGGCTGGGCTCTGGCCTTCCTCGAAGGCACTGCCGGGCGGCCGCCGGTCGTGCTCGACCTGTGTACCGGTTCGGGCGCCCTCGCCCTCGCGATCGCCCACGCCCGCCCGGACGCCGAGGTCCACGCCGTCGAGATCGACCCCTCCGCTCTGGCATGGGCTCGGCGCAACGCCGCGGCCCGTGAGCAGGACGGGGACACCCCGATCGCCCTGCACCAGGGTGACGTCACCGACCGGGCGCTGCTCAGCCGACTCGACGGCACCGTCGATCTGGTGGTGGCGAATCCGCCCTACGTTCCCGAGGATGCGGTCCTGGAACCGGAGGTCGCCGACCACGATCCCCACCTCGCGCTCTTCGCCGGTACCGACGGACTGTCGGTGATCAAGCCGATGGTCTCCAACGTCGCGCGCTGGCTCCGGATCGGGGGAGCGGTCGGCGTCGAGCACGACGACAGCAACGGTGCCGAGGTGGCGGCACTCTTCGCCGGTCGCCGAGTGTTCGGCGACGTCGTCGAACACCCTGATCTCGCGGGTCGGCCGCGCTTCGTCGTCGCACACCGGGTGGCCACGGAGGTCGAGGCCGAACGCATCGCCGCCGCGAAGGAACGCCAGGAGCGCCGCCGCTCGTCACCGCCCGAGCCGCCGCCGGAGGATCCGAGCGAACACCGGAGTGAAAGAATGACGCCGTGAGTGTTGTGTACGACTGTGGCCGTCCCGATTCCCGCGCCGCCGGACTGAGCGCGGCGAAGAACGCGCTGAAGGCCGGCCGCCTGGTGGTGCTGCCCACCGACACGCTGTACGGGCTGGGCGCGGATGCCTTCGACGGAGACGCGGTGGCCTCGCTGCTGCGTGCGAAGGGCCGCGGACGGGACATGCCGGTTCCGGTGCTGGTGGGCTCCTGGGACACCATCGACGGACTCGTCTACACGGTGCGTCCGCAGGCCCGTGACCTCATTCGCGCGTTCTGGCCGGGAGGCCTCAGCCTCGTCGTGCGGCAGGCCCCGTCGCTGGCCTGGGATCTGGGCGACACCCAGGGCTCGGTCATGCTGCGCATGCCGTTGCACCCGGTCGCACTCGAGTTGCTTCGGGACGTGGGGCCGCTGGCCGTGTCGAGCGCCAACATCTCGGGACAGCCTCCGGCGACCACGGCGGCAGAAGCCAAGGGGCAGCTCGGCGGCATGGTGAGCGTCTACCTGGACGGGGGGCCGGCCGATCACGGTCTCGCCTCCACCATCGTCGACCTCACCGGTGACACCGTCCGCATCCTGCGCGAGGGTGCCGTCCGGACCGAGAACGTGGCCGAGGTCCTCGGTGTTCCGCCCGAGACCCTGCTCGACGGCGCGAGCCCTGCATGAGCCGCGACGCCTGCGGCGCCGGTGACGGATCTCGGGTGTCCTCGGAGTTTCGGCAGCCCGGTGGCCTCCCGGCAGCGGTAGCGTCGGCCTCGTGACCGCTCCCGTCCTCGCCGGCCCCGTGCCGGCACATGCCGCGCTGGCCCAGGCGGGGGGAGGGGCCGGAGTCCCGATTCGGGAGTTGCTGCTCGTCCTGTTCGTGGCGGCTGTGGTGACTTACCTCGCGACCGGGCTGGTGCGTGTCCTGGCCATCCGCTTCGGCGCCGTCGCCGTTCCCCGCGATCGGGACGTCCACGTCGCGCCGACTCCTCGCCTCGGGGGCACCGGCATGTACGCCGGAATGCTGGTCGCGTTGTTGTTCGCCACCCAACTGCCCGCCCTCACCAGGGGATTCGAGTTCACCCGCGACATACCGGCGGCACTGGTCGCCGGGTTCGTGATCGTGCTGGTGGGCGTCGTGGACGACCGTTGGGGCCTGGATGCGCTGACGAAGTTCGTCGGCCAGGTCACCGCGGCCGGAATCCTCGTCGTGATGGGGGTGAGCTGGTTCATCGTGTACGTCCCGTTCGGTGAGGGGACGACGGTGGTTCTCGACCAGTTGCAGGCCGGGCTGGTCACGATCGGCGTGTCCGTGGTGATGATCAACGCGATGAACTTCGTCGACGGGCTCGACGGGCTGGCCGCGGGACTGGGCTTGATCTCCTCTGCCGCGATCTGTGTCTTCTCTATCGGGTTGCTGCACGATCAGGGCGGTGACGTCAGTGCCTATCCGCCCGCGATGCTCGCCGCGGCCCTCGCCGGGGCATGCCTGGGCTTCCTGCCGCACAACTTCCAGCCGGCCCGGATCTTCATGGGCGATTCGGGCTCGATGCTCATCGGGCTCATGCTGGCGACCATCGCGACCAGTGCGTCCGGCCGAATCCCGCTCACCGCGTACGGTTCGCGCGATCTGCTCGGTCTGTTGTCGCCGTTGCTGCTCGTCGGTGCGGTCATGTTCATCCCCATCCTCGATCTGCTGCTCGCGATCGTGCGGCGTACCCGCGCCGGGGTGAGTCCCTTCAGCCCGGACAAGATGCATCTGCACCACCGCCTGTTGCAGATCGGGCACTCGCATCGCCGGGTGGTCCTCCTCATCTATCTGTGGGTCGGCGTTCTCGCCTTCGGTGCCGTGGGCAGCGCGTTGTTCGATCGTCGTGCGGTCGTGTTGCTTCTCGCCGGCGGGCTGGTGTTCGCGCTCGTGGTGACCGCGGTGCCCTCGCTCCGCACCCAGCACGAGGGTGCCCACGCCGACGGCGACGGCTGAGCGCACCGCGCGGGTGGAGCTCGCCCGCTGCGGGTGCGATCGGGAGCAGGGACGAATCGGGCATCCGTTACGCTGGGGCATCGTGACCTCCCCAGATCCGGATTTCGCCCTGTCCACCTCCGTACCCGGGGGATCCACCGCGGCGCTGCGGCGCGCAGTGCTCTACGGCGCACTCGGGCTGGTGGTCCTCGCCGTCGTGGGCGTCGTCGTGGGCTGGCTCGCTGCCGGACTGCCCGGTGTGTGGGGAGCGCTCCTCGGTGCCGGGATCGGCGGCGGTTTCGTCCTCGTCACTGCGGTCACCGTGCTCGCGACAGCCAAGCTCCCGCCGCTCACCGCCGCCGCGGTGCTGCTCGGGAGCTGGCTACTCAAGATGGCGATCGCGCTGATCGTGCTCGGCGTGCTCAATCCCCTGGACTTCTACAGCCGGCCCACCCTGGTCGCGGTGATGGTCGGTGCCCTGGTGCTGGTTCTCGGCGCGGAAACCTGGGGTGTACTGAAGAGTAAGATGCTCTATGTGGAACCGGCCACACCGCAGCGTGGGGCGGATCCCGAGGAGCCGAACTCCTCCGACGGTTCGTAGTAGTTCGGCGAACCAGCCGGTAACCCGACCGGACCCCCGTCTACACACTGTCGTAGATGTCTTGATAAGGTTCGGGCCAAGCGAGCACAATCAGGCGTTGCCCGGACACGGGACCGACGCCCCTGTGATTTGCAGGCGGAAGCCCCCGCGCAACCGCCGAGTCGACGAGAGTCGCCGACGCCGACAGCGAGTCCTTCGGGAGGAAGCTGACGAATTCGCGAGTCGATCTCGTCGGCTAGTAGATCGTCACTGTCCGATCGAACCACCACTGTCCGATCGAACCGCAGGCCGACACCGACTGCGGACCGACTACGGGAGAGACCGCTGAGCGTCACATTCACGGCCGAGGGCTATCACCCGCCCACATTGGCCGACTTCAACCCGCCTGCCATCCTGTTCGGTGGAACCCCGTTCGAAATCGATCGACTGGTCATGCTGCGGCTGATCATGTGCGGGTTGCTTCTGCTGTTCTTCGTGCTGGCCCTCCGTAGCCAGAAGCTGGTACCCCGTGGAGTCCAGAACGTCGCCGAGCTCGCACTCGACTTCGTGCGGATCAACATCGCGGAGGAGATTCTCGGCAAGGAACAGGGACGGCGCTTCCTCCCCGTCATCTCGACGATCTTCTTCGTCGTCCTCGCGACGAACATCTCGGGCGTCATCCCGTTCATGAACATCTCGTCCAACGGACGAATCGCCATGCCGATGGTTCTCGCGGCGTTCGCGTACGTCACGTTCCTCTACGTCGGCATCAAGAAGTACGGCTTCCTCAAGTACTTCAAGAGCAGCATCGTCGTCCCGAACGTGCCTCCGGCCCTGCACCTGCTGCTGATCCCGATCGAGTTCATCTCGACCTTCATCCTCCGCCCGTTCACGCTGATGGTCCGTCTCATGGCCAACATGCTCGCGGGTCACATTCTCTTGGTGCTGTTCTTCGGGTCTGCCTGGTACTTCTTCTTCGAGGCCGGGAACTTCACCGCGGTGTTCGGCGTGGCGTCGCTCGCGGCCGCCGTGGCCTTCACCTTCTTCGAACTGCTGGTCATCTTCCTGCAGGCCTACGTCTTCGCGCTGCTCACCTCGGTGTACATCGACACCTCGCTGCACGCGGATTCGCACTAGAACTTCCACTCCGGCCGGACCTACACATCCGGCTACACCGAGAACTGAGCCCCACACCGAACCCGGTGGGGGCCAACAGAAAGGGAAACAATCACCATGAGCCTCGCGTACCTGGCACAGGAAGCGGTCGAGACCAACGTCACCGGCTACGGCGCCATCGGCTTCGGCCTCGCCGCCATCGGCCCCGGCATCGGCATCGGCATCCTCGTCGGTAAGGCAATGGAGAGCATGGTCCGTCAGCCCGAGATGGCCGGACAGGTTCGTACCACCATGTTCCTCGGTATCGCGTTCACCGAGGCACTCGCCCTGATCGGCCTTGTCGCCGGCTTCATTTTCTAAGACACCGTCATGGCAGCAGCAACTATCGCACTACTCGCAGCGGAGGGTGAGGAGCAAAATCCTCTCATCCCTGCGGTATACGACATCGTCTGGTCGATCGTAGCCCTGGCTGTCGTCGCGTTCGTCTTCTGGAAGTTCGTTCTTCCCATGGCTCAGCGGGTTCTCGACGAGCGCACGGAGAAGATCGAGGGCGGTCTCGTCCGTGCCGAAGAGGCGCAGGCCGAGGCTCAGGCAGCGCTCGAGCAGTACCGCGCGCAGCTGGCCGAGGCTCGCACCGAGGCAGCACAGATCCGTGAGGACGCTCGCACGCAGGGCCAGCAGATCATCGCCGAGATGAAGGCACAGGCTCAGGAAGAGAGCGATCGCATCGTCGCGGCCGGGCACAACCAGCTCACCGCGCAGCGTCAGCAGATCGTCGCCGAATTGCGCGGCGACCTCGGACGCACTGCGGTCGACCTCGCCGAGAAGGTCATCGGCGAATCGCTGTCCGAGGACGTCAAGCGTGCCGGCTCGATCGACCGCTTCCTCGACGAGCTCGATTCCGTCGACACCAAGACCGCAGCAGGGAAGTGAGGCCCATGTACGCAGCGAGCCGTGAGGCCTTGACGCAGACACGTGCTGCGTTGTCCTCGGCCTTGGACACCGTCTCCCCGGGGGCGGCAACCGCGGCCGCGGCTCAGACCGGAGCGGACCTGTTCTCGGTCGTCGATACGCTGGACGGTGCGCGTGGCCTGAAGGCGGCGCTCTCCGACAGCTCGGCGCCCGAGGCGGCACGCTCAGGACTGGCTGAGCAGGTTTTCGGCGGCAAGGTCTCCTCCGAGACCCTCGCCGTCGTCAAGGCAGCGGTGACCAGTGACTGGTCCGCCCCGCGAGACCTGCTCGACTCGCTCGTGCTTCTCGGCCGGGAATCCCTGCTGAAGGCCGCAGCCGACCAGGACCAGCTCGACACTGTCGAAGACGAGCTGTTCCGACTGGGCCGCATCGTCGCCGGCAACCCGGAGCTCGAGCAGGCGTTGTCGGACCGGACCACCGAACCGCGCCGCAAGAGGGAGCTGCTCACCAGCGTCCTCTACGGCAAGGTGACCGCGGTCACCGAGGCGCTGGTGGTGCAGGCGGTCGGCAGGCTCCGTGGCACCGCTCCGGCGGACGTGTTCGACACGCTGTCGAACATCGCCGCGGCTCAGCGCGAGAACCTGGTCGCCAAGGTGACCAGCGTCAGCGCTCTGAGCCAGGCACAGTCCGATCGGCTGGCCACCACGCTCACCCGCCTGTACGGCAAGCCGGTGACCGTCCACGTCGAGGTCGACCCCGAACTGCTCGGTGGTCTGGTCGTCCGGGTGGGCGACGAGGTCATCGACGGCAGTGCGGCCGGGCGGCTCGCGGCATTGCGGAAGTCCTTCAACTAGTTCAGAACTAGTTTCGGGCAGAGACCATATTCCCCAGATCTTTTCGAAGACCAGACACCGAGAGCAGGAAGAACATGGCGGAGCTGACGATCTCCTCCGACGAGATCCGTAGCGCGATCGACAACTACACCGCGAACTACTCACCGGAGGCCTCCCGCGAGGAGGTCGGCGTGGTGACCGACACCAGTGACGGCATCGCGCATGTCAGTGGCCTGCCTTCGGCGATGGCCAACGAACTTCTGGAGTTCCCCGGCGGCGTCCTCGGCGTGGCACTGAACCTGGATGCCACCGAGATCGGTGCCGTCATCCTCGGCGAGTACGAGACCATCGCCGAAGGCCAGGAAGTCAAGCGCACCGGCGACGTCCTGTCCGTTCCTGTCGGCGATGCCTTTCTGGGCCGCGTCGTCAACCCGCTCGGTCAGCCGATCGACGGTCTCGGTGAGATCGAGTCCGACGAGAACCGCGCCCTCGAACTGCAGGCGGCCTCGGTGCTCGAGCGCCAGCCGGTCGAGGAGCCGATGCAGACCGGCATCAAGGCCATCGATGCGATGACGCCGATCGGCCGTGGCCAGCGTCAGCTCATCATCGGCGACCGCAAGACGGGCAAGACCGCCGTCTGCATCGACACGATCCTCAACCAGAAGGCGAACTGGGAGTCGGGCGATCCGACCAAGCAGGTGCGTTGCATCTACGTCGCGGTCGGCCAGAAGGGTTCGACGATCGCCGGCGTCAAGCAGGCACTCGAAGAGGCCGGCGCGCTGGAGTACACCACCATCGTGGCCGCTCCCGCTTCCGACTCGGCAGGCTTCAAGTGGCTCGCGCCGTACACGGGTTCGGCGCTGGGCCAGCACTGGATGTACCAGGGCAAGCACGTCCTGGTCGTGTTCGACGACCTGACCAAGCAGGCCGAGGCCTACCGCGCGATCTCGCTGCTGCTGCGTCGCCCGCCGGGCCGTGAGGCGTACCCCGGTGACGTCTTCTACCTGCACTCGCGTCTGCTCGAGCGGTGCGCGAAGCTGTCCGACGAGCTCGGCGCCGGTTCCATGACGGGTCTGCCGATCATCGAGACCAAGGCCAACGACGTGTCGGCCTACATCCCCACCAACGTCATCTCGATCACCGACGGTCAGGTGTTCCTCGAGTCCGACCTGTTCAACCAGGGTGTCCGCCCCGCCATCAACGTCGGCATCTCGGTGTCGCGTGTCGGTGGTGCCGCGCAGACCAAGGGTATGAAGAAGGTCTCCGGTTCGCTCCGTCTCGAGCTGGCTCAGTTCCGCGAGCTCGAAGCGTTCTCGGCATTCGCATCGGACCTCGATGCCGCGTCGAAGGCGCAGCTGGACCGCGGTGCACGTCTGACCGAGCTGCTCAAGCAGGACCAGTTCTCCCCGGTCCCGGTCGAGGACCAGATCGTGTCGATCTACCTCGCCGGCGAGGGCGTGTACGACAGCGTCCCGGTCGGCGACGTGCGTCGCTTCGAGGCCGAGCTGCTCGAAGACCTGCACCGCAACGCGGCGAGCGTCTACGAGTCCATCGACGGTGGCAAGGTCCTCGATGCGGACAACGCCGAGGTGCTCCTGACGGCAACCGAGAAGTTCAAGCAGGGCTTCATCGCGTCCGACGGCAGCCGCGTGGTCAACGAGCCCGAGGCCGAGGCTCTCGCTGCCGAAGAGGTCAGCAAAGAGCAGGTCAACGTCAAGCGGAAGACCATCAACAAGTGAGCCGCGCGGTCCTGACACTGCGACAGACGAAGGGAGAGTGATCGATCGATGGCCAGCATTCGCGAACTGCGTTCGCGCATCAAGTCGGTCAACTCGACCAAGAAGATCACCAAGGCGCAGGAGCTGATCGCGGCCTCGCGGATCACCAAGGCCCAGGCCCAGGTGGCGGCGTCCAAGCCGTACTCCGACGAGATCACGAAGGTACTCGGCGAGCTCGCCAGCGCGTCGACGTCGCTGGATCACCCGCTGCTCACCGAGCGCGAGCAGGCCAAGCGCGCTGCCGTGCTCGTCGTGACCAGCGACAGCGGCCAGTGTGGTGCGTACAACGCGAACGTCCTCAAGGAAGCGGAGGAGCTGTACCAGCTGCTCCGTAGCGAGGGCAAGGATCCGATCGTGTACGTCCTGGGCAACAAGGGCCTCGGCTACTACACGTTCCGCGAGCGCCCCGTGGCCGGTGCGTGGACGGGCTTCTCCCAGTCCCCGCGCTACACGGACGCGCAGAAGGCGGCCCGGCATCTCGTCGAGCTCTTCATGGCGGGATCCGGTGAGGCCGTGGAAGCGCCCAACGGCGAGGGAACCATCGAGGGGGTCGACGAACTCCACATCGTCTACACCCGTTTCGTCTCGATGCTCACCCAGCGTCCCGAGGTCCGCCGCGTCGCACCGCTCGAGGTGACGGTCACCGAGGAGGAAGTCGACCTCGGGGAGGACATGCTGTCCGACAGCGCACGCAGCGCGGACAGCGAGCCCACGCCGGACTACAGCTTCGAGCCGGACGCGGAGGAGCTGCTGGCTTCGCTGCTGCCGAAGTATGTGAACACGCGTATCTACGCGGCTCTGCTCGACGCCGCTGCGTCCGAGCATGCTGCCCGTCGTACCGCCATGAAGGCCGCGACGGACAACGCGAACGAACTGGTGAACACGTTGAGCCGCCAGGCAAATCAGGCTCGCCAGGCCCAGATCACCCAGGAAATCAGCGAGATCGTCGGCGGCGCGAACGCGTTGGCCTCGAGCGCAGGAAGTGACTAGACAATGACCGCAGCAGTAACCGAAAACAACGCGGCGGGGGCGACCGACGTCGCCGGCCGCGTCGTGCGGGTGATCGGTCCCGTCGTGGACGTTGAATTCCCGCGCGGGGCAGTGCCCGAACTCTTCAACGCGCTCAAGGCGGAGGTCACCCTCCCGTCGGTCGCCAAGACGTTGACTCTCGAGGTTGCTCAGCACCTCGGTGACAACATGGTGCGCGCCATCTCGATGCAGCCGACCGACGGCCTGGTCCGCGGCGCGGCAGTCGTCGACTCCGGCAAGCCGATCTCGGTTCCCGTCGGTGACGTCGTCAAGGGGCACGTGTTCAATGCCCTGGGCGATTGCCTCGACGCGCCGGGCACCGGGCGGGACGGCGAGCAGTGGGGCATCCACCGCAAGCCGCCGGCGTTCGATCAGCTCGAGGGCAAGACCGAGATCCTCGAGACCGGTATCAAGGTCATCGACCTGCTGACCCCGTACGTCAAGGGCGGCAAGATCGGTCTGTTCGGTGGTGCCGGTGTCGGCAAGACCGTTCTGATCCAGGAGATGATCACCCGTATCGCGCGTGAGTTCTCCGGTACGTCGGTGTTCGCCGGCGTCGGTGAGCGCACCCGTGAGGGCACCGACCTCCACCTCGAAATGGAAGAGATGGGCGTCCTCCAGGACACCGCCCTCGTCTTCGGCCAGATGGACGAGCCGCCGGGAACGCGTATGCGCGTCGCCCTGTCCGCACTGACCATGGCGGAGTACTTCCGCGATGTGCAGGGCCAGGACGTCCTGCTGTTCATCGACAACATCTTCCGTTTCACCCAGGCCGGTTCCGAGGTGTCGACCCTTCTCGGTCGTATGCCTTCCGCCGTGGGTTACCAGCCGACGCTGGCGGACGAGATGGGTGAGCTGCAGGAGCGCATCACCTCGACCCGTGGCCGCTCGATCACCTCGCTGCAGGCGATCTACGTTCCCGCCGACGACTACACCGACCCGGCGCCGGCAACGACGTTCGCGCACCTCGATGCGACCACCGAACTGTCGCGTCCCATCTCGCAGATGGGTATCTACCCCGCGGTGGATCCGTTGAGCTCGACCTCCCGCATCCTCGAGCCCGGCATCGTCGGTGCCGAGCACTTCCGGGTTGCCAACGAGGTCAAGCGAATCCTGCAGAAGTACAAGGAACTGCAGGACATCATCGCGATCCTCGGTATGGACGAGCTCTCCGAGGAGGACAAGGTCCTCGTCGGTCGGGCGCGTCGTCTGCAGCGCTTCCTGGGCCAGAACTTCATCGTGGCCGAGAAGTTCACCGGTCAGCCGGGTTCGGTGGTCCCGCTGCGCGACACGATCGAGGCGTTCGACCGGGTCTGCAAGGGCGAGTTCGACCACTTCCCGGAGCAGGCGTTCAACAGCCTCGGTGGCCTCGACGACGTCGAAGCTGCCGCCAAGAAGATCGCCGGAAAGTAGTCCGCCATGGCTGAGATGACCGTAGACCTCGTCGCTGTCGAGAAGCGGCTGTGGTCGGGCACCGCGAGCCTCGTGGTCGCCCAGACCACGGAAGGCGAGATCGGCGTCATGCCCGGTCACGAGCCGCTTCTCGGCCAGCTCCTGGACGACGGGATCGTCGCGATCACGACGGCGGACGGCGAGCGTGTGGTCGCCGCGGTGCACGGCGGATTCCTGTCCGTGACCGCGACGACGGTGACCGTGCTGGCGGAGTCCGCGGACCTGGCCGAGGACATCGACGTGGAGTCGGCGAAGGCGGTGTTGTCCGGCTCCGGTGCGGACGAGGCCGATCTCGCCGTCGCCAAGGGCCGCGTCCGAGCAGTCGAGCGCGCCTGACCGGCGAGACGACCGCGACCGAGACAACCGCGACAGGGGCCGACGAGCAGTGACGATCGGAATGATTCTGTTGATCATTCTGGTTGTGCTGCTCGCGGCCCTCGTCGCGGCTTTCTTGTATCGGCTGGTCGTGCTGCGACGCGGCGGAACCGCCGCGATTCTGCGGGTGTTGCCCGCCGCGGAGGGTGCCGGTTGGCGGCACGGAATCATCCGATACGGCGACTGTGACCTGGTTTTCTACAAGTTGTCGAGCCTGCGGCCCGGCCCGGACTCCAAGATCGCCCGGTTGGGTATCGAGGTCGACGGGCGGCGCAGCCCACGCGGCAACGAGTTCGACATCATGACCGAGGACATCGTGATCCTCGGAGTGTCCGAGGGAGCGGACCGATACGAGGTCGCCCTCGACGGGGGAGCCCTGACCGCCTTCCTCTCCTGGGTCGAGTCCCGGCCCTCCGGCCGGTCCCAACGGCGGAGACCGAACCCCGGCTGATCGTCGACGTCAGGCGCCGGCGCCTGGCTTCCACAGCACGTCGCCCTCGGGATTGGCGACCCGGCCGAGGATGAACAGCAGGTCGGAGAGCCTGTTGAGGTACTTCGCGGGAAGCACGCTCGTCTCTTCAGGGTGCTCGTCGTATGCGGCCCATGCCGAGCGTTCGGCACGACGAGTGACCGTGCGCGCTGTGTGCAGCAGGGCCGCGAGCGGCGTACCGCCCGGCAGAATGAACGAGTTCAGTGGCTCGAGTTGCTCGTTCCATTCATCGCACCAGCCCTCCAGCCGATCGATGTACGGCTGGGTGATCCGCAACGGCGGGTACTTGGGCGCGTCCACCACCGGTGTGGAGAGATCAGCGCCCGCATCGAACAGATCGTTCTGGATGCGACGGAGGACGACGGAGATCTCCTCGTCCGGATCGCCGATCGCGATGGCAGCGCCGATCGCGGCATTGGCCTCGTCGCAGTCGGCGTAGGCGACCAGCCTGGAGTCGTTCTTCGACACGCGGGAGAAGTCGCTGAGCCCCGTGGTGCCGTCGTCGCCGGTCCGGGTGTAGATCTTCGTCAAGTGCACGGCCATGGAGCCACGGTACCGGGCAACGCCTGAGCACCTCATGGCTCTAGGCTGTGGAGTGTGAGTGAACGGTTTCTGGTGACCGGCGGCAGCCGCCTCTCCGGTGAAGTGTCTGTCGGCGGCGCGAAGAACAGCGTGCTCAAGCTGATGGCTGCCGCACTCCTCGCGGAGGGCACCACCGAGATCACGAACTGCCCGGACATCCTCGACGTCCCGCTGATGGCGGATGTGCTCCGCGGGCTCGGCTGCGAGGTCGAGCTGGCGGGCGACGTGGTCCGGATCGCTACCCCTGCGGAACCGAAATATCACGCGGACTTCGCCGCGGTGCGCCAGTTCCGGGCGTCGGTGTGTGTCCTCGGACCCCTGGTGGCGCGCTGCCGACAGGCCGTAGTGGCACTTCCGGGCGGTGACGCGATCGGCTCGCGTCCCCTGGACATGCACCAATCGGGTCTTCGGCTCCTCGGTGCACACAGCACGATCGAGCACGGCTGCGTCGTCGCCCGGGCGGACGATCTGCACGGCGCGAACATTCGCTTGGCCTTCCCGTCGGTCGGCGCGACCGAGAACATCCTCATGGCTGCGGTGCTCGCCAAGGGCGAGACCGTCATCGACAACGCGGCACGGGAGCCGGAGATCGTCGATCTCTGCAACATGCTCGTACAGATGGGCGCGAAGGTCGGCGGGGCCGGGTCGTCCACGCTGACGATCCAGGGCGTGCGCCGCCTCGAACCGACATCGCACCGCGTGATCGGCGATCGGATCGTCGCAGCGACGTGGGGGATCGCCGCATCGATGACGCGAGGCGACGTCCGAGTGCGCGGCGTCAACCCCAAACATCTCGGGCTCGTGCTCGACAAGTTGTCGTCCGCCGGCGCAGAGGTCACCCCTGAGACCGACGGCTTCCGCGTCGTGCAGCGCGCCCGGCCGCGCGCCGTCAACTTTGCCACCTTGCCGTACCCGGGCTTTCCGACGGATCTGCAACCGATGGCGATCGGTCTGGCGACCATCGCGGACGGAACATCGATGATCACGGAGAACGTGTTCGAGGCACGGTTCCGGTTCGTCGAGGAGATGATCCGGTTGGGCGCGGACGCTCGCACCGACGGTCACCATGCGGTGGTGCGCGGGATCTCCCAACTCTCCAGTGCGCCGGTGTGGTCCTCCGACATTCGCGCGGGCGCCGGCCTGGTGTTGGCAGGGCTGGTGTCCGAGGGGGTCACCGAGGTGCACGACGTCTATCACATCGATCGCGGCTACCCGCGGTTCGTCGAGAACCTCCAGGCGCTCGGGGGCGGGATCGAGCGCGTGGGCACCGAGCCCACCGACGCGCGCTGACCCTCGGTAGCGCACCGGCGGCTGGAAGCTTCGCGGATCCGAGCCTGCGCCCCCCGTGGTGGGCATCACAGTCCCGATACCGTCTCCGATTCCGCGTCGAATGGGGGCGTGGGCGCCGCTGACCTGGGGAGTTTCCACGAGGTGGGGCGCGTGACCTGGGGATTTGGCAACGCGTACATCGTCGCGTAACTTATTCCAGGTCAGAGCGACACGGACACCGACTCCCGGCCCCGGCCGGTGAGACAACGAGGTTGGACGAAGGCGCCTGATTCGAGGAGTGACTCTGTCGTGTACAGTAGGAACTCCGGTCCGAGAAGTCATCCGGCCCCACTACTTGTGGAGCTGAGCCACTTCGGATAAGATGGAACGGTTGCCTCGGATCTGCCTTGGTGGGTGGTGATGGTGTGTGCGTGTTCTTTGAGAACTCAACAGTGTGTCGATGAATGTCAGTGCCATTTTTTGGTACTCTGCTTCGGTCTTTTGGGCCGGGGTGGGTATTTGCTGGCTCTTCTCCTTCTTCCGTCGGGGAGGGGTCAGTGTTGTGAATGCTAGTTTGAGTTTTTGTATGCTAGTGATTTGGCTCGATGTGTTTGACTGATTAGCCGGCCCTTTTGGGGTTGGTGATATCTAGAGTCTTCAACGGAGAGTTTGATCCTGGCTCAGGACGAACGCTGGCGGCGTGCTTAACACATGCAAGTCGAGCGGTAAGGCCTTTCGGGGTACACGAGCGGCGAACGGGTGAGTAACACGTGGGTGATCTGCCCTGCACTCTGGGATAAGCCTGGGAAACTGGGTCTAATACCGGATATGACTACCGGCTGCATGGTCTGGTGGTGGAAAGATTTATCGGTGCAGGATGGGCCCGCGGCCTATCAGCTTGTTGGTGGGGTAATGGCCTACCAAGGCGACGACGGGTAGCCGACCTGAGAGGGTGACCGGCCACACTGGGACTGAGACACGGCCCAGACTCCTACGGGAGGCAGCAGTGGGGAATATTGCACAATGGGCGAAAGCCTGATGCAGCGACGCCGCGTGAGGGATGACGGCCTTCGGGTTGTAAACCTCTTTCAACAGGGACGAAGCGCAAGTGACGGTACCTGTAGAAGAAGCACCGGCCAACTACGTGCCAGCAGCCGCGGTAATACGTAGGGTGCGAGCGTTGTCCGGAATTACTGGGCGTAAAGAGCTCGTAGGCGGTTTGTCGCGTCGTCTGTGAAAACCAGCAGCTCAACTGCTGGCTTGCAGGCGATACGGGCAGACTTGAGTACTGCAGGGGAGACTGGAATTCCTGGTGTAGCGGTGAAATGCGCAGATATCAGGAGGAACACCGGTGGCGAAGGCGGGTCTCTGGGCAGTAACTGACGCTGAGGAGCGAAAGCGTGGGTAGCGAACAGGATTAGATACCCTGGTAGTCCACGCCGTAAACGGTGGGCGCTAGGTGTGGGTTTCCTTCCACGGGATCCGTGCCGTAGCTAACGCATTAAGCGCCCCGCCTGGGGAGTACGGCCGCAAGGCTAAAACTCAAAGGAATTGACGGGGGCCCGCACAAGCGGCGGAGCATGTGGATTAATTCGATGCAACGCGAAGAACCTTACCTGGGTTTGACATACACCGGAAAGCCGTAGAGATACGGCCCCCCTTGTGGTCGGTGTACAGGTGGTGCATGGCTGTCGTCAGCTCGTGTCGTGAGATGTTGGGTTAAGTCCCGCAACGAGCGCAACCCTTGTCCTGTGTTGCCAGCACGTAATGGTGGGGACTCGCAGGAGACTGCCGGGGTCAACTCGGAGGAAGGTGGGGACGACGTCAAGTCATCATGCCCCTTATGTCCAGGGCTTCACACATGCTACAATGGCCGGTACAGAGGGCTGCGATACCGTGAGGTGGAGCGAATCCCTTAAAGCCGGTCTCAGTTCGGATCGGGGTCTGCAACTCGACCCCGTGAAGTCGGAGTCGCTAGTAATCGCAGATCAGCAACGCTGCGGTGAATACGTTCCCGGGCCTTGTACACACCGCCCGTCACGTCATGAAAGTCGGTAACACCCGAAGCCGGTGGCCTAACCCCTTGTGGGAGGGAGCCGTCGAAGGTGGGATCGGCGATTGGGACGAAGTCGTAACAAGGTAGCCGTACCGGAAGGTGCGGCTGGATCACCTCCTTTCTAAGGAGCATTCTCTTGTCTCGCTCACACAGTGGTGTGGGGGAGCAAGCAGAGCCCATTACGGACACGCATGTTGTCCGGTGGGAGCTCATGGGTGGAACGCTGACAAGTATTCTCTTCGTTGCTGCCGGCCCGAGTGCTGGTGGGGAAGAGGGTTATATCGATGCACTGTTGGGTCCTGAGAGAACACGTGAGTGTTTCTTCTCTGGATGAGTGACGACGATCAGGGAGTTTCGGTTATACCGCGGGTGGTGGTGACATCACGTGGTCTGGTGGCCGGTGGGGCTTTCTGGTTGTGTGTTGTTTGAGAACTGCACAGTGGACGCGAGCATCTTTGTTGTAAGTGTGTAAGAGCGTACGGTGGATGCCTTGGCACCAGGAGCCGATGAAGGACGTAGGAGGCTGCGATAAGCCTCGGGGAGCTGTCAACCGAGCTGAGATCCGAGGATTTCCGAATGGGGAAACCCAGCACGAGTGATGTCGTGTTACCCGCATCTGAATATATAGGGTGTGTGGAGGGAACGTGGGGAAGTGAAACATCTCAGTACCCACAGGAAGAGAAAACAACAGTGATTCCGTGAGTAGTGGCGAGCGAAAGCGGATGAGGCTAAACCATGGGTGTGTGATAGCTGGCAGGCGTTGCACTCGTGGGGTTGTGGGGCCTTTCTTCCCGTTACTGTCATGACGGGCGAGAGTAAGAAACCGAGTTGTTAGTCGAAGTGGTCTGGGACGGCCTGTCGTAGAGGGTGAGAATCCCGTAGACGAAAACATCTCGGCTCTCGTGAAGGGTTCCCAAGTAGCACCGGGCCCGTGAAATCTGGTGTGAATCTGTCGGGACCACCCGATAAGCCTGAATACTCCCTGGTGACCGATAGCGGACTAGTACCGTGAGGGAAAGGTGAAAAGTACCCCGGGAGGGGAGTGAAATAGTACCTGAAACCGTGCGCTTACAATCCGTCAGAGCCTGTGCCACTTCGGTGGGTGGGTGATGGCGTGCCTTTTGAAGAATGAGCCTGCGAGTTAGTGGCATGTCGCGAGGTTAACCCGTGTGGGGTAGCCGTAGCGAAAGCGAGTCCGAATAGGGCGTTTGAGTGGCATGTTCTAGACCCGAAGCGGAGTGATCTACCCATGGCCAGGGTGAAGCGACGGTAAGACGTCGTGGAGGCCCGAACCCACTTAGGTTGAAAACTGAGGGGATGAGTTGTGGGTAGGGGTGAAAGGCCAATCAAACTCCGTGATAGCTGGTTCTCCCCGAAATGCATTTAGGTGCAGCGTCGCGTGTTTCACTCTGGAGGTAGAGCTACTGGATGGTCTAGGGGGCCCACAAGCTTACCGAAATCAGCCAAACTCCGAATGCCAGGGTGTGAGAGCGCGGCAGTGAGACTGCGGGGGATAAGCTTCGTAGTCGAGAGGGAAACAGCCCAGATCGCCGGCTAAGGTCCCTAAGCGTGTACTAAGTGGAAAAGGATGTGGGGTCGCGAAGACAACCAGGAGGTTGGCTTAGAAGCAGCCACCCTTGAAAGAGTGCGTAATAGCTCACTGGTCAAGTGATCCTGCGCCGACAATGTAGCGGGGCTCAAGTACACCACCGAAGCCGCGGCACTCACACAATAGCCCGCCTTTCTCCTATGGGGGAGGGGCCAGGTGTGTGGGTGGGTAGGGGAGCGTCGTGCAGCCAGGGAAGCCACAGAGTGATCTAGTGGTGGAGGCTGTGCGAGTGAGAATGCAGGCATGAGTAGCGAAAGAAGAGTGAGAAACTCTTCCGCCGAATGACCAAGGGTTCCTGGGCCAGGTTAATCCGCCCAGGGTGAGTCGGGACCTAAGGCGAGGCCGACAGGCGTAGTCGATGGACAACGGGTTGATATTCCCGTACCCGTGTGAACGCGCCCCTGGTGAATCAGTGATACTAACCATCCTGAAGCGTCTTTACGCCCCTTCGGGGGCCCTGGACGTGGATGCATGGGACCTGATCTGGTAGTAGCCAAGCGATGGGGTGACGCAGGAAGGTAGCTGAGCCAGTCAGTGGTAATACTGGTGTAAGCGTGTAGGGAGTGTCCCAGGTAAATCCGGGGCGCACATATCCTGAGACGTGATGCGTAGCCGATTGAGGCGAATTCAGTGATCCTATGCTGCCGAGAAAAGCCTCTAGCGAGCTTTCACATGGCCCGTACCCCAAACCGACACAGGTGGTCAGGTAGAGAATACCAAGGCGATCGAGATAACTATGGTTAAGGAACTCGGCAAAATGCCCCCGTAACTTCGGGAGAAGGGGGGCCTCGGCTGGTGATCACCCTTGCGGTGTGAGCTGGTTGGGGCCGCAGAGACCAGTGAGAAGCGACTGTTTACTAAAAACACAGGTCCGTGCGAAGTCGTAAGACGATGTATACGGACTGACGCCTGCCCGGTGCTGGAAGGTTAAGAGGACCGGTTAGTTCCCTCGGGAGCGAAGCTGAGAATTTAAGCCCCAGTAAACGGCGGTGGTAACTATAACCATCCTAAGGTAGCGAAATTCCTTGTCGGGTAAGTTCCGACCTGCACGAATGGCGTAACGACTTCTCAGCTGTCTCAACCATAGACTCGGCGAAATTGCATTACGAGTAAAGATGCTCGTTACGCGCGGCAGGACGAAAAGACCCCGGGACCTTCACTATAGCTTGGTATTGGTGTTCGGTTCGGTTTGTGTAGGATAGGTGGGAGACTGTGAAGCGGGCACGCCAGTGTTCGTGGAGTCGTTGTTGAAATACCACTCTGATCGTATTGGACCTCTAACCTCGGACCATGATCTGGTTCAGGGACAGTGCCTGGTGGGTAGTTTAACTGGGGCGGTTGCCTCCCAAAATGTAACGGAGGCGCCCAAAGGTTCCCTCAGCCTGGTTGGCAATCAGGTGTCGAGTGCAAGTGCACAAGGGAGCTTGACTGTGAGACTGACAAGTCGAGCAGGGACGAAAGTCGGGACTAGTGATCCGGCACCGGCATGTGGAAGCGGTGTCGCTCAACGGATAAAAGGTACCCCGGGGATAACAGGCTGATCTTCCCCAAGAGTCCATATCGACGGGATGGTTTGGCACCTCGATGTCGGCTCGTCGCATCCTGGGGCTGGAGTAGGTCCCAAGGGTTGGGCTGTTCGCCCATTAAAGCGGCACGCGAGCTGGGTTTAGAACGTCGTGAGACAGTTCGGTCTCTATCCGCCGCGCGCGTTAGAAACTTGAGGAAGGCTGTCCCTAGTACGAGAGGACCGGGACGGACGAACCTCTGGTGTGCCAGTTGTTCCACCAGGAGCACTGCTGGTTGGCTACGTTCGGAAGGGATAACCGCTGAAAGCATCTAAGCGGGAAGCCTGTTCCAAGATGAGGTTTCTCTCCCCCTTTGAGGGGTTAAGGCCCCCGGCAGACTACCGGGTTGATAGGCCAGAACTGGAAGCGCAGTAATGTGTGGAGGTGACTGGTACTAATAGGCCGAGGGCTTACCACAAAGGTGTTACGCGTCCACTGTGCGGTATCTGAAACAACACACAGATACCCCCACCACTTGCTCTGTCCCCACGGTGACGTGGGAGACGGGTGCAGGTGTGTAGGGGGTGTGTGGATAGTTTCATAGAGTTACGGCGGCTATAGCGGAGGGGAAACGCCCGGTCCCATTCCGAACCCGGAAGCTAAGCCCTCCAGCGCCGATGGTACTGCACTCGACAGGGTGTGGGAGAGTAGGACACCGCCGTACAATCCGTTACCGGTAGCCCCCGACCTCATGGTCGGGGGCTACCGGCATTTCCGGACCCCGGAGGGGACTTTGGTCCCGACTTCGCTGTCCGGAATGCCGGAACCACCGGGGGTCGGTAGCGTCGGTGCCCATGCAGACCGTGTGGCATGCGGAGGACACGGACGCGGTGTTCGACGTTCTGGACACCGCGCCGTCCGGGCTGAGCACCGAGGATGCGGAGCAGCGGCTCCGCGAGTTCGGGCCGAACACGCTCCCCGCCGCCCGCGCCGATCGGTGGTGGTGGCGACTGCTGCGCCAGTTCCACAACATCCTCCTGTACGTCATGATGGGCGCGGCCGTGGTGACGGCGTTCCTCGGCCACTGGATCGACACCGCGGTCCTACTCGGCGCCGTCCTGATCAATGCGGCGATCGGATTCATCCAGGAGGGACGGGCCGAATCCGCCCTGGACTCGATCCGCGCCATGCTCGCGCCGCACGCCCGGGCACTCCGGAACGGCGAGTACGTGGAGGTCCCGGCCGCGGATCTGGTTCCCGGTGACGTGGTGCGGCTGATCTCCGGTGACCGGGTGCCCGCGGACCTGCGGATATTCGCCGTGCGCGAGCTACGCATCGACGAAGCAGCGCTGACCGGCGAGTCCCTCGCCGTGACCAAGAGTGTCGCCGCGGCGGCGGTGGATGCCGACCTGGGTGACAGATTCGGTACCGCGCACGCGGGTACCGTCGTCGTCTACGGCCAGGGCGACGGCGTGGTGACGGCAACCGGCGCAGACACGGAACTGGGGCGGATCAACGCACTGCTCTCCGCGATACCCAGGTCGGGGACTCCGCTGTTGCGGCAGATCGACCGATTCGGCCGGTGGCTCGCGGCAGTCATCCTCGGTACGGCCGCGGTCCTGTTCGCCTACGGGATGGCCTGGCGGGGAGAATCCGCGGCCGAGATGTTCACTCTCGTCGTCGCGCTGGCGGCTTCGGGTATCCCGGAAGGCCTTCCGGCCATCATGACGGTGACTCTCGCCCTGGGAGTACAACGGATGGCAGGGAGGAACGCGGTCGTGCGACGCCTTCCTGCCGTGGAGACGCTCGGGTCCGTGACGGTCATCTGCTCGGACAAGACCGGCACCCTGACCCGCAACGAGATGACCGTCCAGCGTGTGGTGTGCGCTGACGACGTGTTCGACGTCGGTGGCGTCGGCTACGCTCCGGTCGGTGAGGTGACCCGCGGCGGGTCCGATGTGCCTGCCGACAACGACCCGACACTGCGACTGGCCGTGCTCGCCGGCGTGTTGTGCAACGACGCGAAGGTCTGGCCCGAGGGCGAGATCTGGCAGATCTCGGGAGACCCGACCGAGGCGGCGCTGCTCGTGCTGGGGCTGAAGTGTGAGCAGTCACGCGCGACGGCCGAACGCGGCATGCCGCGGATCGACGAGATCCCCTTCGAGTCCGAGCGCCGCTACATGGCGACACTGCACCGGGCGCCCGGTGGGGGCCGAATCTTCCTCAAGGGTGCCCCCGAGCGAGTGCTGGCATACTGCGCGCGCCAGCGGGGGAGAGGCGGCGACACGGACATCGATCTCGAGTACTGGCGTGAGCGTGCCTCGGCCATGGCGGGCAACGGCCTGCGAGTCCTCGCGCTCGCCTACCGGGAGTTCGGTGGCGAACGACTCTCGCTCGAGGACGTCGAGTCGGGATCGACGATGCTCGCCCTGGTCGGGATTCTGGACCCTCCTCGTACCGAGGCGATCGAAGCCGTGCGCGAATGTCACCGCGCCGGCATCGCGGTGAAGATGATCACCGGTGACCACGCCGACACGGCGCAGGAGATCGGCGACCAGATGGGGATGGGCGTCGGCCGGCAGCCGCTCACCGGGGCCGAGATCGAGGACCTCGACGAGGACGGACTGCGCTCGGCCGCAACTGAAACCGACGTGTTCGCGCGGGCGAGTCCCGAACACAAGCTGCGGCTCGTCACGGCCTTGCAGGACGAGGGGCACGTCGTCGCGATGACCGGCGACGGAGTCAATGACGCGCCGGCACTCACCCGTGCCGATGTGGGCGTCGCGATGGGTCTCGGTGGCACCGAGGCAGCGAAGGAGGCTGCCGACGTCGTCCTCGTCGACGACAACTTCGCCACGATCGCGGCAGCGGTACGCGAGGGTCGTGGTGTCTACGACAACATTCAGAAGTTCATCCTGTTCATGTTGCCCACCAACGGCGGTGAGGCCTTGGTGGTGATCTGGGCGATCCTGTTCCACCTCACCTTGCCGCTCACTCCCGCTCAGGTGCTGTGGATCAACCTCGTCACCGCCAGCACACTCGGAATCGCGCTCGCGTTCGAGCCGACCGAGGACTCGGTGATGGACCGCCGGCCCCGGCCGCCCGGCCGATCCCTGCTGTCGCGATTCTTCGTGTGGCGAGTGGCGTTCGTGTCGGTGCTGATGATGATCGGTGCTCTCGGCCTGTTCCTGTGGGAACTCCGCAACGGGACGGACACCCCGGTGGCGAGAACCATCGCGGTCAACGCCATCGTCGTCGCGGAGATGTTCTACCTCCTGAACAGCCGGCACATCTACGGGTCGGTGCTCAATCGTGAAGGGCTGTTCGGCAACCGGGTCGCGCTCGCGGCGATAGCGACGTGCATCGTGCTCCAGATGCTCTTCACGTATGCGCCGCCGTTGCAGGCCGTATTCGGGTCCGCCGGCCTGTCGCCGGCCGACTGGGCCAAGGTCCTGGGGGCCGGAGTGTTCGTGTTCCTCGCGGCGGAGTGGGAGAAATGGGTCGTGCGACGACGTACGGGGGCGCGCGCGGCCACAGGATGAGTTCTCCACCGGCTTCGCCGTTCTCACCGCTGCGGCATACTCCTCATCTCGGTACCGCGACGAGCGTGGGTTCGGTGCGGCCGCGCAGCGTGGTCTCCCCGGTTGTCGTCCAGTGTTGTCGCTCGTCCGGCCCCGCGGCGTCGAGTGCCCGGCCCGATGCCACCAGGTGGCCGGACTCGGACTTGGCGAGTTCGGACAGGCGTGCCGCCTCGTTCACCGGATCTCCGATCACGGTGTACTCGAAACGCTCGTTCGCGCCGACGTTTCCGGCGACCACCCGGCCCGCTGCGACGCCGATACCGGCCTCGCACTCGGGAACGTCGACGGCCAGGCGCTCCCGGATCGCCCGGGCGGCGGCCAGTGCGTGCCCGGCGGCATCGTCGACCGTGACGGGTGCGCCGAAGATGGCCAGAGCGCCGTCACCCTCGAACTTGTTGACGAATCCGCCCCGCCGGTCGACTTCCTCGACCACGACGCTGAAGAAGCGGTTGAGCAGTACGACCACGTCGCTGGGTGAGCGCTGTGCCGTGAGGCCGGTCGATCCGATGATGTCCACGAACAGGACTGCGGCGTCGCACTCCTCTCCGCCGAGTTCGGGATTGCGAGCCAGGGCATTCGTGGCCACGTCCCGACCGACATGGCGGCCGAAGAGATCTCGGATCTGCTCGCGCTCGCGCAGGCCCTCGGCCATCCGGTTGAACCCGCTCTGCAGCGCGCCGAGTTCGGTGCCGTCGTAGACCACCACGGAGGCGGCGAGATCGCCCTCCGCGACCCGCGCCATGCCCTGCTGGACCGACCGGATCGGTGCCGCGGTCGCACGCACACTCACGAGGATGAGGAGCAGTCCGAAGCACAGGCTCGCGCCCCCGATCGCCAGGATCGACACGGCCAGGCTGGTGGCGCTGGTCTCGCGGATGAAGGAGAAGATCGCGATCGTCATAAGCCCCACGACGGGCATGCCGGTGCCGAGCAGCCACGCGAAGACGGTGCGTCCGGTGAGCCCGATGGTGCGGAGTTTGCGATGCCCACCCACTTCGAGGGCTCGTGCGGCAACCGGGCGCAGTGCGAATTCGCTGAACAGATAGCAGAAGGAACAGGCGGTGGCACCCGCGAACGCGATCGTGAACGCGACCTTGGGTACCACGTCGATGTCGACGAGTCCGTACAGCGGGGTGAGGATCAGCACGCCCAGCGCCCACAGCGTCGATTGCATGCGGGTGAGCCGGCCGGGGGCTCGGAATGCAGCCTTGCGATCGGCTTCGGTGGGGGTGCGCCCCTCGGTCGCCCACCGAAGATCCGCGACCAGCCGCCGGGTACCCCAGGTCACGCCGACGAACAGCGCGAAGACGACATAGACGGGCACGACCACGAAGTTCAACAGTGCGAACTCGCTACGCAGGACGGAAGGCCCGGGAACGACGACACTGATCAGGAGGATCACGATGAGTATGCCGAGCAGGTTCGTCACCACCAGCGGCACCGTCAACAGCGACTGCACACGGATCCGCTGGACACGGATGCCCTCGTCGGGAGTGCCCAGAAGCCACGACCCCATCGGGGCGGCAGATCGGCGTGGAAGCTTCATGGTCCTTGAAGAGTAGTCGGCGCGATCCCCTAGGGTGGCTACCGTGCGCCTCGTGATTGCTCGTTGCCAGGTCGACTACGCCGGTCGGCTCACCGCTCATCTCCCGATGGCCGAACGATTGCTGATGGTCAAGTCGGACGGATCGGTCCTGGTCCACTCGGACGGCGGGTCGTACAAGCCGCTCAACTGGATGTCGCCGCCCTGCTGGCTCACCGAGGAGCCGGGAACCTGGACGGTGGAGAACAAGGCGGGCGAGAAGCTCATCATCACGATCGAACAGATCGTGCACGAGCACACGCGGGATCTCGGTGTGGATCCCGGCCTGATCAAGGACGGCGTGGAGGCGCACCTGCAGGAGCTGCTGGCCGAGCACGTCACCACCCTCGGGGAGGGGTGGACGCTGGTGCGCCGCGAGTTCCCCACGGCGATCGGGCCGGTCGACCTCATGTGCCGGGACTCGACGGGTGGCTCGGTGGCGGTCGAGATCAAGCGGCGTGGTGAGATCGACGGGGTCGAACAACTCACCCGCTATCTCGAACTGCTCAACCGGGACCCGCTGCTCGCGCCGGTACGCGGAGTCTTCGCCGCGCAGCAGATCAAGCCCCAGGCCCGGACTCTCGCCGAGGACCGGGGCATCCGCTGTCTCACGCTCGACTACGACGCACTCCGCGGGACGGATTCCGCCGAGTTCCGGCTGTTCTGACGCGATCAGGACGGGCGGCTGAGCACTTCGGCTGCTGCGCGTCTCCCGGAGCGCACGGCGCCCTCCATGTACCCGGTCCAGAAGTCCGCCGTCTCGGTGCCGGCCCAGTGGATGAGGCCCACCGGCTCACGTAGCGCCGCTCCCACGGAGGTCAGGATCCCCGGCGCGGCCACCGCGACCGGCCCACCCCGCGACCACTGCTCGGCGTCCCACTTCATGAAGCCGTGGTCGATCATCTCGTCTCGTGCCTCCGGGCCGAAGTAGTCGACGAACGAGCGGGTGCACTCCTCGACGAACTGCTCGTCGGAAGCCGAATCGAGGCGCCGCATCTCGTCGGCGGAGATGAACCCCATGAGGAGGCTGTGTCCCTCGCCGTAGCTCTCGTAGGTGACGTCGACGGGCTTTCCGTCACCGATGGTCTGACCTGACAAGCCCTTCTCTCGCCACCACGGCCGCTCGTATGCCGCGACGAATTTCGCGATCGACCCCATGGTGTACCCACTGCTCAGGAGGTCTCGGGCAGGAGGGAGCGCCGGGGAGTAGTCGATCGCGGAGCTGACGGCCGGCGACATCGCGACGATCACCGATCGGGCGGTGAACGTTCCGGTGTCGGTGGTGACCCGAACAGACGTGGCGTCCTGCGCGATGGAGCGTACGGGCGCGTCGTAGACGATTGCCGCACTCATCGTTCGAGCCCATCGCAGGGGGATCAGTGCCGCTCCGCCGTCGAAGAACTCCTGCTGCGCTCCGCCGTCGACCATGAGCAGCCTGGCGAAGCTGCCGGGATGGTTCTCGTCTCCTGCGGCTGCGAAGTAGTTCATCATGTAGAGAGCCGACACCTCGTGTGGCCGTACCGACAGCACCGCCGAACAGCTCAGGCCCAGTAGCATTCTCGCGTTCGGCGAGGAGACCCGCTCGTTCACCCATTGTTCGAAGGTGATGCCGTCGAGGTACTCCGCCTGGGGATGACGCCAGGGTTCTCCGACCGGGAACCGCGCGCACAACAGGTCGATCTCGGCCATGGCCCGGGCGACCTCCGGCAGTGAATAGTCCAGGGGGAGAAGCTCGGCCGGGAACAGGGCCCGCTGCCCGTTCGCCCAGAAGACGCTGTGTCCCTCGTTGTAGGTAGGGTGCGCGACCACATCGAATCTGTGGGCCAGGTCTCGCATTGCATTCTGGGTCGGACCGACGAACTCGGCACCGCCGTCGATCGTCCGGCCACCGGCTGTGACGACGTTGTGTACTCGGCCACCGGCGCGACCACGGGCTTCGAGAACGACGACGCGCTTGCCGGCACGGATCAAGTCGTCTGCGGCGGCGAGACCGGACATGCCCGCGCCGATCACGATGGCGTCCGCGATCGCGTCGGAACCGGCCGCGGGGGGCGTGTCCGCGGTGCTCGCCGAGGCGACCGGGCCGACGGTCACCGCCGTGGTGCCTGCGGCGATTGCCCCCTGCAGCATCCGGCGACGAGTGATCGGATTCGTCATGAGTGTCCTTTCGTCGAGTGGGTGGTGGGAGAAACGCCGACGGTCGTGCCCGTGCGGAACGCTCCGCGGCGGGTCCGAGATCTGCCCGCGCCGAACCCGTCCGGCGTCGATCATTCGGAGTCGCTGGAATGACGCTAGGCCTCGAATTGGACAAGTGTCCAGGTGTGGCGAGCGGTCCTTACCCAGGGTTCACACGATGGACACGCCGGGCGGTCAGGGCGGTGGTGGGAGGCAGCGGGCCCTTCGCCCGCCACTATCCTGGAAGGGTGCCACGCCGGAACTCGCCCCAGCGCGGCCGGAGGGGGCGCCCCTCCGGCCTGAATCCCCGCTACGACAACTCTCGTGACGAGGCTGCGGGCGGCGAGGTCCCGGGCATCCGGTTCGGCGGCGCGCTCGAGCGCCGCGAGCCCGGACCCGCGGGTGCAGGCGACGAGATGTACACCGTCAGGAGCGTGCCGGGGGCACGCGCGACGAAGACCTACCGCTGCCCCGGGTGCGACCACGACATCCGGCCCGGTGTCGCGCACCTGGTGGCGTGGCCGTCCGAGGGCGCCGGTGCCGACGAGCGTCGACACTGGCACACCGGGTGCTGGTCGGGGCGCCGTACCCGGGGCCTGACCAGGAAATGGTCCTGACTCGTCGTCAGTGCGTCTTCGCGGGTGTATGACCGTTGGTGCGCTCGATCGTCACGGTGTCGTCCGACGGATCGGCTTCCTCGTCCCGGCTCTCGGCCCGGTCGTCCGCACCGGTCGCCGCGTCGTCGGCCTCGGTCCGTGCGTCGTCCTCCGCGGTGTCGGCCTCCGGCTCGACGGTGTCGTCCGCCGACTGTTCCGCGTCCTTCGAGGTGGCTGCCACGGGCGGTTCCGTGGGCGCGTCCAGTAGTTCGCTCTCCCGGTTCACCGACGCGAGCATCGCGGGCACCGAATCCAGCTGTCCGCGGATGCCCAACAGCTGGGCCAGGATACGGCCGCGGAGTACTCGCAGCTCCTCGGCCAGTTCCTTCGCGTGGGCGATCTTCCGCTCGGACTGATCTGTCGCGGCCTGGAGCCTGCGCTGCGCTTCGTGTGTCGCGTCGTCGAGCCGGCGCCGCGCCTCGGCCTTGCTGGACGCCTCGAGCTCGTTGACCGCGGCCAGCGTCTTCTGGCGCCGCTCGGACATCGCGAGGTCGAAGTCCTCCTGGATCTGCCCCCGCTTCGCGTCCGCCTCGGCGGCGAGGCGGTCACGCTCGGACTGGGCGGCTTCGACGATGCGCGCGGCCTCGGTGCGAGCCTTCGCCATGGTCTGGTCGTGCTCGATCTCGAGCGCGCTGCGCTTGTCCTCGAGTTCGGCGAGCAGGGACTCGTACTGCCCACGCAGTTGCGCCGCCTGCTGTTCGGCGACCGAGACCATCTCCGCAGCCTCGGCCTCGGCTTCGGCGCGCACCTCGGATGCCTCGTCGGAGGCGAGACGGAGCATCCGGGAGATGCGGTCGCTCATGCCCTCCGCGGTGGTCGGGGGGACCGACAGGCGGTCGACGTCCTTGCGGAGATCGTCGATCTCGCTCCGTGCTTCCTCGAGCTGCTGGGCGAGATCACGCGCCTGTGCTGCCGCCGCGTCACGGTCCGCCGCCGTGACGCGCAGTTCCGCGTCGAACCGCTCGAAGTAGTTGTGCACCTCGTCGCGGTCGTAGCCCTTGCGCACGACGGCGAAGGGGAGAGAAGTAGGGGCGCGGCCCGGCTCGTTCACCATGGCCGCCAATCTACCTGTGAGCAGCCGGAGTTGTCGTTCCGGATCCCGGTCCGGACCTGCATCGTCTAGTGGGACGCGGCCGGCTCGACCAGCTCGATCAGGACGCCCCCGGCGTCCTTCGGATGAATGAAGTTGATCCGTGAATCGGCGGTGCCGCGGCGGGGTGCGTCGTACAGCAGTCGCACCCCGGCTGCGCGCAACTGTTCCGACACCGCGTCGATGTCACTCACCCGGTAGGCGAGCTGCTGCAGGCCGGGGCCGCTGCGATCCAGGAACTTGGCGATGGTGGACTGCTCGTTCAGGGGTGCCAGCAACTGGATGGCAGCCGCGTCGGCCGGGGCGCCGACGACACCGAGCATCGCCTCCCGGACGCCCTGCTCCTCGTTGACCTCTTCGTGCGTGGACACCATTCCGAGGTGTTCGGAGTACCAGGCGATCGCGGCGTCGAGGTCGGGCACCGCGATACCGACGTGGTCGACCCCGACGATCAGGTCGGGGTTCACGAGAGTCTGTGCACGGACGGGGGAGGACTGTGTCATACCTTCGAAGGTAGCGTTAACTCTCGTGGAGTTCCCATCGGGATGTGGCTCACGTCGCCCCGAGCGCGACTCCGTGACCAATCTCACTTCGTCAGCGGAGGAAGCTGTGACCAGTTCTGTCATCGTCGCCGGAGCCCGTACCCCCATGGGCCGGCTCCTCGGGTCCCTGAAGGGCCTGTCGGGATCCGATCTCGGGGGCGTCGCGATCAAGGGTGCGCTCGACAAGGCCGGTATGGCGCCGGAGCAGGTCGAGTACGTCATCATGGGCCAGGTGCTCACCGCGGGTGCCGGGCAGATCCCCGCGCGCCAGGCGGCGGTCGCGGCCGGGATTCCGATGGACGTGCCCGCGTTGACCGTCAACAAGGTGTGTCTGTCCGGTGTCGACGCCATCGCCCTGGCCGACCAGTTGATCCGTGCCGGAGAATTCGACGTCGTCGTCGCCGGCGGGCAGGAGTCGATGACGCGGGCACCGCACATGCTCGAGAAGAGCCGGGAGGGCTTCAAGTACGGCGACGTGACCCTCGCCGACCACATGGCGTACGACGGACTGCACGACGTCTTCACCGACCAGGCGATGGGCCTGCTGACCGAGCAGCGCAACCAGTCGGAGTCGGCCCCGATCACGCGGGAGGAGCAGGACGCGTTCGCCGCGGCCTCGCATCAGAAGGCGGCGCGCGCCTGGAAGGACGGGCTGTTCGAGGACGAGGTCGTGCCCGTGTCCATCCCGCAGCGCAAGGGAGACCCGGTCGTGTTCGCCGAGGACGAGGGGATTCGTGCCGACACCACCGCCGAGAGCCTGGCCAAGCTGCGGCCGGCGTTCAGCAAGGACGGCACCGTCACGGCAGGCAGCGCTTCGCAGATCTCCGACGGCGCCGCGGCGGTCGTCGTGATGAGCAAGGCGAAGGCCGAGGAACTCGGACTGGACTGGATCGCCGAGATCGGCAGGCACGGCGTCGTCGCCGGGCCGGACTCGTCGCTGCAACTGCAGCCGGCCAACGCGATCGCGAAGGCCTGCGAGCGTGAGGGAATCGAGCCGAAGGACCTCGACCTGGTCGAGATCAACGAGGCGTTCGCCGCGGTCGGCATCGCTTCGACCCGTGCACTCGGCATCGATCCGGAGAAGGTCAACGTCAACGGCGGCGCGATCGCACTCGGCCACCCGCTCGGCATGTCCGGAGCCCGTATCGCCCTGCATCTGGCGCTCGAGCTGAAGCGGCGTGGCGGTGGAGTCGGCGCCGCGGCCCTGTGTGGCGGTGGCGGTCAGGGTGACGCCTTGATCCTCCGCGTTCCCGCCAGCTGATCGACCTCGGCCCGTAGTGGGGTGAGGCCCGTGGCCCACCCCACTACAGGCCGTCGTAGATATTCCGGCACAATGGACACCATGCCGAAGATCCTCGACGTGTCCACGCCCGCGAAACGATTCCGCCTGGTCGCGATCTGGGAGGCCGTCACCTGGGCCGCCCTGCTGGTCGCGATGTTCTTCAAGTGGGTCCTCGGATTCGAGGAGGCGGTCGCGATACCCGGCATGATCCACGGTGTCGCCGGGTTCATTCCGTTCGTCGTCGTCGCGCTGATCACGGCGTTCTCGCTGAAGTGGAGTCTGGCCACGACGTTCTGGGCCCTCGTGTCCAGCATCCCGCCGTTCGGCACCATCGTCTTCGAGCGCTGGGCGGTCAAGAAGGGGCACCTGGCGGAACTCTCCCGCGAGGCGGGCGTCGACACGGAGCCCGCCCGGGTCTGACCCACCCCCCGGACCCCTACCCCCCCGACCCCCCCGACCCTGCCGCCCGCCTTTCGACGCAGCTCCCGTGTCCCGGCTGCGAGGGTCAAGGTGGCCTTCGCCCGGTCTGATCGGTCGAATGGCACCTTCGCCCGAGACTGCCGGACGCGGACATGACAAACTGGAGTCGTGACTCGACCAGGTGCACGACCGTCAGCGCGTTCCACTGCCGTTGCCGCCGCGATGAGCGGTGCCGTCGACCTCTCGGGACTCAAGGAGCGGGCGACCGCACCGCCCCCGAGCCCGCCCGCCGCCGGCGGCGGAACCGATGCGGGCGGAACAGGACTCGCTCCGATCGTCGAGGTCACGGAAGCCACCTTCGAAGACGAGGTGCTGCGCCGGTCGACGCAGGTTCCGGTCGTCGTCGACCTGTGGGCGACCTGGTGCGAACCGTGCAAACAGCTGTCGCCGACGCTCGAGAAGCTCGCCCGCGAGGCCGGCGGTTCGTGGGTGCTGGCGAAGGTCGACGTGGACGCCAATCCGCGGATCGCGCAGGCGTTCGGAGTGCAGTCGGTGCCCACCGTGGTCGCGATCGCGGGTGGGCAGCCGCTCGCCGACTTCCAGGGTGCCCAGCCCGAGGCCCAGATCCGGCAGTGGCTGGCCGCGATCGAGCAGGCCACCGCGGGCAAGCTGAGCGGCCCACCCGCAGGTGGCGAGGAGCCGCAGCCGGAGCCGGAGGATCCGCGGCTGTCCGCCGCGGAGGCAGCCCTCGACGAGGGTGACCTCGCCGGGGCGGAGGCCGCCTATCAGGCCGTTCTCGACGCGGAGCCCTCTCACCCGGAGGCCACCGCCGCACTGCGGCAGGTCCGGTTCCTGGCCCGGGTCCAGGACATCGGCCCCGACGCCGTCGCGAAGGCCGACGCCGACCGCACCGACGTGGACGCGCAGTTCCTCGCCGCCGACGCCGAGCTGTACGCACAGGAGCCGGAGGCCGCGTTCTCCCGGCTCATCGGTGTCATCGCCCGCACCGCGGGGGAGGACAAGGACCGCGCGCGCACCCGGTTGCTCGAACTGTTCGAACTGTTCGACCCGGCCGAGCCGGTCGTCGTACAGGCTCGTCGCAAGCTCGCGTCGGCCCTGTACTGAGCCCGAGGTGCTGTACCCGCGACCCTGACCGACACCCCGGTGTCCGCGGCGACGCTATCCGCTGTAGCGGCCCTCGCACACGGCTTCCCCGCCGAGCACGCCGGTGCGAAAGGCGTCCACGCGGGAGAAGCCGCTCGGTACCGTCCGGCCGTCGACGTCGCTGGCGGCGAGCCCGTCGCTGAGCAGGCCCGAGACCGCCTCGTCGAGGTCGCCCGGCGAGAGCCACACCGATCCCGCGGCGAGGCGTTCGGGGTGGTCCGGGCTCAGTGCCCGCGTCACCACGCCGGACAGGCACGCGGCGCGTAGCGCGGTCCGCGGGGAACGCAGATCGTCGCCCCTGGCCTGCTGCAGCGCCAGGGTGTAACGCGAGACGAGAAGCACGTAGCCGTTGTAGTCGCCGGTGAGGTTGGCGGAGAACAGTTCCTGTCGCGTGGGCTCCTCCGGTGTGCCGCGGCGAGCGAGTTCGGCCACATCGACGCCGATCGTGTTCGTGGAAGGACAGTACGAGACCGGATCCGTCGCGCGGGCGTCCGGACACCCCAGGTCGGCCCCGCCGAGGCTCAGCGTGGGTGCCTCGTCGAGCGCGAGTACCTGCCCCACCGAGTCGACGAACGCACGCACCGACGCCTCGGTGATCGGTAGCTCGCCGTCGTCCGCGGCGTCGGTGAAACGCTGGGGCAGGTCCGCGCGTCGGGAGGCGACCTCCTTCGCATCCATCCGGGCACACGGCGCCGGCCCGTCGGTGAAGCCGATCTGGGTCGCCGTGACCCGCTCGAACGCCGAGCCGTGCACATTGGCGGGGTTGTGCGGATCGGTGTCGCCGATCGCCACCGCGGACGCCAGCACGTTGTTGAGGCCGTCCGAGGTGTTCAGCCGGAAGTGTGGGGCATTGCCCTCCGCGACGTGCCGCATGAATGCTCCGGCATAGCAGTCGGCCTGTTGCTCGCGGACGATGAGATCGGCCGGCTCGCGGCCGACGGTCCCCGCGGCGGTCTGGATCGCGTGCCCGTACTCGTGGGCGAGGACGAACACCATCGCCACCACCCCGAACCGTTCCGCGACCTGGGGCATCAGCACGGCGCGGTCCCAGCCGATCGTGTCGTCGTCGACGCAGTAGCCGGCATTGACCAGGCGTTCGGTGCTCCCTCCGCAGAAAGCGACCCCGCCGGTGTCGAACGGGTCCCAGGACAGCAACCCGGAGACCGGCTCGAAGGGCGAGCCGAACAACTCCGGGTACCAGCGGGACCAGTACTCCTCGATATCGCTGATCGCGTTGGCTGCGGCGACGTCGATCACGCCCCCGTCACCACCCTCGATGAACAGCGGGGCGTCGGGCACCCCCGTGCGCGCACCACTCGGCCCGGACGTCGCGTCCAGCCCGGCCACCCGGAACGGGTCGTCGTAGATCGAGGTCGCCGCGCCGCCGATCTCGCGGGCACAGCCGGACAGCACCAGGGATGCCACGGCCGCCAGTACACCGAACGAGACGGCCCACTGCCGACCTGCCATTCGTCAACGCTCCAGACTCATCCAGATCGCCCCGTTGGCAGGCAGCGCCACCGGAGCCGACGCCGGACGCCCGTGCCACGGTTGCGACGTCGCCATCACCGCACCGAGATTGCCCACACCCGAGCCGCCGTACTCCGCGGCATCGGTGTTGAGGATCTCACGCCATGTGCCCGGCTCCGGCAACCCCACCCGGTAGTCGGAGTGGTGGGAGCCGGAGAAGTTGAACAGGCACGCCACGATCGAACCGTCCGTGCCGTACCGCAGGAAGCTCAGCACGTTGTTCTCGGTGTCGTTCGCGTCGACCCACGAATAGCCGCCGGGGGAGGTGTCCAGCGTCCACAGTGCCGGATGCGCGCGATATGCGGCGTTGAGATCGGAGACCAGTCGGAGAATCCCGCGATGCAGCACTTCCGGGTAGTCCGGGGTGTCGAGCTGGTGCCAGTCCAGGCCGCGCTCCTCGGACCACTCCGCCGTCTGACCGAACTCCTGCCCCATGAACAGCAGCTGCTTGCCGGGGTGGGACCACATGTACGCGAGCAGTGCGCGTACCCCGCTCGCCTTGGCGTAGTCGTCTCCCGGCATCCGGGTCCAGAGCGTGCCCTTGCCGTGGACGACCTCGTCGTGGCTGATCGGCAGCAGGTAGTTCTCGCTCCAGGCGTACATCAGCGAGAACGTGATCTCGTGGTGGTGGTAGCTGCGATGTATCGGATCGTGCGCGAGATAGCCCAGGGTGTCGTGCATCCAGCCCATGTTCCACTTCATGGTGAAGCCCAGTCCGCCGACCGTGGTGGCCCGCGTGACGCCCGGCCACGCCGTGGATTCCTCGGCGATCGTGACGATCCCGCGGTGCAGTTTGTGCACGGTCGCGTTCATCTCCTGCAGGAATGCCACCGCCTCGAGGTTCTCGCGGCCCCCGTGGACGTTGGGCGCCCAGCCGCCCTCGGGGCGCGAGTAGTCCAGGTAGAGCATCGACGCGACCGCATCGACGCGGAGCCCGTCGACGTGGAAGTCCTCGAACCAGTACGCCGCGTTCGCGACGAGGAAGTTCCGTACCTGTGACCGGCCGAAGTCGAAGACGTAGGTGCCCCAGTCGAGTTGCTCGCCCCGACGAGGGTCGCCGTGCTCGTAGAGCGGAGTGCCGTCGAATCGGGCGAGTGCCCACTCGTCCTTGGGGAAGTGGGCGGGCACCCAGTCGACGATCACTCCGATCCCGGAACGGTGCAGTCTGTCGACGAACGCGCGGAAGTCGTCCGGCGAACCGAAACGTGCGGTGGGCGCGTAGTACGAGGTGACCTGGTAGCCCCAGGAGCCACCGAATGGATGCTCGGCGACGGGGAGCAGTTCGACGTGCGTGAAGCCGGTGTCGGTGACGTAGGTGGCGAGTTGCTCGGCGAGCTCACGGTAGTCGAGACCGGGCCGCCAGGACCCGAGGTGCACCTCGTAGATGCTCATCGGCTCGTGCAGCGGCTCGCTCGCGGACCGCCGCGACAACCAGGCGTCGTCACCCCATTCGTAGGAGCTCACCGTCACCCGTGACGCCGTCGCCGGGGGGACCTCGGTGCCGAACGCCATCGGATCGGCCTTGTCGCGCACGGTGCCGTCCGCGCCGTGCACGCGGAACTTGTAGAGGGCGCCGGCCGCGAGCCCGGGGACGAACACCTCCCACACCCCGCTCGATCCCAGCATGCGCATCGGCGCGGTTCGGGCGGTCCATCCGTCGAAGTCCCCGGTCACCGTCACCCCGCGGGCGTGGGGCGCCCACACAGCGAAGGAGACCCCGGGCACCGGTCCGTCCGGCGTCTCGTACCGCCTCGGATGGGCGCCCAGGATCTCCCACAGGCGCTCGTGGCGGCCCTCGCCGAACAGGTGCAGATCCAGCTCGCCGAGCGTGGGTAGGAAGCGGTAGCCGTCGGCCGTCGTGATCCGGTACCCGCCCGGGTAGGTGACGACCAGTCGGTAGTCGATCAGATCGTGGACGGGGACGAGGGTGGACCACACGCCGTCCGCGACGTGCCTGAGCGCGTGCTCGCGGTCGCCGATGCGGGCCGCCACCGACTCGGCGTCCGGGCGCAGGGCGCGGATCGCGGTGCCGTCGGGGTGGGGGTGGGCGCCGAGCACCGAGTGCGGGTCCCGGTGTTCACCACGCACCAGCAGGTCCAGATCGGCCGGTGTGGGCCGTGCGATCGGGTCGGTGGGCACTATGCACCTCCGCGGTGGGCCAGGGTGATCCGGGCCGGGTAGGGGATCGGTGGCAGGGTGACGATGTGAGCGACCGCGCGCCATGGCTCGAGCCGGATGTAATTGGCCTGGCCCCAGGTGAAACGCTCGCCGGAGACTTCGTCGACGACGCTCATCGTCTCGTGCCACTCCCGCCCGATCGCGGGCATGTCGATCCACAGTGTGCCCTGCTCCGCGGCGAACGGATCGAGGTTGACCACGACGAGCACCGCGTCCCCGGAAGCCGGGTCGAACTTCGAGTAGGCCAGGAGCGCATCGTTGTCCACATGGTGGAAATGCAGCGTCCGGAGTTGTTGCAGCGCAGGATGATCGCGGCGGAGGCGATTGAGGGCGGTGATCCAGGGCTCCAGCGACTCGCCTCTGGCGGCCGCACCCGCGAAGTCGCGTGGGCGTAGCTGGTACTTCTCCGAGTCCAGGTATTCCTCGCTGCCGGGTCGAACCGGAACATGCTCGTACAGTTCGTATCCGGAGTACATGCCCCATGTGGGGGAGAGGGTGGCGGCGAGTGCCGCCCGCAACGCGAACATGCCCGGACCACCGACCTGGAGGCTCTCGTGCAGGATGTCCGGGGTGTTGACGAACAGGTTGGGCCGGGCCTCGTCCGCCTTGGCGGCGATCTCCGTACCGAACTCGGTGAGCTCCCACTTCGCCGTCCGCCAGGTGAAGTAGGTGTAGGACTGGGTGAAACCACGTTTGGCGAGGCCGTACAGGCGCGCCGGGCGGGTGAAGGCCTCGGCGAGGAACAACACGTCCGGATCGGTGTCCTTGACCGCGCCGATCAGCCATTCCCAGAAGTCCGGCGGCTTGGTGTGGGGGTTGTCCACCCGGAAGATCCGCACGCCCAGGGACACCCAGTACCGGACCACGCGAAGCACCTCGGCGTAGATTCCCGCCGGGTCGTGGTCGAAGTTCACCGGATAGATGTCCTGGTACTTCTTCGGTGGGTTCTCGGCGTAGGCGATCGTTCCGTCGGGGAGCACGGTGAACCACTCGGGATGCCGATCCGCCCACGGATGGTCGGGAGCACACTGCAGCGCGAGGTCGAGCGCGACCTCGAGGCCGAGCGCATCCGCTGCCGAGACGAAATCCTCGAAATCCGCTCGTGTTCCGAGGAGTGGGTGCAGGGCGTCGTGGCCGCCGTCCTTCGAGCCGATCGCCCACGGCGAGCCCACGTCGCCGGGACCGGCGACGAGAGAGTTGTTCGGGCCCTTGCGGTTGACCTCGCCGATCGGATGAACGGGAGGCAGGTAGACCACGTCGAATCCCATCGACGCGATCCGGGGGAGGTCCGCCGCCGCGGTGGTGAACGTGCCGTGCCGTGCCGTGCCGTCCTCGTTCCAGCCGCCGGTGGACCGCGGGAAGAACTCGTACCACGAGCCGAACAGGGCGCGTCGGCGGTCGACCAGAACGCGGTGCAGTTCCCCACGAGTGACCGGTTCGCGGAGGGGATGGGCACGCAGCAGCGCCACGACGTCGGCGCCGAACGCGGGGGCGACCCGGGCGGCGACCTCGTGATCGGAGCGCAGGGACGCCACGACAGCGGATACGGCTGCCCGGTCCGCGCGGGGGACCCCCGCGGCCGCGCGCTCGAACAGCCGCGCACCGGTCTCGAGGTCGTTCGCCAGTTCCGCCACCCCCTGCCCGACCGCCATCTTGGCCTCGACGGCCCGGCGCCAGGTCGTGATCGGGTCCCCCCAGCCCTCGATACGGAACGTCCAGAGGCCCTCCGACGAGGGTGTGAACGTCGCGTCGAAAGTGTCGAGTGCCGCGGCCGGGGTCATCGGCACCCGCAAGGTCCGCGTTCCACCCGGCGCCCGAACGGCCAGCGTCGCCGCCACGGCGTCGTGGCCCTCGCGCCACACCACGGCCCGGACCGGGAACACCTCGCCGACCACGGCCTTCGCCGGATACCGCCCGCATTCGACCGCCGGTTCGACGTCGTCGATCCCGATCCGTCCGGCGCCCCCGCGCCCGGGTCGGCTGCCGTGGCGACCTGTCACGCTGGACTCCGTTCCGTCACCGTTGCATCTCGAGTGAAATCACCGGATTCAACCGTAATCGAGCGGGAGCCGCCACGCGGGGAAGGCGCCGGGACCCGCCACCCGGTGGCACCGTCGGGTAATGCGGGAACGGCGCCGCCGAGGCGATCCGACCCACCGCGGTCCGCCGCATTCTGCGTTATCGTTCCGGAGGTGAAAGCCTTGCGTCGGTTCACCGTCCGCGCCCACCTTCCCGAGCGTCTGGCCGCCCTCGGCCCGCTCTCGACCAACCTACGCTGGTCGTGGCACACCGCGACCCAGGATCTGTTCGCCCGGATCGACCCACAGCTGTGGGCGGACGTTCGGTCCGATCCGGTCCGGATGCTCGGCGAGATCGCGCCGACGCGCCTGGACGAGCTGGCTGCCGACGCGGACTTCCTCGCGGCCCTCGACCGTGCCGCCGCGGATCTGGACGACTATCTGGCACGCCCGCGCTGGTACCAGAACCAGATCGGCAGGAACGACGGCACCGGCGTGGACGTCGGGAACGGCGTCGCCTATTTCTCGATGGAGTTCGGTGTCAGCGAGGTGCTGCCCAACTACTCCGGTGGGCTCGGCATCCTCGCGGGCGATCACCTCAAGGCCTCCTCGGATCTGGGGATCCCGCTCATCGGGGTCGGGCTGCTGTACCGCGCCGGCTACTTCCGGCAGTCGCTGACCGCCGACGGATGGCAGAGCGAGCACTACCCGCCGCACGATCCGCAGGGCATGCCGTTGCGGCTGCTCACCGAGAGTGGCGCCGAGGGCCGCGACGTCCCGGTCCTCATCCACGTCGCGATGCCCGGTGGCCGGGTGCTGCGCGCGCGGGTGTGGATCGCCCAGGTGGGCCGGGTTCCACTGCTGCTCCTCGATTCCGACATCGCGGACAACGACACCGAGATGCGGCAGGTCACCGATCGGCTCTACGGCGGGGACCAGGATCACCGCATCAAACAGGAGATCCTCGCCGGTGTCGGCGGGGTGCGCGCGGTGCGGGCGTACACGCGTCTGCACGGGCTTCCCGACCCGGACGTCTTCCACATGAACGAGGGCCATGCCGGTTTCCTGGGTGTGGAGCGGATCCGCGAGTGGGTCACCGGTGCGGACCTGGACTTCGATGCGGCGCTCGCCGCCGTGCGGGCCGGCACGGTGTTCACCACCCACACCCCGGTTCCCGCGGGCATCGACAGGTTCCCGGCCGATCTGGTGCGGCACTACTTCGGCGGGGACAACGGACAGAACGAATCGGTGCTGCTCCCCGGCCTCACCGTGGACCGGATACTCGGCCTCGGCAGCGAGGGGGATCCCGCCGTGTTCAACATGGCGCACATGGGGTTGCGCCTCGGCCAGCGCGCGAACGGGGTGTCCCGACTGCACGGCATCGTGAGCCGCGACATGTTCCGCGACCTGTGGCCCGGCTTCGACGCCGACGAGGTGCCGATCGGGTCCATCACCAACGGGGTGCACGCACCCACCTGGGCCGCGCCGGAGTGGATGGAGCTCGCCCGCCGCCTCGTCGGCCCCGAACTGGTCGAGGAAGCGCGGGGGTGGGAGCGCCTGCAGGACCTGCCCGCGGCCGAACTGTGGCGCACCCGGGCGGCCTTGCGGGGCGTTCTCGTCGACGAGGTCCGTAGGCGGGTCCGCGCGTCCTGGATCGAACGCGGGGCGACCGCTGCCGAACTCGGTTGGACCGACGAGGTGTTCGACCCGGACGTGCTCACCATCGGATTCGCCCGTCGGGTACCGACGTACAAGCGGCTCACGCTGATGCTCCGCGACCCGGACCGGCTGCGGGCCCTGTTGCTCGACGAGCAGCGTCCCCTGCAACTCGTGGTCGCGGGCAAGAGTCATCCCGCCGACGACGGTGGCAAGGCCCTCATCCAGCAGATCGTCCGATTCGCGGACGAACACGAGGTGCGGCACCGGATCGTGTTCCTTCCCGACTACGACATGTCGATGGCCCGCTACCTGTACTGGGGCTGCGATGTGTGGCTCAACAACCCGCTGCGGCCCCTCGAGGCCTGCGGCACGTCCGGGATGAAGTCGGCCCTCAACGGTGGGCTCAACCTGTCCATCCGCGACGGCTGGTGGGACGAGATGTACGACGGCGAGAACGGCTGGGCGATCCCGACCGCGGACGGTGTCGTGGACGAGCACCGGCGGGACGATCTCGAGGCGTCGGCGATGTACGAGTTGCTCGAGCGTGCCGTCCTTCCCCGCTTCTACGACCGGGACGACTCCGGGCTGCCGGTGCACTGGGTGGAGATGGTGCGTCACACGCTGGAGAAGCTCGGGCCGAAGGTCCTCGCGTCCCGCATGGTGCGCGACTATGCCGTCCGCTACTACACGCCGGCGGCTGCGTCGGCAGCGCGCATCCGCGAAGACGACTTCGCCGGCGCTCGTGCGCTCGCGGAGTTCCGCCGGCGAGTGGACTCCGGTTGGCCCGGCGTCGCGGTCACCCGGGTGGACGGGACGGGACTTCCGGACACCCCGGAGATCGGTGACCGGCTCACCCTGCGGGCGCAGGTGCGTCTCGGTGACCTCGCCGTCTCCGACGTCGAGGTGCAGGCGGTGATCGGCCGCGTCAGTGAGCACGACGAACTCGTCGACGTCGTGGCCGTGCCGATGACCCACGTCGCGGTGTCCCCTGCGGATCCGGGGGCCGGGGCGGGTGAGATCTTCACCGCCGATACCGAGCTTCCGGTCTCGGGACCGGTCGGGTACACCGTGCGGGTGCTGCCCCGTCACGAGTTGCTCACCGGCCCGGCCGAACTCGGCCGGGTCACCGCGGCTGCGAACTAGCGGGCAGCCCGGGACAGCGGGACGGCGGGACGGCGGGACGGCGGGGGAATCGGTCAGCGAGTCAGGTCCCGACGCTGGAACCCGGCGAGCCCGGCGGCGGTCAGCGCCACCGCCACCAGGAACAGCGCGAGCAGCGGCAGTACCCGCACGTCTGCCGCAGGCAGAGCCGGGGTGTGGTGGAAGGGGGACGCGGCGGCGAACCATCCGGGCAGCACCTCGTCGAACATTCCGACGACGAGGACGTACCCGAGGTAGCCCCACACGACGGGAAAGGCACGGGGTGCCCACCCATACACCGCGACCGCCACCGCGGTGACGACGAGCACGGCCGGGACCGAATTCGCTGCCGCGCCCAGCAATCGGAGGAACGCTCCACCGTCCGACAGCGTGGCCGCCGCCGTGATCCCCATACCGGCCCCCGCGACGAGAACGACCACCACGGCACCGCAGGCGATCACTGCGGCTTGCTCGCCCAGCCACCGGACCCGGGCGACGGGCCCGGCCAGCGTCTGTCCCGCGCGCCCGGCCTCCTCCTCGGAACGGACGAGGGACACCCCCGCGGCCGCGTACATCGCCGCGAGGATCGCCAGGAACACCACGTAGAGCGCGTAGGCGCCGTCCGCCGCGGAATCGACGCCGCCGGGCAGCATCGTGGTCAGCGTGGGATCCTGCTCGAGAAACGTGCTGATCTGCTGTCCCAGCGCGCCGACCGGCACGGCGAGTGCGAGTACGCCGAGCCCCCAGGAGAGCAGGATCCCGCGCTGTTCCCGCAGGGCCAGCGCGGCGATTCCGTCGAGCCGCGGGCTCGCCTCGGCGCGCCCGCGTCGTGGTCGCAGTATCCCCGCGCCGAGATCGCGGCTGCGGGCCGCCACGTAGGTGGCACCGACCAGTCCGACGGAGACCAGGAGACCCAGCGCCAGCGGCCACCAGCGGGTGTCCACCCAGGCGCGTGTCGCCTGGCCCCAGCCGATCGGCGACAGCCACGACAGGACGCTGCCGCTCTCCTTCGCCCGCACGTCCCCGACGGCGCGCAGCAGGTACGCGAGCGCCACCGCACCGAGGCCGACACCGACCGCCGTGCGGGCGTGTTCGGTGAACTGGCACAGCAGAGCCGCCGTGCCGGTGAAGACCAGGCCCACCACGAACACCGACGCGGCGAGCACCACGCCACCGCCCGGCGGCACCCCCGCCACCAGCAGCCCGATCGCGAGCGACAGGGCAACGAAGACGTTGGCGACGACCGAGGCGGCGAGCCCGGCACCGATCGGTGCGAACCGCCCGACGACGCCCGCCAGCACCAGTTCGGATCTCCCCGATTCCTCCTCGCCCCGCAGGTGGCGGGTCGTCAGGAGCACCGACATCACCGCCGCGGCGACCATCGCCATCGCGCCGATCTCGTTGGCGACCATCGCCCCCAGCGTGTAGTCGTCGAGACCGTAGCCGGGACCCGCCAGTGCTGTCGCCGCCGGGGACGAGACCAGTTCGGCCCGGGCGGCGCGTGCAGCCGCGTCGGGAAAGAGGGTGGCGTAGCTCGATGCGGTGAGCGCGGTGAACCCGGCGATGGCCAACGCCCACACCGGAATCCGGAACCGGTCCGATCGCAGGGCGAGCTCGGCGAGCACGGTGAATCCGCGGAACTGCATCACTTCGCCGACCCCGGTCCGCCGTGTCCGGACGCGTCGAAGTACTCGCGCAGGAAGAGGTCCTCGAGTGTCGGTGGCTGCGCCTTCACCGCGACGATGCCCAGCCCGGTGAGCGTGGTGAGCACCGGATCCAACTGATCCGAATCGACGTCGAAGGTCACGGTGTTCGGCGTCGCGCCCACCCGGAGATGGTGCACGCCCGGCGCTCCCGCGATCGGATTCGGCTTGATCCGGGTCGTCGCGGTCACCGTGGTCCGGGTGAACTGACGCAGATCCGCGAGCGTCCCGGATTGGATCGTCCGGCCGGCGCGGATGATGGTGACCGACTCGCACAGCGCATCGACCTCGGCGAGGACGTGGCTCGACAGCAGGGCGGTGTGCCCGGCGCTCGCGAACTCGGTGATGCAGTCCCGGAACACCGCCTCCATCAACGGATCCAGGCCGGTGGTCGGTTCGTCCAGGACGAGCAGATCGACGTCCGCGGCCAGCGCGGCGATCAGAGCCACCTTCTGCCGGTTGCCACGCGAGTACGTGCGCCCACGCCGGGTCGGGTCGAGGTCGAACCGCTCGATCAACTCGTCGCGTCGGCGCCGGTCCACTCCACCGCGCAGCCGCCCCAGTAGGTCGATCGCCTCTCCACCGGTCAGGTTCGGCCACAGCGTGACATCACCGGGAACGTAGGCGAGCCGACGGTGCAGCGGTACGGCCTGCGTCCACGGATCCGCGCCGAGGACGCTCGCCCGCCCGCCGTCCGCCCGGATCAGGCCCAGCAGGATGCGGATGGTGGTCGACTTTCCGGAGCCGTTCGGTCCCAGGAACCCGTGGATCCGGCCTACCGGAACCTCCAGGTCCAGCCCGTTCAGTGCGCTCACGTCGCCGAACGTCTTGGTCAGTCCCCGAACTGAGATCGCTAGGTCCATCGGACGAGCATAGGGTGGGTGACCGGCTCGCCGCGAAACGGCAGGAACGCGGCCGTCGCGAACCTCAGGAGAGACGCGAGTCGCGAATGCGTCCCAGTGCTTTCCGGACCACCGCGGGGTCGGAGGTCTCCCAGAACGGTGGCAGCGACGCGCGCAGATAGCCCGCGTAGCGGGCGGTCGCCAGCCGCGGATCGAGCACCGCGACCACGCCGCGGTCGTCGGTGCTGCGCAGCAACCGGCCCACTCCCTGGGCGAGCAGCAAGGCGGCATGATTGGCTGCGACCGAGAGGAATCCGTTGCCGCCGCGGGATTCGATCGCACGCTGCCGCGCCACCAGCAGTGGATCGTCGGGGCGCGGGAACGGGATCCGGTCCAGGATCACCAGGCTCAGCGACGGGCCCGGCACGTCCACGCCCTGCCAGAGGGACAGGGTGCCGAACAGCGACGTCGGCTCGTCCGCGGCGAACGCGTCGATCAGCGCCCCCGTGGTGTCCTCGCCCTGACAGGACACCGGAGTGTCCAGGCGCTCGCGCATGGCCTCCGCGGCCGCCTTCGCCGCCCGCATCGAGGAGAACAGGCCGAGGGTGCGCCCGCCCGCCGCCTCGACCAGTTCGGCGATCTCGTCGAGGTACGACGGCGCCAGCCCGTCCCGGCCGGGTGGGGGCAGGTGCGTCGCGACGTAGAGGATGCCCGCCTTGGCATGGTCGAACGGTGACCCCACGTCCAGGGAGTTCCAGGTGATCGATTCGTCGTCCGACGGTGCGCGTTTGCCGGTCGCCGTCGCCGGGTCGATCACGGCGGAGGATTGCGCGGGCAGGCCCCAGTTGACGGCCAACCCGTCGAAGGAGCCTCCCACGGTGAGCGTGGCCGACGTGAGGACCACCGTGGACTCGTCGAACAGGCGGGTGCGCAGCAGCCCACCGACCGACAGCGGTGCCATCCGCACCGTGCGACGCACGGTGCCCCGCTGCTCGTCGGCGGCGAGCCACACCACGTCCTTCCGCTGCGCCGGATCCGGCTCGTCGAACGCGGTGAGGATCCGTACCGCGCCGTCGTGCACCTCCTCGACGGCCACCAACGCGGCGTTGCGCGCGGCAGCGGCCTCGGGGTCCATTGCTCCGGACCGGATCGGCCCGATGGCCGTGCGCAGTGCCCACGCGGCGTCCCGGATCGCGGCGAGCGCCGGGCCGGCCCCGTCCGGCAGCGCCTCCCACCGGCCGGGCCGGAGTTCTTCCAGCAGTCCCGCCCAGCCTTCGGCCGCCGCTTCCAGACGGTCCGCGTCCTGTTCCTCGACGAGCTTTCCGCACCTGCGTGCCGTCGCACTGACGGTGGCGGGCGCCAGCTCGGCCGTCGCCACACCGGTGACGCGGTCCACCAGCTCGTGCGCCTCGTCGATGATCACGACGTCGTGTTCCGGGATCACCGAGATCCCGGCGATGGCATCGATCGCGAGCAGGGCATGGTTGGTGACCACGACGTCGGCACGACCGGCATGCGCGCGGGAACGCTCGGCGAAGCAGTCCTCGCCGATCGGGCAGCGGGACTTGCCGATGCACTCTCGCGCCGACACGCTGACCTGACGCCACGCCCGGTCGCTGACTCCCGGGGACAGGTCGTCGCGGTCGCCGGTCTCGGTGTTCGAGGACCAGTCCACCAGGCGCTGTATCTCGCGGCCCAGACGGGACACGGCGAACGGGTCGAACAATTCGTCGTCGGCGGGCTCGTCGGCCATTCCGGCGTGCACCTTGTTCAGGCACAGGTAGTTGCCGCGACCCTTGAGGATCGCGAACTCCGGCCGTCGGCCGAGTGGTTTCTCGAGCGCGTCGGCCAGCCGGGGCAGGTCGCGGTCGACGAGCTGGCGCTGCAGGGCGATCGTGGCAGTGGACACCACGACCGTCTTTCCCGACTCGACCGCGTGCCGCAGCCCCGGGACCAGGTAGGCGAGGGACTTGCCGGTGCCGGTGCCCGCCTGCACGGCGAGGTGCTCGCCGGTGTCGATCGAGTGCGCCACCGCGGACGCCATCGTCAGCTGATTGGTGCGCTCCCGGCCGCCCAGCGCGGACACCGCCGTCCGCAACAGGTCGGGGACGGCGGGCAGGGTTCGGACGTCGGGAGCATCGAGGGCCACTCGAGCAGGCTAGTCCAGGCCACCGTCACCACCGAGCGATGCGGGTGTCTCGGGACATGTACGCGCCCCCTTTCCGAGCCGTGCCCTCGAAACTTCGAGAGCACGGCTCGGAGAAAGGGCGCAGTTGTGAGTTCAGGGCTGTGAGTTCAGGGCTGGGGATCGGACTCGGCAGCCGACGGCAGTACCGTCTCCAACCGGACCCCGGCGTCGGCGAGCTCGGTCAGCGCGCTCTGCACCGTCGCGGGGGACACCCCGGCGGTGAGGGGGAGCAGGACCGTCGTGGTGAACCCCTCCCGTGCGGCGTCGAGCGCGGTGGCGCGCACACAGTGATCGGTGGCGAGGCCGACCACGTCGACCTCCTCGATACCGCGTGCCCGCAGCCACCTCGCGAGCTCCGCACCGTCCTCCTCGGAGCCCTCGAACCCGGAGTACGCGGCCGAGTACTCACCCTTGGTGAACACGGCTTCGACCGCCGAGGTGTCGAGAGCCGGATGGAACTCGGCACCGGGAGTGCCGACCCGGCAGTGCACCGGCCAGGAGTCGACGAAATCGGGTTCGTCCGAGAAGTGGTCGCCCGGATCGATGTGGTGGTCCTTGGTGGCGACCACCGCGTCGTAGGAATGCTCCGCGATGTGCGTGCCGATCGCGGCGGCGACGGCGGCACCACCGGCCACCGCGAGCGATCCGCCCTCGCAGAAGTCGTTCTGCACGTCGACGACGACGAGCGCCCTTGCGGTCATTGCGCACCTCCGGGGTGGGAGTGGGCCGAACTCTGTTGCCCGCCGGCGACGAAGCGGACCGGGATCGCGGGTTCGCTCTCGGACAATCCCAGACCCTCCCAGGGGAGAGCATGCAGGCCGGCGGCCAACAGGTCCCGTCCCTGTTCGAGGGTAGGAGCATCGTCGACGATCTCGCCACCGCGGACCAACGGGACCGTCACGGCCCGCGCCGTCAGCCCCGACGCCGTGGCGCCACGCACCACGTCCTCGACGGGGATCGACGCCGGGTACACGAGTTCCTCGACGATCGTGCCGGTGGCACGGGACACCCGGACCGACCGCTTCGCGCCACCCTTCGATTCCTTGTGGCTCGACCGCTTCTCCACCGGGAGGCCGTCGACCTCCACCAGCTTGTAGACCATTCCGGCGGTCGGCGCACCCGACCCGGTCACCAACGACGTCCCCACCCCGTACACGTCGACCGGCTCGGCGCGCAGGGCGGCGATCGAATACTCGTCCAGATCTCCGGAGACGACGACCTTCGTGTCGGTGGCTCCGAGATCGTCGAGCTGGCGGCGCACCTGGTGGGCGAGGACACCGAGCTCGCCGGAGTCGATGCGGACCGCGCCGAGCCCGGTCCCGGCCACGGCGACCGCGTTCGCCACGCCCTCGGTGATGTCGTAGGTGTCCACGAGCAGCGTGGTCCCCACCCCGAGAGCGGCGATCTGGCTGCGGAAGGCGGCCTTCTCGTCCGGGCCGTCCGCCCCGGTGTGCAGCAGGGTGAAGGCGTGCGCGCTCGTGCCCGCGCCCGGCAATCCGTAGCGACGGACGGCCTCGAGGTTGGACGTGAAATCGAAGCCGGCGAGGTAGGCGGCCCGCGAGGCCGCGACCGCGGCCTGCTCGTGGGTGCGGCGTGAACCCATCTCGATCAGGGTGCGGCCGCCGGCCGCACTGACCATGCGGGCGGCCGCGGTCGCGATGGCGCTGTCGTGATTGAGCACCGACAGGACCAGGGTTTCGAGGACGACACACTCGGCGAACGTGCCGGTCACCGAGAGCACCGGAGAACCCGGGAAGTAGAACTCCCCCTCGGGGAAGCCGTCGATGTCCCCGGTGAACCGGTAGTCCCGCAGCCAGGCGACGGTGTCCGGGTCGAGGAAGGACTCCGCCACGGCGAGCTCCTCCTCCCCGAAGCGGAACCGTCCGAGCAACTCCAGCAGACGCCCCGTGCCGGCGACGACCCCGTAGCGTCGCCCTCCGGGAAGCCGGCGGGCGAACACCTCGAACGTGCATCGCCTGTTCCAGGTGCCGTCCGCGAGCGCTGCGGACAGCATCGTCAGCTCGTACTGGTCGGTGAGCAGAGCGCTGCTGCCCGGCCCGTCCGCGGAGGTGAATTCTGCAGTCACAACCGTCACTTTATGCACTTCCGGGCGCCGTGCGGGTGTTGCCGTCGCGTCGAGGCGTCGTACCCTTGAACCATGGCTCAGAACTCGACAGCACCACCGCTCCGAGATGCCATGCCAGCATCCCCGCAGGTGACCCCTGCCGAATCGGAGGCGACGGACCTCGACGAGGCGATCGATCGACCCTGGGTCACGATCGTCTGGGACGACCCGGTCAACCTCATGCATTACGTGACGTACATCTTCCAGAAGCTGTTCGGCTACAGCAAGGCCAAGGCGACGGACCTGATGATGCAGGTGCATTCGGAGGGCAAGGCGGTCGTCTCGAGCGGTTCGCGCGACAAGATGGAGAACGACGTGCGCAGGTTGCACGGCGCGGGACTGTGGGCGACCATGCAGCGCGACGACAGTTGACCCGACAGCCGGCCTGACGGTCGGGACGAGGCGACGGAGAAGGACTCGGTAGCGACGTGCGGATGTGGAACAGGAAGAACTCTCTCGGCGGCGTGAAGCTTCGCTCCGAGATCGACGCGCACGAGGCGGCGGTGTTGCGCTCCCTCGTCACCTCGGTCCTGGGTCTGCTGGACGAGCGAGCGAAGTCCGCGCCCGACGACGAGCTGGCCGAACTGACCGGGCTGCGCAGCGGGAACACCGCGCCGCCCGAGGACCCGGTCGTCGCTCGTCTCCTCCCGGACTTCCAGCGCAGTGATCAGGGCGGTCTCGACGACGCGGACGCCACCGCCGACGCCAACGGCGCGCTGCGCGGCCTGCACGAGCCGGAGATCATCGACGCCAAGGTCGCCGCGGGCTCGGTGGTACTCGACACCGTGCCGCCGGACGGCGGCAAGCTGGTGTTGACCCCGGAGCAGGCCGACGCCTGGCTCTCGGCCATCAACGACGTCCGGCTCGCGATGGGGACGAATCTCGGCATCGATTCCCAGACCCCGGACGAGGTGGATCCGGACGATCCGCGGGCACCCCATTTCGACGTCTACCACTGGCTGACCTGGATGCAGGACTCACTGGTCCAGGCGCTCGCTCCCTGATCGTCAGCGATACACCGACCCGGATCGAGGCCCGATGACCGACACCACACCGGGAGCCACCGACTCGATCGTCGACGTCGAGGGCCTGCGGGTCGGGCACCACTCCCGACTCGACGAGGACGCCACCGTCGGAGTCCCGGGCGTACCGGGCCGGGGCGCGGCGTGCGGGGTGACCGTGGTCCTCGCTCCGGACGGAGCTGTCGCCGGGGTGGACGTCCGGGGCGGTGGGCCGGGGACACGGGAGACGGATCTGCTGTCGCCCGAGAACAGTGTCCGGCACGCGCACGCGATCGTGCTCTCGGGCGGCAGTGTGTACGGACTCGCCGCCGCCGACGGCGTCGTCCGGTGGCTCGAGGAACACGGCCACGGTATCGAGATGGGTGGCGAGGGCCTGGTGGTCCCGATCGTGCCGGCCGCGGTGATCTTCGATCTCCCCGTGGGTGATTGGCAGACGCGACCCGACTCCACCTTCGGCTACCTCGCCGCCGCTGCCGCGTCCTCCACCCGGTGTGACACCGGATCGGTGGGAGCGGGCACCGGCGCCCGGGCCGGTGCGATCAAGGGCGGAGTCGGATCGGCGAGCGCGACGATCTCCTCCGGGCCCGCCGATGGAGTCACCGTGGCGGCGTTGATGGTGGCCAACCCGGTGGGTGCGGTGTTCGATCCCGGTACCGGAGTGCCGTGGGGGGCCGGAGGCGACCCGGGACGCTTCGGGTTGACCGCGCCCCGGCCCGCGGACGTGGACACGGCCGCCGAACTGGCCGCCAAGGGAACGGTGTTCAACACCACCATCGGCGTCGTCGCCACCGATGCGGCACTACCCAAGGACGCGTGCCGCCGGATCGCTGTCGCCGGCCACGACGGCCTCGCCCGTGCGATCCGTCCCGCGCATTCGCCGCTGGACGGGGACACGATCTTCGCGGTCGCCACCGGTACCCGCCCGGGTGGAGCGGAAGGCGCGATGCCGTCGGCGTTCGCTCCCGACCTGGCGGTGCGGGCCGCAGTGTGCGAGGTGGCGGCCGAGGTGGTCGAACGAGCCGTCGTGAAGGCGATTCTCGAGGCGACGACGGTGGCGGGAATTCCGAGCTATCGGGACGTGTTCCCCTCGGCATTCGCCGGTCCCGGCTGACCGGAGCCGACGAAGCTGGAGTCGGGAAGCTGCGGGGTCGTCACGGCGAAAGGGGAAGGACGTGCTGGAGATTCGATCCGATCTCGTCGACGCGATGGTGCGCCACGCGCGGACCGACCATCCCGACGAGGCGTGCGGGGTACTCGCCGGCCGCGAGGGTACAGAGGTGCCCCTGCGGCACGTTCCGATGATCAACGCGGAGCGGTCGCCGACGTTCTATCGATTCGACTCGCTCGAGCAGCTGAAGGTGTGGCGGGAGATGGACGAGGCCGACGAGACGCCCGTCGTGATCTACCACTCGCACACCGCGACGCAGGCGTACCCGAGCCGCACCGACGTCTCGCTCGCCGCGGAGCCGCACGCGCACTACGTCCTGATCTCCACCCGTGATCCCGACCATGCGGAGATCCGCAGCTTCCGGATCGCCGACGGGGAGATCACCGAGGAAGAGATCCGGATCGTGTAGACGTCCCGACCCGCCGGCGTCGTCGGCGGGACCCCTCTCGCGAAGGAGCCCCACCATGGCGGTCACCGTATCGGTCCCGACCATCCTGCGTACGTACACCGGCGGTGCGAAACGGGTGGAAGCCACCGGGTCCACCCTGGCCGCGATCGTCGACGACCTCGAGGCACACCACGGGGGAATCCGGGAACGGCTGCTCTCCGACGGCGCACTGCATCGATACGTGAACGTCTACGTCAACGACGAGGACGTGCGCTTCACCGGGGGCCTGGCGACCCCCGTCGCCGACGGCGACTCGGTGACGATACTGCCCGCCGTCGCCGGCGGGTGAACCCCGATGGCCCGCTTCGCTTCCTACCTCGACACGGTCGGTGACACCCCGCTCGTGGGCCTGCCCCGGCTCTCGCCCGGCTGGGATTCCGAAGTCCCGGTGCGGTTGTGGGCGAAACTCGAGGACCGCAATCCGACCGGTTCGATCAAGGACCGGCCGGCGCTGCGGATGATCGAGGAGGCTGAGCGGGACGGCCGGCTCACCCCGGGAGCGACCATCCTGGAGCCGACCAGTGGCAACACCGGGATCTCGCTGGCAATGGCGGCGAAAGTAGCGGGCTATCAGCTGATCTGCGTGATGCCCGAGAACACCTCGGTGGAGCGTCGGCAACTGCTCACGATGTACGGGGCACGCATCGTCGACTCGCCCGCGGAGGGCGGGTCCAATCGGGCGGTCGCCGTGGCGAAGGAGCTCGCCGCGCAGAATCCGGACTGGGTCATGCTCTACCAGTACGGTAATCCGGCGAATGTGCGTGCGCACTACGAGGGAACCGGTCCCGAGATCCTGCGCGATCTGCCTTCCGTCACCCACTTCGTGGCGGGGCTGGGGACCACGGGCACGTTGATGGGCGTGGGCGCCTTCCTCCGCGAACGGGTTCCCGGTGTCGAGATAGTCGCCGCCGAACCGCGTTACGGAGAGCTGGTCTACGGCCTGCGCAATCTCGACGAGGGATTCGTGCCCGAGCTGTACGACGAGTCCGTGCTCACGTCACGGTTCTCCGTCGGACCCGGCGACGCGGTACGGCGCACGAGGGAACTGGTCGAACAGGAGGGAATCTTCGCCGGGATCTCCACCGGCGCAGTCCTGCATGCCGCGCTCGGCGCCGCACGCAAGGCGGTCGCGGCGCAGCGGCGTGCCGACATCGTGTTCGTCGTCGCCGATGCCGGATGGAAGTATCTGTCGACCGGTGCGTACGCGGGTACCCTCGAGGACGCCGAGGAAGCGTTGGAGGGGCAGCTGTGGGCCTGAGGAGAATGCCGTGACCGTACCGAACTTCCCTCCGCCGAACGTGCCGTCGTCGAACGGCCCGGCCGGCGGTGGGCCCCCTGCGCCGCGCCCGTCGTCGCGTCCCGCATGGCAACAGGCCGCGGCGGTGGTCGGCGGGTTCACCGTTCTGCTCTACGTCGTCGAGATCCTCGACGTGCTGTCCGGGGACCGGATCGAGCGTGCCGGAATCACGCCGCGCTCATTCGACGGCCTGTGGGGTGTGCTGTTCGCTCCCGTGCTGCACGACGACTGGGCCCACCTGTTCGCGAACACCGTTCCGGTGCTCGTCCTCGGGTTCCTCGTCCTGGCATCGGGACTGGTCCGTGGACTGGCCGCGACCGGAATCATCTGGGTCGTCGGCGGACTCGGTACCTGGTTGATCGGTGGTGCCTACACGAATCACATCGGTGCCTCCATCCTCGTGTTCGGATGGCTCGCGTACCTCCTGGTGCGCGGGGTCTTCACCCGCAGTCTCGGCCAGATCCTGATCGGCGTCGTGGTGTTCGTGGTCTACGGGGGCCTGCTGTGGGGCGTCCTGCCGGGAACACCGCTCGTGTCCTGGCAGGGACATCTGTTCGGCGCGGCCGGCGGGGTACTCGCCGCCTGGGTGCTCTCCGCCGACGATCGCAGACGTCGGGCACTGGGTTCGGCCTGACCGGTATGTGACCCGCAACCACGTCGGGGGAGTGGTGTACTCGCGGGTCACAGTCGGACTGTAGGTGTGAGTCTGACGCGCCGCCGACATCGGAGGCTTTTTCCCGGGCCCCTCGGCGTGGCAGCATGACCCTATGCGCCTCACCGTCCTGGGATGTTCGGGCAGCGTCTCCGGACCGGACTCGCCCGCCTCGGGTTATCTGCTGACCGCTCCCGGTACGCCTCCGGTGGTGCTCGATTTCGGCCCGGGCGTCCTCGGTGCCCTGCAGCGGTACGCGGACCCGGGGGAGGTGTCGGTCCTGCTCACCCACCTGCACGCGGATCATTGTCTCGACCTTCCCGGGCTCCTGGTGTGGCGGCGCTACCACCCGTCGCCGCCCACCGGACGAGCTCTCGTCTACGGGCCCTCCGACGCGGCCTGCCGCATCGGGGTGGCGTCCGCCGAGTGCGGTGGCGAGATCGACGACATCTCCGACACGATCGATCTGCGGCAGTGGACGGACGGTGCTGCCGTCGAGTTCGGTGAGTTGACGGTTCGTGCCGGCCGGGTCGACCATCCTCCCGAGTCCTACGGGCTGCGCATCACCGACGCGGACGGACGCATCCTCACCTATACCGGCGACACCGGAATGTGCGACGAGGTCGTCGAGCTCGCCCGCGGAGCGCACGTACTGCTGTCCGAGGCGTCCTGGACCCACAGTCCCGACCGCCCCCAGGGGATCCACCTGTCCGGGACGGAAGCGGGCCGGGTGGCAACGCTCGCGGGGGTCGGCGAGCTGCTTCTCACACACATCCCGCCGTGGACGTCTCGCGAGGACGTCATCGCCGAGGCGAAGGCCGAGTTCGCCGGACCGGTGCACGCGGTCACCGCCGGTGGCGTCTACGAGATCTGACCGGGCGCCGAGGTCCAGCCGGGCGCCGCAGGGGCTGCACTAGGCTCTGGCTGTGACCACACGAGAAGACGGTAGGGCGGACGACGAGCTCCGCAAGGTTCGGATCACCCGAGGATTCACCGCACATCCCGCGGGCTCGGTGCTGGTCGAGTTCGGGCAGACACGGGTGATGTGCACGGCCAGCGTCGAAGCAGGAGTGCCCCGGTGGCGGCAGGGCTCCGGTCTGGGCTGGCTCACCGCCGAGTACGCGATGCTGCCCGCCGCGACACACACCCGCAGCTCCCGTGAATCGGTCAAGGGCAAGGTCGGTGGCCGCACCCAGGAGATCAGCCGGCTCGTCGGGCGGTCCCTGCGCGCCTGTATCGACCTCGCCGCGATCGGCGAGAACACCATCGCGCTCGACTGCGACGTCCTGCAGGCCGACGGAGGCACGCGCACCGCGGCGATCACCGGCGCCTACGTCGCGCTGGTGGACGCGGTGACCTACCTCCGGGCAGCGGGACGTCTGGCGGATCCGCAGCCGATCTCGTGCGCCATCGCCGCCGTCAGCGTCGGCGTCGTCGACGGCCGGGTACGGCTCGACCTTCCCTACGAGGAGGATGCGCGCGCCGAGGTCGACATGAACGTCGTGGCCACCGACACCGGGACGCTGGTGGAGATCCAGGGAACGGGCGAAGGGGCCACCTTCCCGCGCTCCACGCTCGACAAGATGCTCGACAGTGCGTTGGCCGGTTGCGTCGAACTGTTCGAGGTGCAGAAGGCAGCCCTCGAACTGCCGTACCCCGGGGAACTTCCGGAAGCGCCCGCGGAGTCGAAGAAGAAGTTCGGTGTCTGAGGTTCGGGTCCTCGTCGCCAGCCGCAATGCCAAGAAGCTTCGCGAGCTCGAGCGAGTCCTGATCGCGGCGGACGTCTCGGGGATCGCCCTCGTCGGGTTGGACGACGTCCCGGCCTACCCGGAGGCCCCGGAGACGGGTGCGACGTTCGAGGAGAATGCGCTCGCGAAGGCGCGGGACGGCGCGGCGGCAACAGGTCTCCCGTGCGTCGCCGACGATTCCGGGATCGAGGTCGATGCCTTGAACGCGATGCCGGGTGTCCTCTCGGCCCGGTGGGCGGGGCGGCACGGTGACGACGAGGCCAACACCGCGCTGCTGCTGGGACAGCTCACGGACGTTCCGGACGAGCGGCGCGGAGCCGCCTTCGTGTCGGCGTGTGCGCTGGTCCTCCCGGGCTCGGGGCAGGACGCGGGTGATCGGGAGATCGTGGTGCGGGGGGAGTGGCGCGGGGAGATCGTGCGCGCACCACGCGGTGCCGGTGGATTCGGCTACGACCCGGTGTTCCGGCCCGAGGGCGAGGACCGTACCTCGGCAGAGCTCAGTCCGCAGGAGAAGGACGCTGCCTCCCATCGCGGAAAGGCTCTGGCACTGCTGGTGCCCCGCCTGGCCGACCTCGCGGCCCGAGGCGACTGACAGATTTCTCGCCGACGGCCCGTGGGCGCCGATATCGTGGGGAGATGGCTCCCTTCATCGCGCCCACGACGCCGTTCGGCTTCCTCGTCTACCTCATCGGGATCATCACGGGCGGCCCGGTCATCCTCTGATTCCCGGCGGGTCCGGGTCAGACGCCGAAGTCGCGCTTGACCTGCTGGGTCCGCCAGTGCTCGACGAAGAACGACAGGAACGGGACGGTACCGGCCAGCAGTGTGCCGATGGTGCGCCCCACCGGCCACCGCACCTTCACCGCGAGATCGAGCGTCACCAGCAGGTAGGCGAAGTAGACCCAGCCGTGCACGATCGCGATCCACGACGGCAGATCCTCGACCTTGAAGATGTACTTCGCGACCATCTCCGCGGTGAGTACCAGCAGCCAGAGCCCGGTCGCATATGCGAGGACGCGGTATCGCAGCAGCGCCGAGCCGACCTTCTTGCGTGTCGCCGGGTCGACGGCGGCGGGGGCGGCCGACGTGTCCTGTCCGGTGCTCTCGTCCTGTCCGGTGCTCACGGGGTGCTCCTGTCGGAATCGCGAGCGGCGAGCTCGGCGAGGTAGTGGTTGTACTCGATGGCCTGGGCGACGTCCGGGTCGTCCTCCGGATCGTCCTCGATGCGCGGTGCCTGGGGGCGCGCGGGAAGCAGGTCCGCGGGGATCTCTCGGGGCGTCGGGGCGGTGTCTGTCACCGTCGGCTCGGCGGGGCCCTCGTGGACGCCGGCCTGGCCGTTCTCGAGCTGGACGAACCGCCGGTAGGCGAACACCAGGAAAGCCGCGAAGAGTGGCCACTGGAGCGCGTAGCCGAGGTTCTGTCCGGTTCCGGACGCGCTCTCGAAACGCTCCCACTGCCACCAGCCGAGCGCCAGGCAGCCGAGTGCCCCGACCGCGACCAGCAGGATCAGTGCCGGTCGACGGCGCTTGAGATTGTCGGACACGACAACGACGGTACCCGAACGGCCGATTCACCTGCGAGGAGAGGGCGGTCGGTGATGGCTGCGATCACATCGGGTCCGTCAGCTCCGGGGCTGCCCGGTGACCGCGACCACGGCGTTGACGACGGTGGCGGCCACCGTGCGGGAGAGGGCCGCGGAGGCTGCGTCGGCACCCCAGTCGCCACGCTCGAGGTCCTTGGCGCGAGTGATGACCGGGGATGTCCACGGGATCTCCTTGTGGAGCACCGGCAGGGAGCCACTCGCGGACACCAGTGCGGCTGTCGGCCCAGTCCGCGCGTCGGGCTCGACGCCGTCGACGAGGACGGCACGGACTCGGGCGAGGAGTGCGGCGCGCCGCCCGGTGGTGCCTTCCTCGAGCGCCGTCGTGGTGAAGAGACCCATCCTCTTGCGGCGCGTGCGGCGGAGGTCGCCCCTCGCGACGAGCCGGTCGAGGAGCGGGCCGCGCAGTGACGGCCCGATCGCAGCGAGCGCGGTCGGTATGCCACGGGGCTTCTCTCCGAGGTACTCCCACGCGGAGCGCAGGACGTCGTCGGACGGGGGAGAGTCGCCGACAGGCCGGACGAGGGTTCGGCGTAGGCGAGCGCTCTCCGTCTCGACGCGGTCGGTGAGTGCGAGTTCGGTGAGGACGGCGCCGCCGAGCACGTAGAAGAGTGTGCCCTCTCCGGCGATGGTTCCGGAATCGGGCTGGAACAACAGGAGGAGAACATCCTCGGCGATCAGTGGCACGCCGACGCGAGGCCCGGGATCGTCCGGTGGGGTGTCGCGGTCGGGTGGCAGGGACACGGTGTTCACCTCGTTCGTCGAGGGGACGAGGCTCCCCGGCCTGGATGCGGGATTCAGGTCCGGGAGCACCTCGCTGTGCGCGAGGGGGGACTCGAACCCCCACGCCCTTCCGGGCACCGCGTCCTAAGCGCGGCGCGTCTGCCGTTCCGCCACTCGCGCGCGCTGGAAAGACTACGCGACGGCACCGGAACTGCGCGACTGTCCGGAAGTGGGGCGCGGAGAGTGGCGTTCCTCGGCCGCGGTCAGCCCCTGCGGGAAGGGTGATTCGGATTCCGGCCACCATCGATTCCGTCCCGCCCAGGTCGGCGTCTGGCTGTGGCAGTTCGGGCAGAGAAACCGAACGTTGGTCGGGCGGGAATCCAGATGATTGCCATCGATGTGGTCGACGTGCAGAGTCAACGGGCCGTCTCGCCACCGAGCCGGAAGCTCACACCGAGCGCAGGAGTAGGGCACCCCCGATTCCACCAGCGCCCGGCGGAGCATGTGTGGCTTGACCCGCGCGCTTCCGTCGGGGCGTAGGACGAGGATTTCCTGCCACGCTCGTCGGCGCACGCCTCGTTGTCCGCGGTTGTGCGCCCGCCCGGTGAAGTGCGTCGTGTCGATGCCCAACTGCTTGATCCGGCGGCTCAGGTGCGACTGCATTCCGCCGGACTGCCGGAGCCCGAGGTACCGCAGTACCCCGGCCACGCTGCTCGATCGGGCCACCGCTTCCTCGAGGATCTCCCGCGTGTACTTCTCCTTGCGCGGCACGATCAGGCCGCCGACTCGCCGGGGACCCGCGCCGACGGGCGTGCGGACCGCCGCACGATCGCGTGGGTGAGTGTGCGCACGGTGATGTGCAGTGCGGGAGCAACGGCGTGCAGCAGGTGCGAGGCGCTCGCCGCGTCGACGGGCTCGTCCAGAGCATCCGACACGAACGAGGTGATCCGTGCGACCGCAGCCTCGTCGAGGATCCCGAGGGCAGCCGAGAGGAGCTCCCACGTCCGGGCACCGAGTCCGGGAACCGACATCAGCGCAGCGCAGTGGGTGGGTCCGATATCGGTGGAGTGTCGGCAGCCGGCGTCCACGAGTGCCCGCGCCGCGAGAGCTGCCGCCGCTGCCTTGGTGGAGTAGTTGCCCGGGACGCGCTGGCGATTGCCGAGCAGTGGGACCAGGGCGTCCGGCCCATCGGTACGGCAGGCGAGCATCTCGAGATCGTCGAGCACGGACTCTCCACGGTGTGCGCGCCAGCGCCCGACGACGGCGCGCACTCCCGAGTGCTCGCCTCCGTACGTGGCGCGCGCGGAGAAGACCGCGTCCAGGAGCGCGGCCTCGCTCTCGCCGGGCCAGCCCTCGGACCAGACCGGTGGCACCCGCTCCGGGAACTGCGCGTCGATGTGGTCGAAGAGAACGCGTACGTGCGTGGAGTTCATGTCTGCCCCCTGATGCTCGAAGTTTCGCCTGCTCGAACAATAGTTCGACCCACCGACACGCTCCCGCCCCGCACCATGACGCCACGAAAAATGCAAGATGGTCACGAAATTATAACGATCAATATGAGGTTTTCCTCAGGTTCTAGGACGTCCTCGCAGGCCGACGCGCTGCGGGTATGCGACCTACCCGGGAGTCACAACGTCGACGACAAGTGACGAACCTCACTGGCCTTCGGCGAGGTGTGGTCCGCCCAGGCGGCAAACGTGAGGAAATCCTCATGATCCTGTGTCAACCTGGGTATCGCCCGGTGATGCCGTGCTCGCGGTGCCGCCGACCCGCGTCGCACAGGGGAGCACCACTCGGGCAAGACAGCAATCACACCCTGCTCCAGGGTGAAACGAGAGGACGCTCGCGTGACGATCGACGACACCACACCCGAAGGCCAGGGCCGGTTCACGAACAGCGCGCGGGATGCGGGGGCCTCCGGTCGGCCGGCGCTCGTCGATCAGCTGCGCGGCGGGCAGGCATACGCGCTCGCCTTCGGCGGACAGGGTGCCCCGTGGTTGGGGACGCTCGCCGAGTTGAGCCGGGACAGCGGGCTGGAGCCGGCCGTGACCGCGCTGGTCGGTGACGCCGCCGCCAAGCTGGCCCCCGTGGCACACGAACTCGTGGTCGCTCGTCCCCTCGGCTTCGACCCTGTGGCCTGGATGCTCGAACAGGAACTCGCCGACGGCGAGCCGGTTGCGGACGAGCCCGTCTCCGTCGACCTGCCCACCGAGGCGTACCTGCGCTCGGCGGCGATCTCCCTCCCCGGCGTGCTGCTCACCCAGCTCGCCGCATTGCGTGCGCTCGCCGCGGGCGGTCTCGATCCCGCCGACACCCCGCCGGTCTCGGTGATCGGCCACTCCCAGGGCGTACTCGCCGTGGAATCGGTGCGTAGCGAAGGGCGGATCGACGCGGAACTGCTCGCCGTGGCCCAGTTGATCGGTGCCGCTGCGGCTCTCGTCGGCCGCCGCCGGGGCCTGATCGGTGCCGCCGACTCGGCGCCCATGCTGGCCGTCTCCGACGTCGACCCCGAGCGGATCGCTCGGATCGTGGCAGAACTCGCCGAGGACGTCGATCCCGAGAGTGCCCCTGTCGTCGCCATCCGCAACGGACGGCGCCGTGTCGTGCTCTCCGGCCCGCCGGCCCGCCTGGCCCGGGTCCGGGAGCAGTGCGAACAGATCGGCGAACGGGAGACCCGTGAACGCGAGGCGAAGAAGCGTGGCGGTGCCGTCTTCTCTCCGGTGTTCGAGGACCTTCCCGTAGAGGTGGGCTTCCATCACCCGGCCTTCGCCGAGGCCGTGGAACTCGCCACCCAGTGGGCGGCGCGATGCGGGCTCGACGGGGACCGGGCCGGCCGCCTGGCCGCGCAGATCCTCACCGAACCGCTGGACTGGGTCCAGGCGGTGGACGGCGCCGTCGACGCGGGAGCCCGGTGGGTGCTGGATCTGGGCCCGGGCGATCTGCTGACCCGGGTGACCGCACCGAGCCTGCGCGGGCAGGGCGTCGGCATCGTCGCGGCCGCCACCCGCGGCGGCCAGCGCAACCTGCTCGTCGCCGGTGCCACTCCGGAAGTGCTTCCCGCCTGGACGTCGTTCGCCCCTCGCCCTGTTGCTCTCCCGGGAGGCGCCACCGGCGTCGAGACCGCATTCACGCGCCTGACCGGTCGCTCGCCGATCCTGCTCGCGGGCATGACCCCGACCACGGTCGACGCGAAGATCGTCGCCGCTGCCGCCAACGCCGGCCACTGGGCCGAACTCGCCGGCGGTGGCCAGGTCACCGAGGAGATCTTCGGTGACCGGATCGCCGAGCTGAAGACCCTGCTCGAGCCGGGGCGGTCGGTCCAGTTCAACTCGCTGTTCCTCGACCCCTACCTGTGGAAGCTGCAACTCGGCGGCAAGCGGCTGGTGCAGCGGGCTCGCGCCGCGGGTGCGCCGATCGACGGCGTCGTCGTGACCGCGGGCATCCCGGAGCTGGACGAGGCGATCGCGCTGATCGAGGAACTCTCCGATGCCGGTATCGCCCACATCGCCTTCAAGCCGGGGACCGTGGCCCAGATCCGATCGGTGATCCGGATCGCCAACGAGGTTCCGGACGTGCCGGTGATCGTCCACATCGAGGGCGGCAAGGCCGGGGGCCACCACTCGTGGGAGGACCTCGACGACCTGCTGCTCGACACCTACTCGGAGCTGCGGGCGCGTCCCAACCTGATCGTGTGCGTCGGCGGCGGTATCGGCACCCCGGAACGGGCCGCGGACTACCTGACCGGCCGTTGGGCCCGCGAGCACGGCTTCCCCGCCATGCCTGTCGACGGAATTCTCGTCGGTACCGCCGCAATGGCGGCGCTCGAGGCCACGACGGCTCCCGACGTCAAGCGGCTTCTGGTCGAGACCCCCGGCACGCCCGACTGGGTCGGTGCCGGCACCGCGAACGGCGGTATGGCGTCCGGCCGCAGTCAGCTCGGCGCGGACATCCACGAGATCGACAATGCCGCATCCCGTACCGGCCGCCTGCTCGACGAGGTGGCGGGGGATGCCGACGCGGTCGCGGCACGCCGCGACGAGATCGTCGCGGCACTCGACGCCACGGCGAAGCCCTACTTCGGCGACCTCGCGGCGATGACGTACGAGCGGTGGCTGCGCCGCTACCTCGAGCTCGCGGTGGGCATCGACGCCGCACGGGAATTCGACTGCGGCGCCGAGTTCCGGGCCGCGATCTCCGAGGCCATCACCAGCCCGTGGATCGACGTGAGCTGGCGCGATCGGTTCCGCAAGATGCTGCAGCGCACCGAGGCCCGCCTGCACCCTGTGGATCGCGGACCGATCCCCACCGCCTTCGCGGACGACCAGACGCTCGAGCACCCGGAGGCGGCGATCTGCACTCTCGCCGCCCGGTTCGAGGATTTCGGGACCACACTGCTCCATCCCGCCGACGTCTCCTTCTTCGTCTCCCTGTGCAAGGCGCCGGGCAAGCCGGTCAACTTCGTCCCGGTCGTCGATGCGGACGTGCGGCGCTGGTGGCGCTCGGATTCGTTGTGGCAGGCCCACGACCCGCGTTACGACGCGGATCAGGTGTGCGTCATTCCCGGAACGGTCGCCGTCGCCGGGATCACCCGGGCCGACGAGCCGGTCGGTGAACTCCTGGACCGGTTCGAGAAGACGACCTACGACGAACTCGTCGCCGCCGGTGCCCGTCCGGAACCGGTGGCCGCCCGGCGGCACGGTGACGGCGAGGGCATCGTCGACACCGTCCTCGCGGCCCCCGACATCGCGTGGGGGAGCCGGGTGACCCGCAACCCGGTCCATCGATTGGGGGACCTCGACCGGTGGAGCAGCTACGGTGCCGGTGCAGTGCACGAGAGCAGCGGCGCGGAGTTGTCGGTCCTCGGCGACGAGCACGTGCTGCTCTCCGTCCCGCTCGGACACGACCGCACGGTCGACATCCGCATCACGGTGCCCGCCTCCGTCCGGGACGGCGGCGCACCCGTCGTCACCGAGGCCGACGCCGAGGAATCGATGAGGGCACTGCTCGGGGTGGCCGCCGGCCAAGAGCTGCCCAAGGTGCGTGCCGGTGTCGCCCGCAGCAGCCTGGCCTGGATGCCGGACCGCATTGCCGATCACTCCGGAGTCACCGGATCGGGCCTGCCGCAGTCGTTGTCGGTGAGCGGCCGGGCCGTCCCCGACGTCGTCGTCGGTGCGTGCTGGCCCGCCGTCTTCGCCGTTCTCGGCGACGCGAAGACCGGAAGCGGCGCCGACGCGGCGTCGGTCATCGAGGGCATGCTCGACCTCGTCCACCTCGACCACAGTGTGCGGATGACCGGTGAGCTTCCCGCCGACCCGGCGATCCTCGTGGTGAGTGCCGAGGTCGTCTCGGTCGGCGACACGGACCTCGGCCGCGTGGTCGAGGTCGCCGTGGAGGTCGGTGCGATGGTCGGTGACGACGGGCTGGACGCGCCCGCCGTGGTCGCCATGACCGAGCGGTTCGCGATCCGCGGTCGTACCGGCACAGCCGAACTCGCCGATCCGCCGCGCGCAGGTGGGGCACTCGGCGACTCGGTCACCGAGACACCGCGTCGCCGTCGCCGCGACGCGACCGTCGTCGCGCCCCGGTTCATGGACGCGTTCGCCCAGGTCTCCGGCGACCACAACCCGATCCACACCTCCGGTAACGCCGCGCTGCTCGCCGGCCTGGGCAGCCCCATCGTGCACGGCATGTGGCTGTCCGCCGCCGCGCAGCAGGTCGTCACCGCCGTGGACCCGGCGGAGGCGAAGATCCCGCCGCGCCGCCTGACGGCCTGGACGACGCGCTTCCTCGGCATGGTTCGTCCCGGTGCCGCGATCGACGTGCGGGTCGACCGTGTCGCCACGGACGGCCCCGCGGAGGTCGTCGAGGTGGGCTGCCGCATCGACGGCGAACTGGTGATGGTGGCCACCGGCCGCATCGCCGTGCCGAAGACCGTCTACGCGTTCCCCGGCCAGGGCATCCAGCGCCCGGGGATGGGCCTCGACGCCCGCTCCCGGTCCAAGGCGGCCAGGGAGATCTGGGACCGTGCCGACAAGCACACCCGCGAAGCGCTCGGATTCTCGATTCTCGCTGTGGTGCGCGACAATCCGACCAGCGTCAAGGCACGAGGAGTCGAGCATCGCCATCCCGACGGTGTCCTCCACCTGACCCAGTTCACCCAGGTCGCGATGGCGACGCTGGGCGTGGCGCAGATCGCGGAACTCCGTGAGGCGGGCCTGTTCGACTCCGACGCTCTGCTGGCGGGCCACTCGGTGGGTGAGTACAACGCGCTCGCGGCGGTCGCGGGCGTACTGCCGCTCGAGGCGGTCCTCGAGGTGGTGTTCCAGCGCGGTTCGGCGATGCATCAGCTGGTGCCGCGGGACGCGGACGGGCGTTCGGACTACCGGATGGCGGCGATCCGTCCCTCGCAGATCGGTGTGTCCGACGACGATGTCCACGACTTCGTCGCCGCGGTGGCCGCCGAGTCCGGCGAGTTCCTCGAGATCGTCAACCTGAACCTGCGGGGATCGCAGTATGCGATCGCCGGGACCGTTGCCGGTCTCGACGCGCTCGAGCGCGAGATCGAGGTGCGGCGAGCCGAGTTCGGCGGCAAGCCCGCGTACATCCAGGTCCCCGGTATCGACGTGCCGTTCCATTCCACGGTGTTGCGGGACGGCGTCGCCGACTTCCGCGGACGCCTCGAGGAGCTTCTGCCCGCCGAGATCGACCCGGACATCCTGATCGGGCGCTACGTGCCGAACCTGGTGCCGAAGCCGTTCTCGCTGCATCGTGAGTTCGTCGCCGAGATCGCCGATCTGGTGCCGTCCGAACCGCTGCGGGAAGTGCTGTCGGACTTCGAGTCCTGGGCCGGCAGGCCGAGCGCGCTCACCCGCGTGGTCCTCATCGAACTGCTCGCCTGGCAGTTCGCGAGTCCGGTGCGGTGGATCGAGACCCAGGACCTGTTCTTCCGCGACGAGTCCGAGGGCGGCCTCGGGGTCGAGCGCTTCGTCGAGGTCGGGCTCGCTGCCGTGCCGACGGTGGCGAACCTCGCCTCGCAGACGCTCAAGCTTCCCGGCCGCGTGGGGCATCCGGTCGAGGTGCTCAACATCGAGCGGGAGGCGTCGGTGGTCTATGCCACGGACGTGGACCCGGCACCGGTGGAGGACGACGAACCGGTGGAGGCGGCGCCCGCGGAGAACGCGGCCCCGGCCCCGGCGGCAGCTCCGGCCCCCGCGCAGAGTTCCGGCCCGCGCCCCGAGGACATTCCGTTCACCGCCGCCGACGCGACCGCCGTACTCATCAGCCTGTGGACCAAGCTGCGTCCCGACCAGGTCGGTCCCGCGGACACGATCGAGGCACTGTGCGACGGCGTGTCCTCCCGCCGGAACCAGTTGCTCGTCGACCTCGGTTCGGAGCTGTCGCTCGGTGCGATCGACGGTGCCGCGGATGCCGACATGGGCGCGCTCTCGGCGACCGTGAACCAGCTCGCCCGTACCTACAAGCCGTTCGGCCCCGTGCTCTCCGATTCGATCGGTGACCATCTGCGCAAGGTGTTCGGCCCGTCCGGTCGCCGCCCGGCCGCGATCGCCGATCGGGTGCGGAAGGTCTGGGAACTGGGCGACGGCTGGGCCCACCACGTCACCGCGGAGGTGGCATTGGGCACCCGGGACGGATCGAGTATCCGTGGGGGTGACCTGGGTGGTCTCGCCGCGGGTGCGCTGTCCGACGGTGCCGCGGTGGACGCGGCCGTCGATGCCGCGGTCGCTGCGGTGGGTGCACGGCGCGGGGTCACCGTCACGATGCCCGCCACCGGCGGAAGCTCCGGCGGCACCGTCGATGCGGCGGCCCTGGGCGAATTCACCGAGCACATCACGGGACGCGACGGAGTGCTCGCTTCGGCGGCGCGGCTCGTGCTCGAACAACTCGGTCACGCAGACATCGCCGTCCCCGCGGCCGAGGACGGCACCGGGGCCGAGTTGGTCGATCTGGTCTCCGCCGAACTGGGCGCCGACTGGCCCCGGCTGGTGGCGCCGGCGTTCGACGAGCGCAAGGCGCTGCTTCTCGACGACCGGTGGGCCAGTGCCCGTGAGGATCTCGCACGTCTGTGGATCGACGAGGGACGAGGTGACGCCTTCCCCGGCGCCGAGTCGTTCGCCGGTGCGGGCCGGGCCGTCGCCGCCCAGGCGCAGTGGTGGCACGATCGCGCGGTCGCGGAAGGCCGCACCGCACTGGCGGCGCGCTACCGCACCGTCGTCGACCGGGCCGCGGCGGACGACACCGCGGGCGATACGCCCGCGCCGTGGTCCGACGAGGTGGCGGTCGTGACCGGCGCGAGCAAGGGTTCGATCGCCGCCTCCGTGGTGGGTGAGCTCCTCGCCGGTGGCGCCACCGTGTTCGCCAGCACCTCGCGACTGGACGAACAGCGCATCGGCTTCTACCGCGATCTGTACCGCAGGCACGCACGTGCCGGAGCGGCGCTCTGGGTGGTGCCCGCGAACATGGCGTCCTACGCGGACGTCGATGCACTGATCGACTGGATCGGCAGCGAGGCGGTCGAGACCGCCGGCGGCGCGAAGAAGGTCGTGAAGCAGCCGTTCACGCCCACCCTGCTGTTCCCCTTCGCGGCGCCGCGGGTCGCCGGTGACCTCTCCGCCGCCGGCGCTCGCGCCGAGATGGAGATGAAGGTGCTCCTGTGGTCGGTCGAGCGGCTGATCGGCGGGCTCTCCGCCATCGGCGCCGACCGCGACGTGGACACCCACCTGCACGTCGTGCTGCCCGGCTCGCCGAACCGCGGCACGTTCGGCGGTGACGGCGCCTACGGCGAGGCCAAGGCGGCGCTCGACGCGGTGGTGAACCGCTGGCGTGCCGAGCGCACCTGGTCCCAGCGCGTCACCCTGGTGCACGCGCTGATCGGCTGGGTCCGTGGTACCGGCCTGATGGGCGGCAACGACCCGCTGGTCGAGGCCGTCGAGACGGCCGGAGTCCGGACCTGGTCGACGGACGAGATGGCGTCGGAGTTGCTGCGGACGTGCACGGCGCAGGCCCGGGCCGACGCCGCCTCCGCACCGGTGTCGGTGGACCTCACCGGCGGGCTCGCCGAGGCCGACCTGGATCTCGCCGCTCTGGCGAAGCAGGCAGCCGATGTCGCCGCCGAGGAGATCGTGGACGAGTCCACCGAACCCGACAGTGTGCCCGCGCTCCCGGCACCGCCGCGCGCGGACGACGCTCCGGCACCGTCCTGGCCCGAGCTCGACGTCGATCCCGCCGATCTGGTGGTCGTCGTCGGGGCCGGCGAACTCGGTCCGCTCGGTTCCTCGCGCACGCGCTTCGAGATGGAGGTGAGCGAGCAGCTGTCCGCTGCCGGAGTCCTCGAACTCGCATGGAACACAGGGCTGGTCACGTGGGAGTCGACCCCGGCGCCCGGGTGGTACGACGCGGAGACCGGCGAACTCGTGGCCGAGGAGGACATCGCGGACCGGTACCACGACGTGGTCGTGGAACGCTGCGGCATCCGCAGGTACGAGGATGACGGCGCGATGGTCGACAACGCGGCGCCGCTGCTGACCTCGGTGTTCCTGGACAAGGATCTGAGCTTCGTCGTCGGCGGTGAGGCGGAGGCTCGTGCCTTCGTCGACGCCGACCCGGAGAACACGGTCGCCGCACCCGATCCGGACAGCGGTGACTGGCGGGTCACCCGACGTGCCGGGACCGAGATCCGCGTGCCGCGGAAGGTGACCCTGACCCGCCAGGTCGGCGGGCAGATTCCGACCGGGTTCGACGTCACGAAGTGGGGCGTCCCGGCCGACATGGCCGACTCGGTGGACCGAGTCGGACTGTGGAACATCGTCGCGACGGTGGACGCGTTCCTCGGCGCGGGCTTCACCCCCGCCGAACTGCTGCGGTGGGTCCATCCGGGCCTCGTCGCCAACACGCAGGGCACCGGCATGGGCGGAATGACGTCGATGCGCTCGCTCTACATCGACACCCTGCTCGGTGAGAGTCGTCCCAACGACATCCTCCAGGAGGCGTTGCCGAACGTGATCGCGGCGCACGTCGTCCAGTCCTACGTCGGCGGCTACGGCGCCATGGTGCATCCGGTGGCCGCATGCGCGACGGCGGCGGTGTCGGTCGAGGAAGGCGTGGACAAGATCACCCTCGGCAAGGCGCAGTTCGTGGTCGCCGGCGGATACGACGATCTCGGAATCGAGGGCATCGTCGGCTTCGGCGACATGTCGGCCACCGCCGACACCGAGACGATGCGGGCCAAGGGCATCGACGACCGCCGGTTCTCCCGAGCGAACGACCGTAGGCGCGGCGGATTCGTCGAGTCCCAGGGTGGCGGCACCGTCCTGCTGGCTCGCGGCGACGTGGCGCTGGAGATGGGCCTGCCCGTCCTCGGCGTCGTCGCCTGGGCAGGATCGTTCGCGGACGGAGTGCACACCTCGATCCCTGCCCCGGGTATCGGTGCGCTCGGTGCCGGGCGTGGGGGAACGGAATCCCCGCTCGCCCGCTCGCTCACCGCGCTCGGTGTGGGACCGGACGACATCGCCGTGGTGTCCAAGCACGACACCTCGACGGCGGCGAACGACCCCAACGAGTCGGAGCTGCACGAGCGTCTGGCAGATGCGCTCGGCCGCAGCGCCGGGGCGCCCCTGTTCGTGATCTCGCAGAAGTCGCTGACGGGGCATGCCAAGGGCGGGGCGGCGGCGTTCCAGCTGATCGGCCTGTGCCAGGCGCTCGCCGGCGCGGTGGTGCCCCCGAACCGGTCTCTCGACTGCGTCGACGACGCCATGGCCGAGTACGAGCACCTGGTGTGGGCGCGTGAGCCGTTGCACTTCGGGGACTCGTTCCCGTTGCGGGCCGGTCTGCTCACCTCGCTCGGCTTCGGGCACGTGTCCGGACTCGTCGCGGTGGTGCACCCGCAGGCGTTCGTCGCCGCGGTCCCCGCGGAGCGGCGCGAGGCGTACCTCGACGCGGCCCGTGCGCGCACGGTCGAGGGACGTCGCCGGCTCGCGGCGGCCATGTGCGGCTCCGCGACGCTGTACGAGCGGCCCGAGGGTCGACGGTTCGGTGGCAGCGAGGTGCACGCGGCGGCGGCACGCACGCTCGAGGCCGACGTCCTGCTGTCCGGCTCGGCGCGGCTCGGTGACGACGCCGTGTACCGCGCCGAATCCCCGGGCTGCAGCTGACGGCCGGAACGGCGGGAGCAGGAGTACCGGATATGGCGGTGCGGGGTGTCGGGATCGATCTGGTCACGGTGTCGGAGTTCGCTGAGCAGCTCCGACGGCCCGGCACCGCCGTGCTCGGGAACTTCACTCCCGGTGAGCGTCGGGACTGCGCGAGTCGCAGCAGCGAGCCGGCTCGCCACTACGCGGCACGGTGGGCGGCCAAGGAGGCGCTGATCAAGGCGTGGTCGGCGGCCCTGTTCGCGTCACCGCCGGTGCTTCCGGAAACGATCCACCCGCTCATCGAGGTGGTCACCGACGCCTGGGGGAGGCCCCGGCTGCGGCTGCACGGCGAGGTGGCCGAACACCTCGCCGGGATGACCGTGCACGTCTCGCTCACTCACGACGGGGACACCGCGGCCGCGTTCGTGGTCCTCGAGGGCGACTGACCGGACCGGTCGGTCGCCCTCGCCGGTCAGTCCTCCCCGGGCCCGGCGGTGTCGGCCGTCCCGCGAGATTCCTTCTCCGCCACCAGGAGGTAGGCGACCATGAGCCGCTTGAGTTCGGCGACCGCGTCGTCGGGACTCTGATCGCCCTGGACCGAGAAGTTCAGCATCGAGTACACGACGTGGACGAGGACCTCGGCCATCATCTTGCGGCGTTCCCGCGACGTTCTCGGGGTGAGCGGCGCCAGCATCCGGGCCACCTGCTCCGCGAAGGCCTTCTCGTGGATCGCGCCGGTGGCCCGGGTCGACGGGGTGGACTGCATCGCGAGCCACACCTCGCGTCGGGAGGGGTCGGACATCCACAGGCCCGCCAGGTGGTCGACGAAACTGTTGAGGAACCGGAGCCAGTCGAGCGAGGGCACCTCGCCGTCGAACTGTGCCAGCTCGTGCTGCACTCCGACGAGGTCCTGCCGGTTGAGCTCGCAGACGATCACGTACTTGTTCGCGAAGAACTGGTAGAGCGTCCCGATCGGCACGTCGGCGCGGGTCGCGACCTCCTCGCAGGTGAACGACTCGAAACCGACGTCGGTGAGCAGTTCCCGGGAGGCGGTGAGCAGCGCCTCGAACTTGCGGCGGCTGCGCTCCTGCGTCGGCCGACGGCGTGGCATCAGCTCCTGGGGGTCGGACTGCAACTCCAGTGCCGGATCCATCCGCCGCGGCGCATCCACCGCGGGGTCGGCACGTCGAGGCGCGTCCTGCTTCGCTGAAGAGTCCACCGGCCCAGGTTATCCGCCTCGGTCCGGATTGCCGAAGAAGCACCTACCGCGTCGCTCCGGCCCGGCGCCGGTACATCGCGGCCGCGAACAGCGATCCGACGACTCCGATACCGGTCACCCAGGCCAGCGCGAGCCATCCCGTGCTCCCCGCGGGTGTGCCCGAGAGCAGGGACCGCAGGGTTTCGATGACGGGTGTCATCGGCTGGTGCTCGGCGAACCCGTGCAGCCACGTCGGCATCGTGTCGGTGGGGACGAACGCGCTCGAGATGTACGGCACGAACAGGATGACGAAGGTGAAGCCGCTCGCTGCCTCCGGGGTGCGGGCGATCAGGCCGAGGCCGCACGAGAGCGTCCCGACGGCCACGATGAACAGCGAGAGCAGTCCGAGCGCGGCGAGAGCACCCACGAGTCCGGGCTCGGGGCGGAATCCCATGATCACCGCGATGGCGAGCACGAGCGCCGTCGAGACGAGGTTACGGACGAGGCCGGCGAGGACGTGCCCGACGAGCACGGCGGACTGGGCGATGGGCATGGTGCGGAATCTGGCGATGATGCCCTCGTACATGTCGGTGCTCACGCTCACCGCCGTGGTGGAGGCCCCGAACGCCGCGCACAGCAGGATGATGCCGGGGACGACGTAGTTCAGGTAGTCGGTCCCCGTGTCCATCGCGCCGCCGAACACGTAGACGAAGAGGAGCAGCAGCATTACCGGCAGCATGACGGCGGTGAGCATCGAGTCCGGGCTGCGCAGGGTGTGGAGCATGTTTCGCCAGAGCAGGTATCCGACGTCGCCGATCGGTCCGCCGGTGCGATCGTCGGAGCGTGCTGCGGGGGAGTGCGTGGTGGTCACGACAGTGCCGCCTTTCGTTCGTCGGAGGCCCGGGGGTCGACGTCTGCCTCGCGTGACGGCGGGCCGTCGCCGGTCAGAGCGAAGAACACGTCCTCGAGATCGGGGGTGTGCAGTGCCATCGATTCGACGCCGACGGCGTCCGCGTCGAGCAGGTCCAGGACGTTCTTGACCTGCGCGACGCTTCCGTCGGTGGGCACGGAGACGGTCAGGGCGGACCTGTCGTCGCGGACGGTGAGTGGATGCAGTGCCCGCAGCGCACGGTCGAGGTCGGCGTCGTCGTACAGTCGCAGCTCGAGGTGACCGCCGGGCACGAGGCGCTCGAGTTCCTTCCTGGTTCCCTCGGCAGCGATGCGGCCACCGTGGATCACTGCGATGCGGTCCGCCAACTGCTCGGCCTCCTCGAGGTATTGGGTGGTGAGGAAGACGGTGACGCCGGTGTCGACGAGTTCGCGGACGAGCTCCCACACGTCGCGTCGGCTGCGTGGATCGAGGCCGGTGGTGGGTTCGTCGAGGAAGAGCACCGAAGGCTCGCCGACCAGGCTCATCGCGATGTCCAGGCGGCGCCGCATGCCGCCCGAGTAGGTGGAGGCCTGTCGATCGGCGGCACCGTCGAGGCCGAAGCGGGTCAGCAGATCGGTGACCCGCCGGCGGGCGGCCGGGCCGCGCAGGCGTTGCAGCCCCGCCGTGAGTCGAAGGTTCTCGCGGCCGGTGAGCATGTTGTCGACCGCGGCGAATTGACCGGTGACGGCGATCCGTCGACGGACGTCGCGGGGCTGGGAGCCGGGGTCGAACCCGGCGACCCGCACGGTTCCGGAATCGGCAGGGAGCAGGGTGGACAGGATCTGGACGGTGGTCGTCTTTCCTGCCCCGTTCGGTCCGAGCAGTGAGAAGACGGTTCCGGGGGCGATCTCGAGGTCGATCCCGTCGAGGACGGTGTGGGTTCCGAACGACTTGCGCAGTCCCGTCACCGACACCGCGGCGTCGCGGGGAGGTATGGGTGGCATGGCGTCCTCCTAACTGTGTGTCACATAACTGTGTATGCCATATACCGACGTGTACAACGTACACAGTTTTAAGCTCGACGTACACCCCCGAAGGAGATGTGGACGATCGTGACGCGTGAGCACCCCGAGTTGCCCGAGGACGTGCGACCCCCGGAGTTGCCGAGGATCATGCGAATGGCGTGGGGTCGGCTACCGGAAGGCACCCGCGGGCCCAGGCGAGGGCTGACCGTCGAGAAGGTCGTCGAGGCGGCGATCGCCGTGGCCGACGAGGAGGGACTGGCGGCGCTGTCGATGAGCCGGGTGGCGAAGCGGCTCGGCTTCACCACCATGTCGCTGTACCGCTACGTCGACAGCAAGGACGACCTGCTCGAACTCATGATGGATGCCGTTCCCGGTTCGCCGCCGGACATCGGCCCGGAGGTCGGCTGGCGCGAGGGCCTGAGGCAATGGGCGATGGCGTACCTCGCCAGGATTCTCGAGCACGTCTGGTTCGTGGACCTGCCGATCAAGTCGGCGCCCCTGGGGCCGTCGAGCATGCGCTGGCTCGAGTGTGCGTTGCGGATGCTCGGCCCCACCGGGCTACCCGCGCCGCAGAAGATCGACATGGTCAGCAGTCTCTCGCTCTACGTCTTCAGTCGGGCCCGGGTGCTTCGCGATCTGCGCGACGGTACCGAGGTCGACTATCCCGCGTTGCTCTCCCAGGTCCTCGATCGCGGCGAGTTCCCGGCGATCTACGAGGCGATCGAGGAGGGGGCATGGGACGGGCCGGAACTGGACTCGTCCGATCCGGCGGATCCCGACTGGGAGGAACACGACCTGATGTTCGGGCTGGACCGCATGCTCGACGGGTACGAGGTGTTCGTGGAGCGGTGGCGGGACGAGGGTACGGACTGACCCCGCCACCGGCTCCGGTGGCGTGCCGAGGCTCAGACGGACAGGTCGCGGCGCAGCTTGGCGACGTGCCCGGTGGCGCGCACGTTGTACTGGGCGACCTCGATCCTGCCGTCCTCGTCGACCAGGAAGGTCGAGCGGATGACACCCTGCACGGTCTTGCCGTACATCTTCTTCTCGCCGAAGGCGCCCCACGCGGTGAGCGTCGTCTTCTCGGGATCCGACAGGAGCGGGAAGGTGAGCTGCTCGGTGTCGCGGAACTTGGCGAGCTTGGCCGGCTTGTCGGGAGAGATGCCGAGCACGTCGATTCCGGCACCGTTCAGGTCGGCCAGGTTGTCCCGGAAATCGCAGGCCTGCTTGGTGCATCCGGGGGTCGAGGCGGCGGGATAGAAGTAGACGACGACCTTGCGCCCGCGGTAGTCGCTGAGCGAGACCTCGTTCCCGTCCGCGTCGGGGAGGGTGAAGTCGGGGGCGGCGTCGCCGGCGGCGAGTCTGCTGTTCTCGGTCACGGACGTCACGGTATCGCAGCTCGCCGACGACTCCCCGGGGCGACATCGCGAGGGTGCGGGGCGGGGACCATCCGAGGGTGACGCTCCGTAAGGCGGGTGGGAGGCACTCGTGTGGTACCTGGTCCTCTACGGTTGAGCCTGGCATGCGGCGACGTCGTGTGCCGGCATGCATGATCTGCCGAACACCGGGACTGATTCGAACGACGAGGATGGAGGACACGTGGCCAGGGACACCGACAGCATCGAGCGCGACATCGAGAGCGCACGCAACCAGCTCGCGGGGACGCTGGACGAGCTCGCACTGCGGGCGAACCCCAAGCGGGTCGTCGAGAACACCAAGCAGACGCTGATCGCGAAGCTCAATCAGCCGGCGGTGAAGTACGGGCTGATCGCCGCGGGGACGGTCATCGGACTCCTCGTCGTGCGCAAGGTGCTGCGCTGAGCCGATTCCCAGGCTGGACGAGATCGGGATGGATGTGGCTGACCAGCTGATTTGTGTTGGATGGAAACGGTCCGCTAATGTTCTGTCTCGCAAGAGCGAGCGCCTATAGCTCAGCTGGTAGAGCAAGTGACTCTTAATCACTGGGTCCGGGGTTCGAGTCCCTGTGGGCGCACTTGCAGGGAAAGCCCCGACTCCGCGAGGAGTCGGGGCTTTCCTCATTCTCGCGGTGGGATTCTCGCGGTGGGCCGGGTGGAACCCGCTCCGTGGGGACCGCGACAGTTGCCGATCCCGTACGATGTCCGAAATTCGCCGTAACGAATCTGCCCCCTATGCACGATTCGATATGTGAACGTAACCAACCGGTCTCGTGGTTGGTTGGAACGGGTCTCGAGTGGCTGGCATCATGGGTGGAACACGGTCTCGACGTGCCGCTTCGCCTCGCACCTGCGAGCAACGTGCCGGCGTGAACGTGATTCGATCGGGAACGTGAAGTGGGGTACTCATGACTGTGTGGCGCGGTGGATTCCGGCGTGCGCTAGCTGCGAATTCGCTGTCGGGGCGGACTGCGCTCGTGGCGGTCGCGCTCGTCACCGTGGTGGTGACGGCGTCGTGTGCCTCGGCATCGGGGAACGTGTCGTCGCCCGGCCAGGCTCCGATCGACTCGAACCCGGTCACCGAGCTGATCAAACCGAAGGTCACGACCTCCGCCGCGGACGGCGCGGTGGGCGTGTCACCGGGAGTGCCGGTCACGGTCGGTGTGGAGGACGGAACCCTCGCCGGCGTGAGCCTGTTCAATCCGGAAGGCCGGGAAGTGGCGGGTGCGATCTCGCCCGACGGCCTGACCTGGTCCAGTACCGAGCCGCTCGGCTACGACCGTCGGTATCGCCTCGAAGTGCAGGCCAACGGCCTGGGCGGCGCGGTCACCACGGTCTCGAACTTCGCGACCAGTGCGCCGGGTAACGTCACCAAGCCGTACGTGCTTCCGTGGCAGGACGCGGTGGTCGGCATCGGTCAGCCGGTGGCGGTCCAGTTCGACGAGAACATCCCGGACCGCCGGGCCGCCGAGGAGGCGATCACGGTCGTGACGACGCCCCCGGTGGAGGGTGCGTTCTACTGGGTCAACAACCGTGAGGTCCGGTGGCGCCCGGAGAACTACTGGGCGCCGGGTACCCGCGTGGACGTGACGGTCAACGTGTACGGGCGCGATCTGGGCAAGGGGCTGTTCGGCCAGGAGGATGCCCACACGGCGTTCACGATCGGTGACGCGGTGATCGCCCACGTCGACGACAACACCAAGCAGGTGTCGGTCGAGCGCAACGGCGAGGTCGTCATGACGATGCCCACCTCCATGGGCAAGGCGGACACACCGACCCCCAACGGCACCTACATCATCGGTGACAAGTTCGACCACATGATCATGGATTCCTCCACCTATGGAGTGTCGGTCAACTCGCCGGACGGCTACCGGACGCCGGTGGACTGGGCGACGCGGATGTCCTACAGCGGCATCTTCTTCCACTCGGCGCCGTGGTCGGTGGGGCAGCAGGGGTACACGAACGTGAGCCACGGCTGTCTCAATCTCAGCCCGTCGAACGCGAAGTGGATCTACGACAACCTCAAGCGCGGCGACATCGTGATCGTGAAGAACACTGTCGGCGGCACGCTCTCCGGCACCGACGGGCTCGGTGACTGGAACATTCCGTGGGACGTGTGGAGGGCCGGCAACGCCAACGCCTGACACCCTGCTTCGGCGCATCGTCGCTGGTTGTGGGCTTTGTGTCTGATCCGCGAGCCCGCCTGACGCCGGAATAGTGCACCTGGAGCCAGTCGCTATGTGCTAAATTTTGGCTATGCTGCCAAATTCTGATCGTGACGGCCAGTCTCGGTCGTTCATCGAGGAGGCGCGGCGGGCTCAGATCGTGACCGCCGCCGTCGAGACCATCGCCGAGGTGGGCTACCACCGCGCGTCGATGGGACGGATCGGCACCCGTGCGGGGATCAGTCGCGGGCTGATCTCCTACCACTTCGCGGGGAAGTCCGAGCTGATCAGTCAGGTGATCACCACCGTGTACAGCGATGCGGCCGCGTTCATGACACCGGTGATCGACGCCGAGGCGACGCCCGCCGGTCAGCTGCGGGCCTACATCGGCTCGAACCTGGAGTACATGCGCGCCTACCCGGCCCGGATGGTCGCGATCGTCGAGATCCTCACCGGCGGCGGGTTGGCGGACCTCCCCGACGCCGACCCGGCCGAGTTCGACCGGCAGATGCTGTTGCCGTTGGAGCAACTGTTCGCGGCGGGGCAGGCCAGCGGCGAGTTCCGGGACTTCGACGTCACCGTCATGGCCCGGATCGTCCGTAGCGCGATCGACCTCGTTCCTACCGCGCTGTCCCGCGACCCCGATCTCGACATCGACCGCTACCTGCGGGAGATCACCACCGCCCTCGACCACGCCACCCGGCCGGTCCCGTCCACCTCGGAGGAGACATGAACACCCTCGACGGCAAGGTCGCGCTCGTCACCGGGGGCGCCGGTGGAATCGGTGCGGCCATCGCCCGCCGGTTCGCGTCCGGCGGCGCGCGTGTGGTCATCGCCGACGTCGATCCGACCGGGGAGACCATCGCCCGGGAGATCGGCGGAGCGTTCGTCCGCACCGACGTCGCCCGACGAGCGGACAACACCGCCGCGGTCCGAACCGCGACCGAGCGATTCGGAGGCCTCGACATCGCCGTGCTGAACGCCGGAATCGGTGGACAGGGCGGCTTCGTCGAGGACTTCCGGCCCGAGCACTACCGCGACCTGGTCTCGGTCAACCTCGACGGAGTGGTTTACGGGATGCACGCAGCCCTGGAGGTGTTCACCGAACAGGGTTCCGGCGCGATCCTGGCCACCTCCAGCCTGGCCGGTGTGAGCGAGAGCCCGATCAACCCGCTCTACGCGGCCACCAAGCACGCCGTGATCGGGCTGGTCCGTTCGGTCGCACCGACCGTGGCCGACCGGGGCGTCACCGTGAACGCGCTGTGCCCGACCTTCATCGACACCGCGATCCTCGGAGAGGCGATCCCGTACATCACCGATCTCGGAGTCGCGGTCCTTCCGCCCGAACGGGTCGCCGAGGTCGCCGAGCTGGTACTGGTGCGCGGCGGCACCGGAGAGGCCTGGCCGGTCGTACCGCACGGCGAGCCCGGTCCCTTCGCCTTCCCCGAGCTCCCGTCGATCATGACCGACCCGAACCGGCAGTTCGCGGAGGACGACTCATGACCGTCCTCGCCCGTGCGCGCGACCTCAGCCGCCGATTCCACGGCGCGACTGCGCTGGACGGCGTCTCCCTGGATATCCGGGCCGGGGAGGTGCTCGGGCTGTTGGGTCCCAACGGCGCCGGCAAGTCCACCCTGATCAACGTCATGACAGGTCTGTTGCGGCCCGGTTCCGGCAGTGTCGAGCTGTGCGGCGGTGACCCGCGCAGCGAGGCGACCCGTCGGGTGATCGGTGTGACGCCGCAGGAGACCGGGTTGCCGGAGACGTGGCGGGTCGCCGAGTTGGTGGATTTCGTCTCGGCACACTTCCCCGACCCGGTGGACCGTACCGAGTTGCTCGACCGCTTCGACCTCGTTTCGCTGGCCGATCGGCAGGCCGGCGGACTGTCCGGGGGACAGCAGCGGCGGGTGGCGGTCGCACTGGCCTTCGTCGGACGGCCCCGGCTGGTGTTCCTGGACGAGCCCACCACCGGTCTCGACGTGGACGCCCGGCGCGCGCTGTGGGAGGGCATCCGTTCCTTTCACGCCGAGGGCGGAGCCGTCCTGCTGACCAGTCACTACATCGAGGAAGTGGAGGCGCTCGCCGACCGGGTCGTGGTGATGGACCGCGGCCGGATCATCGCCGACGGCGGTATCGCCGAGATCCGCGGCCGGGTCCGCCTCAAGCGGGTCACACTCACCGACCCGGTGCTGCCCGAGCTGATCGGGGTCACCTCGATCGAGCGAGACGCCGACCGTGCCCATCTGCTCACCAACGATGCCGGCGCGCTGGTCCGGGAACTGGTGACCGCCGGCGCGTCCTTCACCGACATCGAGATCGAGTCCGCCTCGCTGGAGGACGCCTTCCTGGCGATCACCGGCCACCGGCGGGCCACCTGACCGAAAGGCCGTTCCGTGTCCTCCTTGACCATGACCTACACCCGGCGGAACCTCGTCGAGAACATCCGGACGCCCACGATGTTCCTGACCGTGGCGCTGGTCCCGGTCGGAGTCATGGTGTTCTTCGTCGTCCCGTTCATCGGGCAGGACGCGGTGGCGATCACCTCGGCCACCGCAACCCTGGTGGTGTTCGGGGTGCTCATGGCCTGCGTCGGCCACTTCAGCGTCGCGGTTGCGGCGCAACGGGAGTCCGCCTGGGGGAGCTATCTGCGCACCCTCCCCGGCGGAATCACGCCGCAGATGCTCGGATATCTGCTGGTCGGTCTGGTGATCGTCGCCGCGGCGATCATCCCGATCCTGCTGGTGGCCGGGTTGTTCACCGCTGCCTCGGCTCCGGCGCCGCGGGTGCTGCTGGCAGCGGGGGCGTTGCTGATCGCGGTGGTGACCTTCACCTTGCTGGGGCTGGCGATGGGCTACCTGATGTCGCTGCGGGCGGCCGTCATCGCCAACAGCATCGGCTTCCTGCCGCTGGCGGTGGCAGGCGGAATGTTCTTCGACGAGGCGGACACGCCGGAGATCATCGGGCAGATCGCGCCCTTCGTACCCACCCGGGGCGCGACCGACCTGGTGCTGGTCGCGCTCACCGGGGAGTCCGTCGGGCCGTTGTCACTGGTGATGCTCGCGGTGTGGATCGTGATCTTCGCCGGGCTCACCGTCTGGGGCCATCGCCGCGACCAGGTCCGCCGGTTCGACTGAGGCCACCCCACCGATCGTGCCGTGAAAACAAAACCGGCCCCAGTGTGAAGACACTGGGGCCGGCTATGGGGTGACCGACGGGACTCGAACCCGCGACAGCCAGGATCACAACCTGGTGCTCTACCAACTGAACTACGGTCACCATCACCGTTGCGACCACCCGTGGGCGGTAACAGCAGCGAGAAAGATACTAGCGTGTCCGATGCGCAAAGGGCCAATCGGTTATCTCACGCCGGCCCCAGATCCTCGACGATCGCCGAGATATCGCTGGTCGACGGCCCGGGATCGGGCACGAACGCGGTCTTGCGGTAGTACCGCAGCTCCCGGATGGACTCGCGGATGTCGGCGAGAGCCCGGTGGGCGAGGCCCTTCTCAGGCTGGCCGTAGTAGATCCGCGGATACCAGCGTCGGCACAGTTCCTTGATCGAGCTCACGTCGATCATCCGATAGTGCAGGTGCCCGTCCAGCTCGGGCATGTCCCGCGCGATGAAGCCGCGATCGGTGGCGATCGAGTTGCCCGCCAGAGGAGCGGTGCCCGCGGTGGGTACGTGCTCGCGGATGTAGTCGAGGACCTGCTTCTCCGCCTCGGCCAGCGTGACCGTCGAGCGGCGCACCTCGTCGGTGAGGCCGGATTTCGCGTGCATGTCCTGCACCACGTCCGGCATCGCGGCGAGCGCGTCGTCGTCGGCGTGGATCACGATGTCCACGCCCTCACCGAGGATGTTGAGGTCCGCATCGGTGACGAGCGCGGCGATCTCTATCAGTTTGTCGGTGCCGAGCCTCAACCCGGTCATTTCACAATCGATCCATACAAGTTTGTCCTGCACGAGCATCACAGTAGTCACGTCCGTGTCCGGCTAAGGTCTGCGGTGGACACATTCCGTCGATGTCGAGTGGCTCCGGGTAGCGCAGCCACACCCCGAGGAGAGTCGATGAGCGAGAACTCCCAGGCGACTCCGGCCGCCGGCGCCGACGATGCGAACTCCCGGCTGGAGGCTGCCCGCGCCGCTGCCGCGGACGCAGCACGGGCCGCGGCAGAGGCCGCCGCCGCGGTGGAGGCCGCGGAAGCCGAGGCGCGTGCCGCCGCACAGGCTGCGGTGGATACGGCCGGGACGACGGCGCCGGACGGTGCCGGGTCCGGCCCGGACAGCGTGAGCGCCGAGATCGCCGCGGGATACGCCTTCGACGGCGCCTCGGTCGAGTTGGGCACGGTGGTCGCCGGAGGGGCGGTGGACCCCGCGGCACGCGTACGTATCCCGCTGTCGATGATGAACCGGCACGGTCTCGTCGCCGGGGCGACCGGCACCGGCAAGACGAAGACCGTGCAAGGTATCGCCGAACAGCTGTCCGCCGCCGGAGTTCCCGTCGTGATGGCCGATATCAAGGGCGACCTGTCCGGGCTGTCGCACCCCGGGGAGTCGGGGGAGAAGATCACCGACCGTGCCCGGGAGACCGGCGACGAAGCGTGGACGCCGACCGGATACCCGGTCGAGTTCTTCTCGCTCGGCACCGGGGGGATCGGTGTGCCGGTGCGGGCCACGGTCACGGCCTTCGGTCCCATCCTGCTCAGCAAGGTGCTGGGGCTCAACGCCACTCAGGAATCGACACTCGGCCTGATCTTCCACTGGGCCGACACCCAGGGCCTGGCGCTACTCGATCTGAAGGATCTGCGCTCGGTCATCACCCACCTGACCAGCGACGAGGGCAAGGCCGATCTGAAGGGCATTGGCGGAGTGTCCGCCGCCACGGCGGGCGTGATCCTGCGGGCGCTGGTCACTCTCGAAGCCGCCGGTGGTGACACATTCTTCGGTGAGCCGGCACTCGAGACCGAGGATCTGTTGCGTGTACTCACCGGGCAATCCGACAGTGGGCAGGGGGTGATCAGCCTGTTCGAACTCGGTGCCCAGGCCGCCCGTCCGGTCCTGTTCTCCACCTTCCTGATGTGGGTGCTGGCAGACCTGTTCCAGTCGCTCCCGGAAGAGGGAGACCTGGACAAGCCCAAGCTGGTGTTCGTCTTCGACGAGGCGCACCTGCTGTTCACCGATGCGTCCAAGGCGTTCCTGCAGCAGGTGGAGCAGACGGTCAAGCTGATCCGGTCGAAGGGCGTCGGTGTCTTCTTCTGCACGCAACTGCCGACGGATGTGCCGAAAGCGGTGCTGTCCCAGCTCGGTACGCGGATCCAACACGCGCTGCGGACGTTCACTCCCGACGATCAGAAGGCGCTGTCGAAGACGGTGCGCACCTATCCCGTCACCGCGCACTACGACCTCGAGGAGACCCTGACCACATTGGGCACCGGCGAGGCCGTCGTCACCGTCCTGTCGGAGAAGGGAGCGCCGACGCCCGTGGCGTGGACCAGGATCCGTCCGCCGCGGTCACTGATGGACACGATCGGTGACGCCGCGATCGCGGATGCGGCCCGCGCGAGTTCACTGGCCGCGAAGTACGGCGAGACGATCGATCGCGAGTCGGCCTACGAGAAGCTCACCGCGAAGGTCACCGGCGCCCCGGATCTGGACCCCGGACTCGGCCTGCCGCCACTGCCGTCGGACCTCCCCGGCACCCCGCCACCTGCGCCGGCGCCGGAAGGTCCGACGGTGGCCGAGCAGATCCTCGGGAACGCTGCCGTCAAGAGCTTCCTCCGCTCCGCCGCGTCGTCGGCGGGACGGGAGATCAGCCGCAGCGTCTTCGGCACCGGCCGCCGTCGCCGTCGCTGATCGTCCCCCGCTGGTCCTGATCGTCCCCCGCTGCCGGCACAATGTCACACCGGTTTCGTTCCACCGAACCGATGTGACATTGTGCTGGAATCCGTTGTCGGGCATGGTGTCACACCGTTCCGTTCAGATCGAACCGGTGTGACATCGTGCCAGGGTCGGGGGGCGCGGCAGGGGCAGGGGGTGCGGCAGGGGCGTGCGGACGCGGGGGAGCGGGTTACCCGACCGAGCGGGGTCAGCCGCCGAGTTTGCGGTAGAACGTCCCGACGATGGGGGCGACGACGGCGCGGGGGCTGTACTGGCCGGCGGTGGACATCGCCTTGCTGATGATCCCCGGCACGATGCGCATCTTGTTGTCGGCCAGCGCGTCCAGGGAGACCTTCGCGGTGTACTCGCTCGAGATCCAGAGGAAGTCCGGCACCAGCTTGTCGACGATCGAGGCCTCGGCGGGGTCGGGGGTCTCCGTCCGCACCGGGCCCGGGGCCAGCAGCGTGACGTTCACGCCGGTGCCCTTCAGCTCGCCGCGCAGCGACTCCGAGAACGTGTTGACGAACGCCTTGGTCGCCGCGTAGGTCGCGTTGTTCGGAATCGGCATGTTCCCGGCCGCGGAACCCACCATGAGGATCCCGCCGGACCGGCGCTCGACCATCCCGGGCAGCACGGCGAGGGTCAGGTCGTGCACCGCGACGGCATTGAGCTCGACCTGCGCGCGCTCGTATCCGGCGTCGAGTTCGGCCACCGGGCCGAACGTCGCGATCCCGGCGTTGTTGCACAGGATCGAGATCTCGCGCGTGGACAATTCGTCCACCAGCGGGGCGCGCTGGTCCCGATCGGACAGATCGCACGCGCGGACCTCGACGTCGACGCCGTGACGCTCACGCAACTGCGCGGCCAGCTTCTCCATGACGTCGCCGCGGCGGGCGACGAGGATCAGCGAGTGGCCACGTCCGGCGAGATCGGTGGCCAGCGCCTCCCCGATTCCGGAGGAGGCGCCGGTCACGACGGCACGGGCGGTGGGGGTGGGTGTCGGCAGGCTCACGGTCAGCCAGACTAGCGGCTCACAGCCGCGCCGCCAGCCGGGTGCCCTGCTCGATCGCGCGTTTCGCATCGAGTTCGGCCGCGACGTCCGCGCCGCCGATGACGTGGGTGACGACCCCCGCGACGGTGAGTTCGTCCACCAGGTCGCGTACCGATTCCTGGCCGGCGCAGATCACGACCGTGTCCACCGCCAGCGTGCGGGGCTTCTCGTGGTTCTCACCGAAGGTGATGTGCAGCCCGGCGTCGTCGATGCGCTCGTAGTTCACCCCGGACAGCTCGTGCACGCCCTTGGCCTTCAGCGCCGCCCGATGCACCCACCCGGTGGTCTTGGCGAGCCCGGCGCCGATCCGGCCCTTCTTGCGTTGTAGCAGGTACACCTCGCGCGGCGACTTCTCCGGAACGGGTGTGGTGAGGGCGCCGGGTGCGGCGTCCGGCTCGGTGACGCCCCACTCCTGCTTCCATTCCTTCAGGTCGAGGGTGGGGGAGTTCTCGGTAGTGAGGAACTCGCTCACGTCGACGCCGATCCCGCCGGCGCCGATGACGGCGACGGTCTTGCCGACGGGCTTTCCGTCGCGGACCACCTCGGGGTAGGTGAGCACCGACGGGTGCTCGATGCCCGGGATGTTCGGCACGCGTGGGGTGACGCCGGTGGCGAGGACCACCTCGTCGAAGCTGCCGATCAGGTCGGCGGCCTCGACTCGCGTGTTCAGCCGGACGTCGACACCGGCGAGTTCGAGCTGGCGGGTGTAGTACCGGATGGTCTCGGCGAATTCCTCCTTGCCCGGAATGCGTTTGGCGATGCCGAACTGGCCGCCGATCTCGGGTCCGGCCTCGTAGAGAGTCACCGCGTGCCCCCGCTGCGCGAGGTTGAGTGCTGCGGCCAGACCGGCGGGGCCCGCGCCGACGACGGCGAGGCCCTTGGACCGGCGGGTGGGCAGCAGAACCAGTTCGGTTTCCCGTCCCGCGCGCGGGTTGAGCAGGCAGGATACGTGCTTGTTGCCGAAGGCGTGGTCGAGGCACGCCTGGTTGCAGGCGATGCACGTGTTGATCTCGTCGGCGGAACCGGCGGCGGCCTTGCGGACCCAGTCCGGATCGGCCAGCATCGGGCGGGCCATCGCGATGAGCTGGGCGTCCCCTCGGGTGAGGATCTCCTCGGCCACCTCGGGCATGTTGATCCGGTTCGCCGCAGCCACCGGGATGTTCACGTGCTTCTCGAGTTTGCCGGTGATGTCGGCGAAGGCGGCGCGGGGGACCGAGGTCACGATGGTCGGGACGCGGGATTCGTGCCAGCCGATGTCGGTGTTGATGATGGTGGCGCCGGCTTCCTCGACTTCTTTTGCAAGAGCGACGATCTCGTTCCACGTCTGCCCGCCCTCGACGAGGTCCGCCATCGAGAGTCGATAGACGATGATGAAGTTCCTGCCCACCGCCTCCCTGGTGCGGCGGACGATCTCCACCGCCAGGCGACGCCGGTTCTCGGGGCTTCCCCCCCACTCGTCGCGACGCTTGTTGGTGCGCTCACTGAGGAACTGGTTGATGAAATAGCCTTCGCCGCCCATGATCTCGACGCCGTCGTACCCGGCCTTCTTCGCCAGGCGGGCGCACCGCACGAAGTTGCGGATCTGCCAGCGCACGCCTCGTCCGGTGAGTCGGCGCGGCCGGAACGGGTTGATCGGGGCCTTGATCGACGAGGCGCTGACGCTGAACGGCTGGTAGCTGTACCGCCCCGCGTGCAGGATCTGCAGCGCGATCTTGCCGCCCTCGGCGTGGACGGCGGCGGTGATCTTGCGGTGGCGGCGGGCCTCCCAGCGATTGGTGAGTTTGGCGCCGAACGGGAGCAGCCAGCCGGTGCGGTTCGGGGCGTATCCACCGGTGACGATGAGGCCGACACCGCCGCGGGCGCGTTCTGCGAAGTAGGCGGCCAGCTTGTCGGTGTTCTTGGCGCGGTCCTCGAGCCCGGTGTGCATCGAGCCCATCACCACTCGGTTCTTCAGTGTGGTGAAGCCGAGATCCAGGGGAGACAGGAGCTGGGGATAGTCGGTCATGGTCGGCAGGTCCTTTACTGTGCGTGCGCGTGGGCTGTGCGCGGTTGCCTAGCTGGATTCGGGTGCCTGACCGGGGCTCGTCGCCCGGTCGGGGCGAAGTGCGTCGAGCACTTCCTGGCACCATTCGACGAACCCCTCCTCGACGCGGACACCGCCGCGCAGGACGAGGTACTGGTGCAGTGCCGTCCCGGAGAGCTGGTCCGGGGCGGGAAAGTCGCGTTTCTCGATCATGCGGTACACCTCGAGCCTCTCGGCATGGGTGTCGCGGTGGCGGGTGACCTCGCGGCAGACGGCGTCGACGTCGCCGTACGAGGCCGCGCGAATCTTGATTCCGAGGTCGCTGCGGAGCTGATGGGGTTCACCCGGCTCCGCGATCCATCGACGTAGCTCGTCCCGGCCGGCGTCGGTGACGCGGTAGACCTTCTTGTCCGGACGGCCGTCCTGGGCGACGGCCTCGCCGACGAGCCATCCGGCCTCGTCCATGCGTCGCAGCACGCGGTAGATCTGCTGGTGCGTCGCACTGTGGAAGAAGCCGATCGACTTGTCGAAGCGGCGGGCGAGTTCGTACCCCGACCCCTCCTGTTCGGAGAGGGCGACGAGGAGCGCGTGTTCGAGTGCCACACGAATCAGTATCTATGCAACGAGGTGCCTATGCAACTAGGCGCACATACCCCCCGCACCGTGGGTGAAGGTGGCCTTCGGCCGGACAGACCGGTCGAAGGCCACCTTCACCCACCGGGAGGGGGCAGGGAGGGGGGCTGGGAAGGGGCCGGGGAGGCGTTGCTGACATAGGCTCCCGGGCATGAGCGCGGACGTGCGTGGGCAGGCAGGGATCGGTGAGGCGGCGACGCGGCGACAGGTGTTCGCGTGGGGGATGTGGGACTGGGGTTCGGCCGCGTTCAACGCGGTGATCGTGACCTTCGTATTCTCCGTGTACCTCACCGACGCGGTGGGAGACGACCTGCCGGGTTCGATCTCGGCGAGCGCCTGGCTCGGATGGTCGCTCGGTATCGCAGGCTTCCTCATCGCCGTTCTCGCGCCGATCACCGGCCAGCGGTACGACGCGACCGGCCGCCGCAAGCGGGCACTCGGCATCCTCACCTTCGCCACCGTGGCCTGCATGGCGGGCATGGTCTTCGTCGAGGATTCCTACGAGTACCTGTGGCTCGGCCTCGTGCTGCTCGCCGCGGGCTCGGTGATCTTCGAGCTGGCGAACGTCCCGTACAACGCGATGCTGCGGCAGGTGTCGGTGCCGGAGAACATCGGGCGGGTATCCGGTTTCGGTTGGGCGATGGGCTATTTCGGTGGAATCGTGTTGCTGCTCGTCTGCTATTTCGGTTTCATCTCCGGTGACGGCGACGAGCGCGGGCTGCTCGGGATCTCCACGGACGGGGGCCTGAACATCCGGATGGTCGTGCTGCTCGCCGCGGTCTGGTTCGCGGTGTTCGCGATCCCGGTGCTGATCGCCGTCCCCGAACTGCCGCGCACCCAGGCCGACCCCGGTGCCGCGAAGGCAGGATTCGTCGAGTCCTACCGTGTGCTCTGGCGCGATCTGCGCGAGCTGTGGACGACCGACCGGCGCACCGTCTGGTTCCTGCTCGCCAGCGCGCTCTTCCGTGACGGCCTCGCGGGCGTCTTCACGTTCGGTGCGGTGCTGGCCGTCAACGTGTACGGCATCGCCGCCGCCGATGTTCTGTTGTTCGGCGTGGCCGCCAACGTGATCTCGGCGATCGGTGCCCTCGTCGCCGGGCGCTACGACGACAGGATCGGGCCCAAGACGGTCATCGCGGTGTCGCTCGCGTCGATGATCGTCGTGGGCATCGTCCTCGTCGCGGTGTCCGGCCCGGTGATGTTCTGGATCTTCGGGCTGGCGTTGTGCCTGTTCGTCGGGCCCGCACAGTCGTCGTCCCGCACGTTCCTCGCGCGTATCACCCCGCCGGGTCGCGAGGGGCAGCTGTTCGGTCTCTACGCGACCACGGGGCGGGCGGTGTCGTTCCTGTCGCCCACCCTGTTCGGTCTGTTCGCCTGGCTGTTCGCCGCCGATCGCGCCGGGATCCTCGGCCTCGTGCTGGTGCTGGTGCTGGGCCTCGTCGCACTGCAGTTCGTGCGCGCGCCGGAGCCGGAACCGACCCGCGCCTGACGCTCAGGGCTGCGAGCGCACCTGCGCCGCCACTGCCTCGGCGAGTGCCTGCGGGTTCTCCTCGGGGATCCAGTGGGTGCCGCCGTCGAGTTCGACGAACCGGTAGGGGCCCGACACGAACTCCGCGCACTTCTCGGCTCCCGCCCGCCCGAGCGCGAGGTCCTCGGTGCTCCACACGTAGGTGGTCGGCACGGACGCGGCCGCGATCGCGTCCATGTCCCTGGTCATGGCGCGGTACCAGTTGAGGGCGGCGGTCAGCGCCCCCGGCTGGGTGAGCAGTTCGACGTGCACGTCGACGAGTTCGCCGGGCACGGCGGTGCCGAACATCGAGCGCAGCGCGTTCGCCTCGTTCCTCAGCAGCACGCGCTCGGCGGTGCCCTCCTTGCGGAACAGGTCGATGTACGCCGAACGCTGCTGCTGATCGGCGTCGCTGCGCAACGCCCAGCCGAACGCGCCCGGATGGGGCACCGATGCCGTCGTCAGCGAGGACACTCGATCCGGGTGTGCCGCAGCGAGCGCCCAGGCGACGATCGCGCCCCAGTCGTGCCCGGCGACGTGCGCGGTGGGCAGGTCGAGTGCATCGAGGATTCCGACGACATCGGCGACGAGGTGGTCGATGTGATACGCGTCCACGCCGTCGGGGCGAGCGCCGGGGGAGTAGCCGCGTTGATCCGGCGCGACGGTACGCAGTCCCTGGGCGACGAGCAGCTCCGTCACCGGTCGCCACGACGCGCGCGACTCCGGGAAGCCGTGCAGGAGAACGACGGTCGGCGCGTCGGAGGGGCCAGTGATGTCGACGTCGAAGGTGAGCTCACCGAGCTCGACGGTGGTCGTGGTGGTTGCGGCACTCATGTGACCGAGACTACGGCGCGCGTCCAGACCGCAGCGGGGGAACGCACGTGAACGTATTCGGAACGGCCGGTGCAGGATCGGGTCGGTGCCGGGCCGAGGTCAGTGGCGGGGCGCCCACTGCGCCATCCCGAGCATGATCAGGCGCAGCTGTCGTTCGGCCTGCTCGACCACCTCCGCGCGGCTCTTGGTCCCCGGGGCGCCCGCCTCGAGAAGGTCCACGACGGCCGAGAACATGGTCGACACGATCAGGTCCGCGGCCATCTCGAGGTCGCCGTTGGTCCAGTCGGCCATCGCCGGCATCCGGGACAGGTCGATCGTCAGCTCGCTCGCGAAGATCCGCATCTCGGTGGCGATGGCGCGGCGGACCTCGGGGACGCCCCCGTAGCGTTCCCGGCTGAGGAAGCGGAACTGTGCCTCGTGTGCGGACACCTGCCGTACGAGGATGGCCAGCGAGTCGCTCGCGGACTTGGCCGTGGTGGTCCGCCGGGCGTCGCGGAGCATCTGCCGCAGCACCCGCATGCTCTCCTCGACGAGGACCACGCCGAGTTCCTCGAGCGAGGCGAAGTGCCGGTAGAACGCGGTGGGAACGATGTCCGCGGCGCGCGCCACCTCGCGCAGGCTCACGCTGGCGAAGCTGCGGTCGGCGAGGAGTTCGAGGGTGCCGTCGATCAGTGCCTTCCGCGTGCGTTCCTTGCGGGCGGCCCTGCTCTCCGGTCCTGCGGTGTTCGAAGTCCTCACCTCGGTGAGTGTATGCGTGGTCATTTTCGCGCCTGCGCTCGTCTCTGTGTCGGCCGTCACATCTCGATTGACAGCTCCCCCCGGGCTCCTGTCACACTGTATTCAGTGTACGACCGTGCACCGAAAAAAGGAGGCCGCTGTGACTCAGCTCCAGCCCAGGCGAGCGCGATCGAGGTCGTCGGTCCTGTCGTTCCTCGACGGGAAGCTCTCGCCGCTGTCGCTGCTCGAGTCGATGGCCACGCCGCACAGCGTGGACCGCTACCTCGAGTTGATCGCACCGTCGGTGACGGCCCGCGAGTTACGGGCCGAGGTGGTGCGCGCCGAACGCCGGACCGCGGACACGATCACCTTGACGCTGCGTCCGACCAGGCAGTGGCGCGGGTTCGAAGCAGGTCAGTTCGTGCAGCTCGGCGTCGTGGTCGACGGTGTCCGGCACACTCGATGCTTCTCCCCGGCAGGCTCGGCGGTGTCCCGTTCGGGTCTGATCGAGCTGACGATCAAGGCGCAGGCCGACGGCTATGTCACGCGTCATCTGCGCGAGCACGCGGAGCCGGGCGCGGTGTACGCGCTCTCCCAGGCCCAGGGCGAATTCCACCTGCCGACTCCGCGTCCGCCTCGCATCGTTCTCGTCAGTGGCGGCAGCGGCATCACGCCGCTGCTGTCGATGGCGCGCACGCTCGTGGACGAGAAGTACACCGGCAACGTTACGTTTGTTCACTATTCGACTACCGCCACCGACGTGCCCTATCTCGACGAGCTGTGGGCACTGGGTGAGGCCGCCCCCAACGTCAACGTGGTGCTCGCCTACACCGGCGACGACGACGGCGGACATCTGCGGGGCTTCTTCGGGACGCATCATCTCGACGCCGTCGCGCCCTGGTACCGCGATGCCGAGACGTACCTCTGTGGTCCGGGGCCGTTGATGCACTCCGTCCGGGAGGCCTACCGGGCCGAGGGGATCGAGGATCGGCTGCACACCGAGGAGTTCGCGCCCGCACAGGTGGGGTCCGGCGAGGCCGGGGGAGAGCTGACCTTCGCGGCGAGCGGCGTGCGTGCCGAGAACACCGGCGCGACCCTGCTCGACCAGGCCGAGTCCGCGGGTCTGTCCCCGGAGTACGGCTGCCGCATGGGCATCTGCTTCACCTGCACGTCGGTGAAGACCTCCGGATGCACGAAGAACGTGCGCACCGGGGAGGAGGACACCGAGCCGGACAAGCCCATCCAACTCTGCGTCTCGGTTCCCGTCGGCGACGTCGTACTCGACATCTGACCGCCACCGCACATCGATATTCGTCCACCCAGGTTTGGAGACCGTCATGTTCGGAATCTCGCTCCCGTTCCTTCCCGTTCCGTCGTTCCTCTCCGGAAAGTCGGAGACGAACGACCAGGAGCCGGTGGTGCTCAGCCACCAGCAGGTCGAGGAGATCGGCCGTGAACTCGACGCGCTGCGTGACCGCATCGTCGCCGACCTCGGCACCGAGGATCGCGAATACCTCTACCGGATCATCAAGGCACAGCGCGGGCTCGAGGTCGCCGGGCGTGGCCTGTTGTTCCTCGGGTTCTTCCCGCCGGCCTGGATCGCCGGAGTCGGTGCCCTCGGTGTCTCGAAGATCCTCGACAACATGGAGATCGGTCACAACGTCATGCACGGTCAGTACGACTGGATGCGTGAACCCGAGCTCAACTCCCGCGAGTTCGAGTGGGACACGGTGTGCCCGGCCGATCAGTGGCGACACTCGCACAACTACATGCATCACACGTACACCAACATCGTCGGCCGCGACCGGGACATCGGGTACGGCATCCTCCGCATGGACGAGGGGCAGAAGTGGAATCCCTACTACCTGGGCAACCCGGTGTGGGCGTTCGGACTGATGCTCTTCTTCGAGTGGGGCGTGATGATGCACGATCTCGAGGCCGAGAACGTCGTGCAGGGCAAGCGCAAGTGGCACGACGTCAAGCCCCTCCTGCAGGGATGGTGGCGCAAGGCCGGACGCCAGGTCCTCAAGGACTACGTCGTGTTCCCGGCACTGACCGGGCCGCTGTTCGTCTCCACCCTGGTCGGCAACGCCGGCGCCAACCTGATCCGCAACGTGTGGGCGTACTCGATCATCTTCTGCGGCCACTTCCCGACGGGCGTCCAGACGTTCACCGAGGAGGAGACGGCAGAGGAGACCCGCGGCGAGTGGTACGTCCGGCAGATGCTGGGCAGCGCCAACATCGAGGGAAGCCCGCTGTTCCACATCATGTCCGGCAACCTCTCGCACCAGATCGAGCACCACCTGTTCCCGGACCTGCCGGCCCACCGCTACCCGGAGATGGCGCCGGCGGTGCGCGAACTCTGCGAGAAGCACGGTCTGCCCTACAACACCGGAGGGTTCTTCCGGCAGATCGGTTCGGTGTGGGGGAAGATCTTCAAGCTGGCACTGCCGAACGGCTGGACCGGGAGCACGCCTGCACCCGGTGTTATCGTCGAGCGTCAGAAGACCGCAGCCTGAGAGCCGTTCGATCCTGAGAGGTGTTCGACCATGGTGGGGAAGTTCGAACGACGCAAGGACACCGTCCAGGAGTTGACCGAGTCGGCGGCGACGCACGTCGGTCAGATCGCGACGATCATCGCCGGCGCAGTCCGTGATGTCACCCGCGAGATCGGGGACTGGGTGTCCGACGGCATCGAGATGCGCGAGGCCGCGAAGCGGGCTCGCGAGGACGAGCAGGAGGGCGAGATCGTCGACGTCGACGTCGAGGTCACCGAGGTGGAGATCGACGAGGACGGTCCCGGCACGTCGGCTCCACGCGACTGACCGACCGGCACGAGAACACGCACCGAGACGGAAGGGCTGGGAAGCAACAGCTTCCCAGCCCTTCCGTCGTGTCGAGAGGCCGTCGTGTCGAGCCGCCGTCAGATGACGCCGAGCGCGTTCATCGCGTCCGCGACCTTGACGAACCCGGCGATGTTGGCGCCGTGCACGTAGTCGCCCGGCAGCCCGTACTCCTCGGCGGTCGCCACGGTGCGTTCGTGGATGCCGGCCATGATTCCCGCCAGGCGTTCGTCGGTGTACTCGAAGCTCCACGAGTCGCGAGAGGCGTTCTGCTGCATCTCGAGCGCGGACGTGGCGACGCCACCGGCGTTCGCGGCCTTGCCGGGGGCGAAGGCGACCTTCGCCTCGCGGAGCACCTTGATCGCCTCGGGAGTGGTCGGCATGTTCGCGCCCTCGGCCACGACGCGGACGCCACCCTTCACCAGGGCGCGTGCCGCGTCCTCGTCCAGTTCGTTCTGGGTCGCGCAGGGCAGTGCCACATCGCACGGCACCTCCCACACCGAGCCCCCGCTGACGAAGCGGGCGTGGGAGACCACGTCGGCGTACTCGGAGATCCGGCCCCGCCGCTGTTCCTTGATCTCCTTGACGAGATCGAGGTCGATGCCCTTCTCGTCGACGATGTAGCCGGCCGAGTCGGAGCACGCCACGACGGTGCCGCCGAGTTGCGCGATCTTCTCGATCGCATAGATCGCGACGTTGCCCGAGCCGGAGACGACGGCGGTGGTGCCGTCGAGGTCGCGGCCCACTGCCTTCGCCATCTCGGCGACGAAGTAGGCGACGCCGTACCCGGTGGCCTCGCGGCGTACCTGCGAGCCTCCCCAGGTGAGCCCCTTGCCGGTGAGCACGCCGGATTCGTAGACGTTGGTCAGTCTCTTGTACTGGCCGAACAGGTAGCCGATCTCGCGGCCACCGACGCCGATGTCCCCGGCCGGGACGTCCGTGTACTCACCCAGGTGCCGGTGCAGTTCGGTCATGAAGGACTGACAGAAGCGCATCACCTCGGCGTCGGTGCGGCCCTTGGGGTCGAAGTCCGATCCGCCCTTGCCGCCGCCGATCGGCAGGCCGGTGAGCGAGTTCTTGAAGATCTGCTCGAATCCGAGGAACTTCACGATGCCGAGGTTGACGCTCGGGTGGAAGCGCAGGCCGCCCTTGTAGGGGCCGAGTGCGCTGTTGTACTGCACCCGGAAGCCCCGGTTGACGTGCACGTGGCCGTCGTCGTCCACCCAGGGCACGCGGAAGATGATCTGCCGCTCGGGTTCGAAGAGGCGCTCGAGGAGCCCCGACTCGGCGTACTCGGGACGGCGCTCGAGCACGACCTGGAGCGACTCGAACACCTCGGCCGCGGCCTGGTGGAACTCCGGCTCGCCGGCGTTCCGAGCACGCACCTGCTCGTAGATCGCCGTCACCCGATCGCGCGCGTTCACCCGCATACCTCGTCTCGTCAGTTAACAAATCGTTTACAAACGGGACTATAGGCCGGTCGGCGGGTGGGGTGGGACGCGGGCGTGGTTGCGTGGCCGTAGCCGCTGGTCGGGCGACCGCCCGGGGCCACCGCCGGTGCGGCTCGTCACACAGGCACGAGGTGCGTCGCCTCGGGAGAGATGAATCGTCGTCGGTGACCCAGGGGTGGATCTAGAGTCGACACCGACCCGAGACGAGGCGGAGGAGGGATCGTGGTCGACACCGAATCGGCCGGCCGCAGAATCAGCGCGTACGTCTACGGCAACATCCTGGTTCTCGCGGCACTGGTTCCGCTGGTGACCACGCCCGAGTACCTCGGTATCGCGATCGTCGCGGGAACCTCGTTGTCGACGTTCATCGCGCACGTCTTCGGTGAGGCTGTGGCCCAGTCGGTGCGGACGGGCCGTGAGCTCGGCAGGGCCGGGAGGATCGCCGAACTCCGGGATTCGTTGCCGATCTTCTCGGCTGCGGCGCTGCCCTGCGCGATCCTGGCGCTGGCGTGGATCGGGTGGCTGGAGCCGCGTACCGCGCAGATACTCGCCGAGATCACCGTGCTGGCGCGCATCTGCTCGATCGTCTGGGTGGTGCGCAGGATCCAGGGCAGGCCACCCACGCCCGGAACCACCGTCGCCGCGATCGGTCTGGGTGTCGTCGCCCTCCTCGTCGTCGCCGTCAAGGTCGTGCTGACTCACTAGGCTCGTCGGGCCGGGAGCGCCGGCCTCGGGCACGATTCGGCTGCTACCGTCGGCCCTCGTGCGAGTAGCGACAGGGGGCCGGCCGATGTCGCAGGGCGGACCGGATCGTTCGGAGTGGCGCATCGGCACGAACGAATTCACGGTGCCCCATCGTGTCGAGTGGGAGCCGCATGCGCATGCGACGTATCACGAGCTGGTGTGGGGGTGCAAAGGTGCGCTCACGGTCGAGACCGATGAGGGGTACTTCGCCATCCCGAGCGGGTTGGGACTGTGGATTCCTGCCGGTGTCCGGCACCGCGTGGTCGCAGCCGCGGGGACAGCCTTCCGGTGCACTTTCGTCGTCGTCGAGGTCACCGCCGTCGCGCCCACGGTGACGGCCGTCTTCCTGCCGGAGGTCGTGCGGGCAGTCCTCGAGCGCCTCGAAGCGAACCCGGTCCTCGCTGCGGCTTCGCGGATACATGCCGAGGAACTCGCTTTCGACCTCCTCGAGCCGGTCGAGATCGCCACGGTGGACCTGCCCTTCCCCTCGGATGGCCGAACCCGCGCCGTCGCGGAGGCGATCCTCGCCGACCCGGCGGACAACCGCGCGATCGACGAGTGGGGTCGCGTCGTGGGCTCGAGTCCGCGGAACCTCTCTCGTCTCTTCAGCGCCGACACGGGTCTGAGCTTCGCGCAGTGGCGCACTCGCGCGCGCATGAGGCGGGCTGTCGAGTGGCTGGCGGCCGGTCAGAGTGTCTCCGGTGTCGCTCGCCGCGTGGGGTATGCGACTCCGAGCGCATTCGTGCAGGCGTTCCGGCGGGAGATCGGTCTCACGCCCGGGGAGTTCGCCTCCGGTCACGACCGTGGACAGGACAAGTTGGCTTCTCTGCGACATTCTTTGTCCGGCTTGCGATAATCGGCCAGGGCATAGTAGGTAAGGCAACCCTCCATGTGAGGTGCTGCGTCCCCCTACGGCAACGGAAGACACAACTATGCGTTCGAAATCTCTGCCCCTACTCGCCGTCGCGGCGGTCAGTGTGCTTCTCGCCTCGTGCTCGGGTCCTCAGGAGGACGGTGACCAGGCGGGAAGCGAGACGATCGACGTCACCACGCCGGTGGGCGCCGAGATCGAGATGCCGGCCGAGCCCCAGGCCGCTCTCGGCTTCTACACGACCGACGTCGACCTGCTCGTCACGCTCGGCTTCGACCTCGCAGGCGCGCAGCCGATTCGCGACACGTACTCCTCGTACCCCGAGTTCTTCCCCCAGGAAGAGCTCGCCGGGGTGACAACCTTCGGCAACTTCCCCGAGTACAACCTCGAAGCCGTGGTCGCGGCGGAACCCGACTTCATCCTCAACGGCCTCGGCTACGAGGAAGGCCTCGACGGGCAGTTGCAGCAGATCGCGCCGACGTACACCTACAACGCCTTCGACGGCAGCGACTGGCGCGACAGCGCCGAGCGGGCGGCCCGGGATCTCGGCCGCGAAAGCCAGTGGCAGGAGTGGGTCGACGCCTACGACGCACGGGTGGCCGACATCCGTGGACGTCTGGACGAGGCCGGGATCGACCCCGTCGTCGCCGACATCGCCTGGTACGAGGGCCAGGCCACCGCACAGTGCCGCGGAGTGCCCTGCCTCGTCTTCGCCGATCTCGGCCTGCGGATGGCACCTCTGACGAATGCCGACGAGAACGGCGTGCCCAGCGGGGACGCCGTGCCGTTGAGCCCGGAGCAACTCGACCGGCTGGCGGACATCGACGTCGTCTTCACCGCCCAGCAGCAGGGTCAGCCCATCGCGATCGAGGAGGACGCGAATCTGCGGCAGAACCCGCTGTGGGCAGCGCTGACATTCGTGCAGGACGAGGAGATCCACGGGTTCGACACGGAGATCGTCTTCGGGTCGCCCAGCGGCCAGGACGCGTTCCTGACTCTCGTCGAACAGGCGCTCCTCGGATGAGCGTCGATCTCATCCATCGCCTCGTCGTCCAGCGGGTCGAACACCTCGGCCCGGGCATGGTCCGAGTCGTGTTCGGTGGCGAGGGTCTCGAGGGATTCGCCTCCACCGGCGTCGGCGACGAGTATCTCCGGATCTTCTTTCCCGACGAGCAGCACCGTGAGCCGATCCTGCCCCGGCCCACCGAGGCCGGCTGGGAGTACCCGGAGGGAGTCGCAGCGGCGCCGATGCGCACGTACACGGTGCGTGCCTGGGACGAGGTCTCGCGTGAACTGTCGATCGACTTCGTCGTCCACGACGGAGGCGTCGCCGCGGCGTGGGCCGTCGCGGCGACACCCGGCGACGTCGTGGGGGTGAACACGCCCAAGGGGCTGTATGCGCCCCCCGCGGGCATGCAGTGGCAACTCCTCGTCGCGGACGCCACGGGTCTGCCCGCGGCCGTTCGCCTCGCCGAGAACACCCCGGAGGGCGTACGCACCCGGGTCGTGCTCGAGGTTGCCTCCGCGGACGACGAGTTGGATGTCGCGCTCCCTTCCGCCGTCGAACTGCACTGGGTGCACGGCGGCAACGGACGCGGCCCCACGAGGATCGAGGAGATCGTGCGAGCGGCCGAGTTGCCGGACGGGCCGGGGTACATCTGGGTGGCCGGCGAAACGAAGGCCACGCGAGGGGTGCGGCGCCACCTGCGCCACACACTCGGGTTGGCCTCGACGGCGTACAAGGTCGTCGGCTACTGGACGGAGAACGCCGAGGTCTGGCGCGAACGATACGAGAGCCTTCCGGACGATGTGCGTGCCCGTCTCGGTGCGATGTGGCAGGACACCTCCCGTGACCGAGACGACATCGAGGATGCCTACGTCACCGAGTTGGAGAAGCTCGGCCTGTGAACATGCTGCGTCACCGCCGCCTTATCTCGTACAGTTTCGTTCATGATCAGTGTGCTGGTGATCGGTGCCCGAGGTGCCGTGGGATCCACGGTCGTCTCGACCCTGCGGGACCGGGGGCATCACGTGACTCCCGCCGGGCGCCGGGCCCCCGCGGGCGGGATCGCCCTCGATCTCGGTGCGGGCGATCTCCGGGAACTGACCCGGGCGGCGCGCGAGCACGACGTGATCGTCAACGCCTCGGGGGTGGAGAACACCTCGCTCGGTGAGGTGGCCGGGAACGCGGTGTTGGTGGACATCAGCGCCACCGGCTCCTACCTGGCAGCACTCGCGTCCAGATCGCCGAAAGCTCCGATCGTGCTGGGTGCCGGGATCGCGCCGGGGGTGAGCACCGTGCTCCTCGCCGAGCTCGACTCCCGCGCCGCCGACGAGGTGGACGTGGCGGTCACCCTCGGCTCCGGGGAGAAGCACGGGGCACAGGCGGTGGAGTGGACAGCCGGGCTGCTCGGAGCCCCGATCGCGGACACCGCCGGTGACGGTCCCGTGGACAACTTCCGCGAGCATCGCCACTTCGACGGACCCCGTGGCCGCCGCCGTTACCTGCGCGCAGATTTCCCTGACCAGGCACTCGTCGGCGGCGAACGGGGTCTGCGCGTGCGGAGCTGGCTGGCACTGACCAGTCCGGTTGCCACCTATGCCCTCGAATTGGTCGGCCACGCACCGCGATTGGGTGGGCTCGTTCGGCGCACTCCCGCGTTCGGGAGCAGCAACTGGGAGATTGTCGCAATGAACCGGCGTACCGGCGAGGCCCGTCGTGCGAGCGGTATCGGACAATCCCGTGCCACCGCGCTGGTCACCGCGCTCGCCGCGACGAGGGCTGCCGAGAATCCGCCGACGCGACCCGTCGCACTGGACGCGGTTCTGAGCTCGTCGGACCTCGCCGGGCTGCCCGGGATCGACCTCGAATCCTGACGAGCGTTCCTCCTCCGTCGGTACCGGGGGGAGTCATCCGTGGGAACGACGGATTCGGGGTGGAAATAGGTCTTCTCCCCGATGTGCTGCCCGGCAGTCCGTTGAATGATCTGTGGTGACAGGCGAGTCGAGCCGACTGCACGGGGATCGGGGTCGTGACATGAGTGTTCTCGAGGGGCGAATGCTGTCCGCCGTCGAGGCTGCCACCGACGGTAGGAGGCAATCCGTGGAGGAGGGGATAGCCATTCTGTGGCCCCACGTGGTCCGCTACTGCCGAGCCCGCGCCGCCGACCGTGCCGCGCACCAGGTGTGCCTGGACGTAGTCCGTGAGCTGCCGAGAATCGCCGAACACCGGCACGTGGTGCGGGAGGTGTACCGCGTCCTCGGTCGATCTCTCGCCGAGATCGAGGATGTGCCGCAGGGGAGGGTGGCGGGCCCGCTGGGCAGGCTCGATCCCGATTCCCGGGAGGTCATCACCCTGCGGGTGATCGACGGGTTGTCCGTTCGTGACACCGCAGCCGTACTCGGACTCCCGGTGGGGAAGGTGCTGTGCATCCAGCACGAGGCCATGCGCACCCTGTGAGGGTGGTGCCGCGGCGAGGGTCCGAATAGTGAGCGGTTCTCATCATCGCGGGTGAGCGAACCACCGCGTCGATCGGCCTCCATCGACGTTGCCGCAGTTCACAGCGCTGGAATCGGGTCGGAAACAGCGGCGGAAAGTAGAGTAGAAGGTGAGCAGTCGCTCACTCTACAGTGATGGCCACGCGAACACTTCGCAGTGTGAGCCATCGCACCGAAGGTGGCGAGTGTATTGCCGCGACAGCGTCGAACACTGGCCTTCCCGTTTCGCGCAGCGGAAGAAGGAACCGTCGCCACGACACCTGCTCGGCGTTGCGGGCGACACACCCGATGGGAGTCGACGATGACGATCCAGCTCGAACAGGCACCGATGTGGAGCCCACTGCGCGACGTGGGAAACCTGACCAACCAACTGGTCGAGCATTTCGTCGCGAACGTGGCGACCTGCCGAACCCTGCCGGGTGACGCGATCGCCGGTGATGTCACCGCGGTGACCCGGATGTGCCTGGAGATCGTGGGCGGTGTCATCGACGGTCGTGACGTGACCGACAAGCTGAACCGGCTCTCGATCGCTGCGGCCGGGTGGGCGCACGAAGGGGTGCCGATCGATCCGATCCTGCGCGCCTTCCACGAGGGAGTGCGGGTGAGCATGGACCTGGTCTATGCACCGGCTACGTCCCACGACCGCCAAACCATGATCGACGGATTCCGGACGATTCTGTCGGTCTCGGATCTGATGTGTACCACCGTGACCCGTTCCTACCTGAAAGAACAGCGTGAGGTCGCCGGAGAACACCACACGGCGGTGCACACCCTCCCCACCGCCCTCCTGGCCGGTCGATCGACATCGACGATGGCCCGCGAGTGCGGAATCTCCGTTGCCGACGAGTATTCGGTACTGGCGCTGTCGATCCCGTCCCACCCCGACGAACATCACGAGCGTCTCGACGGCTCCGTCGTGGCGCGGCGCAAACTGCGCCGCGTGCAGGCGGCGCTGGCTCACCACTGTGGCGAATGGGTCCTCTCGCTGCTGTCGGTCGACGGCGGAACCGTTCTCGTGCCGACCGACCTGATGGACGACACCGAACTCGATGCGCTCATCGAATCCCTCTCGGCCGCAGCTCGTGTCGAGATCACGGCCGCACTGGTCGTCGCGGCGACCGTCGACCTCTCCGCCGCAGCCCGACGCGCCCACGAATTGCTCGACATGGTCGAACGGCTCGAGTGCACGCCGAAGCTCTACCGATTCGACGAACTGGCCCTGGAGTACCAGCTCACTCGGCCGGGCCCGGCCCGCAACCGGCTCGGCGAACTCCTGGCGCCGCTGGACGGCCATCCGGAACTGTACGAGACTCTGCGGATTCATATCTCCAACAACATGAATCGCCAACGCACCGCCCGGCTGATGTACATCCACACCAATACCGTGGACTACCGACTTCGTCGTATCGCCGCACTCACCGGACTCGACCCCGCGCAGTCCTCGGGTATGTGGCAATTGCGTTCGGCGATCATCGCACGCAGTCACCAGGCGTCACCGGCATCGGCCGTTCGGCGCGAGGCGGGCACGCGGCCCGTTCGACGAGCCGGCAGGAGAAGGGCCTGATCGCCCACGTGTCCTGCGGATGCACGGTTGGCCGCCGCGGATTCGATGTCTACGCTCGTGGAAGACGGCGATGTGCAGCTCGGTTGTCCGGAGTCGCGCAACATGCAGTTCCGATCGGCTCGTGAGGGAGGTTCGAACGATGGGGGCTCGTGTACCGAAGGGTCGATTCGCCAGAGGTGCACGAGTCGGCGGTCTGGTTGCGGGGCAGGTCACGCGCGGTATGGCGACGAAGCTGTCGGTCCTCGGTCGCACGGAGGAGGTCCGTCGACGATTGACCGAACGATCGACGATGGTTGCGGCGCAGCAACTCGTCACCGTTCTGGGAGAGATGAAGGGCGCGGCGATGAAGCTGGGCCAGATGTTGTCGGCGGTAGATCTGGATCTGGTACCCGAGGCGCATCGGGACCTGTTCAGGGGCAAGCTCGTCGAACTCTGTGATCGCGCGCCGACGGTCGCGTTCGCGCAGATGCGGACGGTGATCGAAACCGACCTCGGTCCGATGGCGCGAGTGTTCGCGGAATTCGACGAGACCCCGATCGCCGCGGCCTCCATCGGCCAGGTGTATCGAGCTCGGTTGCACGACGGCCGCCGGGTCGCGGTGAAGGTGAAGTATCCCGGTGTCGACGAGGCTGTCGCGGCGGATATGCGGAATCTGATGTTCTTCAGCCGGTTCTTGAAGAATGTCTTGCCCAGCGCTGCGGATCAATCGGTCATCGGGGAGATCGTCGAGAACCTGGGTAGAGAGCTCGACTACGAGCGCGAGGCCGCGACTCAGCACCGAGTGTCGTCGCGTTTTCGCGGCCACCCGTTCATCATCGTTCCCGGAATTGTCGCCGAGTTCTGTGGTCGGCACGTCCTGGTCACCGAACTGTTCGACGGCGAGCAGTTCGACCGGATGCGGGAACTGCCCGGGGCCGACCGTGATCGGATCGGCGAACTCATCTATCGCTTCTACATCAGCGCGCTGTTCGCGGACAACGAGTATTGCGGTGACCCGCACCGCGGCAACATTTTGCTCGGCCGGGACGGTACGCTCGGATTCGTCGATTTCGGCTTGTTCAACCGCATCGACCCGGTCGATGTGGAGCTCGAGCGATCGGTGATCAGGGCCGCGGGGGAGGGTCGGGCACAGGACATCTTCGACATGTGGGTTCGTCGAGGCATCGTCGATCCCGACGCGGGGGTTTCCCCGAGCGATTGCATGGATTACGTGCTGGCCGTGGAAGGCTGGCATCTGGTGGACGAGCCGATGACCATCACCACCGAAATGTCCACCAGCGCGCTGTTTCTCGCCGTCGATCCACGGATGGCTCAGCATCAGGAAATGCGTCATCAGCTGTTGCCGCCCGAGCACGTCTTCTCCCGCCGTACCGTCCTGTTCACGCTCGGTGTCCTCGGGCAGTTGGAGGCGACGGCGAACTGGCACACCCTCGCCTCGGAGTGGCTCTATCACGAGCCGCCGGCGACCGAGATGGGGCGTGAGATCGAGAGGTGGAAGAATTCGCAGATCTGCTGACCTGTCAGCTCGCATCCGGCCCGTTCGAAGAACACGTCCAGATCCGCGCTGCCGGGCCGGGGCGGCGGTGTAGCGTCTGGCATTAAGATGAGTGTCGCTCATCTTCGGCGAGGTCATCGGAGAGGAGGGCTCTCTTGACGCAGAAGACGCAGAAGGCCGCGGCGCGACGAAAGCGCCCGACGCAGGCACGTGCCGTGGCGACGCGGGAGCTGATCCTGGAGACGGCCACGCGGTTGTTCGGGGAGCGCGGTGTCGCCGACACCTCGACGAACCGGATCGCGACCACCGCCGGGATCAGTATCGGCACACTGTATCGATACTTCAACGATCGCTCCGAGATCGTCTCGGAGTTGCTCGATCGGGTGATCAGGCAGGTGGAGAGCGCCTTCGCCGACCTGACTCCGGGCGTCCCCGGAATGACCGGTCTGGTGAGCGTGGACTCGGCGACCGAGGTGGTATCGGCGACGCTCGCCGTGTCCCTCGATGTCCTGGTCGACAATGCGGCCCTGATCGAAGCGCTGGTCGGAGAAGTGCAGTTCTACAGCAGTGGGCTCCCGGAACTGGAGTCACGACTGCGCATGCTGTTCAAGGTGATCATCATCCAACTGATCGGCCCAGTCGACCACGCCACGCTGGAGACGATGACCTCGGTGCTCATCAACACCGGCTTTGCCGGGGTGCTGCGGGCGTCGGCGAGGGATGTGGATCCCGAGGAGCGTGACGCCGTCATCGCGATGACCTCGCGCATGTTGGGTACCTGGTTGTACAGCGAGGTTCGCTGGTGATGCGGGCGGGCGCTCAGTGGACGCCGACCGGACCGGGTCGATGTCGTTCGTGCACCGGGGACGCGAGGTGGGCCCGTGATCGGTGTTCGGTGGGCCGGACACCGAAGTGTCGGGTGAATGCGGCGCTCAGCGCATAGGAGGTGGAGTAGCCGACCCGCCTGGCGATGGTGTCGACGGTCGAGTCCGTTCGCCGGAGCAGGTCGGCGGCGAGGCTGAGCCGCCACGTGGTCAGGTAGGCGATGGGCGGTTCACCGAGGAGCTCGGTGAACCGGCGGGCGAGGGCGGCGCGCGAAATCTGTGCCTCTCGGGCGAGGGAGTGCACAGTCCAGGGACGTTCGGGGTGGGCATGGATCGCTCGGAGCGCGGCTCCGACGGTGGGGTCGGAGATCGCTTGGTACCACGGCGGCGGAGAGCCGTCGGGACCGGCGAACCAATCGCGCAGGGTGGCGATGAGGAGGAGATCGAGGAGCCGGTCGAGCACGGCCTGCTGTCCCGGATCGTCGCGGGCGATCTCGGCCTCGGTGAGGTCCAGATGCGCCGATGCGGAGTACTCGTGCGGCACGACGAGGACGGGCGGCAACGATCCCAGCAGGTGCCCGGAGACCTCGCCGTGGACGTAGTAGGTGCCGGTGAGGAGGACGTCGTCGCCGTCGAGTCGGGTTCCGCAGGTACGTATCCCGAGGTTCAGCTCGTCCGGGTCGACCACCTCTCCGGACGAGGTGGTGCACCGATCGGGGCTGTGCAGGACGTAGAGGGGCGGCGTGGAGACGGTGATGTCGTCGGTCACGGTGAAGGGCGCGGTACCGGAGACGATCGCCCGGTCCCGGTTCTCCAGGCGGACCGGGGTTCCGTTGTCCGGCACTATCCATCCGGCTCCGCGCAGCATGGTCACCAGGGTCAATGCCGCCCCGTCCTCGAAGCGGATCGCCCAGGGGCTGCCCATGATGTTCCGGCCGAAGAGCGCGCCCGCCGAGCGAACCTCGGCGAGCATCGTCGTCAGTGCGTCCATGGTTCCACCGTAGACGCATGCGTATCGGAATGAGATCCGTGACTATTCAGCGTCTTGTCGAGATCGCATTGACTGGATCACATGACGACACACACGATCACGGTTCTCGGCGGGAGTGGGAAGACAGGGCGACGGGTGGCGGCGCGACTCGACGCACTCGGCCACCGGGTGCGAGCGGTGTCGCGCCGGAGTCCCACGCGGTTCGACTGGAGTGACCAGGAGACGTGGTATCCCGTGGTCGACGGCGCACACGCCGTCTACCTCGTCCCCGACGACAGCGAAGCCGGCGTGGAACGGCTCCGCTCCTTCATCGCACTGGCCGCGGACTCCGGCGTGGTGCGGGCGGTGCTGCTGTCGGCGCGTGAATGGGCGGACATCGAGGACAAGGCGTCTCTGGCCCGTGAGGACATCGTGCGCCGGTCGGGACTCGAATGGACGGTGCTGCGTCCGGTGTGGTTCGCGCAGAACTTCAGCGAGGAGCCGTTCCTCGCCGACGGCGTGCGTGCGGGAGAACTCGCGTTCGGCACCGGTGACGGTGCGCACCCGTTCATCGATGCCGAGGACATCGCCGAGACCGGGGTCGCCGCGCTCACCGACGCGAGGCACGCGGGCCGGACATACGCGCTGTCCGGACCGCGCGCGATCACCCTGGCCGAGGCGGTGAGGACGATCTCCGAGGCCACCGGGCGGAGTATCCGACCGGTGCCGCTCTCGCTCGAGGCGTACCGGGACCATCTGTCCGAGCACTACTACCCGCCCGCCGTCGCCGACGGAGTCGTCGGCCTGAGCAGGCTTATCCGCAGCGGCGGCGATGCGTATCTCTCCGACGGGGTCCGGCAGGCGCTGGGCCGGGAGCCCCGGGACTTCGCCGACTACGCGGCGGCGACCGCCGCCACCGGAATCTGGACGCCGTGACAACGCACACGAACGACCTCCCGGACACCACCGTCTCTCTGCAGCAACAGGAAGGAACCGCCATGTCGTCACATGATCTGGACACCGGGCACGGGCAGGAACTGAGACTCGTCTCGCGCCCGACCGGTGAACCGCGCCAGGAGAACTTCGAGTTGGTCTCGGTCGAACTGCCGCAGCTCTCGGCCGGCGAGGTTCTGGTGCGGAACAGCTGGATGTCGGTCGATCCGTACATGCGGGACCGACTGGACGAGGCGGAGTCGTACATGCCCTCCTTCGAACTCGGTGCCGCGCTGGAGGGGAGTGCCGTCGGGACGGTCATCGCTTCCGCGGCACCCGAGATCGTCGTGGGCACCACGGTCTCGCACTTCGCCGGCTGGCGCACCCGCGCGGTGCTCGATGCTGCCGCCGTGGTGCCGATCGACACGGCGGTCGCCCGTCCGGAGGACCATCTCGGAGCGCTCGGTACGACCGGCCTGACCGCGTTCGTCGCGCTCACCGAGATCGCCCCGCTGCGGGAGGGGGATGTGGTCTTCGTGTCGGCGGCCGCGGGTGCGGTGGGCAGTGTGGCCGGCCAGCTCGCGCGGCGGCTGGGTGCATCGAAGGTCATCGGATCGGCCGGGGGACCGCACAAGACGAAGCGGCTCCTCGACGATTTCGGCTTCGACGCGGCGATCGACTACCAGGCCGGTGAACTCGCGGCCGACCTCGCCGCAGCGGCACCCGAGGGAATCGACGTCTACCTCGACCTCGTCGGCGGCGATCACCTCGACGCCGCCATCGACGCCCTGCGCATCGGCGGGCGAATCGCACTCATCGGTGCCATCGGCAAGTACGACAGCGAGGGCGCGGCGCCTGGTCCGCGCGACTTCTTCCGCGCCTACGCCAAGAGACTGACCCTGCGCGGCATGCTCGTCAGCGACCATCTGCACCGCTTTCCGGAGTACATCGGCCAGGCGTCCGAATGGATCGCCGACGGAACCCTGCGCGTCGAGGAGACCGTTGTGGAAGGACTGGATCAGGCGCCCCGGGCGCTGCTCGACCTCTTCCGGGGCGTCAACACCGGCAAGATGCTGGTTCGTCTCTGAGGGCTGGTCCGGGGCGCCCCGGGGCGAGGCCGGGAGCACAGGTCAGAAGTTGGTGCCCCCGGCAGGAATCGAACCTGCGACCTAGAGATTAGAAGGCTCTTGCTCTATCCAACTGAGCTACGGAGGCGCAGACGGCATATTACCCGGAGGGGAGATCGGGTCGAGCCGACAGCCCGAGCAGCCCGGTGGACATCCGCGTCTCCGACGCCGAGTAGACGCGCGTCTCCGACGCTGACTCGATACGCGTCTCCGACGCGGTGTCGTAGGTGGTGGCACCGCGTCTTACCCTGGTTACATGTCCACGACCGACCTCGCTCCCTCCGACACCGCGCCGCGGGCTCCCGCTCGATCCGGATCCGCGCCGATCTTCGTGGTCTCGGGGCTGATCGCGGGGATGGTCGCGGCGCTCGTCGTCGGGCTCTCCGCCTCCGAGGCCTTGGTTCTGCTCGGCATCCCCGATCCGGGGCCGATCACCACCTACGGGCTGCCCGCGGTCCGTGCCGTCGCCGAGATCGCGGCGGTCATCGCCATCGGTTCGCTGCTGCTCGCGGCGTTCTTCGTCCCTCCACAGAAGTCCGGCGTCCTCGATGTGGACGGCTACCGCGCGGTGCGCACCGCCTCGTATGCCGCGGTCGTGTGGGCCGCGTGCTCGGCAGTGCTCGTCCCGCTCACCCTGTCCGACACCTCGGGGCAGCCCTTCAGTGAATCGGTGAAACCCGCCAATCTGTTCCCCGCGATCAGTCAGGTCGAGATGGCCGACGCCTGGCGCTGGACGGCGATCATCGCGGTCGTGATCGCGATCTGGTCGCGGGTGGTGCTGCGCTGGTGGTGGACACCCATCATCCTGGTCGTCGCGATCGGCGGGCTCATGCCGCTCGCGTTCTCCGGGCACTCCTCGGCCGGCGGCAGCCACGACATGGCGACGAACAGCATGATCATGCACCTCGTCGCGGCGTCGCTGTGGGCAGGCGGGCTGTTCGCGCTGCTCGCGCACGCCCGCCGGAAGGGTGCCTACACCGACGTCGCCGCCCGTCGTTTTTCTGCCGTTGCCACGGTGTGCTTCGTGGTGATGGCGTTCAGCGGCATCGTCAACTCGCTCGTGCGGTTGCCGCTGTCGGACCTGTTCACCACCACCTACGGCCGACTCGTCGTGGCCAAGGTCGTCGCGCTCGCCGTGCTCGGCGTCTTCGGGTGGGTCCAGCGGCGACGCAGCCTCCCCGCGCTCGCCGCCGATCCGTCCAGCCGCCGCGCGCTGATCCGTTTCGCCGGCGGCGAGATCATCGTGTTCGCCGCGACCATCGGGCTCGCGGTCGGGCTCGGCCGGACGCCGCCCCCACCGCCCGCGTCCATCCCGACGGTCGCGGAGGTCGAGCTCGGCTACAACCTGTCCGGGCCGCCGACGTTCGTGCGGCTCGCCACCGAGTGGCGCTTCGACCTGATCTTCGGCACGGCGGCGCTCGTGTTCGCCGCCGTGTATCTGATCGGTGTGCTCACCCTCCGTCGGCGCGGTGACAGCTGGCCGGTCGGCCGCACCATCGCCTGGATCTGCGGTTGCGCCGTCCTGCTGATCGCCACCTCGTCCGGCGTGGGCCGGTACTCGCCCGCGGTGTTCAGCGTGCACATGGGCGCGCACATGGCGCTGTCGATGCTCGGCCCCGTGCTGCTCGTCCTCGGTGCGCCGGTGACGCTGGCGCTCCGCGCCTTCCGGCCCGCAGGCAAGGACGCCCCACCCGGCCCCCGTGAATGGATCCTCACCGCGCTGCACAGCCCCTACTCGAGATTCGTCACCCATCCGCTGGTGGCGGCCACACTGTTCGTCGGCGGCTTCTACGTGCTGTATCTCGGCGGTGTCTTCGCGGCCACCGTGGACTCGCACGCCGCGCACCTGCTGATGAACCTGCACTTCCTGCTCAGCGGATACCTCTTCTACTGGGTGGCGATCGGCATCGACCCTGCGCCGCGCCAGGTCCAGCCCGTCGCCAAGCTGGGCATGGTCTTCGGGTCGCTGCCGTTCCACGCGTTCTTCGGTGTGGCGCTCATGAGCACCTCGGTGGTCATGGGGGAGTGGTTCTACCGATCGCTGGGCCTGGGCTGGAACGACGATCTGCTCGGTGACCAGAAGCTGGGCGGCTCCATCGCCTGGGCGACGGGCGAGATTCCACTCGTGGTGGTGATGCTCGCCCTGCTCGTGCAGTGGTCGCGCAGCGACCAGCGCACGGCGACCAGGGTCGACCGGGCCGCCGAGCGCGATCACGACGCCGACCTCGCCGCCCACAACGCGATGTTCGCCGAGCTCGCTCGGCGTGAGCGCGAGCGTGAGGCCGGCCGCTGATCCGGGACGTCACCGACAGGCGAGCCGCGCTGTGCTCGTCGCTCGCACCCCGGCTCGCTCCGTGCGCCCCTAGCTGCCAGCGGATGGGGGTGCACGAAGCCGCACGCGGTGCACGAGCGCGAAACCGGTCACGCGGGGCGGATAGCAGGAAGGCCCGACACGCAGGCGGGAGCGGGCGTCGTCGCCTGGTACTTGTCCACAGCCGCGAGATCTGTCCCCAGTTCGCACTCCACCCCACCGTGCGGCACGGATCTCGGCCATGCTCGAAAGATGCCGGATCACGGCGTACCGAGTGGAGGGGGAATCACGATGTTCGAGTCCTATACGACAGTGGTGGGAACGGTCGTCACCACGCCGCACCGACGGCGGACGCCGGGCGGCGACGAGGTACTCAGCTTCCGGGTGGCCAGCACCGCCCGCCGCCGCGACCAGGCGTCGGGCGAATGGGTCGACGGCAGCAAGCTCTACCTCACCGTCACCTGCTGGGGCCGGCTCGCGGTCGCCGTCTCCGCGTCACTGGACAAGGGCGACCCGGTTCTCGTCTACGGGGACATCCGCTCGGACGAGTACGTGACCCGTGAGGGAGCGCAGCGCTCGGGAATCGAGATGCGCGCCGTGGGGGTGGGCCCGGATCTCGCGCGCTGTGCCGTGCGGCGGGTGGACCGCAGGAGCGAGCCCGCATCGGCGGAGACAGTCCCGGATCCGGTCGCGACGTCACCCGAATCGCTGCCGGTCACGGTCGGGTCGGTACCGGAGCCGGTTCCCGACCGCGCCGCATGAGGTGAGTCACGTTGTTCGAACGTCCCGCGCGAATCCGCGCGGGCGGGCGTGATCCCTGCCAGTCTGTACCCTCCGATGCAGTCCAGAGGCGGGAGATACGAGGATGACCCGAAACCCGAACACGCTGGCACGCAAGCTCGGCCTGAGGACGACGCCCGCGATCTTCTTCTCGGCGGCTGCCGCGTCGTTGCTGTTCGTGGTGCTCACCATCGCGTTCACGGACTTCGTGGACACCGTGTTCGGGGCCGCGTCGGACTGGTTGCTGACCACGCTGGGCTGGTTCTACGTCCTGGGCGTGACGTTCTTCCTGCTGTTCCTCGTGTGGGTGGCGGTCAGCCGATACGGCTCCGTGCGGCTGGGTAACGACGACGAACGTCCGGAGTACTCGACGGCGACGTGGTTCGCGATGCTGTTCGCCGCGGGGATCGGCTCGATCCTCATGTTCTGGGGCGTGGCCGAGCCCATCAGCCACTACGCCAACCCGCCGATGCAGGACGTCGAGCCGGAGTCCACCGCGGCGGCGCAGGAAGCGTTGGCCTTCGCCAACTATCACTTCACGCTGCACACGTGGACCATCTTCGCGTTGCCCGGCCTGGGCTTCGCCTACTTCATCTACAAGCGCAAGCTGCCGCCGCGGGTGAGCTCGATCTTCCAACCCCTGCTGGGGGCACGGATCTACGGACCGATCGGCAAGGCGATCGACATCACCGCCGTCATCGGCACCGTCTTCGGAATCGCGGTGTCGATCGGCCTCGGTGCACTGCAACTCAACAGCGGACTGAACACGCTCTTCGGCATCGACGAGACGGGTTTCGTCCAGGTGGTCCTCATCGCCATCGTGATCGGCATCGCGATCGTGTCGGTGACGCTGGGGCTCGACAAAGGGATCAAGCGGCTGTCCAACATCAACATCGTCATGGCGGTGTCGCTGCTGGTCTTCGTGATCGTCACCGGTTCCACCCTGTACCTCGTTCGCGGGACGATCGAGGCGGCGGGCAACTATCTCACTCGTCTGCCGGAGCTGGCGTTCTGGAACGACACGTTCAACGACAGCGGCTGGCAGGGCACGTGGACCGTCTTCTACTGGGCGTGGACCATCACCTGGTCGCCGTTCGTCGGCATCTTCATCGCCCGGATCTCGCGAGGACGGACCATCCGCCAGTTCGTGGGCGGAGTGCTCCTGCTCCCGGCGGGGTTCTCTCTGGTGTGGTTCAGCGTGTTCGGCCTGTCGGCCTTCCGGGTCGAGACGGACGGTCCGGGCGGACTGGTGGAGCGGGTGGTGGGCGAGGGAGACATACCGGGGGCGCTGTTCGGCTTCCTCGAGTCCTTCCCGTGGACGACGTTCATGTCGGCCTTCGCGGTACTCATCATCATCATCTTCTTCACCACGTCGGCCGACTCGGCCGCGCTGGTGGTCGACATGATGTGCAACGGCGACGAGGAGCCGGCGCCCACCCGGCAGAAGGTCTTCTGGGCGATCGTCATGGGTGCGGTCGCGGCGACCATGCTCGCGGCGACGGGCGCAGGCGGGCTCGAAGCGCTCCAACAGGTGATCACGGTCATCGGGCTGCCGTTCTTCGTGCTCGGCTTCCTGATGATCTACAGCCTCGTCCGCGGCTTGCGCACCGACCTGGGTGAACCGCTCGTCCCGGTCACGAAACAGTGGAAACAGGTGCGGGGCCCGCGCAGCCTGATCCGGCAGGAGCGCATACCCGGACCGCCCTACTACTCGGAGCAGCCGCCGCTCTCCGACGAGGACCTCGACGACGACCTGGACGACCTGGACGGCGAGGAACCGACCGAGTCGCACGCGGACGATTCGGGCACGGGTGCCGTGACCCCCAACGGCGAGGTGCCGGCGACACGCGATGCGGGGACCGAGCCGGAGCGGTGACCCGGCCGCCCGGACGAGTGCACCGTCGGGCCTGCCCGTGCGGTTCCGATAGCATCGAGCCGAGAGAATTCGACATCAGATACCCGAGTGCCCTGCCGGGGGATCCGCCGAAGGATTCCCAGGTCGCAAGCCATCACCCCCAGCTAGGAGATTTACAGCGTGGCGGAGTTCATTTACACCATGAAGAAGGTGCGCAAGGCGCACGGTGACAAGGTCATCCTCGACGACGTCACCATGAGCTTCTACCCGGGCGCCAAGATCGGCGTGGTGGGACCGAACGGCGCGGGTAAGTCCAGCATCCTCAAGATCATGGCCGGGGTGGACCAGCCGGGCAACGGCGAGGCCTTCCTCGCGCCGGGCGCGACCGTCGGCATCCTCATGCAGGAGCCGCAGCTCGACGAGGCCAAGACCGTCCGGCAGAACGTCGAAGAGGGCATGGGCGAGGTGATGGTCCAGCTCAAGCGGTACAACGAGATCGCCGAGCTGATGGCCACCGACTACTCGGACGAGCTCATGGAGGAAATGGGCGACCTGCAGGAGAAGCTCGACCACGCCGACGCGTGGGAGATCGACTCGCAGCTCGAGCAGGCCATGGACGCGCTGCGCTGTCCGCCGCCCGAGGAGATGGTCACCCACCTGTCCGGTGGCGAGAAGCGTCGCGTCGCGCTGTGCAAGCTGCTGTTGAGCAAGCCGGATCTGCTGCTGCTCGACGAGCCCACCAACCACCTCGACGCCGAGAGCGTGCAGTGGCTCGAGCAGCACCTCGCGTCGTACCCCGGCGCCGTGCTCGCCGTCACCCACGACCGGTACTTCCTCGACCACGTCGCCCAGTGGATCTGCGAGGTCGACCGCGGCCGTCTGTACGCCTACGAGGGCAACTACTCCGTCTACCTGGAGCAGAAGGCCGCGCGCCTCGAAGTCTCGGGCAAGAAGGACCAGAAGCTGCAGAAGCGCCTCAAGGAGGAGCTCGCCTGGGTGCGTTCCGGCGCCAAGGCGCGCCAGGCCAAGAACAAGGCCCGCCTGGACCGGTACGAGGAGATGGCGAACGAGGCGGAGAAGACGCGCAAGCTCGACTTCGAGGAGATCCAGATCCCCGCCCCGCCGCGGCTCGGTGACGTGGTGGTCGAGGTCTCGCACCTGGACAAGGGCTTCGACGACCGGCTCCTCATCAAGGACCTGTCGTTCACGTTGCCGCGCAACGGGATCGTCGGCGTGATCGGCCCCAACGGCGTCGGTAAGACCACGCTGTTCAAGACGATCGTCGGGCTCGAGGAGCCGGACGGCGGCGAGGTGAAGGTCGGCCAGACGGTCAAGCTCAGCTACGTCGACCAGAACCGTGCGGGCATCGACCCGAACAAGTCGGTGTGGGAGGTCGTCTCCGACGGCCTCGACTTCATCCAGGTGGGGCAGACGGAGATGCCGTCGCGCGCCTACATCAGTTCGTTCGGCTTCAAGGGCGGCGACCAGCAGAAGCCGGCCGGCGTGCTCTCCGGCGGTGAGCGCAACCGCCTCAACCTGGCGATGACGCTCAAGCAGGGCGGCAACCTGATCCTGCTCGACGAGCCCACCAACGACCTCGACGTGGAGACGCTCGGCTCGCTCGAGAACGCTCTCGAGCAGTTCCCGGGCTGCGCCGTGGTCATCTCCCACGACCGTTGGTTCCTGGATCGGACGTGTACCCACATCCTGGCCTGGGAAGGCGACCACGCCGACAACGAGGCCTCCTGGTACTGGTACGAGGGCAACTTCGAGGGTTACGAGGCCAACAAGATCGATCGGCTGGGCCCCGAGGCGGCGCGTCCGCATCGCGTCACCCACCGCAAGCTGACGAGGGACTGACGTGTACGAGGCACAGGTGCAGGTGCGCTGGGGCGATTCCGATCGCCTCGGCCACGTCAACAACACTCGCTTCATCGAGTACATGCAGGAGGCCCGGATCCAGTTCTTCACCCACGCGTTCTCCGGGGCAGAGGGTGACGAGCGGCCGCGGGCCTCGGTCGTCCGCAAGATGGACGTCGAGTTCCTCGTGCCGGTCACGGACGACTCGGGGCCGCTCACGGTGGAGGTCTCGGTGCTGCACGTCGGTACCTCGTCCTACACGTTGCGTCATGTGGTGAAGAGCCGGGACGGTGTGACCTGCGGTTTCGGGGACGCCGTGCTGGTGGCGTTCGATCGCCGTACCGAGACGTCCCGGCCCCTGGGAGCCAACGAGCGGGCAGTCCTCGAATCGCATCTGGACACCGCGGTCGCGCACTGACGGCGCGGCCGCCCGAGTTCCGCCTCGGGCCGGGTCGCCGCGGCTACTCTCGCAGTAGTCAGCGATGACCCGACCCGAGGATGTGACGCCCCATGGCGGAGCCCGACGACGCACCGGATCCACACGGCGCGGGTGATCTCGCACCGTCGTCGGATGCACTGGCATCGCTGTTGCCGAATGCGTTGCGGGACAAGGCTCGACCGTTGTGGGCGAAGTACTTCGCGCACGCGGACCGGGGCGACAGTGACAGCCGCACCGCCGCCCCCGAAGACGTGCTGGCAGCCCATCTCGAGCTCGCCCGGGTCCGCCGACCCGGTGCGGTGTCGGTGCGGGTGCATCGCCCGGGAACCGGGCTGGGTGCGTGCATCCAGGTGGTCGTCGACGACATGCCTCTGCTCATCGAGTCCCTCGTCGCCCTGGTCAACCGTCTCGGCATCGGCGTGTCCGAGCTCATCCACCCCATCTTCACGGTGCGGCGGGACGATGCGGGCACACTCGTGGACGTCGGATTCGACTCCGACGCCGCCACCGTGGGCGGGGCCGCCGAGTCCTGGATCCATGTCCAACTCGATCCGCACACCGATGCCGCCACGCTCGATGCACTCGAATCCCGGGTGCCGCGAGTGCTCGACGACGTCGGGGTGGTCGTCCGCGACACCGACGCGCTACGGGCGACCGAGAACGCCGTCGCCGACGAACTCCTCGCCGGGGCGCCGCATCCGGCGGTGACTCCGCAGCATCTGGACGACGTGGCACGGTTGCTGCGGTGGATGGCGTCGAGCAACTACTCCGCCCTGGGCTATCGCCGGCTGGAGATGCGGCCACAGGGTGAGGCAGGTGCGCGGACACTGCAGATCGTTCCGGGCAGCGGGCTGGGCGTGATGCGCACGGACACCGCGCTGGACGACCGGATCCTGGGGATGTCCGACACGCTCGGTGACGATCGGCGACTTCTCGTCCTCACTCAGGGCACCTACCCGGCGACCGTGCACCGGGACACCTACCCGTACTTCGTCGGGGTGCGGATCCTCGACCGCGACGGCGAGGTGATCGGCGAGCACCGCTTCCTCGGTGTCTTCACGGTCACCGCGATGCACCAGAACGTACTCGAGATTCCCCTCATCGAGCGCCGGGTCCGTGACGTGATCGCCCGCTCCGGGTACGAGCTGAACTCGTACTCCGGGCAGACGATGCTGGAGGTGATCGAATCCTTCCCGCGGGCCGAGTTGTTCTCCAGCAGTACCGACCTGCTGTTCGACACGGTCAGCGCCGTGCACAGCGTGGGGCTGCGCCGCCGAGTGCGGTTGTTCGTGCGGGTGGACGATTTCGGCAGGTTCGTCTCGTGCCTGGTCTACCTGCCGCGTGATCGCTACACGACGGCGGTGCGCAGGGCGATGCAGGACATCCTCCGGCACGAGTTCGGGGGCGGGGACCTCGAATACTCGGCGCGGGTCACGGATTCCGACCTCGCGCTGCTGCACGTCACCATCCGGAACGATCCGCCGCGCCCCCCGCACACGCTCGAGGTGTCCGAGGCGGAGCGCGAACGTATCGAGGCACGACTCACCGCTGTCAGCCGCAGTTGGGAGGATCGTCTCGACGAACTCCTCGATGCGCACCCCGACTTCGACACCGCCGGCGTCCGGCAGTTCGTCGAGGCCCTTCCCGATGCCTACAAGGAGGATTTCGACGCCGCCAGGGCAGCCAGGGACGCCGTGCGGGTGGCACGGCTGGCACCGGACGGTATCGATGTGTCGCTGTACCGGACGCCGGCCGGCCGATGGCGGTTCGCCCTGTACGTCGACGGCGCGTCCGTCTCGCTGGGGCGGGTACTTCCGCTGGTGCAGAGCCTCGGCGTGGAGGTCGACGACGAGCGGCCCTACGGGCTGCGGCGGGACGGCGAGATCTACTGTTGGATATACGACTTCGGGCTGTCCGTGCCCGCGGACCTGGCTGCGGTGGAGATCGACGAGACCGCGGTGGGGCGATTCACCGACGCCTTCGAGGCGATGTGGCGTGGCCGCGCCGCCGTGGACCGGTTCAACGAACTGGTGCTGCGGGCGGGGATGACGTGGCGTCAGGCCGTGATCCTGCGGGCGTACACGAAGTATCTACGGCAGGTCACTTTCCCGTACAGCCAGTACCACATCGAGGGTGTGGCGATCGAGCATCCGCGGACCGCCCGGATGCTCGTCGAACTGTTCGAGGCCACGTTCGATCCCGACCTGGATGCTCCGGAACGGGTGACGGATCTGCACGAGGGTGTCGCGGAGCGGATCGGGGCCGTGGTCGGCCTCGACGCCGACCGCATCCTGCGTGCGTTGGCCGGACTCGTCCGGGCGACCCTGCGCACCAACTACTTCGTCCGGGACACGCAGGGCAATCCCCTCGATCGGCTCTCGCTCAAGTTCGATCCCCGCGCGATCGACGAGCTGCCCCGACCCGCGCCCATGTTCGAGATCTTCGTGTACGCGCCGGACCTGGAGGGAGTGCACCTGCGTTTCGGGTCCGTCGCGCGAGGCGGGCTCCGCTGGTCGGACCGTCGGGAGGACTACCGTACCGAGATCCTCGGCCTCGCGAAGGCACAGGAAGTCAAGAACGCGGTGATCGTCCCGGCCGGCGCCAAGGGCGGCTTCGTGGTGAAGAACCCGCCGACACCCACCGGCGACGACGCGGCCGATCGGCGTGCGTACGCCGAGGAGGGCGCGCGGTGCTACCGCGCGTTCGTCTCCGGGCTCCTCGACGTCACCGACGACATCGACCTCGTCTCCGGCGACGTCGTGCCCCCGCCCCGAGTGATTCGCCGCGACGGCGACGACACCTACCTGGTGGTGGCGGCCGACAAGGGAACCGCGACGTTCTCCGATCTGGCCAATTCCCTTGCCGCCGAGTACGGGTACTGGCTGGGTGACGCGTTCGCCTCGGGTGGTTCGACCGGGTACGACCACAAGGAACTCGGGATCACGGCGCGCGGGGCCTGGGTGAGCGTCCAACGGCACTTCCGGGAACTGGGCATCGACGCCGATCGGGCCGAGATCACCGTTGCCGGTGTCGGTGACATGAGCGGCGACGTGTTCGGCAACGGCATGTTGCTCAGCGCGCATCTGCGGCTCGTTGCCGCCTTCGACCACCGGCACATCTTCCTCGACCCCGATCCCGACCCGGCTCCGTCGTACGCCGAGCGCCGCCGCCTGTTCGAGCTACCGAGATCGACCTGGGCGGACTACGACCGAAGCCTGATCGCCGAAGGCGGGGGAGTGTGGGAGCGTTCCCTGAAGTCGGTGCCGGTCGGCCCCGCGGTGCGCGAGGCGCTGGGGCTCGACGAGACGGTCACGCAGTTGTCGCCTCCCGAGCTGATTCGGGCGATCCTGCGGGCCCCGGTGGACCTGCTGTGGAACGGCGGTATCGGAACCTACGTCAAGGCGTCGTCGGAGACCGACGGCGACGTCGGCGACAAGGGCAACGACGCGGTGCGGGTGAACGGCGACGAACTCCGCGCGCGGGTCGTCGGGGAGGGCGGCAACCTCGGGATCACTCCGCTGGGGCGGGTCGAGTACAGCCTCGCCGGGGGCCGGATCAACACGGACGCGCTGGACAATTCGGCGGGAGTGGACAGTTCCGACCACGAGGTCAACCTGAAGGTGCTCCTCGATTCGGCGGTCGGCCGGGGGGAACTCGCGGTCGCCGAACGCAATCCGCTGCTCGCCGACATGAGCGACGAAGTGGCCGAACTCGTCCTGGACGACAATCGGGGCCAGAACGCTCTGATGGGTGTGTCGCGCGCGAGTGCACCGCAGACGGCGGACGTGCACCGGCGGTTGATCGACCACCTCGTCGCGGACCGGGGCCTCGACCGCGAACTCGAGGCCCTGCCCTCGGACGCGGAGATCGTCCGCCGCAAGGACGAGGGCGGTGGGCTGGTGTCCCCGGAGCTCGCGACTCTCATGGCGCACGTGAAGCTGGCGCTCGAGGACGAGTTGCTCGCGACCGGGCTCCCGGACAGCAGCACGTTCGCCCCACGCCTGCCGCGGTACTTCCCGGCCCGGTTACGCGCGCGCTTCGCCGATCAGATCGAGGCGCATCCCCTGCGGCGGCAACTGGTCGCGACGATGCTCGCGAACCAGGCGGTCGAAGGTGGCGGCATCACCTACGTCTACCGGCTCCGCGAGGACGCGGGGGCGTCGGGCACCGACGCCATCCGGGCGTACGCGATCGTCACCGAGATCTTCGGCCTCCCCGACCTGTGGGAGCTGGTGCGTTCGGCGGGCCTGTCGGCCGCGGTCGAGGACGCGCTCGTCCTCGAGACCGGCCGCCTCCTCGACCGGGCGTCCCGATGGTTCCTCGCGCACCGGCCGCAGCCGCTCGCGGTGGGCGCGGAGATCTCCCGGTACCGGGACCACGTCCGTGCGCTGCTGCCGCTGCTCCCCACCCTGATGTTGCCCGAGCAGCAGGACGATCTCCTCCGCCGGGCGCGGCCACTGGTGGACGCGGGTGCTCCCGGGCATCTCACCCTCGACGTGTTCCGGCGGCTGCACGGGTTCGCGTTCCTCGACATCTGTGACATCGCCGACATCGCCGAACGCGAGACCACGGAGGTCGCCGACCTGTACTTCGCGCTCGACGAGCACCTGCACATCGGGTCCCTGCTCACCTCGGTGTCCGAACTCCCTCGCGGGGATCGCTGGAACTCGCTGGCGCGGCTGGCGTTGCGGGACGACTTCTACTCCTCGCTGAGACAGTTGACCTTCGAGGTACTCGCCGACGGTGAGCCGGGCGAGACGTCGAGGGAGAAGATCGGCGACTGGGAGTCGATCAACGCCTCGAGGATCGCCCGGGCCAGGTCGGCGCTCCGCGACATCGGCGAGTCTGGGACCCTGGACCTCGCGACGCTGACCGTGGCGGCGCGGCAGGTTCGGAGCATGGTGCGCGCGGGTGGCACCCGATCGGAGGTATGACAGGTGAGCGAGGGGTATCACGCGGAGGTCGAGGTCCGCTGGTCGGACATGGACGTCTTCCAGCACATCAACCACGCTCGGATGGTCACTCTCCTCGAAGAGGCCCGGATTCCCTGGCTGTTCGACGACCATCGCCCGACGGTGACGTTGCGCGACGGAGCGGTGATCGCGGATCTGCACGTGCGGTACCGCGGCCAGCTCCGCCACTCGGACACCCCGCTGGACGTCCTGATGTGGGTGGAGAAGGTGCGCGCGGTGGACTTCACGATCGGCTACGAGGTGCGGCCCAAGGGCGCCGACCTGGCGGTGCCCCCGTCGATCGTGGCCTCCACCCAGATCGCCGCCTTCGACATCGACACCCAGCGTCTGCGCCGCCTCACCGACACCGAGCGCGAGTACCTCGAGAGCTGGCTGCGTGACTGACGGGTTCCTGTCCGAACGGGGACTGGTACTGGCCGACTCCGAGCGCGCCGATCTCGGGGCGTACCTGAGGCGCGTGTTGCGCCTGGACGAGGCGGCCGTCGTGCGGCTGCACCGGCGCAGCGAGCGGCTGGTCACCGTCTGGTCCGAGACCGGGTTCGACGCCCTCGCGATGCGCACCTTCGCCGGTGCGCTGCCCGTGCCGGATGCGGTGGCCGCGGCCGATCACCTGCTCGCCGCGCTCGACGTTCCCGGGACGATCGACCTGGGATTCCCGATGGACTCGTCCTGGCGGGGCGCATTGCCGCCGGCCGACGGATACGCCCACGTCGACGACGTCCCGGCGCACGCCTTCGTCGAACTGGCCAGGCGCGGGGCAGAATTGGCCGAGGAGCACTCGAGTGCACACGGCCCGCCGGCGTCCCTGCTCGATCAGCAGGTCCTCGAGATAGAAGGCGCGGGCGATCGGGTGCCCATTCCGATGCGGCTGGTGTTCGCGCTCACGGCGATGGGCTTCATTCCGTCCGATCCACCGGCGGCGGAGCAGCAGGATCCGGTGCGGGTGCGGGCGAGTGCGTCGTGGGTGCGCCTCGACGCGCGGTTCGGGTCGGTGTACCGGCACCGGCGGGGCTCGATTCCGCTCACGGTGACGCGCTGACGACTCAGATCAGCCACGCGGCGGAATCCGGAGGCAGCTGCCCCTCCACCACCGGGGAGCTGGAGAGCAACAGGGTCCCCGGAGGCAGCATGATCGGCCCGCTCGTGGCATTGAGCACGCAGGTGAGCCCACCCTCTCGGCGCCGGAACGCGAAGCACCCCGCGGGGCTGCCGTACCAGTCCACTTCCGGGCCGGCGAACTCCGGTCGATTCGCTCGCAACTCGATCGCCGAGCGGTACAGCGACAGCGTCGAGGTGACGTCCTCGAGCTGCGCCTCGACCGTCAACGGCGCCCAGTCGTCGGGCATCGGCAGCCACGGTTGCCCCGTGGTGAAGCCGTACGGTGGTTCGGTTCCCTTCCAGGGCAACGGAACCCGGCAGCCGTCCCGGCCACGTTCGGTACGGCCGGAGCGCTCCCACACCGGATCCTGCAAGGCGTCGTCGGGCAGGTCCACGTTGGGGAGCCCCAGTTCGGCCCCGTTGTACAGGAACACCGCGCCGGGCAACGCGAGCTCCACCAGGAGCATCGCCCGAGCGCGGTCGCGGCCCACCGCACCGCCGCCGTAGCGGGTGACCTCGCGCTCCACGTCGTGATTGGACAGTGTCCAGGTGGGGGTGCCGCCCACCTGCGCGACCGCGGCCAGCGACTGCTCGATGGCGGCTCGCACGTCGTCGGCGGCGAAGGGTGCCTCCGCGAGACGGAAGTTGAATCCCAGGTGCAGCTCGTCGGGGCGGATGTACTCGCCGAAGCGCTCGTTGTCGCGGACCCAGATCTCGCCGACGGTCATGGCCTCGGGGTACTCGTCGAGAACCTTCCGGATGCCCCGGTGGATCTCGTGGACCTCCGGATTGTCGAATCGCGGGTCGTCGTCGGTGTTGTGGAGCAGTTCGTTGTCGCTCCAGTCGTGGTCGGGGAGCCCGGCGGGCTTCGCCATCCCGTGCGCGACGTCGATCCGGAATCCGTCGATTCCGCGGTCGAGCCAGAACCGCAGCGTCGCGTGCAGATCCGCGACGACGTCGGGATCGTCCCAGTTGAGGTCGGGTTGCTCGGGGGCGAAGATGTGCAGGTACCACTGGCCGGGGGAACCGTCCGGCTCGGTGACCCGCGTCCACGCGGGTCCACCGAAGATGCTCGGCCAGTTGTTCGGTGGTTCGGAGCCGTCCGGTCCCCGGCCGTCACGGAAGAAGTAGCGCTCGCGTTCGGGGCTGCCGGGCGGCGACGCGAGGGCCTCCCGGAACCAGCGATGCTCGATGCTGGTGTGATTGGGGACGAGGTCCATGGTGACCTTCATCCCGCGTGCGTGGGCGGCCGCGACGAGCGAATCCATCGCCGCGAGATCGCCGAACAGGGGGTCGATGTCCCGCGGATCGGAGACGTCGTATCCGTGGTCGGCCATCGGCGAGCGCATCACCGGACTGAGCCACAGGGCGTTCACCCCGAGCAGCTCGAGGTAGCCGAGCATGTTCTCGACACCGGTCAGATCGCCGACGCCGTCGCCGTCGGAATCGGCGAACGATCGGGGATAGACCTGGTAGAAGATCGCGTCGAGCCACCACGGCTCCACCGTGACCTCGGACGGGCGGTCGGGGGTCGCGGATGTGTCGGGGGCGTCACTCACATCTCGCATCGTGCCAAACCGCGGGCCGAGGCACGACCGGAAGGCTCGCACGGTCGGGAACGGTTCCGGGCGCGGGTCTGCCCCCGGGGCGTGTGAGCGGTGTCGGGACCCGGGTCAGAACGGGGAATTGACCATGGACGCGGCGGCCATCTCCATGTAGTCGACCAGGGCCTTGCGATGCGGCGCGTCGAGCGTCCGCTCGTCGAGGGAATCGATGGCGACGTGCATGCACCGCAGCCAGGCGTCGCGTTCGAGCGGGCCGATCCTGAACGGCTGGTGGCGCATCCGCAATCGCGGGTGTCCGCGTTCGTCCGAGTAGGTGTGCGGGCCGCCCCAGTACTGCTCGAGGAACATCCGCATCCGGCGTTCGGCCGGGCCGAGGTCCTCCTCGGGGTACAGGGGCCGGACGATTTCGTCCTTCGCCACTTCCTCGTAGAAGCGGGCGGTGAGCTTGCGGAACGTCTCGGCCCCGCCCACCGCGTCGTAGAAGCTCTGCTGCACGTCGGTCATCTCGTCTCCCACATCTCGCCCTCAATTGTGCCTGCGCGAGTCGGAGTCCGCCCGCGTGGGGGCGCGGTCGCACTCACCGGCACATCGGTAAGGCGGGGGACATCGACCGTTCACCGGGGTGTCGCCGCGCCGTACCCCACGACGATGTCGTGGGAAAATGGGCGTGCGTCTCGGCGAAAATCGTGGTCCACTGGGTGCAATCTTCCGGAGGTGGCATGAAGAACCGTCACAGCGCCCGCACGCACCGACAACTCGTGCCCACTGATGCCCGCGCCGACCGGGAATCAGGGGCATTCGCTTTTCAGATCATCACCGCCCAGCCCGCCTCCTCGGCGGGCTCCGATTCGAGTGTCCTGCACTCGGCCGAAACACAGCTCGCGCGCCCCCCTTCCGTGTTCGAGCCGGTACCCGACTGGATCAAACGTCGGGTACTGCTGCTGAACGCGACATACGAGCCACTCACCGCCCTTCCTGCGCGCCGCGCGATCGTGCTCATGGCCTGCGGCAAGGCGGACACCGTCCACGAGGATCCGCTGGCACCCGTCGTCCATTCCGCCGAATGGTCGCTCCAGGTGCCTGCCGTCATCCGGCTCCGCAACTACGTGCGGGTGCCCTACCGGGCCCGGGTGCCCATGACTCGGGCGGCACTGATGCACCGGGATCGCTTCCGGTGCGGGTACTGCGGCGCGAAGGCGGAGACCATCGACCACGTCGTGCCCCGCAGCCGCGGCGGCGAGCATTCGTGGGAGAACTGCGTCGCCTGCTGCGCCCCGTGCAATCATCGCAAGGCGGACAAACTGGTCAGCGAGCTGGGCTGGACCCTGCGCTCGGCGCTCGTCCCCCCGTCCGGTCCGCACTGGCGTCTGCTGGCCGCCACGAAGGAACTCCACCCCACCTGGGCGCAGTACCTCGGCGAGGGCGCTGCCTGATTCGGGGACACGGGCCGGAGAAATCGGACCTGTCGCTCGGAGACGCAGGGTTCTGAGCTACGGTTTCCCCTGTGAGCATTCTCGAGACTGCGCTGGTATTCGTGGCAATTCCGTTGGCGATCGTCGTTCTTCTCGGGCTGGGATCTGTGTTCGGCAAGAAGACCATCGGGCCGGTGCCGCCGGCATTCCACCTGGGCGAGAAGTGGGACTACCCGCCCGTCGTGTGGAGCGCCGTGGACGAGGTGACCACCCATGGTCACCACGGAACCCATCATGTGGTGAACGACCCGGCAGAGCTGATCGGAGGCACGGCAAATGGCAAGTGGTAACTTCCCGACCCCCACGGTCGATCCCGACACGCTGCCGGTGGGCAGTGTCGTCACGTCGAGTGGTCGTATCTCGGCGGTGCATCGCGCGGGCGAGCCGTTCACGGGTGATCTCCCGTTCGGCACCGACGATCTGGTGAAGCTGGACGACGCACTCACCGCCGCGACGAGGGCGACGAAGGTCCGCTTCAACGTCTACGTCGGCGATCTGGGTGCCGACACGGGCGCCGGCGCGAACGCGATCTTCCCGCACACCCCGGAGCCCGAGCGTTCCGTCCTCATCGCGGTCTCGCCGAATCAGCGTGTCGTCGAGGTACGCGGTGGACGGGACGTACAGGACCGGGTCACCGACCGCATCGCGCAACTCGGTGTGACGGCGGCGGTCTCGTCGTTCGCAGAGGGAGATCTCATCGACGGGCTCGTCAGCGCCCTGCGCGTGATGAGTGCAGCGATAGCGCCGTAGGCGCGCCCTGCGCACCGATCGAGCGCTGCCCGCGGAGCGGAGGCTGAGGTTCAGCCTCCGCTCCGCGCTGCCTCTCGCCCTCTGGGCGCTCGTCGGGGTGGGTCTGCTCGTGGTCACGGTCCGACCGTGGACCCCCGACATCGGCATCCTCCGCGGTGGATTGGACCTGTTCGTCTACCGTGACGGCGCGTGGATGATCCAGAACGGGCTTCCCCTGTACGCCGGTCCGGTCACGCTGGGCCTGCTCTACACCTACACGCCTTTCTCCACGCTCGTCTTCATCCCGGTGGAGAAGATCCCCGGGCCGTGGGTGGCCGGATCGTGGCTCGTGTTCAACTTGGCGGTGCTTCTCGCGGCTGTCGTCCTGTGCTGGCGCCTTCTCGGGTACCGGACGACGCCGTACCTGGTGCTGGTCTCGGCCGCGATCGCGCTGGGGTCGACGTTCCTCGAGCCGGTACGGACCACCCTGTACTACGGACAGATCAATCTGGTGCTCATGGCCCTCGTGCTGTGGGACTTCTCCCGACCCGAGAGCAGCCGGTATCGGGGGATCGCGGTGGGTGTCGCTGCCGGGATCAAGCTCACGCCCGTGTACTTCGTGACGGTGTTCGGAGCGCTGCGGCAATGGCGCGCCGTTGCCGTCGCCGTCCTCACGTTCGCGGCGACGGTCGCGATCTCCTGGGCGATCCTTCCTGACGATTCGCGTCGATACTGGACGCAGACCTTCTTCGACTCCGCCCGGATCGCACCGGACGCCCACCCGGCGAACCAGTCGATGCGGGGAATGGTCGCGCATCTGTCGGGTGGCCCCGGTCCGGTCTGGTTGTGGCTGGCGGTGGCCCTCCCGGTCTTCCTGGCGAGCATGGCGATCGTCGTGGCCTCGTACCGCGCGGGCGATCGGCTCCTCGCGGTGGCTTTCGCGGGATTGACGTCGGCGGTGGTTTCCCCGTTCTCCTGGAGCCACCACTGGGTGTGGTTCGTTCCCCTGCTCGTCCACCTGGTCGACCGGGCGCTGCGGAATCCCCGGTGGTGGGCGCCGATCGTCGCGATCTTCGCCGCCACCGCGGCGTGGCCGTATCGATGGAGCGCCGACAGCGTGGTGGTGGGTCTGTTCCTCTTCCCGCCGGACTGGCCGGTGGCTCCGATCCTGCAGAACATCTACCTCCTCGTGTTCGCCGTGATCGCGGTCTGGATCGCCGTCGCGAGGTGGCGCGCGGGCTCCTTCCGGCGGACGTCGCGTCTGCCTGCCCGTGCCTCGGTCGGAAGCCTCACCGGACGCACGCTCGGCGGACGCGTCCGGCCCGGCCCGGCCGAGTCCGGTCCGCTGCGTGACGGCGGGACACCCACGGAGCAGGAGCCGGGACCGTCCCGTCCGGTGGGATGACACGCACTATATGAGTGCGCACGTGCGCACATGAGAGGTACTCTCGACGGGTGTCGACCTGCCGGGAGGAAAGCGTGCTCGAACCACTCCGCGACCGCGTGTTCCGGCGACTGTTCGCCGCGCAGGTGGTGGCGCTCGCCGGTACCGGCCTGACGACCGTCGCGCTCGGGCTGCTCGCCTACGATCTCGCCGGAGACCGGGCGGGGGCCGTGCTCGGGACCGCGCTCGCGATCAAGATGGTGGCGTATGTCGCCGTCGCACCGGTGGTCGAGGTGTGGGCACGCCGGGTGCCCCGCCCGGTCCTCATGGTGGGATCGGACGTCCTGCGTGCCGGCACGGTTCTCCTGCTGCCGTTCGTGGGGCAGGTGTGGCACGTGTACGCCCTCATCTTCGTGCTCCAGGCGGGGTCGGCCACCTTCACGCCCGCATTCCAGGCGGTGATTCCCACCGTGCTCCGCAGCGAGGAGCGCTACACCCGGGGGCTGTCGCTGTCGCGATTCGCCTACGATCTCGAGGCACTGGCGAGTCCGGTGGTGGCGGCGGCGCTGCTCACGGTGCTCTCCTACGATTCGCTGTTCCTCGGCACCGCTGCCGGATTCGCCGCGTCCGCCGTGCTGGTCCTGTCTGCGCGTCTCCCGGCCGCACCTTCCGGGGACCGCCCCGCCGGGGCCGGGGGACGGAGGCGGATCTGGTCCGGGTCCGCGACCATGATGCGTCGCCCCGCGTTGCGTGCGGTCCTCGCCCGGAACATGGTCGTCGCCGCCGGATCGAGCCTGGTGCTCGTCAACACGGTCGTCTACGTCCGGGATCGGATGGGCGGATCGGAGACGATGGTCGCGCTCCTGCTCGCCTGCTTCGGTGGGGGTTCGATGGCTGTCGCGCTGGCGATTCCCCGCGTGCTGCGGGTCCGGTCGGATCGGGGGGTGATGGCGGTGGGGGCAGCGGTCGTTCCGATCGTGTTGTGCGGGACCGCCGGGCTGCTCGCCCTCGGGATCGGGTCCACCGTCGCTGCCGCGGCGCTGGGTCTCGTGTGGATCGCGCTCGGTGCGGCCACCTCGGCGATCGTGACGCCCACACCGCGCATTCTCCGGCGGGAGGTCGATCCCGCGGAATGGCCGAGTGTGTTCGCCGCGCAGTTCTCGCTGTCGCACGCCTGCTTCCTCGTCACCTATCCGGTGGCGGGGTGGGTCGGTGCGGCCGATCAGTCCGTTGCCGCGGTACTTCTCGCGGTCCTGGCTACACTCGCAGCAGTGACGGCCGCGCGAGCTCGGGGCGAAACCGGCGACGAGAAGAGGGATGGTGTCGCAGCAGGGGACGGGAGCTGTTCCGGTGGCGAGGGCGGCGAGCCTGGTCCATCCGGACGAGCCGGATCGCGCACGCCTCGACGCCGCGACCGAGACGTTCCGCATGCTGGCGGACCCGACGCGCCTGCACATTCTCTGGCAACTCACCCGGGGGGAGGCGGACGTCACGGCCTTGACCGAGGTCTCGGGAGCATCGCGCACCGCGGTCAGTCAGCACCTGGCGAAACTGCGGCTCACGGGACTGGTGGACACGCGCAGGGAGGGTCGGCGGGTGATCTACCGGATCCGTGACGGCCACCTCGCGCGGCTCGTGACCGAGGGGATCAATCACGCCGACCATCGTGTCACCGGCGAACCGCCGCACGAGTAGCGATCCGGCGGCGAATTCACGCCCGCTCGAACGACTTCGACAGGCAGACGCTCATCGGCATGTCTATGTAGGGGCCGTAGTTCTCGACGCGGGTGTACCCCGCTCGCGCGTACAGGGTCAGTGACTCGGGTTGGAACCGGCCCGTCTCGAGGACCGCGCCGGTGTAGCCGTCGGCGGCTGCCCACTTCTCCAGTTCGGCGAGGATCTCCCGAGCCGTGCCCTGCCCGCGTGCTCCGGGCACGACGAACATCCGCTTGATCTCGACCAGGCCCTCGGCGTGGTGGCGGAAGGCGCCGCATCCGACCGGGACCGCGCCGGCCACCGCGACGACGACGCGTGCGGTGGGATCCATCTCGTTGTGCGCGTCGTATGCGTCCTGCGCCTCGCCGTACCGCGCGCGCAGGTCGGCGTCGAGCGCCGTGGTCAGGGACACGAACCACGGATCGCTCGGGGTGGTGCGGTGCAGCGGCGCCATGGTCGGAAGCGTAGCGGCGCCGGCCCTTGTCGGTGGTCGATGCGAACATGTGTTCGTGTCGGAATGGTTGGATGTGGATGCGACGGGGCGGGGAAGTGACTCGGTGGCGCCCCGGCCGGAGGCGTCCATCCTGCATGCCGACCTCGACGCGTTCTATGCCTCCGTCGAACAGCGGGACGACCCGAGTCTGCGGGGGCGGCCCGTGATCGTCGGCGGCGGAGTCGTCCTGGCGGCGAGCTACGAGGCGAAGGCGTTCGGCGTGCGAACGGCGACCAGCGGATCGCAGGCGTTGCGTGCCTGCCCCCACGCGGTGGTCGTTCCGCCCCGGATGTCCGCGTACGCCGAGGCCAGCAAGGAGGTGTTCGCGATCTTCCGCGACACCACCCCGCTCGTCGAGGGGATCTCGATCGACGAGGCGTTCCTGGACGTCGCGGGTCTGCGCCGGACGGCGGGCGAACCCGTCGACATCGCCCGGCGCCTCCGCGACGCCATACGAACCGAAGTCGGCCTGCCGATCACCGTGGGAGTGGCCCGCACGAAGTTCCTCGCGAAGGTGGCCAGTGCGGTCGGCAAGCCGGACGGCCTGCTCGTCGTGCCACCCGCCGCAGAGCTCGAGTTCCTGCACCCGCTTCCCGTCGAACGACTGTGGGGAGTCGGCGCCGTCACCGCCGCCAAGTTGCACGTCGCCGGCATCCACACGGTGGGCGAACTGGCCCGGTTTCCCGAGGACCGGCTGGCATTCGCCGTCGGCGGCGCCGCGGCTCGGCATCTGCATGCCCTGTCGTGGGCGCGGGACCCGCGGCGCATCGACACCGGCCGGCGCCGGCGCTCCATCGGCGCGCAGCACGCGCTGGGGCGCGCGCCTCACACCGCACACGAGGTGGACGCCACGCTGACGCAACTGGTCGAACGGGTGGCAGGACGGCTGCGGCGCAGCGGGCGCCTGTGCCGCACCGTGATCGTCCGGTTCCGGTTCGCCGACTACGCCCGCGCCACTCGCTCCCGCACCCTGCACCACGCCACCACGGAGACCGAGGTGATCCTGCAGACCGCTCGCGACCTGGTGGCAGCAGCGGCGCCGCTCGTCGCCCAGCGCGGGCTCACCCTGATCGGGGTGTCCGTGACCGGATTCGACATCGGCGACGAGCAGCTCGAGCTCCCCTTCGACGACACGGGCGCCGAGATCCGGGACACCACGGTGCTCGACGGCACACTCGACGACCTGCGATCCCGGTTCGGGAGCTCGGCCGTCACCCGCGCCACGCAATTGGGCCGACGGCAGGGCGTCCAGGTGCCGATCCTGCCGGATCCGCCGTGACCGAACCGAGCCCGCGACGAAAGCCTCGTCTCGTCGCGGGCCCGTACCGGTCAGCCCGCGTCGAAGGCGCGAGCGGCCAACGACCGCACGATCCCGGCACGGCCCTCCACCACCAGGCGCCGCAATGCCGGTGGCAACTCCTCACCGAGGAAGCGATCGGCCGCAGCCACCGCCTCCGCGCTGACCGCCCACGTCGGGTAGAGGCCGACCACGACCGTCTGCGCCACCTCGCTCGAACGGCGCTCCCACACTCCGCGGATGTCGGCGAAGTAGCGCTCGACGAACGGGGCGAGCAGCTCGTCCTGGCCGGGCGCCGCGAATCCTCCGATGATCGACCGCGCGGTGATGTTGGGAAGGGAGTCGTCGTGCACCACCGTCGCCCAGGTCTTCTCCTTGACCGCGAGCTGCGGCCGGGCGGCGGCCGCGGCCGCCGCATGGCGCGCACCCGCGGCGGTGGCGTCGCGCCGGGCCTCTGCATCGATGAACGGGGTCTCCGGACCGTCGGCGTCGATCTCTCCCGCCCCGGCCAGCGCGACGACGATGCGCCACCGCAGGTCCGTGTCGACGACCAGTCCGGGAAGGCCCACCGTCGCCGGGTCCGCGTCGAGCAGCTCACGCAACACTTCCAGGTGCCATGCCGACAGCTGGGAGGTGGTCAGTGCATTGACGAATGCCAGCTGGTGGTCCGAGCCGGCCTTCGCTTCGCGGGCCAGCTCGAGAATGCGGTTCGCGAAGCCGGGCCAGCCGTGCTCCTCGGCCCATCCGGGCTCGGAGTAGGCGCCGAGGGCGGTCTGCGCCTGGAGCAGAGTCCGCTGCACCACACCGACCTCCGTCTCGGCGCCGATGCCGCGCTCGACGAGGGCGACGAAATCGCGGGCCCGGAGTTCTGCTTGGCGGGTCATCTCCCACGCCGCCGACCAGACGAGGGTGCGCGGCAACGAATCCGCGATGTCGCCGACTCGGCTGATCGCCGTGTCGAGCGACACCGGGTCCAGCCGCACCGAGCAGTACGTGAGGTCGTCGTCGTTGACCAGCACGAGCTTTCCGCGAGGGGTCCCGATCAGTTCGGGCACCTCGGTCGACTCGGCCGCGTCGAGATCGAGCTCGACGCGCCGGGCGCGGACCAGCCTGCCGTCCCGGTCGTCGTAGATGCCGACGGCAAGGCGGTGGACGCGTCGCTCTCCCGCGCCGGGGGTGGCGCCTTCCTGCACGATCGAGAACCGGGTGAAGTTCCCGTCCTCGTCGACGTCGAAGTCGGGGCGCAGGATGTTCAGGCCCGTGGTCTTGAGCCACTGGGCGCCCCAGTCGGACAGGTCCCGTCCGGACGACGCCTCGAGTGCTGCGAGCAGGTCGTCGAACGTGGCGTTGCCGAACGCGTGGTCGGCGAAGTACGACCGGAGCCCGGCCAGGAACGGCTCCAGCCCGACGTAGGCCACCAACTGCTTGAGTACGCTCGCGCCCTTCGCGTAGGTGATGCCGTCGAAGTTCACTTCGACGGCGGCGAGGTCGGGGATGTCGGCCGCGATGGGGTGCGTCGACGGCAACTGATCCTGCCGGTAGGCCCAGGACTTCTCGACGTTCGCGAACGTGGTCCAGGCGCTCGTGTACTCGGTGGCCTCCGCCTGGCACAGGACGGACGCGAACGTCGCGAACGACTCGTTGAGCCACAGGTCGTCCCACCAGCGCATGGTGACGAGGTCGCCGAACCACATGTGCGCCATCTCGTGGAGCACGGTCTCGGCGCGCCGCTCGTAGGCGTAGCGGGTGACCTTGGAACGGAACACGTAGTCCTCGAGGAACGTGACGGCGCCCGCGTTCTCCATCGCACCGGCATTGAACTCGGGAACGAACAACTGGTCGTACTTGCCGAACGCGTACGGCACACCGAAGTTGCGGTGGTAGAAGCCGAATCCCTGTTTCGTCTCGGTGAAGAGGCGGTCCGCGTCCATGTGCTCGGCGAGCGAGGCGCGGCAATATATGCCCAGCGGAATGTCGCCGTGCTCGTCCGAGTAGACGTCGGTCCAGCGGGCGTACGGTCCGGCGACGAGAGCGACGAGATAGGTGCTCATCTTCTCGGTGGGCCGGAAGACGTGCCGGCCCGGCTCGTCGGCCACCGTGTGTACCACCTCGGCGTTCGAGACGACCTGCCACTCGGGCGGAGCGCTGACCCGCACCGCGAACGTCGCCTTGAGATCCGGTTGGTCGAAGCACGCGAACATCCGCTTGGCGTCGGCCGTTTCGAACTGGGTGTACAGGTACACCGCGCCGTCCGCCGGATCGACGAACCGGTGCAACCCCTCTCCGGTGTGCGAGTAGAGGCAGTCCGCGACGACCTCGAGCTCGTTCGTCGCGGCCAGGTCCCCGAGCGGGATGCCCGTGGCCTCGTCGTACCCCGTGACGTCGAGTGCGACCCCGTTGAGGGCGGCCGAATGTACCTGTGCGGCAACGAGGTCGATATAGGTGGAGGTCCCGGGTTCCGCCGTGAACGTCACCGTGGTGGTAGATCGGAAGGTGCCCTCTCCCGGAGCGCCGTCACCGTCCGTCAGGTCCAGATCGATGACGTACTGGTCCACCTGCAGGAGCGCCGCACGTTCGGCTGCCTGCTCGCGGGTCAGATTCGGTGGGGCCACGGATGCCTCCTCGGGTCGGGCGTGACGCGGTGGTGAGTTCGGTCGCCACCATCCCATCACGACCGGGCGCCACTCGCGACCAGCACGGTTCGGCGAGGATGCCCGTGACTCAGGAGACCAGGTCTGGCAGCGGCACCGACGGATCGGCGAGCCGGTCGACCGAGACCGGGCGCGCGGACCCGATCAGGGATCTCACGTCGTCCGTCACGTCCCACACGTTGACGTTCATCCCGGCCAGCACCACGTCGTTCTCGTCGAGCCAGAAGGCGACGAACTCGCGCGCGGCCACGTCGCCTCTGGTCACGACGCGGGCGTAGCCGCCGGCAGGAACGTAGCCGACGTACTCCATGCCCAGGTCGTACTGGTCGGTGAAGAAGTAGGGGAGATTGGTGTACTCGGCCGCCCGCCCGAGCATCGTCGCGGCGGCAACGGCCGGTTGGTTCAGCGCGTTCGCCCAGTGTTCGACTCGGATCCGTGCGCCGAGCGTGGGGTGCTGCTGTGCGGCGATGTCTCCGACCGCGACGATGTCGGGGTCGCTGCTGAGCAGGGAGGCGTCGACGGCGACGCCACCGTCGGCGAGTTCCAGTCCTGCGCCCTCGGCGAGTTCGATGTTCGGGACGGCCCCGACGGCGACCAGGACCGCGTCCGCGGCGAGCGTGGCCCCCGTCGCCGAGTCGGACCCCGGTGGCCCGGCCGCCCTCGGTGACGATCTCCCGGACAGAGGTACCGAGGAACAGCTGGACGCCGTGCGCGCGGTGAAGTTCCGCGAACACCGTGCCCATCTCGGTGCCCAGCGCCGCGAACAGGGGTACCTCGGCAGCTTCGACCACGCTCACCGACGCGCCGCGGGTCCGGGCGGAGGCGGCGACTTCGAGACCGATCCAGCCCGCGCCGATCACGACGAGACGGGTGCCGGATTCGACGGCGCCGATCAGTACGTCCGCCTCGTCGATCGTCCGGAGATGGTGGACACCCGAGGCATCGGCTCCCGGCAGCGGAAGGCGCCGGGAGCGAGATCCCGTCGCCAGCGCCAGTGTGTCGTAGCCGACCGTGCTGCCATCCGGAAGGGTGATCGTGTGTGCACGCGGATCGAGACCCGTGACCGTGGTCCCGATCCGTAGTTCCACATTGTGGTCGCGGTACCAGTCGCCGGTGGCCACGGTGAAGTCGTCGAGTGGCTTGCGGCCGGTGAAGTGTTCCTTCGACAGCGGTGGACGCTCGTAGGGGAGATGTTCCTCGCCGGCGAAGAGTACGATGTGGCCGTCGAAGTCGTTGTCGCGCAGCGCCTCCGCGGTCTTCGCGCCGGCCAGTCCGCCGCCTACCACGACGAAGGTGCGATCGGTGGTCATGTCAGTGCACTCCCTTCGGATCCGCTCCGCCGGGCAGGCTCTGCCGAGCTCGGAACGGTCGCTGCCGTCTCCTCGAGCGTACTGCTCGAGGAGACGTGCGGAAGCAATCTCGCCGGGGTGGTGTTGGGATGGACGAGGTGCACCGTGCGAACGGCGACCGCGACAGACGACGACAGGGAGAATGCACGTGAGCAGTGAGACCGGCGTGAGCAGTGAGACCGGACGGGACCGGGCAGATTTCTGGTTCGACCCGCTGTGCCCGTGGTGCTGGATCACCTCGAGATGGATCCTGGAGGCGGAGAAGGTGCGCGACATCGACGTGCACTTCCACGTCATGAGCCTGGCGGTGCTCAACGAGGGCCGGGATCTGCCCGAGGAGTACCGCGAGTTGATGGCCTCCGCCTGGGGCCCGGTCCGTGTCCTGATCGCCGCGGCCCGTGCACACGGGGACGAGGTGCTCGCACCGCTGTACACCGCCCTGGGCACGCGCATCCACAACGGCGGGGACAAGGACTTCGGGCGAGTCGTGGCGCAATCGCTCGAGGAGGTCGGACTTCCGGCCGATCTCGCCGCCGCAGCGGACACCGACAGCTTCGACGAGGAACTGCGCGTCAGCCATGCGGCGGGGATGGATGCCGTCGGTCCCGACGTCGGGACACCGACCATCCACGTCAACGGGGTGGCGTTCTTCGGGCCGGTGCTCTCGCGGATTCCGCGTGGGGAAGATGCGGGCCGAGTGTGGGACGGATCCGTCGCGCTCGCGAGCTACCCGCACTTCTTCGAGCTCAAGCGCACCAGGAACGAGGACCCGGTCTTCGACTGAGCGCCGTCGGTGCATGTCACACCCTCGATTTCGGCGGGGATGGCGTCCGATGTGGGTTGAATCGGATCATCCGATCCATGAAGGCTCGGGAGACACACCCGGCGGCGTGCGCGCTCTCCGGGTGGGGCCGGCTCGACGGCGATCACGTCTGGCTCGGGATCGGCAGGCTCGAGGAGTCGGTGCGCACACACTGCGAGCGCGTCGGGGCCTGAGGAGCCCGAGTCGCATTGTCGCGCTGCGGGCTACGTTCGCGCGTACTAGCATCGGCGTCCGGTGGCGACTCTCGACACGGCCGGAAGGACCCCTGCGACGTGACTCGGGACAGCGCCTCGCCCGCAGGGGCGCCTCGGCTACGTCGGCGCCTGGGCGTGGTCGACTCGGTGGCGATCGGACTCGGGTCGATGATCGGCGCGGGGATCTTCGCGGCTCTGGCTCCCGCCGCGGCCGCGGCCGGGGGCGCGCTGCTCGCGGCGCTGGCAGTGGCGGCCGTGATCGCGTACTGCAACGCCACCTCCACCGCTCGGCTCGCGGCGATCTACCCGCAGTCCGGTGGCGCCTACGTCTACGGCCGTGAGCGTCTGGGCCCCTTCTACGGGTACCTGGCCGGATGGGCTTTCGTCGTCGGTAAGACGGCGTCGTGTGCCGCGATGGCACTGACCGTCGGCGCCTATGCGTGGCCGGGACGCGAACAACTCGTCGCGGTCGTCACCGTCCTCGTGATCACGGCGGTCAACTGCCTGGGAGTGCAGAAGTCCGCCCTGCTGACACGCGGGATCGTGGTCGCGGTGCTGCTGGTGCTGGCGACGGTCGTCGTGGCCTGCCTGGTCGGCGCCGACGAGGGGGGTGGGTGCGCTGGTGTCGGCGCCCGAGCGCGGAGTCGTGGGGGTGCTGCAGGCTGCCGGTCTGCTCTTCTTCGCCTTTGCCGGGTATGCCCGGATCGCGACTCTCGGGGAGGAGGTCCGCGATCCCCGCCGCACCATCGCGCGGGCCGTCCCGATCGCGCTGGCCGTCACGTTGGTGGTGTATGCCCTCGTCGCGGTGGCGGTTCTGTCCGTGCTGGGTCCCACCGGGCTCGCCGCCGCGACGGACCCGCTCGCGCAGGCCGTGCGGGCCGCCGGGTACCCCGGCCTGGAACCGGTCGTTCGGATCGCGGCCGTGGTCGCGGCGGCCGGGGCGCTGCTCACGCTCGTCCTCGGGGTGTCGCGTACGGCGCTCGCCATGGCCCGGGACCGGCACCTGCCGAGCCTGCTCGGTGCGGTCCACCCTCGCTTCGGCGTGCCGTACCGAGCCGAGATCGTGGTGGGGACGGTCGTTGCGCTGCTGGCCGCCACCGCGGACCTCCGCGAGGTGATCGGGTTCTCGTCGTTCGCGGTACTGGTCTACTACCTGATCGCGAACCTGTCCGCGTGGACGCTGTCGTCGCGCCCCTGGCCCCGGACCGTCGCCCTGGTCGGGGGACTCGGATGTCTCCTCCTCGCGGCGTTTCTTCCGGCAGCGGCGGTGATCGGGGGCTGTGTGGTCCTGGGTGCTGGTGCGCTGGTCTACCGGACGCGCGCAGCGCTCGGTGCACCCGGCCCCTGACCGGTGGCCGCGGGGGTCTGTCAGAATTGCCGCATGCGCGTATACCTGGGTGCCGATCACGCCGGCTTCGAACTCAAGAACCAGATCAAGGACCACCTGATCGCGAACGGCCACGAGGCGGTGGACTGCGGCGCACACGAGTACGACGCGCTCGACGACTACCCCGCCTTCTGCATCGACGCCGCGCGCCGTGTGGTGGAGGACGAGGGCAGCCTCGGCATCGTGCTCGGCGGCAGCGGCAACGGTGAGCAGATCGCCGCGAACAAGGTTCCCGGCGCCCGATGCGCGCTGGCCTGGAGCGTCGAGACCGCGCAGCTCGCGCGCCAGCACAACAAGGCTCAGTTGATCGGCATCGGCGGCCGCATGCACACGCTGGAGGAGGCACTCGCCATCGTCGACGCCTTCCTCGCCACCCCGTGGTCGGGGGAGGAGCGGCACCAGCGCCGCATCGACATCCTCTCGGAGTACGAGCGCACCGGCGTCGCCCCCGCCGTCCCCGGGGCATGACCGCAGACCCCCGTCACCCGGTGGGGAGGCGACGGGGAAGTGCCTGAGGGCCATACCCTGCATCGGCTCGCACGTCTGCACCAGCGACGGTTCGCCGGGGCGCCGGTGCGGGTGGGGAGCCCGCAGGGTCGCTTCGCCCACGAGGCCGCGCGGCTGGACGGCAGAGTCCTCGAACGTGCCGACGCCTGGGGCAAACACCTGTGGCATCACTACGAGGGTGACCTCGTGGTGCACGTTCACCTCGGGCTGTACGGGGCATTCACCGACTGGGATCTGCCCGCACCCGACCCGGTGGGCCAGATCCGAATGCGGATGACCGGTGCTACCCACGGGACGGATCTACGGGGACCGACGGCCTGCGAGGTGCTCACCCCGGATCGAGTCGAGGCGATCGAGGCGCGACTCGGCCCCGATCCGTTGCGCCCGGACGCCGATCCGGAACGAGCGTGGTCGAAGATCTCGCGGTCCCGGACCCCGATCGGTGCCCTTCTGATGGACCAGTCCGTGCTCGCGGGCGTGGGCAACGTCTACCGTGCCGAGGTGTTGTTCCGGCACGGTATCCACCCCGAACGCCAGGGTCGGTCGCTGGACCGGCAGGAATGGGACGCGATCTGGGCCGACCTCGTCGAGCTGATGCAGGTCGGTGTCCGTCGAGGACGGATGCACGTGGTGCACCCGGAACACGACCACGGCGAGCCCGCCTACGCCGCGGATCGGCCGCGCACCTACGTCTACCGTCGCGCCGGGGCATCCTGCCGCATCTGCGGCGAACCCGTGGCGCACGCGGTCATGCGCGGCCGGAACCTGTTCTGGTGCCCCCGCTGTCAGCAGTGACGCTCAGCCGGTGAGGTCCCGTTCGGCGACGACACCGGCGACCCGTACCCGGACCAGCAGTTCGCCGGGTACCGCGTTGCGTCGCCCGAACTCGGCGCCCGCTTCCTCGCCCATGTAGCGGCTGCCCAGGCGTGTCGCCCACGTCAGCAGCGCATCCGGGTCCCGGTCGAATACGGCCTCGCCGGTGAGGATCACGAAGCCGAACGGCGGTTCCTGGTCGTCCACACAGATCGACACCCGGGGGTCGCGGGCGAGATTGCGTCCCTTGACCGACTTCTCGCCGGTGCTGAACACCACCTCGGTCCCGCCGGGAGCGTGCGTGTCGAGGGTGAACCACACCGGGGCCACGTGCGGTCGCCCGTCCGCGCGGACGGTGGCGACCTTCGCGGTGCGGGTCCCGGCCAGGACGAATTCGTGCCATTCGGGCTCCGACATGTGCTCCATGTGTCGAGTGTGCCGAATCCGGATGTCGGGGTGGTCCGGATTCGGCACACGGCTGTCGCAGGGGGCCGTCAGGGCATGGTGCGACGCGTCCGCAGCGTGACGAACGCGAGCCCGGCGGCCACCACCATCAGGGCGGCCCCGATGCCGGAGGTGACGCCGACGCCGGTGTCGAAGGCGCTGCCTGCCGATTCGAGTAGTGCGGCGCCCAGCTCGGGCGGGAGCGTCTCGGCGACATGATGTGCCCCGCCGAGCGTTTCGCCGGCGGCCTCTGCGGCCTCGGTGCCGATTCCGTCGGGCACCACCAGGTGCGACCGGTACGACGCGGTGAGGATGGTTCCCAGCACCGCGGTACCCAGAACCGCACCCAGTTCGTAGGCGGTCTCGGACACCGCCGAGGCGGCACCCGCCTTCTGTGGAGGGACACTCGAGACGATGAGGTCGTTGGAGATCGTCTCGGCCGCACCGATACCGGCCCCGAGGACGGCGAAGGCGACGAGGATCGGCGCCACCGCGTCCGGCGTGGCGAACACGAGTACGGCGACGTAGCCGAGCGCGGACAGCAGCAGGGCCGTCACCACGATGGTGACCGGTGCGATCCGGCGCACCAGAGGCACCACGGAGAGCCCGGCGACGACCATGACCAGCAGGCCGGGGACGAGGCTCAGGCCTGCCTGCATCGGGCGTTGCCCGATCACCAGTTGCAGATGCTGCGACACGAAGAACAGGAAGCCGACGAGCGAGAACACGCTCAACAGGTTCACCACGACGGCGCCCGAGAACGTCGGCACCGTGAACAGACGGACATCCAGCATCGGGTCCGGCCGCCGCAACTGGCGCCGGACGAACAGCGCGGTCGCCACGAGGCCGACCACCGCGGGGACGACGATCGAGGCCGCCGAGCCGTCCTTGGCGACGTTCTTGATCGCGAACACGAGCGGTGCGAGGGCTGTCAGGGACAGCGCGATGCTCACCGGGTCGATCCGGCCGGGATTCGGGTCCCTCGACTCGGGCACGAAGATCGGGGCCAGGATCAGCAACGGGATCAGCACCGGGACGGCGAGCAGGAACACCGAGCCCCACCAGTAGTGCTCGAGCAGGAACCCGCCGACGATCGGCCCGAGCGCCGCGCCCGCGGCGAAACAGGCGGCCCACACCGCGATCGCGAGCCGTCGTTGCGTCGCGTCGACGAAGATGTTGCGGAGCAGCGACAGGGTGGAGGGCATGAGCATCGCGCCGAAGAAGCCGAGCGCTGCGCGGGAGGCGATCAGCATCTCGGCGGACGGGGCGTAGGCCGCGAACACCGATACCGCCGCGAACCCGGTGGCGCCGAGGAGTAGCAGGCGCCGCCGCCCGAATCGATCTCCCATGCTGCCCATCGACACCAGGAGCCCCGCCAACACGAGCGGGTAGATGTCGATGATCCACAGCTGCTGGCTGCCCGACGGCCCCAGAGCGGCCGAGATCGACGGCAGCGCGAACGCGAGCACCGTGTTGTCCACCGAGACCAGCAGGACCGGAAGCATCAGGACCGCGAGCGCGAACCATTCCCGGGGCCCGGCCGTCGCCGTACCGGGGGCACGTGAGGGGGCGGTGGGGGCGAAGGTGGACATGCTTCTCTCCGGTCGAAAGGGATGGATGAGGGACGAGACGTTACTGTACCAGCTGGACGGTACAGTAACGAGCCCCTTATCATCGGCACGTGCCTCCTCCTCCCGCCGCGCGTGCCCGACTACTGGATGCGTTCATCGAGATCCTCATCGAGAACGGCGAACGCGCCGCCACGCTGGAAGCCGTCGCGACCGAGGCGGGAGTGTCGAAGGGTGGGCTGCTCTACCACTTCGGCTCGAAGGATGCGCTCGTGGAGGGGCTCGTCGCGTACCTGGAGGAACTCGCCGCCGCCGACATCGACACGATGCGGACCGCGCCGGAGGGGCCCGCCGCCTACTACCTCACGACGTCGAACTACGCCGACAGCCCACTCGACCGCGCGATCGTCTCCACGATGCGACTGAGTCAAGGTGCGAACGCGCGGGCGCAGGAGGCGTTGCTCAGGATCCACCACGGTTGGATGGACGCGCTCGCGGACGAGATGGGCGACCGCACCGCCGCGCGGATGGTCGCGCTCATGGGGGACGGTCTCTACTACAACGCGGCGCTGTCCGGGAACACCGTCGTGGCTTCGCAGCAGGAGATGAACGACCTACTCGACATGGTGCGCCGCATCACCCGCAGCGAGAACTGACGCGCCGCCCGCGGTGCGGGCGGCGCGTCAGTGGCGGTGCGAGTGGGCGGGCGTCAGAAGTCGAAGCCCCCGAAGTCCCCGCCCCCGAAGTCTCCGCCCCCGAAGTCTCCTCCGCCGAAGTCGTCCCCACCGGCAGCGCCGAAGTCGGTGTCGCCGCCCGCATCTCCGCCGTCGCCGTAGCCGCCGTCGCCGTCTCCGTACCCGCCGTCGCCGGCACCCGCGTCCGAGCCGTCACCGGCTCCACTCTCGAAATCCTGTGCGCTGTAGCCGACTCCGGCCATTCCGGAGAACAGAGCCGAGAAGAGGAACATCGACCCGATGCCCCATGCGCCCGCGACGAGGGCCGGCTTCCACCACGGTTCGGAGTACCAGCCGGCCGGGACGGGCCGCCCGGCGACCCGGCCGCCGGGGTAGTAGTTCGGCGTACGTCCCGAGGGGGTCGGGGAAGCGGCGACCTGCCGGCCCTCGAACTCGATCTCGCGCTCCTCGGTGACGGTGCCTGCCGACTTCTGCCCGTCGAGGGTGGGGACCTCCGGTCCGGGATCCATGCCCATCGCGGTGCGGGCCGCGCGGATGTAGTAGAGCCCTTCGAGAGCGGTCTGCTTCGCGAGCCGGGCCTGGACCGGGGAGTTGGCCTGCTCGATCTGGGACCCCGCTGCCGTGTACCGCTCGGAGGCGTCCGCGAGTGCCTGCTTGGATGCGGTGTCGGAGCCCACCAGTGCGTAGACCTGTCCACCGAGCCGTTCGATCGCCTGGCGGGCATCCGCCTTGGCGTCCTCGAGCTGGCGTGTCGAGCTTCCCGAATTGTTCTGCGTGCGCATCACGAGGAAGACGACGGCTGCGAGAACAGCGAGGATGAGGATCAATTCCATGGTGGGGCCTCCAGTGTCCGAGGTCGGCAGTGCGGCGAGGTCGGCAATTCGGACACTGTCCACCCTACCGACGGCCGGGAGTGTTACGCGGAGAGCGAACGAACCGCCGGAGCCGGCGGAGTGAACGTGCGGTGAACAGGGGTTCGGCGCAGCGCCACGGGGGTGGGCGGGCGCCGATCGAAAAGAAGCGCCTCCCGGGTGGGGAGACGCTTCTTCGAGAGGGGATGACGGGAATCGAACCCGCGTAATCAGTTTGGAAGACTGAGGCTCTACCATTGAGCTACATCCCCGGTGCTTTCGGCAGCGAGGATACAACATCCGGCGCTGTCGGCTGCGATCACCGACTGTACCGAACCCGGCTTTGGAATTCCTAATCGGGGGGCCGTAGGATTCTCCCTCGGGTCCTCACAGGTCGGTGGGGTTCCTTCTCGAACCGGGATGTGGCGCAGCTTGGTAGCGCATCCGCTTTGGGAGCGGAGGGTCGCAGGTTCGAATCCTGTCATCCCGACCAGAAGAACACCGGCACCGAGCCGACCCGGAGGACCGGCCGACCGAAATCGGCCCGGTTCGCCGGACAGATGTACACGAGCACACGAAGGAGCAAGTCCGTGAAGAGCACCGTCGAGCAGCTCAGCCCGACGCGAGTCCGTATCAACGTTGAGGTGCCCTTCGAGGAGCTCAAGCCTGATTTCGACAAGGCCTACAAGGCGCTCGCGCAGCAGATTCGTCTCCCCGGATTCCGTCCGGGCAAGGCTCCCGCCAAGTTGCTCGAGGCGCGCGTCGGCCGCGGCGCCGTGCTCGAGCAGGTCGTCAACGACACCCTGCCGGGCAAGTACTCCGAGGCCGTGACCACCGCCGAGGTCAAGGCCATCGGCCAGCCGGAGATCGAGATCACCAAGCTCGAGGACGGGGAGACCCTGGAGTTCACCGCCGAGGTGGACGTCCGCCCCGAGATCACCCTTCCGGACTACTCGACCATCGCGGTGACGGTCGACCCGGTCGAGATCACCGAGGAAGCGGTCGACGAGCAGTTGCTGTCCCTGCGTCAGCGGTTCGGCACCCTCACCGGAGTGGATCGCGCGGTCCAGGACGGCGACTTCGTGTCGATCGACCTGTCGGCGACCGTCGACGGTGAGGACGTCCCCGAGGCCGCCACCACCGGGCTCTCCCACGAGGTCGGCTCCGGCCAGCTGATCGAGGGGCTCGACGAGGCGATCATCGGCCTGAAGGCCGGCGAGTCGAAGGAGTTCTCCTCGAATCTCGTCGCCGGGGACCACGCGGGCAAGGAAGCGGTGGTCACCGTCACGGTGGACACCGTCAAGGAGCGCGAGCTCCCCGAGGCTGACGACGAGTTCGCCCAGCTCGCGAGCGAGTTCGACACGCTCGACGAGCTGGTGGCCGACCTGCGTGAGCGGGTGGGCCGCGTCCGCAAGGTCGAGCAGGCCGGTCAGATCCGCGACAAGGTTCTCGAGCAGCTGCTCGAGACCGTCGACGTCCCGCTGCCCGAGGCCGTGGTCAAGGCCGAGGTCGATTCGGCGCTGCACGACGCGATCCACGGTCTCGATCACGACGAGGCGGCACTGGACAAGCTGCTCGAGGAGCAGGGGTCGAGCCGCGAGGAGTTCGACAAGGACGCCAAGGAGAGCGCCGAGCGTTCGGTGAAGACCCAGCTGCTGCTGGACTCGATCGCCGATGCCGAGGACGTCACCGTCGGGCAGGACGAGCTCACCGAGCGCATCCTGTTCCAGGCGCAGCGCTACGGCATGGCGCCCGAGCAGTTCATCCAGCAGATCCAGCAGGCCGGTCAGCTCGGTGCCGTGTTCGCCGACGTCCGTCGCGGCAAGGCTCTCGCCGAGGTCGTCGAGAAGGCCGTCGTCACGGACACCGCCGGCGAGTCCATCGACACGGCCGAGCTTTTCGGCTCGGGTGAGTCCGACGATTCCGCCGACAGCGAATCCGCTGAATAAGGCTGGTCACAGGGCGATTCGTCCTCTCGATCGAGGGATGCGATTTCCGCTTTGAGCGAAGTAGGGCGGCACCGGGACTCCGGTGCCGCCCTACTTCGTTAGTGTCTGTGTAGGCAAGACAGTTGCTTCACCATGAGGCTTCTCGCGAGAAGCTCCACCACGAAGATTTCACTTCAGAAGGCAGGTACCGTGACTTCCCATCACCTGGAGACCCCACATCTGGCTACCCTGCAGAGTCCCGCCATGACCTCGGCCACTTCCGGCCTGAATCTCAGTGATTCGGTCTTCGAGCGCCTGCTGCGTGAGCGCATCATCTTCCTCGGTACCCAGGTCGACGACGACATCGCGAACAAGCTCTGCGCACAGATCCTGCTGCTCGCCGCGGAGGATCCGACCCGCGACATCTCGCTGTACATCAACTCGCCGGGCGGTTCGGTCAGCGCCGGAATGGCGATCTACGACACCATGCAGTTCGCGGAGTGCGACGTCGCCACCTTCGGAATGGGGCTGGCCGCATCGATGGGCCAGTTCCTGCTCTCGGCGGGAACGAAGGGCAAGCGGTACGCCCTCCCGCACGCGCGGATCATGATGCACCAGCCGTCGGCCGGTATCGGCGGTACCGCGAGCGACATCGCGATCATGGCCGAGCAGTTCGCGCACACCAAGCGGGAAATGGCCGAGCTCATCGCGGCACACACCGGACAGACGGTCGAACAGATCACCGCGGACTCCGACCGCGACCGTTGGTTCACCGCGCAGCAGGCACTCGAGTACGGCTTCGTGGACCACGTCGTGAGCCGGGCGAATCAGGCCGGCGGCACGGGTAACTGATCCGCAGTTCCCGCGCCTCCGCAGTTCTCACGCCTGCGAACGCCTCGACCCTCGAACGCCTCGACCCTCGAAAGCCTCGACTCGAGCTCTTCGACTCGAGCTCCTCGACTTATTGGGAGAACCGATGACCAACCTGTTCGATCCACGCCAGCCCGGCGGCAGCGCGGGTGCACCGGCGCAGAGCCGGTACATCCTGCCGCAGTTCACCGAGCAGACCAGCTACGGCGTCAAGACGTCCGACCCCTACAACAAGCTGTTCGAGGAACGCATCATCTTCCTCGGCTCACAGGTCGACGACGTCTCCGCGAACGACCTGATGGCCCAGTTGCTGGTCCTCGAATCGCAGGACCCGGACCGCGACATCACGATGTACATCAACTCGCCCGGTGGTTCGTTCACGTCGCTGATGGCGATCTACGACACCATGCAGTACGTCCGCGCCGACATCACCACTGTCTGCCTGGGCCAGGCCGCCTCGGCGGCGGCGGTGTTGCTGGCCGGCGGAACCCCCGGTAAGCGGCTCGCGCTCCCGAACGCTCGCATACTGATCCACCAGCCGGCCACGGGTGGTATCCAGGGTCAGGTCTCCGACCTCGAGATCCAGGCCGCGGAGATCGAGCGGATGCGTCGCCTGATGGAGACCACGCTGGCCAGGCACACGGGTAAGGACCCCGACGTGATCCGCAAGGACACCGATCGCGACAAGATCCTCACCGCGGCCGAGGCCGTCGAGTACGGCATCATCGACGACGTGCTCGAATACCGGAAGCTCAGCGCCCAGAAGTAGACGCCACCGGACCCGTATTCGGTTCCGGGCCGTGCGACACGCCCGGCCCGGAACCTCGGGTAGCGGTATCGTCCGGACAGTCCACTCGGCGATTCGGGTGGGACCTCGCCCCGGCGACCCGTACCGTGGCGGATGGCCGGTGGACGGCGATACGCCCCGTACGCGGCGCGAATCGCCGGTAAGCAGTCGACCTGGTTCCGAAAATCCGGGTACGGTCACATGACGGGCGGTTGCACGTTCACGAAGGAAGTAGGGACCTGACGAGATGGCACGCATCGGTGACGGCGGAGATCTGCTCAAGTGCTCTTTCTGTGGCAAGAGCCAGAAGCAGGTCAAGAAGCTCATAGCGGGTCCAGGGGTGTACATCTGCGACGAGTGCATCGACCTCTGCAACGAGATCATCGAGGAAGAGCTCGCCGAGTCCAGCGACGTCAAGCTGGACGAGCTGCCCAAGCCGACCGAGATCCGTGAGTTCCTGGAGAACTACGTGATCGGGCAGGATTCCGCGAAGCGGACCCTCGCGGTGGCCGTCTACAACCACTACAAGCGGATCCAGGCGGGCGACAAGTCCCGTGATCCGCGTGGTGAGAGCGTCGAGATCGCCAAGTCGAACATTCTCATGCTGGGCCCGACCGGCTGCGGAAAGACCTACCTCGCCCAGACACTCGCCAAGATGCTCAACGTGCCGTTCGCCATCGCGGACGCGACCGCGTTGACCGAGGCCGGGTATGTCGGCGAGGACGTCGAGAACATCCTCCTCAAACTGATCCAGGCCGCGGACTACGACGTCAAGCGAGCCGAGACCGGCATCATCTACATCGACGAGGTCGACAAGATCGCCCGCAAGAGCGAGAACCCGTCGATCACCCGCGACGTCTCCGGCGAGGGCGTGCAGCAGGCGCTGCTCAAGATTCTCGAGGGCACGCAGGCGAGCGTGCCGCCGCAGGGCGGCCGCAAGCATCCGCACCAGGAGTTCATCCAGATCGACACCACCAACGTGTTGTTCATCGTCGCCGGCGCCTTCGCAGGGCTCGAGCGCATCGTGTCCGACCGGGTGGGCAAGCGCGGCATCGGTTTCGGTGCCGAGGTGCGGTCCAAGGCCGAGATCGACACGCGCGATCACTTCGCCGAGGTGCTGCCCGAGGACCTCATCAAGTTCGGGCTCATTCCCGAGTTCATCGGTCGGTTGCCGATCGTCGCATCGGTGACGAACCTGGACAAGGAGTCGCTGGTCCAGATTCTGTCCGAACCGAAGAACGCCCTGGTGAAGCAGTACACCAAGTTGTTCGAGATGGACAACGTGGAGCTCGAGTTCACCCAGGATGCGCTCGAGGCCATCGCGGACCAGGCCATCCTCCGGGGCACCGGGGCGCGCGGCCTGCGCGCCATCATGGAGGAAGTTCTTCTCCCGGTGATGTACGACATCCCCAGCCGCGACGACGTGGAGCGGGTCGTGGTCAGCGCCGAGACGGTCAACGACAACGTGCTGCCCACCGTCGTACCGCGCAAGCGCGAGCGCGGCGAGCGCCGGGACAAGTCCGCGTAGACTTCCGCTCTGTGACCGGACCGATCTACGTCCTCAACGGACCCAACCTGAACCTGCTCGGCCTGCGTGAACCCGAGATCTACGGTTCGGCGACTCTCGACGACGTGGTCGAGTTGTGTCGGCGCACCGCCGCGGAGGCCGGGCGGGAGATCGAGGCGCGTCAGTCCAACCACGAGGGCGAGCTCATCGACTGGGTCCAGCAGGCCCGGGGGCATGCGTCCGGGCTGGTGATCAACCCCGCCGGGTTCACTCACACCTCTGTGGCGCTCCGCGACGCCCTGGCGACGCTCGAGGTCCCCGTCGTCGAGGTGCATATCAGCAATGTCCACCGGCGCGAGGAGTTCCGTCGGCACTCGTATGTCTCCGGGGTGGCGACCGGCGTGATCGCGGGGCTCGGCATCGACGGCTATCGGGCCGCGGTGCAATTTCTCTGTTCCCGAGGATGACCGGGTTTCGCCGGTTCGACGGGCTGTCGTGAGGCCGGTGCGTGGCCCGGTGAAGTAACGACTGGCGCGCTGTCGCGATGTGAGGTACAACGTGTGTATCACCTTTGAAGTGATGCAACTCACACTTGACAGAGAGCGGACGATGCACAGCCACCAACTGGACGTTCTGTCCACCCGAACGGCAGCCCCGGCGTCCGGCCGGGACTGGCTTCGGTTGCGTCACGTGGCAATGTCCCCGACCGCGGCGATCGCGGTCGGAGCCGCACTTCTCGCCGCCGGTCTCGCGCTGGTCGCCGGGAGTTCGATGCTCGTCGGTGTCGCGGCGGCACTGTCGGTTCTCGGCGGCGTGATCCTCGCTTCGGTGCTGATCTGAGCCGGCCCGATCACGGGCACCGTCTCGCCGGCCGCGACAGCGCCCGGGTGACGGAGACGACGGTGTGGGTTCTCGTCCGAGAGGGTACCCACGAAGTGAGGTCGGGTCTCGAGGCGGAGGTGGAGTGATGAATCCCTTGTTTGCCGTGGTCGTCGTGGCCTACATCGCGGTGGCGGTGATGCAGGGCACGTACGGAATGTGGTGAGGCAGCCGGAATCTCGGACCGTCCGTGTCGGGCTGCCCGGCGATCGACGGCACCCTCCTCAGGGTGCCGTCACTCGTTTCTCACCGGCGTAGATGTTCATCGAATGGCCCCTGAGGAACCCGACGAGCGTCGTCCCCGAGCGTTCGGCGAGATCCACGGCCAGGGACGAGGGCGCCGACACCGCCCCGAGGACCGGTACACCCGCCATGACCGACTTCTGCACCAGTTCGAAGGACGCCCGCCCACTCACGATCAACACCGTCTCCCGCAGGGGCGTCCGCCCCTCCCGGACCGCCCAGCCGAGGACCTTGTCGACGGCGTTGTGCCGGCCGACGTCCTCCCGTACCGCCAGCATCGTTCCGTCGGGGCGGAACAGGCCGGCAGCGTGGAGCCCTCCGGTCGCGTCGAAGGCGCGCTGTGCTGCGCGCAGCGTCGTCGGCATCGCGGCGAGAGCCTCGGTGGTGACCTCGACCGGGTCGTCGGCGGGGGAGTGCCGGGTACGGGTGAACACGTCGTCGAGGGCGGCCTTGCCGCAGACCCCGCACGCCGAGGTGGTGAGGAAATTGCGGTGGCGGTCGATCACCGGCCGAACACCCGCTGCGAACACGACGTCGAGGACGTTGTACGTGTTGCCGTCGCCCGCGTCGCCGCCGCAGTACTGCAGCTCGGCCACGTCCTCCCGCGAGTCGACGAGGGATTCGGTGAGGAGGAACCCGTGGACGAGGTCGAAGTCGTGGCCCGGCGTCCGCATGGTGACCGACAGCGAGGTCCCGCCGATCCGGATCTCCAGTGGCTCCTCGACCGCGAGCGAATCGGGCCGGCGTGTCGTGCCGTGCTCGGAGACCCGCACGACCGGACGACGAACCGTGATGCGGCCCATCTGTTCTCCACTCTCTCGCGGGGCGTGCCGATTCGACAGTAGCCCGCGTTCCACCGCGGCGACCAGGGTCGGGGAAACGGGTGCCGCGGTGAGGTCGGTGCGTACCCTCGTGGCATGACGGTTGACGTGCGTCCAGGGACGCGATCCGACGTGCCGGAGCTCTCCAGGATCCTCGCCGAGGCCTTCCACGACGATCCGATGATGGTGTGGATCGTGCCCGACGCCGACGATCGCCCGCGCCGGCTGGCCGGGTTGTTCTCGGCGGTGACCCGATACCACCACCTGGGCGGCGGCGGTGTGGAGGTCGCGGTCGACGGCGACGGTCGGGTCGGCGGAGTCACGCTGTGGGATCCGCCGGGGCGCTGGAAGCAGTCCACCTGGTCGATGCTGCGGATGGGGCCGGCGATGTGGCGTGCTCTGGGTTCTCGGATGAAGGCGGGGAGCGAGGCCGAGCGTGCCCTCGAGGCCGTGCACCCGGAGGAGCCGCACTGGTATCTGTCGGCGATCGGCACCGGGGCCGCCGCTCGCGGCGGAGGGTTCGGCAAGGCGTTGCTCACCTCGCGGCTTGATCGGTGCGACCGGGAAGGGGTGCCCGCGTACCTCGAATCCAGCAATGTGGCGAACCTGCCGTACTACGAGCGGTTCGGTTTCGAGCTGGTGCGGGAGGTCGCGATCCCCGGGGGCGGGCCGTCGTTCTACCCGATGTGGCGAAACCCGCGCTGACCTGACGCGGGCCGGTGCGCGGCCGTGATACCAACGACTCGTGACAGCGATTCCAGGGATGCATGCCGGCACCGCCTTCGACGAACTCGACGACTACCTCGCCCTCGGCAGGCTCTCGCACCTGTCGATGTCCACGGATGGCCGCAGGCTGGTCCTCGCCCACGCGGAACTCGACGACGATGCCGTGAAGTACGTGACATCGCTGTGGGAGGTCGATCCCACCGGGAACACCGCCGCCCGCAGACTCACCTGGGGCGCGGAGAGCGAGACGGCGCCGGTGTTCACCTCGGACGGGGACGTGCTCTTCCTCGCCTCCCGGCCGCTCCGTGGCGGCGAGGACTGCCCGAAAGCGCTGTGGCGCTTGCCGGCCGGTGGCGGCGAGGCGTGTCGTGTCACCGACTTCGCGGATGACGTCGACAGCGTGCTCGCCGCTCGCGCCGCTCCGCGGTTCCTGCTGACCACACCGCTGCTGGACGCCGCCGACTCGGTGGCCGAGGATCGGCGGATCCGCAAGGAGCGCAAGGACAAGAAGGTCTCGGCGATCCTGCACAGCGGCTATCCGGTGCGGCACTGGGACGACGACCTGGGCCCGGGTGCGCCGCACCTGTTCTCGGGCTCGCTCGACACCGGCGGGGGGGAGCGGCGACGCCCCGGTGGATCTCACGCCACTGGCAGGGGCCGCACTGCGCGACGCCGACGTGGACCTGTCCTGGGACGGCGAGTTCGCCGTCACGACGTGGGCGGTGCCCGCTGCGGGAGCGGCGATGCGCACCGTTCTGGTGAAGGTGGACACCGGCACCGGCGAGCAGTCCCTCCTGGTCGACGACCTGGGCGTCGACGTGTCCGCTCCGGCGATCTCGCCGGACGGTGCGTCCGTGGCGTATCTGCGCGAGGCACATTCGACCGATCTGCTCGCACCCCGCACCACGCTGCACCTGTTCGACCTGCGCCGCGGAACCTCCGAACTCGTCGACGTCGGTGATCTGTGGCCGACGTCGCCGGTGTGGTCGGCGGACGGGACCGAACTGCTGTTCACCGCCGACCACCGGGGCCGCGCTCCGATCTTCCGCGTGCGCGTGGGATCCGCGGGGTCCCCGAGTTCTGCGGAGTCCCCGGTCTCACGGATCACCACGGACGACGCGGCGTACAGCGACGTGTGCGTCGCGCCGGACGGGCAGTGCGCCTACGCGCTGCGGGCGTCGTACGAGGCGCCCCCGCACCCGGTGCGAGTGGACCTGGTGACCGGGGCCGTCTCGATGCTTCCCGCTCCCGAGGCGTTGCCGGAGCTGCCCGGCACACTGACGGAGGTGCAGACGAAGGCTGCGGACGGTACCGCCGTGCGTGGCTGGCTCGCGCTCCCGACCGGTGCCGAGGCGCACGCGCCGGTGCCGTTGCTGCTCTGGGTGCACGGCGGTCCGCTGTCGTCCTGGAACACGTGGTCGTGGCGGTGGAATCCCTGGCTCCTGGTCGCGCAGGGCTACGCCGTGCTGCTTCCGGATCCGGCGCTGTCCACCGGGTACGGGCAGAGCTTCGTCCAGCGTGGCTGGGGACGGTGGGGCGCGGAGCCGTACACCGATCTCATGGCGATCACCGACACCGCCGTGGCACGCCCCGAGATCGATGCCGAGCGGACGGGCGCGATGGGCGGCTCCTTCGGCGGCTACATGGCGAACTGGATCGCCGGGCACACGGGCCGGTTCAAGGCGATCGTGAGCCACGCGAGCCTCTGGGCGCTGGACCAGTTCGGGCCCACCACCGATTCGGCCTGGTACTGGCAGCGCGAGATGACTCCGGAGATGGCCGTGGAGAACTCGCCGCATCTCTACGTCGCCGACATCGTCACTCCGATGCTCGTCATCCACGGCGACCGGGACTACCGGGTGCCGATCGGGGAGGGGCTGCGGCTGTGGTTCGAGCTGCTGTCCGAGTCCGGCCTGCCTGCCGACGAGGAGGGGGCCACGGCGCACCGGTTCCTGTACTTCCCGGACGAGAACCACTGGGTGCTCGCGCCGCAGCACACGAAGCTCTGGTACGAGGTGGTACGCGCCTTCCTCTCCGAGCACGTTCTCGGGGAAGCCGCCGAGATGCCCGAGATCCTCGGCTGATCCCCCGCCCCCCGTGGGTGAAGGTGGCCTTCGACCGGTCAGACCGGTCGAAGGCCACCTTCACCCAGGGGAGGTGCCCGGGGCTCGGGCCATTAGGATTGTCGGGTGACCAGTGCAGCTCCCCATACCCCGAACGACGCCGTCGACCTGCCCAAGAGCTGGGACCCCAGCGCGGTGGAGGCCGATCTCTATCAGGGGTGGGTCGACGCCGGTTACTTCACCGCGGACGCGAGCAGCGACAAGCCCGGCTATTCCATCGTGCTGCCGCCACCGAACGTGACGGGCAGCCTGCACATGGGGCACGCGCTCGACCACACGCTCATGGATGCCCTCTGCCGGCGCAAGCGGATGCAGGGCTTCGAGGTCCTGTGGCTTCCCGGCATGGATCACGCGGGGATCGCCACCCAGACGATCGTCGAGAAGCAACTCGCCGCGGCCGGAAAGAGCAAGGAAGACCTGGGGCGCGAGGCGTTCGTCGAGAAGGTCTGGGAGTGGAAGCGCGAATCCGGCGGCCAGATCCAGGGGCAGATGCGCCGGATCGGTGACGGCGTCGACTGGAGCCGTGACCGATTCACGATGGACGACGGACTGTCCCGCGCGGTGCAGACGATCTTCAAACGCCTCTACGACGACGGCCTCATCTACCGAGCCGAACGCCTGGTCAACTGGTCTCCGGTGCTGCAGACGGCCATCTCCGACATCGAGGTCAAGTTCGAGGAGGTCGAGGGCGAGCTGGTGTCGCTGCGCTACGGCTCGCTCAGCGACGACGAGCCGCACGTGATCGTCGCGACGACCCGTGTCGAGACGATGCTCGGTGACACCGCCGTCGCGGTCCATCCGGAGGACGAGCGGTACCGGAATCTCGTCGGCACCACGCTCGAACACCCGCTCACCGGCCGCCGGATCCCGATCATCGCCGACGAGTACGTCGACCCCGAGTTCGGTACGGGCGCGGTGAAGATCACCCCCGCCCACGATCCCAACGACTTCGAGATGGGCGTGCGACACGAGCTGCCCATGCCGACGATCATGGACAAGTCCGGCAAGATCGCCGACACCGGTACGGAATTCGACGGCCTGGACCGCTTCGAGGCCCGCGTCAAGGTGCGCGAGGCGCTCGCCGAGCAGGGGCGGGTCGTCGCCGAGAAGCGCCCCTATCTGCACAGCGTCGGCCATTCCGAGCGCAGCGGTGAGACGATCGAACCCCGGCTGTCGATGCAGTGGTGGGTCAAGGTCGACGAACTGGCGAAGGCCGCAGGTGACGCCGTGCGCACCGGTGACACCGTCATCCACCCGGCGAGCCAGGAACCGCGCTGGTTCGCCTGGGTGGACAACATGCACGACTGGACCATCTCCCGGCAGCTGTGGTGGGGCCACCGCATCCCGATCTGGTACGGGCCGGCCGGCGAGGTCGAGTGCTTCGGTCCGGACGAGACCCCGCCCGCGGGCTGGGAGCAGGATCCGGACGTGCTCGACACCTGGTTCTCCTCCGGCCTGTGGCCGTTCTCCACGATGGGATGGCCGGACGCCACTGCCGAGCTGGAGAAGTTCTACCCCACCAGCGTGCTGGTCACCGGCTACGACATCCTGTTCTTCTGGGTGGCCCGGATGATGATGTTCGGCACCTACGTCGGACAGGACGAGGCGGTCACCGCCCGGCCCGAGGGGGCGCCCGACGAGGGCGCCACGGTGCCGTTCCGGGACGTGTTCCTGCACGGCCTGGTGCGCGACCAGTACGGCAAGAAGATGTCGAAGTCGCGGGGCAACGGGATCGACCCGCTCGACTGGGTGGACCGCTTCGGTGCCGACGCCCTGCGCTTCACCCTCGCCCGTGGCGCCAATCCGGGTGCGGACCTGTCGGTGGGGGAGGACCACGCACAGAGCTCGCGCAACTTCGCGAACAAGCTGTTCAACGCCACCAAGTTCGCGCTGATGAACGGCGCGGCCCCCGGTGACCTCGCGCCGCGCGAGTCGCTCACCGACGCGGACCGCTGGATCCTCGACCGGCTCGAACAGGTCCGGGGTGAGGTCGACGGCGCCTTCGATCGCTACGAGTTCAGCAAGGCGTGCGAGGCGCTCTACCACTTCGCCTGGGACGAGGTGTGCGACTGGTACCTGGAGATCGCCAAGGTGCAGTTCTCCGGCGAGGCCCGGGCCGAGACGACCCGGGTGGTACTCGGCAACGTCCTCGATGCGTTGCTGCGACTGCTGCATCCGGTGATCCCCTTCGTCACCGAGACCCTGTGGAAGGTGCTGACCGGCGGCGAGTCGGTGGTGATCGCGTCCTGGCCGCAGCCGTCCGGCGTCGAGGCGGATCCGGTTGCCGCGCAACGTATCCAGGATGTCCAGCGGCTGGTCACCGAGGTGCGCAGGTTCCGCAGCGACCAAGGCCTCAAGCCGTCGCAGAAGGTGCCGGCGCGGCTCGTCGGGGTCGACGACGCCGACCTGTCCGCTCAGTTGCCCGTGATCGCCTCGCTCGTGCGCCTGACCGAGCCGGGAGAGGGCTTCACCCCGTCCGCGGCCGTCGAGGTGCGGGTCGGCGGCGCCACCGTCACCGTCGAACTCGACACCTCCGGGACGGTGGACGTCGGAGCCGAGATCGCGCGGCTGAAGAAGGATCTCGCGGTCGCGGAGAAGGAACTGGCGACCACCTCGGGCAAGCTGGGCAACGAGGCGTTCCTCGCGAAGGCTCCGGACGCCGTCGTCGACAAGATCCGCACCCGGCAGCAGGTGGCCCGCGAGGAGATCGAACGCATCGGGGCACGGCTCGGGGAACTCGCCGAGACGAAGGCGCGGTGACCGGGGTGACCGGCGACGACCGCGGTGCCGAGATCGACCCCGTCGACCTCGCCGAACTGACCCTGGTCGAGGCGGAACTCGACCGCCGGTGGCCGGAGACCAAGATCGAGCCGTCGCTCACCCGGATCGCGGCGCTGATGGACCTCCTCGGTTCGCCGCAGCGGGCTTACCCGGCGATCCATGTCACCGGAACCAACGGCAAGACGTCCGTGGTGCGGATGATCGATTCGCTCCTGCGTGCGCTGCACCGTCGGACCGGGCGTACGACGAGCCCGCACCTGCAACTGGCCACCGAACGCATCGGTGTCGACGGGGCGCCGCTCTCGCCGCGTACCTACGTCGACACCTATCGCGAGATCGAACCCTACGTCCTGATGGTGGACCAGCAGTCCGAGGCCGCGGGCGGCCCCCGGATGAGCAAGTTCGAAGTCCTCACCGCCATGGCGTACGCGGCGTTCGCCGAGGCGCCCGTCGACGTCGCGGTCGTCGAAGTGGGGCTGGGCGGCCGATGGGACGCGACCAACGTCATCGACGGCCAGGTCGCGGTGATCACCCGGATCGGGCTCGACCACGCCGACTACCTGGGCGACGACATCGCCGAGATCGCCGCCGAGAAGGCTGGAATCATCAAGAAGGGGCCGGAGGACGACCTCGTTCCGCGGGACACCGTGGCGGTCCTGGCCGAGCAGACTCCCGAGGTGATGGAGGTCCTCCTGCGCCGGGCCGTCGAGACCGATTCGGCAGTGGCCCGCGAGGGGTCCGAGTTCCGGATACTGGCCCGGCAGATCGCGGTCGGCGGCCAGCAGCTCGAGTTGCAGGGGCTCGGCGGCGTCTACACGGACGTGTTCCTCCCGCTGCACGGCGAGCATCAGGCGCACAACGCAGTGCTCGCGCTCGCGGCGGTCGAGGCGTTCTTCGGCGCCGGCCCCGAGCGGCAACTCGATCAGGACGCGATCCGGGAAGGCTTCGCCACGGTGGACAGCCCGGGCCGGCTCGAGCGGGTCCGGTCGGCACCCACGGTCTTCCTCGATGCGGCACACAATCCGGACGGCGCCCGCGCGCTCGCCGCCGCGCTCGCCGAGGAATTCGACTTCCGCAAACTGGTCGGCGTCGTCGCGGTGATGGGGGACAAGGACGTCGACGGCATCCTCGAGGCGCTCGAGCCGGTGATCGACGAACTCGTCGTCACCCACAACGGGTCGCCCCGGTCGATGGACGTCGAGGACCTCGCGAACCGGGCGGTGGCGCGATTCGGTGACGAGCGTGTCGTCGTCGCCCCGACCCTGGCGGATGCGGTGGAAACCGCGATCGGTCTGGCGGAGGAGGTGGCCGAGCCGGGCGAGGCGGTATCGGGCGCAGGCGTGGTGATCACCGGGTCGGTGGTCACCGCCGGGGCCGCCCGGACACTATTCGGAAAGGACCCGTCGTGAGCGACAGTCGGAACGGCGAAGGCAGCGGGCCCCAGGACGCCGGGCCCGAGAACAGCGAGATTCCCGCGGCGCCGGATCCCTGGAAGGGGTTCCGCGGCGTCTGTGCGGGCACCCTGGTCCTCGAGGCCATCGTCATCCTGCTGGCGTTGCCGATCGTCGCGAACCTCGGCGGCGGCGTCACCTGGCTCTCCGGCGGTCTGATCATCGGTTCGGCGATCGCGATGGTGCTCGGCGCGGGAGTGCAGGGACGCTCCTGGGCGATGAAGTTCAACATCACCATCCAGGTGATCCTCCTGTTCGGAGCGTTCGTCGACCTCTCCATCGGTGCCGTCGGCGTCATCTTCGGAGTGGTCTGGGCATATCTGCTCTACCTGCGCAGAGACCTGCGCATCCGGATGGAGAAGGGGCTGTTGCCGAGCCAGCAGCCACGCACGTTAGGCTGACGCCTCGTGACTGAGCGCACCCTGGTACTCATCAAGCCCGACGCAGTCTCCCGCGGATACGTGGGAGAGATCCTGAGCCGAATCGAGCGGAAGGGCTTGTCGATCGCGGCACTGGACCTCCGCACCGCACCCGAGGCCGTGGCGGCGAGCCACTACGCCGAGCACGAGGGCCGCCCGTTCTACCCGAGCCTGCTCGAGTTCATCACCTCCGGCCCGCTGGTGGCCGCGGTGATCGAGGGCCCCCGCGCGATCGCCGCCTTCCGGCAGCTCGCCGGCGGCACCGACCCGGTGGAGAAGGCAGTCCCCGGCACCATCCGCGGCGACTTCGGGCTCGAAACGCAGGCGAACCTGGTGCACGGCTCCGACTCGGTGGAATCCGCCGAACGGGAGATCGCTCTCTGGTTCCCCGCACTCGCCGGCCGGTAGCCGCGCGGCAGAAGACCTCCCCGTTCCACCACCGGAGATTCCCGTTCGGTGCGCCGATGGCGTGTGCCGGTCGGAACGTGTGGGATACTGGCAAGTGGCCGGACCGCATCGCGTAGCAGTGCGGAACCGGCCGGATGGCTATCCGGCTCGATGGCCCATTCGTCGCGGCCCCCACGTCGGCGGGAAACACCCGGACGTGGCGGGAGGCTCGTCGAACAGGCGCTCGAGTCGCAGTCTCGACCCCGGTCGCAGCCTGTGCCATCCGGACAGGCACTGCATGTCAGTGGTGAAAACGGACATCACTGTGGTGCGGAGCGAGACCCAGAAGTGCCGTGGCCCGACCCGGGCGCGGAACATACGAAACCGGCCCTCGCGTGGCCGCGTCACATCACCTCGAGGAGGGGGTGGACGCGCCCGGGGGCCCGAGGAGATTACGTGGCCGATCAAGCGCCGCCCACAAGTTCAGAGTCGAACGCCGCAGGATCGAACGAGGCGGGGGCACTACCCGAGAAGATGCGTGTGCACGCCCTCGCGAAACTGCTGGGGATCACGAGCAAGCAGGTCATCGCCGAGGCCGGGACGCAGGGCGTCGAACTGAGGAGCGCTCACTCGAGCGTGTCCCGGGAGGTTGCCGAGCGCGTGCGTGACGCGCTCACCACCACCACCACCGACGCCGCGCCCACGGAGGCACCCGCACCGGCCGCCGAACCGGACACTTCCGGGGAGTCGGCTGCCGCGGCGGAGAGCAGCGCCCCACAACTGGACTTCTCGGCCGTGGAGGCGCCGTTCGCGCCGACCGAATCGTCGGCGGCGGCACCGGTCGAGGTTCCCCTGTTCCTCCAGCCGGATCTCGACGCCGCTCCGCCGCGCCGCACACGCGCGCGCCGAGCGAGCGGGGCACCCGCCGCATCCGGATCGGACACCGACAGCGAGACCACGCCCGGGACCGTCGAGGCGGCGGACGCGGGCAGCGCGCCCGACACTGCGGCAGAGCAGGACACCGCGCCCGACAGCCGTGGCGAGGACGGCGGCCCGGACGACGGCGATCAGCCGCGCAGGCGGCGCCGGGGACGGCGTGGCCGCGGACGTGGCCGGGGCGAGCAGTCCGACCGCGACGACAGTGCGCATGACGACGGCGAGCATGATGACGGTGCATCGGCCGAGGACTCCCACGACGACGAGGACCGCGCGGGCGAGCGCGGCGCGCAGTCGTCCGAGACGGACGGGGACCAGTCCTCCGACGCCGGCTCCGGACGGGGGAAGGGTCGCGAGCGGGGCGGCCGGAGGAAGCGTACGGCCGACGACAAGAAGTCGGGCACCGACACGTCCGGTACCGACACGTCGGCGGACGCCGAGCCCGGGGACAAGAAGGGCGTCGGCAAGAAGGACTCCGACCAGAAGGACGAAGCCGAGAAGGCCGACGACGACTCCACGAGCGGCACCGAGAGCGCCGATTCCGGCGACGAATCCGGCGACGGCTCGAGCCGCCGTCGCCGTCGCCGCCGTCGCCGTCGTTCCGGAGGGGACGGGACGGAGGCGTCCTCCGAGGACGATCCGCCGAACACCGTCGTCCACGAGCGCGAACCGCGCAACAAGAACCGGGGCAAGGACGAGGTCCAGGGCATCAGCGGGTCGACGCGACTCGAGGCGAAGCGTCAACGTCGTCGCGACGGTCGCGACGCCGGGCGACGCAGGCCGCCGATCCTCACCGAATCCGAGTTCCTGGCCCGCCGTGAGGCGGTCGATCGTGTCATGGTCGTCCGGGACCGGTTGGCCTCGGGCCACCCGCATGCGTCCACCCAGGTGGCGGTGCTCGAGGACGGAATCGTTGTCGAGCACTTCGTGACCTCGTCGTCGTCGGCGTCGATGGTGGGCAACGTGTACCTCGGCCGCGTCCAGAACGTGCTGCCCAGCATGGAGGCCGCGTTCATCGACATCGGCAGGGGCCGCAACGGCGTGCTCTACGCAGGCGAGGTCAACTGGGAGGCTGCCGGGCTCGGCGGGAACTCCCGCAAGATCGAGCAGGCGCTCAAGCCGGGCGATCAGGTGCTGGTGCAGGTCAGCAAGGATCCGGTGGGCCACAAGGGAGCGCGCCTGACGACCCAGATCAGCCTGGCCGGCCGGTTCCTCGTCTACGTCCCGGACGGCAACTCCACCGGCATCAGCCGCAAGCTGCCCGACACCGAGCGGAAGCGGCTCAAGGACATCCTGCGCGAGGTCGTCCCCTCGGACGCCGGTGTGATCATCCGGACCGCAGCCGAGGGCGTGAGCGAGGACGAGCTGGCCCGCGACGTCCAGCGTCTGCAGGCACAGTGGGAGACGATCCGCGAGCAGTCCGCGAAGGCTGAATCCGGGAAGTCGGGCAACCCGAAGACCCTGTACGAGGAGCCGGACCTTCTGGTCAAGGTTGTTCGTGATCTCTTCAACGAGGATTTCTCCAAGCTCGTCGTCGAAGGCGACAAGGCGTGGGAGACCATCGAGTCTTACATCGGGGCTGTTGCGCCGGACCTGCGGCCTCGCCTCGAGAAGTACGACGCGTCCGGTCAGCTGGACGTGTTCGGTGCGCACCGCATCGACGAGCAGCTCGCGAAGGCCCTCGACCGCAAGGTGTGGTTGCCCTCGGGCGGCACCCTGGTCATCGATCGCACCGAGGCGATGACCGTGGTGGACGTCAACACCGGAAAGTTCACCGGTGCGGGCGGCAACCTCGAGGAGACCGTCACCCGGAACAATCTCGAGGCCGCCGAGGAGATCGTGCGGCAGATGCGCCTGCGGGACATCGGTGGGATGATCGTCGTCGACTTCATCGACATGGTGCTCGAATCCAACCGCGATCTGGTCCTGCGGCGGCTCACGGAGGCGCTCGGACGGGACCGTACCCGGCACCAGGTGTCGGAGGTGACCTCGCTCGGTCTCGTGCAGATGACCCGCAAGAAGCTGGGAACCGGTCTCGTCGAGGCGTTCTCCACCACCTGTGAGCACTGCCACGGTCGCGGAATCATCGTGCACGCCGACCCGATCGAGCCGAAGCAGGAGTCCCGGGGCGACGCCCGCTCGGGCTCGCGGCAGGAATCTCGTCGAGGCAAGCGCGGCAAGGACACCCGGGACAAGGGTGGCGACCCGCGCGAGGCGGCAACGGACGGGGACACCGCTGACTCCGCGGTGAAGCGGGCCGCTCACCCGGTGGCACTCGCGATGGCGGGTCACCACCAGGACGATGACGCCGCCCAGCCTTCCGACGGCCGGGCACCGGACAGCCCGGCACCCGGTTCCGGGGAAACGGAGGCCGCGACCGCTGCGGAGTCTGCCGGCGAGGTCGCGGCGGCCGAGGCCACGCCTGCCGTCGTGGTCGCGTCGTCCGCTCCCGGCGAGAGTGTCCCTGCCGATCGAGTGATCGTCTCTGCCGAGCCCGCGGCCTCCCGACCGGTGGCGGTTTCCGAGGCTGCCTCCGAGCCGAAGGCCGAGCCTGTCGCGGACACCGACGCCGCGGCGGAAACCGGGCCCGCGGGACGCCCGCCGCGCCGCCGCAGCCGTCGCGTCTCCCGTGCAGCGGCCGCTCCGAGCACGCAGGATGCCACGGGCACGGTGATCGTGGTGCCGGTGGCCACTGCGCAGGGAGCCTCAGCGCAAGGGGCCTCGGCGCAGGGAGATGCCGACGAACGCGACGGCGCTGCACCCGAGCCCGCACCGGAACCGGTCGTCGTCAGCAGGCCACGTCGCCGTCGTGCGGCGGGCCGGCCGGCGGGGCCGCCGGTCGAGTCGGACGACTGAGAGTCGAACCACCTGACGGGTCACGAGGGCCACAGGGAGGCGGTTTGGTCCACGCGGCCGCCTTCCTGTAACCTTGACCAGTCGCTGCACGGTGACAGGAATGCGCGCGCCGCGAGACCGTGGCCCGATTCCTGCTCGTTGCAGCCTCCACACCAGACCAGTCGCGTCCCATGTCCTAGTGGGTCGCGAGCAAGTTCGAAGAAGCAAGGGGAAGCCCTCCGATGGCAACGTACGCGATCGTCAAGACCGGCGGAAAGCAGTACAAGGTCGCTGTTGGTGACCTCGTCAAGGTCGAGAAGATCGAGGGTGAGCCCGGAACGGCTGTCTCGCTTGCTCCGGTTCTCGTCGTCGACGGATCCGAGCTCACCACCGACGCCGACAAGCTGGCCAAGGTCACGGTCACCGGCGAGGTCGTCGAGCACACCAAGGGCCCGAAGATCCGCATCCACAAGTTCAAGAACAAGACCGGCTACCACAAGCGTCAGGGCCACCGGCAGAAGCTGACCGTCCTCAAGGTCACCGGCATCAAGTAAGTCGCTACTTTCACCCGAGGAGGGTCTAGTCATGGCACATAAGAAGGGTGCGTCCAGCTCACGCAACGGTCGCGATTCCAACTCCCAGCGTCTCGGCGTCAAGCGTTTCGGCGGCCAGGCCGTCAGCGCGGGCGAGATCCTGGTTCGTCAGCGTGGAACCCACTTCCACCCCGGCGTCAACGTCGGCCGCGGTGGCGACGACACGCTGTTCGCGCTCGCCGCCGGTGCGGTCGAGTTCGGCAGCAAGCGTGGCCGCAAGACCGTGAACATCGTCCCGGCAGTGGAAGCCTGATCTGCCACCGACGGAGTTCACCGCCCGCCAGTCGGGCGTCATAGAGTTTTCCCGAACAGGGGCGGACCGGGTGCCATACCCGATCCGCCCCTGTTCGCTTGTTTCGGTATCGACCCGGCCGGTCCGCCGTTGCGGCCTCGCCGAGCCCGATATCTTGTGAGTCGACCCTGCGGGGCCGACCGAGGAAGGAACCTCCCGCCATGTCCCGATTCATCGACCGCGTGACTCTGCACGTCAGCGCCGGCAAGGGCGGAAACGGATGTGCCTCGGTGCACCGGGAGAAGTTCAAGCCGCTGGGCGGCCCGGACGGTGGAAACGGCGGCCGGGGCGGCGCGGTGATCCTCGAAGTCGACCCCAACGTCCACACACTGCTCGACTTCCACTTCCAGCAGCACGCGAAAGCCACCAACGGCAAGCAGGGGATGGGCGGCAACCGCGACGGCGCCAACGGTGACGACCTGGTCCTCAAGGTCCCGGACGGCACCGTGGTCCTCGATCGCGACGGCACGATCCTCGCGGATCTCATCGGCGTCGGGAGCCGGTTCGACGCGGCCAGTGGCGGCCGCGGCGGCCTCGGCAACGCCTCGCTCGCGTCCAAGGCGCGCAAGGCTCCCGGCTTCGCCCTGCTCGGGGAGGCGGGTGAGGAGCGCGACCTGGTCCTCGAGCTGAAGTCGGTTGCCGACGTGGGTCTCGTGGGCTTCCCGTCCGCAGGCAAGTCGTCACTGGTGTCCGTGCTGTCGGCCGCGAAGCCCAAGATCGCGGACTACCCGTTCACGACGCTCGTCCCGAACCTGGGTGTGGTGTCGGCGGGGGACACGACCTTCACCGTCGCCGACGTCCCCGGGCTCATCCCCGGCGCGAGCGAGGGCCGCGGACTGGGCTTGGACTTCCTGCGGCATCTCGAGCGCTGCGCGGTGCTCGCCCACGTGGTGGACTGTGCGACGCTCGAGCCGGGACGTGACCCGATCTCCGACGTCGACGCCCTCGAGGCGGAACTTGCCGCCTACACACCGGCATTGAAGGGCGACGCCGGACTCGGTGACCTCGCCGACCGTCCGCGCATCGTGATCCTCAACAAGATCGACGTCCCGGAGGCGGCGGAACTCGCCGAGATGGTGACCCCGGACTTCGAGGCGCGCGGCTGGCCCGTGTACTCGATTTCGACGGCGAGCCGAGAAGGACTGCGGCCGTTGACGTTCGCCCTGGCGGGGCTCGTTCTGGACTACCGTGAGGCGCACCCGCCTGCAGCACCGAAGCGGCAGGTCATCCGGCCGGTTCCGGTGGACCAGTCCAGTTTCAGTGTCATCGCCGATCCGGGCGAGCCCGGGGGATTCATCGTCCGCGGCCCGCGTCCGGAGAGGTGGGTGGCACAGACCCAGTTCGACAACGACGAGGCCGTCGGCTACCTGGCGGACCGGCTCGCGCGGCTGGGCGTCGAGGACGAACTGGTCAAGCAGGGTGCCGAGCCCGGCTGCTCGGTCACCATCGGTGACGTGAGCTTCGAGTGGGAGCCACAGACTCCGGCGGGTGTCGATCTGACCCGTACGGGACGCGGCACCGACGCACGTCTCGACCAGGTGGACCGCATCGGCGCTGCCGAGCGCAAGCATGCCCGGCGCGTGCGACGCGGTCTGGAGGACGACCCGGGGACGGACGCGCGGTGAGTGCGTCGGTGGACGGGGTCGCGCGGTGAGCGCGACGCGGGAGGCGATCGCCGGCGCGCACAGCATCGTCGTGAAGATCGGTTCCTCGGCGTTGACGAGCCTGGTCGGCGGGCTGGACATGGATCGGCTGGATGCGCTCGCCGATGCCATCGAATCTCGGATGTGCGCGGGGTCCGACGTGGTGGTGGTGTCGTCCGGTGCCGTGGGGGCGGGGCTGGCGCCGCTCGGGCTGGGCAGGCGCCCTCGGGATCTGGCGACGAAGCAGGCCGCCGCGAGCGTCGGCCAGCTCGCGCTGGCGCATGCGTGGGGCACGTCCTTCGCGCGGTACGGACGGACCGTCGGGCAGGTGCTCCTCACCGCCGACGACATCGCGCGCCGCACCCAGCACAGGAACGCGCAGCGCACGCTGGACCGACTCCGTGCCCTGCACGCCGTCGCGGTCGTGAACGAGAACGACACGGTCGCGACGGCCGAGCTGCGTTTCGGCGACAACGACCGGCTCGCCGCGTTGGTGGCGCATCTGGTCGGGGCCGAGGCCCTGATCCTGCTCTCGGATGTCGACGGGCTCTACGACGGGGATCCTCGTAAGGGGCACGCGACGTTGATTCCCGAGGTACGCAGCCCCGAGGACCTCGACGGTGTGGTGGCCGGGGCCGGTGGCGCCCTGGGTACCGGCGGAATGGCCTCCAAACTCTCCGCCGCCAGGCTGGCCGCCGATGCCGGGGTGCCGGTGCTGCTGGCGGCGGCGTCCGAGGCGTCGGCGGCACTGGCGGGAGCGTCGGTGGGTACCGCGTTCGCGGCCCGTCCGACGCGGCTGTCCGCCCGTCGGTTCTGGGTGCGCCATGCGGCCGACGAACAGGGCTCCCTGCAACTGGACGACGGGGCGGTGCGTGCGGTGGTCGCGGATCGCCGTTCTCTGCTGGCGGCCGGGGTCACCACCGTGCACGGGCGCTTCCACGGAGGCGACGTCGTGGCCCTGCTCGACCCGCACGGTCAGCCGGTGGCGCGCGGGGTGGTCGGCTACGACTCCGCGGAGATCTCGGTGATGACCGGGCGTTCGACGCTCGAGTTGCCGCCGGACATGCGGCGCCCGATCGTCCACGCGGACGACCTCGTCCCCCTCTGAGACCGGGCAGCGGCGATCAGGCAGGGGCGATCAGGGCAGGGGCCGGCACCGGTGCCAGCGTCGCGAGGACGTCGGCGCAGCCTGCGTCCACCTTCACCGTCGCGTACTCGTCGCCGCGGGTGACCCCGCGGTTGACGATCGCGACCGGTATTCCGCGGGCGGCCGCACGGCGCACGAACCGGAGTCCCGACATCACGGTCAGTGAGGATCCGAGTACCAGCAGGGCCTCCGCGGTGTCGACGACGTCGAATGCGTGGGCGACGCGAGGCTTCGGAACCGACTCACCGAAGTAGACGATGTCGGGTTTGAGCATGCCGCCGCACCGGCGGCAGTCCACCACCTCGAACCGCGCGGTGTCCTCCACGACGGCGTCCGCGTCCGGCGCCACCTCGAGGCCGCTCGCGCGGTAGACGCTCTCGGCGAATCCGGGGTTGGCCTCCTCGAGATACTCGGCGAGCGTGGCCCGGGAGATGAGGTGATCACACGACAGGCAGCGCACCTGCGCGTAGGTGCCGTGCAGATCGATGACCCGCCTGCTCCCGGCCTTCGTGTGCAACAGATCGACGTTCTGCGTGATCACCGCGGTGACCGTGTCGGAGCGCTCGAGCCGGGCGAGTGCGCGATGACCGTCGTTGGGCACGGCCGCATCCATGTGCCGCCAGCCCAGATGGTTGCGCGCCCAGTAGCGTCTGCGGAATGCGTCGTCACCGACGAACTGCTGGTACGTCATCGGGGTGCGGGGCGGGGAGTCCGGGCCGCGATAGTCGGGGATTCCGGAATCCGTGGAGATCCCGGCTCCGGTGAGTACACACCACCGTCGGCCGGACAACAGGCTCCGTAGCTGGTGGGACACGACCACCACGATACCGTCGGTCAGTATCCGGCCACGGTGTCGATCACGGAATCGAGCGCGGCACCCTCGGCGAATCGGGCGACGTTGGCGCTCACGTGCGCGGCGTAGGCGCGACGCATGAGGCCGGGAGGGTTCGCCTCGTGCGGGGTGATGATGACGTTGGGGAGCGTCCACAGCGGATGATCGTCGGGGAGCGGCTCCGGGTCGGTCACGTCGAGCGCCGCGCCGCCGATCCGATTCTCCCGCAGCGCGGTGACGAGTGCCTGCGTGTCGACGAGGGACCCGCGGGCGACGTTGACGACCCAGGACGACTGGCCCAGTTGGGCCAGCTCGCGTGGGCCGACGAGATGATAGGTGGCCGCTGTCGCCGGCGCGGACAGTACGACGTGGTCCGCGTGGGCCCACACGGCGCCGATCTGAGCCGTGGGGAAGGTGCTCACTGCGCCGGGTACCGGCCGTCCCGACCGGTTGACGGCGAGGACGTCGGCGCCCAGGGCGCCCAGCATCGGAATCAGTGCCCGCCCGATGCCGCCCGCACCGATGACCGCGACGGTCCGTGACCGCAAGGTGTCCACCCGGGCGGACGCCGCCTCGGCGCGTGCCCACGAGGTCGCGCCCAGGTGGGTCGGGAGTGCTCGGATTCCGGCGAGGAGCAAGGTCAGCGCGTGTTCGGCTACCGAGGCCGAGTACACGCCGGCCGCCGAGGTCCATACGACCGCGGATTCGCGCGGAACGAGCCCGGCCGCGAACCACGCCTCCACGCCGGCCGACGGCAGTTGCACCCACTCCACGGAGTCCGGGAGAGAGGTGGGGAAATCGCCCGGCCCACTCGCCCAGATCAGGGCCTGGGCCTGAGCCAGCGGCACGACAGTGCCCCCGCCCCGACGGACGGCGTCACCGAGATCCGGGTCCGCATCGGGACCGATGGCGACTGCCACGTGGCGTCGGGTGGGGGCACCGTGACTTGCGGGCATGTCCGAGAGGCTACGCCGGCACGTCGATCAAGGGGTAGACACCGTTCTCGTCGTGCACCTCACGCCCGGTGACCGGCGGATTGAACACGCACAGCATCCGCATCTGCGTCACGGGCTCGACGCGGTGCCGCTCGTGGCCGTCGAGCAGATACATCGACCCGGGCGCGAGGTCGTAGACCGTGCCGTTGTCGAGATCGGTGAGGGTGCCTGTGCCCTCGACCAGCCACACGGCTTCGACGTGGTTGGCGTAGTGGAACTCGTTGACCGTGCCGGCCTTGATCGTGGTCTCGTGGAACGAGAATCCGACCTTGTCCCCACCGAGGATGATGCGCTTGCTCCGCCAGTTCCCGTTCTCGGCGGTGACGTCGCGATCGGTGTCGGTGATCTCGGCGGTGGTACGAACGATCATGAATTCAGCCTTCTCTTTCTTACTTGTTCGACCCGATTCGGTGGGTCAGCTGCACACCGTGTCGGTCGCCTCGGTGAGGATCCGCAGACCGTGGTCGAGTTCGTCCTCGGTGATCGTCAGCGGCGGGAGCAGCTTGACGACCTCGTCCGACGGGCCCGAGGTCTCGGCGAGCAGGCCCTGGTCGAAGGCGATGTTGCAGACCTTCGCGGCGTGATCGGGCTCCTCGAAGACGAGGCCCTGGACGAGCCCGCGGCCGCGGGTGCTGACCTGGCCCTCGTAGCGGGTACTCAGCTCGGTGAAGGCCTCCGCGATGCGGGCACCCTTCGCGAGCGTCGCCTGGTGCAGCGAGTCGTCGGACCAGTAGTGGTCGAGTGCCACCTTGGACGTGACGAACGCGGGGTTGTTGCCGCGGAACGTGCCGTTGTGCTCGCCGGGCGACCAGACGTCGAGATCCCGTTTGAACAGCGTGAGAGCCATCGGAAGGCCATATCCGCCAATGGATTTCGACAGGGTGACGATATCCGGCGTGATGCCCGCGATCTCGAACGAGAAGAAGGGGCCGGTGCGGCCACAACCCATCTGGACGTCGTCGACGATGAGGAGGATGTCGCGGTCGGAGCACAACTTCGCAAGGGCCCGAAGCCATTCCGGGCGTGCGACATTGACGCCGCCCTCGCCCTGGACGGTCTCCACGATGACCGCGGCGGGGCGGTTCAGGCCGCTGCCGGAATCGTCGAGGACGCGGGAGAACCAGTGGAAGTCCTCGGTGACACCGTCGAAGTAGTTGTCGAACGGCATGGGAGTCGCGTGCACCAGCGGGATTCCGGCGCCCGCACGTTTCATCGAGTTTCCGGTGACCGACAGGGCTCCGAGAGTCATGCCGTGGAACGCGTTGGTGAAGTTGATGATCGACGAACGGCCGGTGACCTTGCGGGCCAGTTTCAATGCCGACTCCACGGCGTTGGCGCCGGTCGGGCCGGGGAACTGGACCTTGTAGTCGAGGCCGCGCGGCTTCAGGATGTGGCTGTCGAAGCTCTCGAGCAGTTCGCGCTTCGCGACGGTGTGCATGTCGAGGCCGTGGGTGATGCCGTCGCCGGCGATGTAGTCGATGAGCGCGGCCTTGAGGACCGGGTTGTTGTGCCCGTAGTTGAGGGCTCCGGCGCCGGCGAAGAAGTCCAGGTAGTCCCGGCCGTCCTCGCTGCGCAGCCAGGAACCGGATGCCGACTCGAAGACCGTGGGCCATCCGCGGCTGTAGCTGCGGACTTCGGACTCGAGCGTTTGGAAGATATCGGTTTCCGCGGTGGTCATGACGTGCATTCCTCCGGTGTGTGTGAAATCAGCCGATCGTGTAGAGATCTTCGGCTTCGTGTCCGTCGGGAAAATCGTTGGGGGAGAACAGCCCCTGCTTCGAAATGGAGACTCCGCGACGGCGGGCCAATGCGGTGAACAGTGCGATCGATGCCTCGTTGTCGGGGCTGATCGTCGTTTCGAGCTGCGTGACCCCTTCCGGGGCCAGGCGGTCGAGGAGGTCGTCGAGCATCCGGCCGGCAATTCCCTTGCCGCGCTGGGAGGAGTCGACAGCTACCTGCCAGACGAACAGTGTGTCAGGAGATTCTGCCCGGACGAACCCGGTGACGAAACCCACCGCGCGTCCGTCGACGTCGGCGACGACGGAGCTGCGGGCGAAGTCGCGGCACCACAGCAGGTAGGCGTAGCTCGAATTGAGATCGAGCACTTCGGAATTCCTGGCGATCTCCCAGAGCCGGACTCCGTCTGAGATCTCTGGACAGCGAAACAACACCGCGTCCGGCGCGGTGGTCGGGATGGCACTCGTTTTGTCAGGCGTCATTGGAAACTCGAACGTAACAAGCATCCGCCGCGATTTCACCGGTGTACCCGAAATCGGACATCGAACACCCGGGGCCCTTGCAGGTGAGGCATTGTTTGTGAGCCTGGTCACAAGTTTGTAACTTCAGGTCGCCGAGAGGCGACACTCCCGGGATCTACTTCGGCGTGGCGAGGACGAAGGGAAGTACGCTCTCGGCTCCCGCACCGATGAGCGTCCGGGCGGCCATCGTGATGCTCCAGCCGCTGTCGCTCAGTGCGTCCACCAGCAGGATCGGCCCGGCCACCCCCGTGAGGTCGGGTGCAGCCCAGGCATCGACGAGACCCGCCACCCGGTGCGCCGAGTTGACCGCGGTCACCGCCGGATGGTCGGGGACGCGGTGCAGGACGCCGAGGTCGCGCAGGCGGCCGAGGGTGGCCAGGCGGGCGGCCAGGGTGGCCGCGAGCCGGGGATGTGAGGGCGATTCCACGGCCATCACGGACGTGGGCCGTTCCGTCCAGTCCCACGCGGCGAGAACCTGGACGGCGGCCGAGACCACGGCTTCCGGCACGTCGCCGTCCGGGCTGCCCAGCAACTCCCGGAGCCGGGGGCCCCAGCCGAGGTCGGCCAGCCGCCCCAGTGCCCGTCCGGGCTGCGGCCCGTCCGAGATCCGGCCGGACAACGAGACGCCGAGTTTCGCCAGGCCCGTGGGCCACTGCTTGCGGGGCGCCAGGTCCACGCCGGGCCGTTCGAGCCGCGCTCGGGTGCCGGCGACGGCGGCGTCGTCGACCAGGGTGGAGCGGTGTGTGCCGGTGCAGTTGTCGCACCGCCCGCAGTCCGCAGCGCCGCCGAGTTCCGGGAGCGACGGGTCGTCGAGCTGGCGGCGCAGAAACGCCATCCGGCAGGTGCCGATGCGCTGATACTCGAGCATCGCCTCCTCTTCGGTACGGCGGGCGGCCTCGAGACGTCGATACCGCTCGGCGTCGTAGGCCCACGGCTCACCGGTGGCGATCCAGCCGCCGCGGACCCGGCGGACGGCACCGTCGACGTCGAGCACCTTGAGCACCATCTCGAGCCGGGCACGGCCGAGATCTACGAGAGGCTCCAGCGCGGGGGTGGAGGTGGCCCGGTCGGTGTCGAGCGCGGCGATGACGGAACGCACGGTGGGTTCCCCCGGGAACGCGACCGAGGCGAAGTAGCTCCAGATCTGCCGGTCCTCGGCGCCGGGCAGCAGGATGACCTCGGCGCGATCCGTGGCGCGCCCGGCGCGTCCGACCTGCTGATAGTAGGAAATCGGCGACGACGGAGCGCCGACGTGCACGACGAAGCCGAGATCCGGCTTGTCGAATCCCATACCCAGCGCCGACGTCGCGACGAGCGCCTTGACCTCGTTGCGCAGGAGCGCCTGTTCGAGGTGCTCCCGCTCGGTCGGGTCGGTCTGCCCGGTGTAGGCAGCCACGGTGTGACCCGCCTCGGTGAGGAGCGCGGCGAGATCTGCCGCCGCGGACACCGTCAGGGTGTAGACGATGCCCGATCCCGGGAGCGCCGCGAGCCGGTCGGCCAGCCAGGCCGCACGGGCGGCAGGCTCGGGGATGTGGACGACGGACAGGTGCAGTGATTCGCGTTCGAGTCCGCCACGCAGCACCAGGGTGTCTCGGCGTCCGTCCTCCTCGCCCGGTTCGCCCTCGCCCGGCCCGGCGCCCACGCCCAGTTGGGCGGAGACGTCGGTGACCACCCGATCGTTGGCCGTGGCCGTGGTGGCGAGGACCGGGACGTCGGTGCCGAGCGAGGCGAGAAGCGTCCGGATGCGCCGGTAGTCGGGGCGGAAGTCGTGTCCCCAGTCGGAGACGCAGTGGGCCTCGTCGACCACCACCAGGCCCGCGTCGGCAGCGAGCGCGGGCAGGACCTGGTCGCGGAAGTCCGGGTTGTTGAGTCGTTCGGGGCTCACCAGCAGGACGTCCACCTCACTCGCGGCGACGCGCGCGTGGATGTCGTCCCACTCGGTGACGTTGCCCGAATTGATCGTCGCGGCCCGTACTCCGGCCCGCTCGGCGGCGGCCACCTGGTTCCGCATGAGCGCCAGCAGCGGGGAGACGATGACCGTCGGACCGTATCCCTGGGTACGCAGGAGGCGGGCAGCGATGAAGTAGACGGCCGACTTGCCCCAGCCGGTGCGCTGGACGACCAGGGCGCGCCGCCGGTGTACGACGAGCGCCTCGATCGCCGTCCACTGATCGTCGCGGAGAACGGCGTCGGGGCCTGCCAGATCCTGGAGGAGAGCCTGCGCCTCGGTGCGCAGCCCGGTGTCGCGAACGTCGGTCGACTCGGTGTCGCGGAAATCGCTTGCTGCGCTCGTCATGCCCCCATGGTGCACGAGGCCGGCGACAGGTGCCGGGGTCGTTCGCGAGGCCACCTTCGCGAAGTCGCCGAGGGTGCTCGGCCGCGGGCCACCCCTCGAAGCCCGGGACCAGAGCAAACCGGCCACCCGGTTTTCCGACGGCAGAAGAGTAACAGGAGGGTCTCAGTCGGGCAGAATCGACTCGATCTCCTGCAGCTGTGGGGCCGAGGCCGCTGCCCCGCGCCGGGTGGTGGCGAGTGCACCGGCCGCGACGGCGAACGCGAGCGCGTCGTCTCGGCGCCCCCACACCGCGGCCAGTGCCCCGGCGAAGGCGTCTCCCGCACCCGTGGTGTCGACGACGTCCACCTGCGGCGGGGCCACGGCGGTGCGGCCGCCGTCGGGGCCGAGATGTCTCGCGCCCCGGCCGCCGAGGGTGGTGATCCGGTGCGGGACGGCGGCGATGTCGTCGGCGAGCTGCGCCGCCTCGGCCTCGTTCGCCACGAGGACGTCGACGGAATCGGTGAGGTCCGGCGGCAGGGGGCGCACGGGGGAGGGGTTCAGCAGGACGACGGTGCCGTGCGCCCGGGCGTGGGCAGTCGCCGACACCGCGGTGTCGAGGGGGATCTCGAGCTGACACAACAACACGTCCGCGCTCGCGATCGCGTCGAGATCCGCCGCGGTCAGCCCGGCGAGGCTGCCGTTCGCGCCGGGCGCGACGACGATGCTGTTTCGGCCCGCATCGTCGACGGTGATCATCGCGACGCCGCTGGGGCCGTCGATCTCGCGTAGTTGCGTCACGTCCACCTCGGCATCGACCAGTGACTGTCGCAGCTCGAGGGCGAAGGTGTCGGTCCCGACCGCACCGACGAACGCCACCTCGGCGCCGGCCCGGGCCGCGGCGACGGCCTGGTTGGCACCCTTGCCGCCGGGGCCGGTGGCGAATCGGTCACCGAGGACGGTTTCGCCCGGATCCGGGATCCGGGGAGTCCCGACGATCAGGTCCATGTTGATCGATCCGACGACGACGACGCGAGGTGCGGGCACGCCGTCGAGGCTAGTCGTGGTCGGCCGATAGTCTGTAGACATGACTGCCGCGACCTCCTCGACACCGGCCGGATCGGACCTCACCGGATCGGCGGGTACGCGACCGGGCCCGGCCGGCTCGTCGGATGTCGTCCGCACGGTGGTGCACGACGCCGCGCGTCGCGCCCGCACCGCGTCCAAGACCCTCGCCCTGCTCACCACGGTGGACAAGAACGCTGCCCTGGATGCCGCCGCCGACGCCGTGCTCGCCGCCACCGATACCGTGCTCGCGGCCAACGACGAGGACGTGGCGGCAGCGCGCGCCGCCGGCACGGAGGAATCGCTCGTGGACCGGCTCCGCCTCACCGCGGACCGGATCGACGGGATCGCGGCGGGGCTGCGGCAGGTCGCCGGGCTCCCCGATCCGATCGGGGAGGTCGTCCGGGGATCCACCCTTCCGAACGGTCTCGAGCTGCGGCAGGTCCGGGTGCCGCTCGGGGTGCTGGGCATGGTCTACGAGGCCCGTCCCAACGTCACGGTCGACGCCTTCGGCCTGGCTCTCAAATCCGGCAACGCCGCCCTCCTGCGGGGATCGTCGTCGGCGGCCCGGTCGAATGCCGCGCTCGTCGAGGTGTTGCGTTCGGCGTTGGTCGAACGAGGTCTGCCCGCGGACGCGGTCCAGCTGCTACCCAGCGACGACCGGTCGTCGGTCACCCACCTGATCCAGGCCCGCGGACTCGTCGACGTCGTGATCCCGCGCGGTGGAGCGGGGCTCATCGACGCCGTCGTGCGGGACGCGACCGTCCCGACGATCGAGACCGGCGTCGGCAACGTACACGTCTACGTGCACTCCGCGGCCGACCTCGACGTCGCGGAGAAGGTCCTGCTCAACTCCAAGACCCGACGGCCCAGTGTCTGCAACACCGCCGAGACGGTGCTGGTGGACGCGGCGATCGCGGACACCGCGGTGCCCCGGCTGGTCGATGCACTGCAGGCGCACGGTGTGGTCGTGCACGGAGACCTTCCCGGGCTGGCCCCGGCCACCGACGACGACTGGTCGCGCGAGTACCTCACCCTCGACATCGCGCTGAAGATCGTGAACGATCTGGATACGGCGGTCGAACACATCGACCGCTACGGAACCGGGCACACCGAGGCCGTCGTCACCACCGACCTCGCGGCGGCACGCGAGTTCACCGCGCGGGTGGACGCAGCCGCCGTCATGGTGAACGCGTCCACCGCGTTCACCGACGGTGAGCAGTTCGGGTTCGGTGCGGAGATCGGGATCTCGACACAGAAGCTGCACGCGCGGGGCCCGATGGGGCTGCCCGAACTGACGTCCACCAAGTGGATCGTCTGGGGAGACGGGCACACCCGACCCGCCTGACGGCGACCATTTCAGAAGGAGTTACGCGTGGACCGAGCGATTCCCGCCACCAGTCCCGTATTCGGGAGCGTCGACGACGTCGAGAGTCGACTCGCCGAGACCGGATACCTCGCCGACAAGGCGACGGCGACCGCCGTCTTCCTCGCGGACCGGCTCGGCAAGCCGCTGCTGATCGAGGGGCCTGCCGGGGTTGGCAAGACCGAGCTCGCCAGGGCCGTGGCGCAGACTGCCGATGCCGAACTCGTCCGGCTCCAGTGCTACGAGGGTGTCGACGAGGCCCGTGCTCTCTACGAGTGGAACCACGCGAAGCAGATCCTGCGGATCCAGTCGGCGCAGGACTCCGGGTGGGACGCGACCAAGGCGGACGTCTTCTCCGAGGAGTTCCTGCTCTCGAGGCCCCTGCTCACGGCCATCCGCCGCGAGGACCCCACGGTGCTGCTCATCGACGAGGTGGACAAGGCCGACGTCGAGATCGAGGGGCTTCTGCTCGAGGTGCTCAGCGACTTCGCCGTCACCGTTCCCGAACTCGGCACCATCACCGCCACCCGCCGTCCGTTCACCGTGCTCACGTCCAATGCGACGCGCGAACTGTCCGAGGCGCTCAAGCGCCGCTGCCTGTTCCTGCACCTGGACTTCCCGGACGCGGACCTGGAGCGGCGGATCCTCGCCAGCCGGGTGCCCGAGCTTCCGGAGATCGTCGCCCAGCAGTTGGTGCGCACCATCCGGGTCCTGCGGTCGATGCAGCTCAAGAAGGTTCCGTCGGTGTCCGAGACCATCGACTGGGGACGGACCCTCCTGGCACTGGGCCTCGACACGATCGACGACGACGCCGTGCGCGCCACTCTCGGGGTGGTCCTCAAGCATCGCTCCGACCAGGAGCGCGCCGTCGCCGAGCTGCGACTGAACTGAGGCCGCCGTGTCCATTCCCGCACGAGAACCGGTCCGGCCGGGGGTGCGCCCGTCGCCGTACGGTCTGCCCGGACATCTCGTCGACTTCGTCGAGGCACTGCGCCGCCGCGGCATCACGGTCGGTCCGTCGGAGACCGTCGATGCCGGGCACGTGATGTCGGTACTGAACCTGCTCGATCGCGAGTCGCTCCGCGAGGGGCTGGCGTGCGCACTGCTGCGCAGACCGACGCACCGCGCCACCTTCGACGCACTCTTCGACCTCTGGTTTCCCGCCGCGATCGGCGAGCGGGGCGGCGACGCCGGCCCGGGCGTCACCCTGCCGCGCGACGACAACGGTGACATCGACCTCGAGGCGCTGCGCGCGCTCCTCGCGGAGCTGCTCGCCGACGAGTCCGCCGAAGCCCAGGAGTCCGTGGAGTCACTCGTGGCGTTGCTGGTCGAGGAACTCGGCCGCTACGACTCCGCCAACGGCCCCTCGTACTCGGCCTACCAGGCCCTGCGGGACATCGCCCCGGACCAGATCCTCACCAAGATCCTCGAGGGCCTGCTCGGCGGTGGTGAAGACGCACCGGGCAAGCCGTCCGGTGACTACGAGTCGGAGGTCGCGAAGCGGGCGGCGGCACAGCGGCTGGCCGACTTCCGCAGGATGGTCGAGAACGAGACCCGGCGCCGTTCGGCGGAGAATCTGGGCAAGGAACGGGTCGCGAACTACGGCGTTCCCAAGCTCGCCGAGGAAGTGGACTTCCTGCGCGCCTCGGACGCCGAGCTGAGAACTCTGCAGCGCAACGTCGCGCCACTGGCCAGGCTGCTGGCGAGCCGCCTCGCGGTGCGTCGTTCGCGGAGCCGTGCCGGGGCGATCGACCTGCGGCGCACCCTGCGCAAATCGATGTCCACCGGGGGCGTGCCCATCGACCTCGTCCAGCGCAAACCCAAACGGGCGCGGCCCGAGCTGGTCGTCCTGTGCGACGTGTCCGGCTCGGTCGCCGGCTTCAGCCACTTCACCCTGCTGCTCGTCCACGCGCTGCGTGAGCAGTTCTCGCGGGTGCGCGTCTTCGCCTTCATCGACAGCACCGACGAGGTGACCCGCTTCTTCGACACCGGGGCGGACCTGGGAGTGGCGATGAGCAGGATGGTGCGCGAGGCCGAGCTCGTCACCTACGACGGGCATTCCGACTACGGCCATTCGTTCGGAGTCTTCGCGGAGCGGTTCTCCCAGGCCGTGACGCCGCGCAGCTCGGTGCTGATCCTGGGCGACGGCCGCAACAACTACCGCGACCCGAACGTCGGCGCGCTCGCGCACCTGGTGTCGACGGCGCGGCACGCCCACTGGCTCAATCCGGAGCCCCGCGGCCAATGGGGCACCGGGGATTCGGCGGCCGAGGTCTACAACGAGATCGTGAGCATGCACGAGTGCCGGTCGGCCCAGCAGCTCGCTGCAGTGGTCGCCGGGTTGCTCCCGGTGTGAACACGTAAACTCGACCCCCGTGACAGGTGAGCCGAGTGCGGGAGAGCCGCGTGGGGGAGAGCCCGAGGGCGAGAGCCGACGCAGGCGCCTGGGAGTCATGGGCGGCACCTTCGACCCGATCCATCACGGGCACCTGGTGGCGGCGAGCGAGGTCGCGGACCGGTTCCGGCTCGACGAGGTGGTGTTCGTTCCCACCGGAAGGCCCTGGCAGAAGGAGGGGCGCTCGGTCAGCCCGGCGGAGGACCGGTACCTGATGACGGTGATCGCGACGGCGTCCAATCCGCGGTTCTCGGTCAGCCGTGTCGACGTCGACCGCGCCAAGGTCACCTACACCGTCGACACGTTGCGCGACCTGCGAGCCACCCACCCCGATGCCGAACTGTTCTTCATCACCGGTGCGGATGCGCTGGCCAGTATCCTTTCCTGGCAGGATTGGGAAGAGTTGTTCGCCCTCGCCAAGTTCGTCGGTGTGTCGCGTCCGGGATTCGAACTCGACACCGAGCACCTCACCGAGCACCTCGCGCAGCTGCCGCCGAATTCGGTGACTCTCGTCGAGATCCCGGCACTGGCGATCTCGTCCACCGAGTGTCGTCGCCGGGCGAGCGAGGACCGGCCGGTCTGGTACCTGGTACCGGACGGAGTGGTCCAGTACATCTCGAAACGAAACCTGTACCGGCCGAAGGATGTCGCCCGTTCCGATGGCGTGGCGACGATGTCCGAGCCCGCGCCGGAGAAGAAGAACTGGGAGAGAACCGAGTGAGTGCAACGCCCGAGGCCACCTCGATGGCCCGTATCGCCGCACTGGCGGCCGACGAGAAGCTGGCTACCGAGGTGGTGGTTCTCGACGTGTCCGAGCAGTTGGTGATCACCGACTGCTTCGTGATCGCCTCCGCGCCGACCGAGCGACAGGTCAACGCCGTCGTCGAGAACGTCGAGGATCGCCTGCGTGATGCCGGGCACAAGCCGGTCCGGCGGGAGGGCACGCGGGAGGGGCGCTGGGCACTGCTGGACTACGTGGATATCGTCGTCCACGTCCAGCACAGCGACGAGCGCAACTTCTACGCCCTGGACCGGCTGTGGAAGGACTGCCCGGCCATCGAGATCGAGGGACTGGGCGAGCACCACCCCGACCCGGATCGGGACGGGGAGACCGACGCCGCGGGCGAGGACGAGGCGCAGTGACGGCCGCGAGCGGCGCCGTCCGCCGACTCGTGCTGCTCCGTCACGGGCAGACCGAGTACAACGCCGGCAACCGGATGCAGGGTCAACTCGACACGGAGCTGACCGAACTCGGCCGCGCCCAGGCCAAGGCCGCCGCGGTGGCGCTCGCGGAGCGCGACCCCCTCGCGATCGTGTCGTCGGATCTGCGACGGGCGTTCGACACCGCGGTTGCGCTCGGCGACAGTTCCGGGCTGCCGGTCCAGGTCGACGAGCGATTGCGTGAGACGCATCTGGGACGCTGGCAGGGGCTCACCCATCGCGAGGTGGACGCCCGGGATCCGGGCGCGCGCCTGCACTGGCGTGCCGACTCCACGTTCGCCCCGCCCGGTGGCGAGAGCCGAGTGGACGTCGCCCGCAGGGCGCGGCCCGTCGTCGCCGAAGCCGAGGCCAAGTTCCCACAGTGGGGGGAGCGGCCCCTCGTGTTGGTGGCCCACGGTGGCCTCATCGCCGCGCTCACCGCGTCCCTGCTGGACCTGCCGATCGAGAACTGGCCGGTCTTCGGTGGCCTGGCGAACACGAGCTGGGTCCAGTTGAGCTCTCCTCCGTCGGTCGACGGGGCCCCGGCGCCCTGGCGTCTGGACGTGTGGAACGCGTCGGCGAGTGTGGCCGATGACGTCCTCTGAGCCTGTCGTGGACGACGCCCGCCCGGTCCTGCTGGTGCTGGCCGACTCGCTGGCGTACTACGGACCGGAGGGCGGCCTTCCCGCGGACCATCCGCGGATCTGGCCGAACCTGGTGGCCCACGAACTCGGGTGGGACGTGGAGCTGGTGGCCCGTATCGGGTGGACGTGCCGAGACATGTGGTGGGCGCTCACCCAGGACCCGCGGGTGTGGGCTTCCGTCCCCCGCGCCGGCGCGGTGGTGTTCGCCACCGGCGGGATGGACTCGCTGCCCTCACCCCTGCCGACCGCACTGCGCGAGCAGATCCGGTACCTTCGCCCGCCCCAGGTGCGCCGGGTCGTCCGGGCCGGATACCAGTGGCTCCAGCCGCGGCTGTCTCCCCTCGGCAGGCCGGTGGCGCTGCCGCCTCGACTGAGCGTCGAGTATCTCGAAAATGCCCGCGGCGCACTGGAATACATGCGTCCCGAACTCCCGGTGATCGGTACGCTGCCGTCCGTGCACGACTGCGAGGCCTACGGCAGGGTGCACGCCGGCCGTCCCGGAGCCGTCGAGGCGGTGACCCGATGGGCGGAGGAGAAGGACGTGCCGCTCGTCGACCTCGCCGATGCGGTGCGGGAGGACATCTTCTCCGGCGAGGCCAATCCCGACGGAATCCACTGGGGCTGGCGGGGACACGAGCGGGTCGCCGAGGCCATGCTCGCGACCCTGCGGAAGACCGGGGTGGATTCGTCCGTGTCCGTCGACGGTCGTCCGTTGCGCCACGCCGGTGACGGAGGTGAGTGACCGGTGGCGGTAGCCCTGGTCACCGATTCCTCGGCGTGTCTCGACCCCGCCGAGGCGGAGCGTCGTGGCATCGACGTCGCCCCACTGCACGTGCTGCGTGACGGACGTGACTACCGCGAGGGCGTCGACGTGATGCCCGAGGATCTCGCCGGCGCCACCACCGCGGGCGCGTCACCGGCGGAACTGCGCGGAGTGTACGGACACGCCCTCGAACGCAGTGAGGGAGACGGTGTCGTCGCCGTGCACATCTCCCGGCCGCTGTCCGGGACGTGGGAGGCGGCACGCAACGCGGCCAAGGACTTCGGGGGACGCGTCCGGATCGTCGACTCGCGCTCGACGGCGATGGGACTCGGCTTCGCGGTGCTCGCGGCGGCGGACGAATCGGCGCGGGGAGCGGATCTGGACGCCGTCTACGAGGTCGCCGTCGACTCCGCGGCACGCAGCCGCTGCTTCATCGTCGTCGACAGTCTCGAGAACCTGCGGCGCGGCGGGCGGATCGGCACCGCCGCGGCCCTGCTCGGTACCGCGCTGTCGATCAAGCCCGTCCTGCACCTGCACGAAGGCCGGCTGGTGGTGCGCGAGAAGACCCGCACGGCGACGAAGGCCAGGACGAAAATGCTCGACGCCGCGGTGGATGCGGCCGGCGACCCCGATCCCGCGGCCCGGACCCGGTCCAGGCCGGTCGATCTGGCCGTGCACCATTTCCGCAGCCCCGATGTCGCCGAGTCCGTGGCACAGAGGCTCGGCACGATGATCGAGACCGCGGACGGCGTCCGGGTGACCGAGTTCGACGCGGTCCTCGGCGTCCATGTCGGCCCCGGCGCGATCGGAGTCGTGGTCAGTCCCCGGGTGCAGGAACGGGAAGAAACCGAGGGTTTCTCCACAGGGTCACACTGATCCACAGGTTCTCTCGGTCGGGCCTCGGGCGCCGTCTGGCCCACTCGGCCCCGGATACGGTCACCGGCCATGGGGATCGACGAAGAGCGCAGGCGGGGGCGGGACCGGTTGACCCGGATGACCGCGGGCACGGCCGATCGGTGGCAGGGGAGCGATGGCCGGATCGAGGGCGATCGGGCCGTCGAGCCGGACTGGTTGACGGACGAGGAACCCGGCACCGAGACAGCAGTGGAGGACCGCGCGTGGCTGCCCGATCACTGGCGGAGATCACGGCTGGCGGCCGGACACGCGGGTGCGATCGCCATGGTGGTGGTCGGGCTCCTCGTCGTCGGTGGTGTCGGCATCGCGCTCTGGGGTGACGACCCGGTACCCGCCGTGCCGCCGGTGCCGATGGTGCAGGCAGGAGTCACGACGGCGACGGGCGGCGCCGCGCCCGCCGCGGAAGCGGACTCGCCGCCTCCGGAGCCACCGCCCGACGTGGTCGTGAGTGTCGTCGGGCTGGTGCACGTTCCGGGGCTGGTGCACCTGCAGGACGGTGCCCGGGTGGCGGATGCGCTGGCCGCCGCCGGAGGTGTCCGCGACGGCGGTGACACGCTGGGGTTGAACCTCGCCCAGAGGCTCGTGGACGGGGACCAGGTAGTCGTCGGCGCCGTCGACGGGACGGGCCCGCTACCCAGTTCGACGACGTCCTCCGCAGGTGCCGGTGGCCCCGGCGGTGGGGGTGGGGCCGCGAGCGGTGGGTCCGGGGCGGGGCTCGTGGACCTGAACACCGCGAGCGCCACCGATCTCGACGCGCTTCCCGGAATCGGCCCGGTTACGGCGGCCGCGATCATCTCGTGGCGCGAGACGAACGGACGCTTCACCGACGTCGGCCAACTCGGCGAGGTCGACGGCATCGGCCCGGCACGGCTCGAGAAGCTGCGTCCGCTCGTCCGCGTCTGAGGGCGGGTTCGGTGCCACCCGCCGATCCCGTGCCCGGGGAGCGGAGCACCTCGGTGCTCGACCTCCGGTTGGTGCCCTTCGCTGCCGCGGCGTGGATCGGAACGGGCGTGGCCCTGGTCGCGGGCGCCACGGCTGCGGCCGTCCTCGCGGGTCTGGCGTCCGTCGGCGCCGCGGTCGTGGTGGGCGTGAGCTGCGCGCGGTCCGGCCACAGGATGTCGGCCGAGGTTCCGGTCACGGCGTTCGTGCTCGTCGCGGCGGCAGTCTTCGCGTCGTGTTTCGCCGGAACCGCCGCCGTCCGGGTACACGTGGCCGAGACGGGCCTGGTGGCGCATCTCGCCCGTGCGGGAGCCACCGCGACGGTGACGGTGGTCCTCGTCGACGATCCGAAGTTGCCTGCCTCGTCGTCGCCCGGCCGCCAGGTGATGGTTCTCGCCCGGGCGATCTCGGTGTCCACCGCGGAAGGAAGCCACCCCGCCGGGGGTGCGGTCACGGTGTTCGCCCCTGCCGCCGGATGGGACGAGTTGGTGCCCGGGCAGGTGGTGACCGTCCGCGCCCGCCTGAACACGTCCGCGCGTGCCGGGATGACGGTGGCGATCCTGCGTGTGAGTGGGCCACCGGCGGACGTGGCCCCGCCACCCCCACACCAGCGGTGGGCCGCGGAGGTACGTACCCGGCTCGCGGCGGCCGCGGCGGACGCGCTGCCCACCGACGCCGCGGGTCTGCTACCCGGCCTGGTGGTCGGCGACACCTCCGCCCAGCTTCCGCAGACTCGGACGGACTTCACCGCCTCGGGCCTGGCCCACCTGACCGCGGTGTCCGGGGCGAACGTGAGCATCCTGCTCGGGGCGGTCCTACTGGTGGTGCGGGCGGTGGGGGTGGGGCCGCGGGCGGGCGCGCTTCTCGCAGGGGTCGCACTCGTGGCGTTCGTGGTGGTCGCGCGTCCGTCGCCCAGTGTGCTGCGTGCCGCGGCGATGGGCACCGTGGCGCTGCTCGCACTCGTCGTGGGCCGCCGCAAGCAGGCCCTGCCGGCGCTCGCGGCCTCGGTGATCGTGTTGCTCGCCGTATGGCCTTCGCTCGCGGTGGACTACGGATTCGCGTTGTCGGTCTCGGCCACCGCGGCACTCGTCGTGATCGCGCCGGTCTGGGTGCAGTGGCTGCGGGTGCGCGGCTGGCCCCGGGCTCCCGCCGAGATCCTCGCCGTCTCGACCGCGGCCTGCGTGGTGACCGCTCCGTTGGTCGCCGCCATGTCCGGCACCGTCAGTCTCGTGTCGGTGGCGGCGAACGTCGCGGTGGCCCCGGTGGTGGCGATGGTCACGGTGGTCGGTGCGGTCGGAGCGCTGGTCGCCCTGCTCCATGCCGGTGCGGCGGCGATGGTGCTCACGACGGCGGGGCCTCCGTTGTGGTGGATCCTCGAGGTGGCGAGCCGCACCGCGGGCCTGCCGTCCGCGACCGTCGCCGTCCCCGACGGACTCGCCGGAGCCGCGGTGACCCTGGCTGTGCTCGTTCTGCTGGTTGTCGGCTGGTGGCGGCGAGGCTCGCCGTCGGCGGTGTGCCTGACCTGCCTCGCGCTGTTGACGCTCGTCCGGGCGCTGCCGCCCGGGTGATCGAACGAGTCGAACCGCTCCATCGTGGCGAATCCGATGTCGGCCGTTCTTACGGTTCTGCTATCCCCATACCCGATCGACCCGGTCGATGATGTCGTGGAGAAATGGCAGGGCTTGATGACATATCGAGTTCTCCTCGGTCACCGGCGTGCGCTCGAACAGATGCGGTGCGGGAACCACCGAAACTTGGACGACCCGCCGATCCGAATACGGAAGCTCGACAGAACAGACCTCGGGGTCGATGCCAACGCGATCAACTGGCCGACCGAGTGCCTGCGTCAAGGTCGTCGTGCCTTCGTCGTTGGTTGACCCGAAAGGGCTCAGTGTGAATTTGATCGACACGACGTTCGAACCCCACTTGCACCCGTCACTTCCGGCTTCGTTTCTGGCCCCACCTTGCCGCTCTGGCGTCGTATCCAAACCTCCGGCGAAAAGCTCCGCTTCATCTTCACTGGCCAGACTGCAAGGGTCTACTCCCTCGAATACCTCGGAAGGCGTTGTTTCCGTCAGAGTTTCGCGCGGCGACACCCTGATCTCGGCCACGCTCGTCTGCACTGCATCTGACTCGTCCGTCATCTGTGAACATCCGGCAATCACCAGAAGGCTCAAGCATAGAGCTGCCAGTTTCCGATTCATTACCATCCTTTGTTCCATTCAAATCGATAGGGCTCCTCTGAATCTTCCTCCCACTCAGAAGATCTAGCTGGAATAATTTGCTGATACCAGCGGTAGCCTGGATCATTCATGATCTGCATCACTTCCGGCGGAAGCGCGCCAAGCTTGACGGTGATCTCACTCCATGTACATTCACCCGTAGCTACGCGCTGAGAGTATTCTTTGAGCGCTTTCGAAGATCCCGGATCATCAGCCACTTTCTGCATGAATCGGTCGTCGACCTGCATTCGGAGGTCCCAATCCATTCGGGCCTTCTCGCTCTGAATTCGCACTGTCGCCAACCGGTCGAGCGCACCGCTGAGCTTTCGGTACGCACTGTCAACCGATGGATCCAAGTCTGTCATGATGCATCCGCCCAGGGCTCATTTTGGTTTCCAGTGTAGAAGGGCTTTCTTTCTCGACCGCCTAGACTTGTGACATCAGCAACTTTAGCGAAGTCTTGCGCCACCTCTGCCCCGGCAGCAACCTCTTCGACCGCCTTTTTGAGCGGCTCAATTTTGTCCTTGATTGGCCTTAATTCTTTCTCGACTTCATTTTTCGCAGATTCGATTGGTTCTTTAATCGCCTCGATAAAGGATTTGATTGCGTCAACGGTTTCTTGGATCTGGTTGACCAATGTCTGGCAGCGGTCGTACCCCTCTTTGAAGGCATTATATATCCGCTCCGCCTGCCAGCCCCATCCAACAACTGGGGTCTTCTTCAGGGCAATTTTCACAATCGCAACGGCGCCATCAATTTGAACCTCTTGCTTCAAGAGGTCCCTAATGGTCTCGGCCACTTCGATGACCGCCTTCTGGATTTCATCTGAAGCGCGCTGTAGGGCGAGGTCGATAATTCTACCAACGGGTCCCCACCAGTTCATAGCCTTAGATTGTGAGGTGGAAGCTTGGTGGAACCTCTGTGATGCCTGCCCCTTCCATGATTCCCTCACTCTCGCTGTGGCCGCCCCAAGGTTTTCTCCGCACTTTTCGACGCCTTCGCACGACGTTCGATAAACCCCACCCAATCGCTCCAACTCGTTCCATGGCCCTTTCAGCGGCTCGAGAGCGAAATCGATAGGACTCCAGCCAAACGCTTCATTCACTTTCTCATCGACATCTGACATCCACCCGATAGTCTCCTCGACCAGTGTGCGCACGTCTTTGACATCGGATGGGGGAGGTGGGGCCTTGATGTCGAGCTCATGTACGCGGCTGTACGCGGCCGGTGAATCATAGGCCGGCGGGAAGCTATTCCCTTCCATAACCCTGTTGAAGGCGTCGTAGTTTTTTGCGTCAGTGTCGTGATAAAACCACGCTGCCGCATTCAGCTCGACCGATGTCTGATGTTGCCACTCTGACATATCGGCAAACTCGCCAGCAATTACGGATCTGGTGAGATCGCAAACTTGGGCAAGGCCGACAAATATCCGGCCTGCATCCGCCCCGTTAGCCAATGCTCCGTGCTCACCAATCAGGCTGCAAGCGTCGCCGAGATCGGCGCCGATCTCGACTAGCATGTTGGAAAGGCCGGAAATTTCTCCGCTGTTGGCTTCGAATACCTCACCTGTCATCGCTCCCCCTCTAATGTATCAACGGGTACGCTCGATCGTCCCGATAATTTGGTCGGGAATAGTCGTCGCCAACGCTCCAGGAACCTCACGCTGAGACTCCACTATCAGGACCATGATCTCGGCGGTCGCTAGTCCCTTTAGTGTCACAACATCGAACGTGACTGCGGGCGGTACGCACCCGCCGTCATTCGGAATATCGGTGATATATGCGCGGAAGCGCAGCGCGCGCTCCCCCTCGACGGTGAACTCCGTCGGTCCTTCATATCGCACGGTCGGTGCAGTCCCGTCCTCATCGGCATAGATCCGCTCAACATTTCGAATCTCTGCCCAGCCGGCCGACTCGAGGTCGAGCCCATTTCGGCCACCGGCACCCGTCATCGCCAGCTGCGACGCATCGCTCTCCGCGCAGTGCCCGCGCCCAAACTTGCCCAGCGCCCCGTATCGAACGATCTCGCCCATGCGGTCGGACCATCCACCGACGGAGCCCGCCAAGTTCGCCCAGTCCGCCGGAATCGTGTAGGTCCAGCCGTACCGTGTTGCGATGGGTTGCGGCGACCCCGAAGGAACTTCAATCTTCGGTGGCTGCCCATCGATGAAGGGCAAGCCGGAAGGGCGAGCTGCAGTAGTCGTCAGAGGCGGGACGGCATTAGAAGTGGGTCGCTCGCTGAAGGCATATGGCTCCGGCTCGTGCCGGCTTCCAGCCGCGATGATCACGGCCACCAAGACACCCACCACCAGAGCTAGGGCGATGATCACCCGGAGCAACGCTGCACTCAATCGCACCCGTCCCAACGTTCCCCCCAGCTCCCACCTTCACCCGCACGCACATTCCGTACCTTTGAACGCAGCGAGGCTAACACACCTCAAACGCGATCACTGAGCCGGAGCCCGATAAGGCGACGATGACCTATTGGAGGAAGTCTCCGCATGCACGGCCCGTTCGAGAACTTGCCGGCCACAGCGGTAATTCGGAAGTTGTCGATCTGTCTCAGAGGCGTTGGTAAACTTCTGCCTATTCGTAACTGGTCTAAAAATTCTGAGTTACCCATTGCAGAATTGGCAAACAACTCTCGACGAATATTCGAGGTGCTCATATCGGATGATCTTGTACAAAGAAGTTGGCCACAGATCGGCGTGTGGCAAGCATTGGCTCGAGACTCGGTGACTGTGCTCTCGTCCAACACTCGTTCACCGACATTCAGGAGCTACGTCGGCGCGTCCGAACGTACGCAAGCAAACCCGCCTGACGCGGTTGCGCGGGCGGCGCGTGCAGTGGGTATGCCCCCGTTCCGGGCAACTGGTCGCAGGCCTGACGTCTTTTCTTCATCGCGGGGCGTCGGCGATGTGTCGTCGGAGCCACGTGGCACCATCTACCGGGTGAGCGAAACTGCGCTGTCTCCCGTGCACCTGGTCCTGGGGGAGGAGGAGTTCCTCGTCGAACGCGCCGTGTCCGGCCTGGTCGGGCAGGTGCGCTCGGCGGTCGGTCAGGGGTCGGACGTCCCGGTCGATCGGATGCGCGCGGGCGACGCTGTCGCGGCGGAGCTGGCGGAGTTGCTCAGCCCCTCGCTGTTCGCCGAGGACCGGGTCGTGGTGCTCGAGGCCGCCGCCGAGGCAGGCAAGGACGCCGCGGCCCTCGTCCTGGATGCGGCCGGTGATCCGCCACTCGGAGTGGTGCTCGTCGTGCTGCATTCCGGTGGGGGCCGAGCGAAGTCGATGGTGGGGGCACTCGAGAAGCTGGGTGCCCAGGTCCACCCCTGCACCAAGCTCAAGACGGGCGAGCACGTCGGATTCGTCCGTGCCGAGTTCCGCGAACTCGGCGTCCGGGTCGCGCCCGAGGTGGCCCAGACGGTGGTGGAAGCGGTGGGATCGAACCTGCGGGAACTGGCCGCGGCCACGTCCCAGCTCGTCGCGGACACCGGAGGCAAGGTCGACGTCGCGGCGGTCCAGCGGTACTACTCGGGCCGGGCCGAGGTGTCCGGATTCGACGTCGCGGACAAGGCCGTCGAGGGTGACAGGGCCGGGGCGTTGGAGGCGCTGCGATGGGCGACGCTGCGTGGAGTTCCGCACGTGTTGCTGGCCGACGCGCTGGCCGACGCCGTCCACTCACTGGCGAAGGTGGGCTCCGCCGGTGCGGGGGACCCGTTCCGGATGGCGTCCTCGCTGGGAATGCCGCCGTGGAAGATCAAGAAGATGCAGCGTGTGGTGCGGGGATGGACGTCGGAATCGGTGGGGCAGGCGATGCAGATCGTCGCCGTCCTCAACGCGGACGTCAAGGGTGGAGCCGCCGACGCCGACTACGCGCTCGAATCGGCGGTGGGCAGGGTGGCCTCGTTGCGCGCCGTGTGAGAGTCGAGCCGGGCACGACGAAAGCCGCCCGGTGCGATACCGGGCGGCTTCGTGGTGCCTACGACGAAGTGGGGCTCGTCAGAGCTTGTTGGCGGCCTGCGCGAGGGCCGACTTCTTGTTGGCCGCCTGGTTCTTGTGGATGACGCCCTTGCTGGCGGCCTTGTCGAGCTGGCGGCTGGTGGCGACCAGGAGCTCGTCGGCCTTGGTCTTGTCACCGGCTGCCGCGGCGTCGCGGAATGCGCGGATCGCCGTACGCAGCCCGGACTTCACCGACTGGTTGCGCTGTCGGGCAGCCTCGTTGGTGCGGATCCGCTTCACCTGGGACTTGATGTTGGCCACGCGTAGATTTCCTGTCGTCTTGGAGCTGTGGGTGTCGAGCTTGCTGTCGAAAGCTGTGGGTGCGTAGGCACCGACAGATGAGAATACCAGCGCAGCGGTATCGGTTTCAAACCGGTGGTCGACAGATCGCTCGCACTGCCGAAAGCGCACCGCTGTAGCAGCATATGCCCATGCAGACGCCCGCCACGAGAACCGCCGCCGGATCGACGCCGTCGGGCCACCGGCCGAAGACGCAGGCGCGCCGGAAACCGAGCGGCGGTCGCCGCGCGGCGCACGTCTTCGACGGATACGCCGACCTGGACAGCTTCTCCGTCGCCTACGACGAGATGTTCGACCCGACCGGGCGGGTGCGCGCGCCCTACAAGGGCGTGTACAAGGCATTCGCCCCCGCGGACCGGGAGGACCTCGCGGCCCGGTCGGAAGCGCTCGGACGGGCGTTCATCGACCAGGGGGTGACGTTCTCGCACTCGGGACAGGAACGCCCGTTCCCGCTCGACCTCGTTCCGCGGGTGATCGCGGCGGCGGAGTGGGCGAAGCTCGAGCGGGGGATCAAGCAGAGGGTGCGGGCGCTCGAGATGTTCCTGGCCGACGTCTACGGCGAGCAGCAGATCCTGCGCGACGGGGTCCTCCCGAAACGACTGGTCACCTCGTGCGCCCACTTCCACCGTGAGGCGACCGGGATCGTCCCGCCCAACGGAGTCCGTATCCACGTGGCCGGTGTCGACCTCGTCCGCGACGCGGACGGGGTGTTCCGGGTGCTCGAGGACAATCTGCGCTCCCCGTCCGGGGTGTCCTACGTGATGGAGAACCGCCGCACGATGGCGCGGGTGTTCCCCGACCTGTTCATGTCCCATCGGGTGCGGTCGGTCGGCGACTACGCGAGCCACCTGCTGCGTGCCCTGCGTGCCTCGGCGGCGCTCAATGCCGCGGACCCGACCGTCGTGGTACTCACGCCGGGCGTCGCGAACTCCGCGTACTTCGAGCACTCGCTGCTCGCGCGGCAGATGGGTGTCGAACTCGTCGAGGGCCGCGACCTGTTCTGCCGGGACAACGTCGTCTACATGCGCACCACCGAGGGTGAACGTCAGGTGGACGTCATCTACCGGCGGATCGACGACGAGTTCCTCGACCCCCTGCACTTCCGGCCGGAATCCGTGCTGGGGGTGGCGGGCCTGCTCAACGCGGCCCGCGCGGGGAACGTGGTGATCTCCAGTGCCGTCGGCAACGGGGTCGGGGACGACAAGCTGGTCTACACCTACGTCCCCCAGATCATCGAGTACTACCTGGGCGAGAAGCCGCTGCTCGCGAACGTGGACACGTTGCGGTGCTGGCTCGACGACGAGTGCGCGGACGTGCTCGACCGGGTGGACGAGCTGGTGATCAAACCGGTGGAGGGCTCCGGTGGATACGGCATCGTGTTCGGGCCCGATGCCTCGAAGAGCGAACGTGCGGCGATCCGCCGCAAGATCCGGGCCGATCCGCGAGGGTGGATCGCGCAGCCGGTGGTGCAGTTGTCGACCGTACCCACCAAGATCGGCGACGAGCTCGCGCCGAGGCACGTCGACCTGCGCCCGTTCGCGGTCAACGACGGCGACGACGTCTGGGTCCTTCCCGGCGGCCTGACCAGGGTGGCGCTGCCGGAGGGGTCACTGGTGGTCAACTCCAGCCAGGGCGGCGGCAGCAAGGACACCTGGGTACTGGCCAGCCGGAGCTCGGCGGACGTACGTGAGCTGGCCGGCCACGAGCTGGTCGCCGAGCCGGCCGCGTCGTCGGAGGCCGAGCAGGGGCCGGAACTGACCAACAGCCAACAGCAACAGCAACAGCAGCAACAGGCCCAGCGGGAGGGATGCTGATGCTCGCACGGAACGCGGAGTCCCTGTACTGGATCGGCCGGTACGTCGAGCGAGCCGACGACATGGCCCGGATCCTCGACGTCGCGGTGCACCAGCTGCTGGACGACGCGAGCGTGGATCCGGACCGCACGTCCCGAGTGCTGTTGCGGGTACTCGGGATTCCCGCGCCCACCACGCCGCTCGATGCCCGCTCGGTCACCGAACTCGTCGCGTTCAGCCGCGATCAGGTCGGCTCGATCCGCGAAGCGCTGGCCAGTGCCAGGGAGAATGCCCGGGGGGCGCGCGAGGTGACCTCCAGCGAGATGTGGGAGTGCCTCAACGCCACCTACAACGGTCTGGGTGAGCGCGAACGAGCGGCGAAACGACTGGGCCCGCACGAGTTCTTCCGCTACGTCGAGGAACGCGCGGCGATGTTCGCCGGCCTCACCGATTCGACGATGAGCCGCGACGACGGGTACCGATTCCTGGTGCTCGGGCGGTCCATCGAGCGGGTCGACATGCTGGTGCGGATGCTGCTCTCGCGTGCGGGGGACCGGCCGTCGTCCCCGGCCTGGGTCACGGTCCTGCGGTCGGCGGGCGCCAACGACGCCTACATGCGCACCTATCGTGGCGCGCTGGACGCGAACCGGGTGGTCGAATTCATCTTGCTGGATCGGCTGTTCCCCCGGTCGGTCTTCCACGCCATCCTGCAGGCGGAGCGGTGCCTGGCCGAGCTCGACCACCAGCCCGACAGCCGGGTGGGACCACGGGCGGAGGCGCAGCGATTGCTCGGACGGGCACGGAGCGAACTCGAGTTCCTCCCGCCCGGCGTGCTGCTCGAGGACCTCCAGGATCGGCTGGACGGGCTGCAACACACCTGCCGCGAGCTCGGGGAGGCCGTGGCGCTGCAATACTTTCACTCCGCGCCGTGGGTGGCATGGACCGACGCGAGAGCCGTGGGCAGCGACCTGCCCGTGGTCGAGGGAGAGCTGTGAGCTGGCGGATGCGGGTCGTGCACACCACAGGGTTCGCGTACGACGCGCCCGTGACGTCGTCGTACAACGAGGCCCGGCTCACGCCCCGAGGCGACAGCAGGCAGACGGTGGTGCTCAACCGTGTCGAAACCGACCCGGCGACACGGTCGTATCGGTACACCGACTACTGGGGCACCGCCGTGACGGCCTTCGATCTGCACGCCCCGCACACCGAGCTCGAGGTCACGGGCCTGTCCGTGGTGGAAACCGAACCGTTCACCGCGGTACGCGATTCGGTGGACTGGGCAGGTCTGAGCGAGGACGCGGTGCGAGATCGCTTCGACGAGCAACTCGCGCACACGACGTATGCCCCCCGCGACGACGAACTCGCCGGAGTCGCTGAGGAACTGAGTGCCGGCCGCAGCCCGGACGAGGCGGTGGTCGCCGCCTGTCGTTGGGTCTACGACGAAATGTCCTATGTCCCCGGCACGACCGGTGTGCACACCTCGGCGATCGAGGCGTGGGGAGAACGCAAGGGCGTGTGCCAGGACTACGCGCACCTGACGCTGGTGCTGCTGCGCAGCATGGGAATCCCCAGCCGGTACGTCTCCGGCTACCTCCACCCGAAAGCCGATGCGGCGCTCAACGAGACCGTCGAGGGGCAGAGCCATGCCTGGATCGAGGCGTGGACGGGCGGGTGGTGGGGATACGACCCGACGAACGCCATTCCGGTACGCGAGCAACACGTCTCGGTCGGTTTCGGGCGCGATTACAAGGACGTTCCCCCGCTGAAGGGAATCTTCTCCGGTGGTCGGGCAACAGATCTCGAAGTTGTCGTGGAGATCACCCGTCTGGCGTAGAGTCCGATCGAGAACTGGCGAAAGCAAGACTGCCGATCCGCTCGACGAAGGTGGGTTCATGTCTCCAACCGCACAGGAAATCGAAGAGATCGAACCGATCTCGGAAGTCAAGAAGTACGCCGCCGAAGCCGTCGGCACCTTCCTACTGGTGTTCTGCGCGGTCGGTACCGCGGTGTTCGCGGGAGCGAAGGTGGGAAACCTCGGCGTCGCCCTCGCATTCGGCCTCACGCTGCTGTTCCTCGTGTACTCGATCGGTCCGATCTCGGGGTGTCACGTCAATCCGGCGGTCACTCTCGGCCAGTTCGGCCTCGGTCGGATCAGCATCGTGACCGCGGCCGGCTACTGGGTCGCGCAGATCGTCGGCGGCCTCGTCGCGGGCCTGACGATCTTCGCGGTCGCGAACTCCCTGCCGGCCTACGACCGCTCGGTCGACGGACTGGGCGCGAACGGATGGGGTGAGCACAGCCCGTCCGCCGTGGTCGGTCCGGCCGGTGGAGTGCTCGAGAACGGCTACGGCATCGGAGCCGCCATGGTCGTCGAGGTCATCCTCACCGCCGTGCTGGTGTTCGTCGTACTCGCGTCGACCGATCGGATCTCCAACATCCCGCAGGCGGGCCTCGCGATCGGCTTCACCCTCGCCGTACTGCACCTGGTGGCCATCCCGATCGACAACACGTCGGTCAACCCGGCGCGGAGCATCGCGGTGGCCTTCTACCAGGACGGTGCGCTCGCTCAGCTGTGGCTCTTCATCGTGTTCCCGCTGCTCGGCGGCATCATCGGTGCATTCGCCTACCGCGCGATCTTCGGCCGGACGGACCGACTGCTCAGCTGACCCCACCCGCGTTGCCCGGGCGTCCACGCTGCCCGGGCAACGCGAGTGAGGCATGATTCTCCCTGCACTCGTCGTCGACGCAGGGAGAATTACGTGCGTGCAGGGTCCGTGACGTCCGCCGTGGTCGGGGCGATGGTGGCCGGTCTGGTCCTGGCGGCTCCGGCCGCCGCGCAACCTCCCGCCGAGCAGACCGAAGTCTCTGCGGAGGGAGTCTCGGTGGAGGGCTCCGGCCCGCGATACGTCGCACTCGGTGACTCCCGCGCGGCCGGCCCGTTCATCGACACGCTGTCGCACCGTGACCTGTGCATGAGGTCCGACCAGAACTACGCGGCGAAACTGGCCCGCGCCCTCGACGCCTCGAGCTTCACCGACGTGACCTGCATCGCGGCGCGCTCGGAGAACATCGTCGACACTCCGCAACGCCTTCCCGGCGTCGTCCGCCCGCCCCAGATCGAGGCACTCGGGCCGGACACCGAACTGGTGACCCTCAGTATCGGCGGCGTCGATTCCAATCACGTCGTCGTCACCCGCGAGAACTGCGCCACCCCGGTCCCGGGGCTGGACCGCCGCTGCCGTGACGACGAGAAGACCCTGCGGGACGCCGAGGAAGGTATCGCGCAGGCGGCACCGAAGATCGACCGCGCGGTCGCGGCGGTCCGGGAGGCGGCGCCGAATGCCAGGATCTTCCTCGTCGGCCACGGTGGAGCGGTCGGTCCTCGCGGATGCTGGCCCTCGATTCCGTACTCGGATGCCGATGCACAGTTCCTGGTCGACTACTTCGACCGGTTCAACCAGATCTACCGCGATCTGGTGGACCGGTACGACGTCGACTTCGTCGACATCGGTCGCGCTGCCGTCGACGGTGGTCACGATCCGTGCGCCGAGCCGGGAGAGAAGTGGTTCGAGGGCCTGATCCCCACGGATTCCGCGCAACCCGGGCACTTCAACGAGCGTGGAATGCAGGCGGTCGCGGACATGATCGCCGCGGAACTGCAGTACTGAAGCCCGACCGGGCCCTGACAGAGGAGCAAGTGTGCAGTTCGATCGTGTGAGTCGGGTCGATCGTGTGATTCGAGCGGTTCGCGTCGCTGCGGTGGGTGCGCTCGCGCTCACCGCGACGGTGGCCGGGAGCGCGGCGGCGTCGGCGACGCCGGACGTCGGTCCGGACGCCGCACCGCGCTCCGGGCCCGCCTACGTCGCGCTGGGGGACTCGCGCGCGTCGGGGCCCCTGATCGACGTCGCATCCCACCGGGACCTGTGCCTGCGGTCGACCACCGCGAACTACCCGGCGCTGCTGGCGCGTTCACTCGACGCGTCCTCGTTCGTCGACGTCACCTGTTCCGCGGCCAAACCCGAGCACGTGATCGACACGGCTCAGTTCGTCGGGACGCGCTTCGCGCCGCCGCAGCTCGAGCAGCTGGGCCCGGACACGGATCTGGTCACGATCAGCATCGGCGGCGGCGGATCGAACCATCTCCCGGTGACGGCCCTGTGCGTCGCGCTGATCCCGGGTGCCGATGCGCACTGCCGGGACAACGCCCTCTCCGAGAGGCTCGTCGTCGACGGTGTCGAGCGGATGCGCCCCCAGGTCGACGCCGTGGTGGAGTCGGTCGTGCGTGCCGCCCCCAACGCCCGCGTGTACCTGATCGGTCACGGCGGCTCGGTCGGACATCGCGGCTGCTGGCCGAACCTGCCGATGTCGGATGCCGACGCCACCTGGCTCTCGGGCTACTTCGACCGGTTCAACGACATCTACGTCACCGCCGCGCAGCGCCACGGAGTCGAATACGTGGACATCGCGAAGGCCGCCATCGACGGTGGTCACGACGCGTGTGCCGCCCGCGAGGACCGCTGGTTCGAGGGGTTGATCCCGGGGTCTCCGGCCGAGCCGGCGCATCCGAACGCCCGCGCGATGGAGGCGATCGCGCAGCTCGTGGCGGACGATTACGCCCGCGCCTCGGGGTCCTGACCGAGGCCGGCTCGGGAGTCGCTCAGCGCCAGCTGAAGTCGCTGCGCAATCTCGCGGCCACCTTGTCGAACGCCCGGCGCTCGACGATCGCGCCCTCACGGCGTATCCCGTCCTCGGGTACATCGAGGACCCGGTCCAGTCGGACCCAGCTCGGGCGGCCCTGGGAATCCCAGTCGCCGGCACCGATGGCGACCCAGTCCCGGTCCTCGGAGCGCCTTTCCTGCGAGGACAGCATCAGCCCGAGCAGCGTGTGGCCGTCGCGCCCGACGACGAGGACCGGACGGTCCTTGCCCTGGGACGGGTCGTCCTCGTAGGCCACCCAGGTCCACACGATCTCGCCGGGATCGGCACGCCCGTCCAGGTCGGGGCTGTACTCGACGGTCCGGGCACGATGTGCGGTCGGCGCGGTGTGTGAGGCGACCGGGCGGCCGGGCGTCGCCGTCGTCGTCGCGGTACCCGCGCCGGTCAGGACGCCCGTCGCCCGCTGGACGGCACCGGATTTCTGGATCTGCTCGAACAGTTGTGGGCCGCGCTCCCGGGCGATCTTGCCCAGCGCCTTGCCGATCGCATTCCACGTACTCGCCATGTCGGCCGAGTCTAGTGCGACGGCCGGTACGACACCGGCCAGCAGATGGCCGGGTGGCTTGGATATCCTGACGGGAGGTCCAGACCGGGTGGGCCGCTCCGGTTCCGTTCCAGCTAAGGGGTCCCTCATCACCAGCTTCGCCGATACGACCTTCACGGATCCCGCCAAGATCCGTAACTTCTGCATCATCGCCCACATCGACCACGGAAAGTCCACGCTGGCCGACCGCATGCTGCAGCTCACCGGCGTCGTCGAGGAACGTCAGATGCGCGCCCAGTATCTCGACCGGATGGACATCGAGCGCGAGCGGGGCATCACGATCAAGGCGCAGAACGTCCGGTTGCCGTGGAATCTCGACGGCGAGGACTACGTGATGCATCTGATCGACACCCCGGGGCACGTCGACTTCACCTACGAGGTCTCGCGGGCACTGGAGGCGTGTGAAGGTGCCGTTCTGCTGGTCGACGCGGCCCAGGGGATCGAGGCGCAGACCCTGGCGAATCTGTACCTCGCGCTCGACAAGGACCTGACGATCATCCCGGTTCTCAACAAGATCGACCTTCCCGCGGCCGACCCGGACCGGTACGCCTCGGAGATCGCACACATCATCGGCTGTGAGCCCGACGACGTCCTGCGGGTGTCCGGAAAGACCGGCGTCGGAGTCCCCGAACTGATCGACGCGGTCATCCGCCAGGTCCCGCCGCCGGTCGGCGACGCCGACGCACCGGCCCGGGCGATGATCTTCGACTCCGTCTACGACACCTACCGGGGCGTCGTCACCTATGTCCGAGTGGTGGACGGCAAGATCGTGCCCCGCGAGAAGATCAAGATGATGTCGACCGGAGCCACCCACGAACTGCTCGAGGTGGGCATCGTCTCACCTGAGCCGAAGCCCACTGCCGGGCTCGGCGTCGGCGAGGTCGGCTACCTGATCACCGGTGTGAAGGACGTCCGTCAGTCCAAGGTCGGTGACACCGTCACGAGCGCCAGGCACGGAGCGGAGAAGCCGCTCACCGGCTACCGCGAACCTCGTCCGATGGTCTACTCCGGCCTGTACCCGGTCGACGGGTCCGACTACCCGGTGCTCCGGGACGCCCTGGAAAAGCTGCAGCTCAACGACGCCGCCCTGACCTACGAGCCGGAGACCTCGGTCGCGCTCGGGTTCGGGTTCCGCTGCGGATTCCTCGGATTGCTGCACATGGAGATCACTCGCGAGCGGCTCGAGCGCGAATTCGGACTGGATCTGATCTCGACCGCCCCGAACGTGGTGTACCGCGTGGTGCTCGAGGGCGGTGAGGAGGTCGTCGTCACCAACCCGTCGGATTGGCCCGCAGGGAAGGCACGCGAGATCTACGAGCCGATCGTCAAGTGCACCGTGATCGCGCCCAGCGAGTTCATCGGCGCCATCATGGAGCTGTGTCAGTCGCGGCGCGGTGAGCTGGGGGGAATGGACTACCTCTCCGAGACCCGGGTGGAGCTGCGCTACACGCTGCCGATGGCGGAGATCATCTTCGACTTCTTCGACTCCCTCAAGTCCCGCACCCGCGGATACGCCAGCCTCGACTACGAGGAGGCGGGGGAGCAGGAGGCCGCGCTGGTCAAGGTCGACATCCTGTTGCAGGGAGAGGCGGTCGACGCGTTCAGTGCGATCGTGCACAAGGATGCCGCGTCCGCCTACGGCAACAAGATGACCACCAAGCTCAGGGAACTGATCCCGCGTCAGCAGTTCGAGGTGCCGATTCAGGCGGCGATCGGCTCGAAGATCATCGCTCGCGAGAACATCCGGGCGATCCGCAAGGACGTGCTGGCCAAGTGCTACGGCGGCGACATCTCCCGTAAGCGCAAGCTGCTCGAGAAGCAGAAGGAAGGCAAGAAGCGGATGAAGACGATCGGTCGCGTCGACGTGCCGCAGGAAGCCTTCGTGGCGGCGCTGTCGTCCGACGCGGCGTCGGACAAGCCGAAGAAGTAACAAAAGTAGGAGGCGTCGTGCTCGACACCTGGCTCACCCGGGAACTCGGACTCGGGGTGCCGATTCTCGGCGCACCGATGGGCGGACGCGCCGGGGGAGCGCTCGTGGGTGAGGTGTCGCGTGCGGGCGGCCTCGGCCTGCTCGGTGCGGCGCGATACGCCACGCCGGAGTGGATCGCCCGGGAGTGTGCGGTCGCCCGTGACGTGGGTGGTGACGGTTTCGGAATCGGATTGATGACGTGGGCCCTCTACGACGACGACACGATGCTCGGGGCGGCTCTCGAACAGCGGCCCAGGATCGTCTCGCTCTCGTTCGGTGACCCGGCGCCGTTCGTGGAGCGCGTGCACGCCGCCGGCTCCCTCGTGCTCTCCCAGGTCAACACGATCGAGGATCTGCGGGTGGTGGAGGCGGCCGGCGTGGATCTCGTCGTCGCCCAGGGCGGTGAGGCAGGTGGGCACACCGGGCACGTCGGCACGCTGCCGCTCGTCCAGGAGATCCTCGAGGCGTCCCGGGTGCCGGTGATCGCGGCCGGTGGGATCGCGACCGGGCGCGGACTGGCGGCGGTGCTCGCCGCAGGCTGTGAGGGCGCCATGATCGGTACCGCGCTGCTGGCCAGCCCGGAGACGGTGGGACCGGATTACGCCCGGTCACGGGTCGTCGAGGCGGCCAGCACGGACACGGTCTACACGTCGGTGTTCGACCGGGCCCGTAACCAGCCGTGGCCGCACCGGTGGGGTGGCCGGGCGCTCGCGAACGCGTTCACGCGGGAGTGGGACGGGCGTGACGACGTCGCCCGGGCCGATCTCGAGGCGGCGTACGACGCGGCCGATCCGGAACTGGGCGTCGTGTACGCCGGCCAGGCGAGCGGACTGGTACACGACAGCGTGCCGGCGGGACGGGTGGTCACGGCCATCGCGGCCGACGCCGAGGCACTGCTCCGTCGCTACCGGGACTGAGCGCCCCTCCCACACCGAGCCGGCGCTCGGTGCTCAGTCGGTGGGTCCGTCGATCCCGAGCATCGACAGGAGCATGCGGCAGTCGTCGACGTCGGTGGAATGCAGCGCGACGATGCGCTGCGCCTTGCGTACCTGGTCGGTGTCGAGTTCGACGTCCGCGTCCTCGACCGGCGAGTTGTCCGAGTGTGTCATCGCGGCCGCCCTCCTTCGATTCGACGGTTTCGATTCGACGGTGCCCGGGTCTGCCGAAGACCCGCTACTGCGCATCCCGTCCGAGCTTCCCATTGTGGGTCACGAAGCGCGTGTCGGTGGCCGAAACCGGCCGGAGGTGGTTCGCCGACGCCGGATAGAGTGACGGGCGTGGAACAGATCGCGCGATGGTGGGACGGGGCCGAGCTGTGGCTCGCCGGGCTTCCGTTCGTACCGCAGGTGGCCCTGGTGCTGCTCGTGGCGCTTCCGGTCTGTGGAGCGCTCGCCTGGCTCCTGGATCGTGCACTCGCGACGGTCCTGATCCTGCTGCGGCGGGACGCGACGAACACGGAGGAACACTGACCATGCCCCGCTCACGCGTCACCCTTGCGCTGATCGCGCTGATCCTGCTCGTGATCGTCGCCTGGCTGCTCACCCGCTGAACCTGTCGGCGGAACGTCCCCGCTGTCCGGATTGGAAGACTCGCTCGAAGCTTGCTACAGTCCACCGCGTGTCTGCAGCCACCATGCCCGAGGTCCGCCATGAACTGGCGTTGATCGCTGTCGGCATGCTTGCTGTCGCAGACATCGACTGTTGTTGCTGATCGCAGCTCACGCGCGTGATCCCCGCCCGCACGGGTGAACTCTGTCTCGAGTCCCCACAGGCACACGCATCCCCTCGCGAGAACCGGAATCTGCCGGTCCCTGTCGCGAACGCTCGATCCTCGACCATCCCGGACCTCCGGTCCGCTCAGGAAGGCTACTGCCATGAAGCGCCGTTCCCGTCTCCTCCTCACCGCTGTTGCCGCCGTGGGTGCTCTCACCCTGTCGGCATGCGCCGGAGGCGCCAGCGACACCGTGGGAGAGGAGAGCTCCGCCGACGGAAGTGCGGGCACGCTCAATCTCTACGCGTACGCCGTCCCGAAGCCGGGCTTCGACAAGATCATCCCGGCGTTCAACGGCACCGACGAGGGCGAGGGTGTCCGCGTCCAGCCGTCCTTCGGGGCGTCCGGCGACCAGTCCCGCAAGGTTCGCGACGGCGCGGAGGCCGACGTCGTGAACTTCTCGGTGACGCCCGACATCACCCGGCTGGTCGATGCCGGGCTCGTCGACGCCGACTGGGATCAGGATGCCTACAACGGCATTCCGTTCGGCTCGGTCGTGACCATCGTGGTCCGCGAGGGGAATCCGCTGAACATCCAGGACTGGGACGACCTCCTGCAGCCCGGGCTCGAGGTGGTCACCCCGAACCCGTTCAGCTCCGGGTCGGCGAAGTGGAACCTGCTCGCCCCGTACGCGGCGAAGAGCAACGGTGGCGAGAACCCGCAGGCCGGTCTCGACTACGTGACGGCGCTGGTCAACGACCACATCAAGATTCAGCCGAAGTCCGGGCGCGAGGCGACGGAGGCGTTCCTGCAGGGCACCGGAGACGTGCTGCTCAGCTACGAGAACGAGGCGCTGTTCATCGAGGGCAACGGCGAGCCGGTCGAGCACGTCACGCCGCCGGACACCTTCAAGATCGACAACCCGGTGGCGGTGCTGTCGAACAGCCGGAACCTGGACAAGGCCAACGCGTTCCGTGACTTCCTGTACACCGAGGACGGTCAGCGGCTGTGGGCCGAGGCCGGTTTCCGTCCCGTCGACCCCGCTGTCGCGGACGAGTTCACCGACAAGTTCCCGGAGCCCGAGAAGCTGTGGACGATCGATGACTTCGGCGGCTGGACCCAGGTCGATGCGGAGCTGTTCGCGCAGGGCTCCGGATCCATCGCGGTGATCTACGACAACGCCTCGAACTGATCGACGACAACGCCTCCGAGTAGGAACGACGAAGAACGTGAGTGACGTACTGACGACGGACGGGGGCGCCGCCCCGGCGCCGCCCCCGCGCCGTCGCCCGCCACGCCGGAAGATCGCCAAGGTCACCGGCGCGGTCGGGCCACTGGGAATCGGAATCGCCGCGCTGTGGCTGAGTGTGATCGTGTTGCTGCCGCTCGCGGCGCTCACGGTGGCATCGTTCGAGAACGGGATCAGCGGTTTCATCGATGCCGTCACCTCGCCCGTGGCCCTGGCCTCGCTGCAGATCACCGTCATGGTGTCTGCGGTGGTGGCGGTGGTCAACGTGGTGATGGGCACGCTGATCGCGTGGGTGCTGGTCCGCGACGAGTTCCCGGGGAAGCGGATCGTCAACGCGCTCATCGACCTTCCCTTCGCGTTGCCGACGATCGTGGCGAGCATCGTGCTGCTGTCCCTGTACGGACCGCAGAGCCCGATCGACATCCACCTCAACGCCACCCGGGCGGGCCTCGTCGTGGCGCTGGCCTTCGTGACCCTGCCGTTCGTGGTCCGCTCGGTGCAGCCGGTGCTCATCGAACTCGACCGCGAGGTGGAGGAGGCCGCGGCCTCGCTCGGTGCCTCCAACGGCACCATCTTCCGGCGCATCGTGCTGCCCACCCTGACGCCGGCCGTCATCAGCGGTGCGGGTCTGGCGTTCGCGCGGGCGATCGGCGAGTACGGGTCGATCGTGCTGATCGGTGGCAACATCCCCCGTGACACGCAGGTCGCCTCGCAGTACATCCAACAGCAGATCGAGATCGACCGGCCCGGTGCCGCGGCGTCGGTGTCGGTGGCACTGCTGCTCATCGCGTTCGTGACGCTGTTCGTGCTGCGGTTGTTCGCCACTCGCGGCCAGCGTCGGCAGGAGGAGGCGAAGTGAAGCTCTCTCCGGCCACCCGCATCTCCCTGCGCACCGTTGCGCTGCTGTATCTCTTCGGCCTGCTCGTCGTGCCGATCCTGGTGATCCTCTATCGCACGTTCGAGAACGGCATCGGGGCGTTCATCGAGTCCATTTCCACGCCCGCCGCGATCTCCGCACTCAACCTCTCGTTGATCATCGTGGCCATCGTGGTCCCGATCAACGTGGTGTTCGGCATCGTCACCGCGCTGGCGCTGGTGCGTGGGCGGTTCCCGGGCCGCGGCGCGCTGCAGGCGGTCGTGGACCTGCCGTTCGCCGTCTCGCCGATCGTCGTCGGCGTGTCCCTGATCCTGCTGTGGGGCGTCAACGGGTGGTTCGGCGGCATCGAATCGCTCGGATTCCGGGTCATCTTCGGCCTTCCCGGCATGGTGCTCGCGACGATCTTCGTGACCCTGCCGTTCGTCGTCCGGGAAGTCGAGCCCGTCCTGCACGAGATCGGCGAGGAGCAGGAGCAGGCGGCCGCGACGCTCGGGGCCAACAAATGGCAGACGTTCTGGCGGATCACGCTCCCCGCGATCCGCTGGGGCCTGACCTACGGCGTCGTCCTCACCGTCGCCCGCTCGCTGGGCGAGTTCGGTGCGGTGATCATGGTGTCGTCCGGGTTCCCCGGCGTCTCGCAGACACTGACCCTGCTCGTGCACTCCCGCTACATCGATGACCACAACACCTTCGGCGCTTACTCCGCCGCCACCTTGCTGATGGGCATCGCGCTGCTCACACTGTTGCTGATGACCCTGCTCGACCGTAAGAGGAGCACGACATGATCACCGTGACCGGCGCGCGCAAGAACTACGGGTCCTTCGCAGCCCTGGACGACGTGACGCTCGACATCCCTTCGGGGTCGTTGACGGCGCTGCTCGGTCCCAGCGGGTCGGGGAAGTCGACGCTCCTGCGTGCCATCGCGGGCCTCGAATCCCTCGACGACGGCACCGTGTCCATCGCGGGCAAGGACGTCACCGACGTCTCGCCGCAGAAGCGGGACATCGGCTTCGTCTTCCAGCACTACGCGGCGTTCAAGCACCTGACCGTGCGCAAGAACGTCGCGTTCGGGCTCGAGATCCGCAAGCGGCCCAAGCGTGAGATCGACAAGAAGGTCAACGAGTTGCTCGAGATCGTCGGTCTCGACGGCTTCCAGCACCGCTACCCGTCACAGCTCTCCGGCGGCCAGCGGCAGCGGATGGCCCTCGCCCGCGCGCTCGCGGTGGATCCGCAGGTGCTGCTGTTGGACGAGCCGTTCGGTGCGCTCGATGCGAAGGTGCGGGCGGACCTGCGAACGTGGCTGCGGCGCCTGCACGACGAGGTGCACGTCACGACGGTGCTGGTCACGCACGACCAGGAGGAGGCGCTCGACGTCGCCGACCGGATCGCGGTACTCAACCACGGCCGGATCGAACAGGTCGGTCCGCCCGCGGACCTGTACGACCGCCCGGTCAACGACTTCGTCATGTCCTTCCTCGGCTCCGTCGCCAAGCTCAACGGTCAACTCGTCCGGCCGCACGACATTCGCCTCGGCCGCACCGCGGATCTCGCGCTCGCTGCCGAATCGGGTACGGCCGAATCGCTCGGGGTGACCCGGTCGACGGTCGAGCGAGTCGTCCACCTCGGTTTCGAGGTGCGCGTCGAGTTGCGCAACGAGGCCACCGGCGAGCGGTTCTCGGCCCAGGTCACCCGCGGTGACAGTGCCGCTCTGGGGTTGCGTGAGGGCGAGACCGTCTTCGCCCGCGCCACCCGCGCCCCCGATCTGCCCGAACGTGCCGTGGTGGCGAATCCCGCCGACGCGTCCGGCGCCGCCGGTTCGAACGCCGGTGATCCGAAGGACGGCACCGGCGGACGGCACGCCGCGTCGTCCGCCACCCCGGACACTGCCACCGACGCCACCACCACCGACACCACCACCACCACCGACACCACCCCCGGAGTCTCCGCCACCCGCGGGTGAAGGTGGCCTTCGGCTCCTCAGACCGGTCGAAGGCCACCTTCACCCAGGTGGGGGTGGGTGCGGGGAGGGGATCGGGCGTGGGCGGTCAGAGAGTGGCGTGGGCGGTCAGGGAGAGGCGAGGGCGTCCGAGAACCGCTGCTGGACGTCGGCCCAGTCGACGATGTTCCAGAACGCGGCGACGTAGTCGGCCTTGACGTTGCGGTACTGCAGGTAGAAGGCGTGCTCCCACATGTCGAGCATGAGAAGGGGAACGAGCCCGATGCTGATGTTCCCCTGCTGATCGGTCAACTGCTGGACGACGAGTCGGCCACCGAGGCGGTCGTAGGCCAGGACGGCCCAGCCGGACCCCTGCAGGGTCGTCGCGGCAGCGGAGAAGTGTGCGACGAACTTCTCGAACGAGCCGAACTGGTCCTCGATCGCGGCGGCGAGGTCACCGACCGGTTTGTCGCCGCCGTCCGGTGACAGGTTCTTCCAGAAGATCGAGTGATTGGTGTGACCACCGAGGTGGAACGCCAGGTTCTTGCTCAGCAACGGGGCCTTGGCGGTGACGGATCCGTCCTCACGCGCCTCGGCGAGTTGCTCGAGTGCGGTGTTGGCGCCGGCCACGTAGGTGGCGTGGTGCTTGCTGTGATGCAACTCCATGATCTCGCCGGAGATGTGCGGCTCGAGTGCGGAGTAGTCGTAGTCCAGATCGGGCAGAACGTAGATGCTCACTGTCGGGGTTCCCTTCGCTGATGCTCGGACACCACCGACGCTATGACCTCGAGTGCACTCGAGGTAAAGAAGCTATGGGGCACATCACTGTTCGGTGCGGAGTGGCCGGGAACGTCCGCCCGAGGAGTGGCCGTCGTTCATCGGTCCCGACATACCAGGACCGGGCAGCGGGACCGGTGGATCAGGCTCTGACTGGTCGAACCGATGATCGATGCGGTGAACGGATGACGCCCGTGGCTGCCCACGACCACCAGCTGCGCCTCCACCGAGTGCTCGAGGAGCGCCCGCATGGGGCCACCGCGTTCGACGCAGCGGGTCACCACCACATCCGGATACTTCTCGCACCATCCGGACAGCGATTGCGCGAGCATCGCGGCCTCGTGCTGCTCGTGCGCGGTCCAGTCGGTGAACCGGCGCTTCTCGGTGAGCCCACCGAGGGTGGACTGTTCCGGCCAGGTGTGGACCGCCACCAGCGGTGCCCCGAAGAAGGCCGCGCACTCGAATGCGTGCTCGACGGCCGAATCACTGAGGGGTGAGCCGTCGACGCCGACCACCACGGGACGGCGATCCGGTTCGTCCGGCCCGGGCTCGCCGCGCCACACCGCGACCGGGCAGTGCGCGTGGTTCGCGACGTGGACGACGTCGGATCCGGTGAACACCGACTGCATCTCGGTGGTGTCCGCAGGGCCGAGCACGACCATCCGGGCAGTGCGGGACAGGTTCTCCAGGGCCTTCGCCGGTGATCCCGCCTGGACGCTGCGCTCGATCGACAGGTCACCGTATCCGTTGCCGATCGCGCGTGCCGCCTCGTCGAGGGACTGCTCGGCTTCCTCGAGTTCCGGGCCGTGTGGGGTTTCGCCGGTGATCCGGCGGCGTGCGTCGACGACCCGGGTGAGGTGCAGCGGTTCGTGGAATCGCCGAGCGGCGTGGGCGGCCCAGTGCGCCGCGTCGAGCGCCCCCGGCGAGCCGTCGATTCCGGCCACGATTCCATGTCTCGTCTGTGTAGTGGTCATGGTTGCTCCTCGCCTCACTTAACAGTGTGAGCCGGGGACCTCCTCGGGCGCCAGTGTCACCCTGTCGGACGCGCGGGTATCAACTCCTCGGATTCGCCGGCTCAGGCGGAGAGCGAGCCCCGGGACAGCGACGCGCTCAGTGCCGCCTCGTATCGGTCGAGGACCACCTCGGCCAGCCGCGGATGGGCACCGATCGGTGCGGCGAAGGTGACGTCGTCGACGCCGGCGACGGCACGGGCGAGCCGGTCGGTGAGCAGCCCGGGAGCGAGGAACCACGGTGCGACGACCAGGCGGCGGCATCCGCGGGCACGAAGATCCGCCACGGCCTGCTCGATCGTCGGTTCGGCCGCGGTGGCGAAGCACGGGCTGACGCCCGCCCATCCCGTACCGTGCCGGAGCCGGTCGGCGAGTGCGGCCGTGCGTGCATTCGCTTCCGGATCCGACGAACCGACCGCGGCCAGCACGACGCCCAACCCGTCCCGGGGCGCTCCGGTGTCGCGGACCCGGTCGCGGACCGCGTCCAGCAGCCGCTCGTCCTGGCCGAGAACCTCGGCCTGCCGGGTACGCAGCAGCGGATGCCGGTCGCGCCCGGTGCGCAGCAGCGCGGGGAGATCCACCCGGGCGTGGAACGCACTCCCCAACAGCAGCGGCACCACGACCGCGGAGCGGTGCCCCTCCGCGGCGACGGAATCGAGGATGCGGTCCACCGAAGGGGCGCTGAGATCGAGGAAGCACAGGCGCACGTCCAGCTCGGGCCTGCGGGCACGTACCGCGGCCACGGCAGCCGCGACGGTCCCCGCGCTGCGGGGATCGCGGCTGCCGTGGGCGACGGCGATCAGTGGCGTCACGGTGCGCGCATCAGGCGGGGACGGCCCCGCCGGTCTCGACGACGGCGATCGCGTCGCCGACCAGACCGGCCGCGAGCGTGTTCCCACCGGCCGGGTCGATGAGCAGGAAGCTGCCGGTGTGCCGGTTGACGGCGTAGTCGTCCGCCACGATCGGTTCGGCGACACGCACCGAGATCTTCCCGATCTCGTTGAGTTCCAGGGTCTCCGGATCCGGCGCGGTCGTCAGTTCCTGCTCGTCGAAGCGCTCCACGAGCGCGCCGACGATGGCCTGCGTCGTGCGGGTGCCGTGCTTGAGGAGCAGCCGGGCACCGGGGCGCAGCGGCTTCTCGGCCAGCCAGCAGACCGTGGCGTCGAACTGGTCGATCGGCTCGGGAGCGTCGGCGGGGGAGGCGATCGTGTCGCCTCGGGAGACGTCCACGTCGTCCTCGAGGACGAGCGTCACGCTGCGGCCGGCGAGTGCGGTGTCGAGCTCGCCGGCCGCGGTGTCGACCCGGGCCACCTTCGTGCGGATTCCGGACGGCAGGACGACGACCTCGTCGCCGGGAGAGACCGCACCGGCGGCGATCTGGCCCGCGTAGCCGCGGTAGTCGGGGTACTCCGGGGTGCGCGGCCGGATGACGTACTGCACCGGGAAGCGCAGGCCGAGCGAGTGCCGGCCGGCGTTGTCGCTGTCCGCGGGAACGGTTTCCAGGTGCTCGATGAGCGTCGGGCCGTCGTAGTAGGGGGTGTTCTCCGATCGCACGGCGACGTTGTCCCCGTGCAGCGCCGAGACCGGGATCTCGACGACGTCCTCGCTCGCCCAGCCGAGCGAGCGGGTGAGTGCGTTGAACTCGTTCGAGATGTCGGCGAACACGGTGGCCGGATCCTCGACGAGATCGATCTTGTTCACCGCGAGAACCAGCTTGGGCACGCCGAGTAGCGCGAGAACGGCTGCGTGCCTGCGGGTCTGGGACACGACCCCCTTGCGTGCATCGACGAGCAGGATCACCAGCTGCGCCGTCGACGCGCCCGAGACGGTATTGCGGGTGTACTGCACGTGGCCGGGGGTGTCGGCGAGCACGAAGGACCGCCGCGGCGTCGCGAAGTAGCGGTACGCGACGTCGATGGTGATGCCCTGCTCGCGCTCGGCGCGCAGGCCGTCGACCAGCAGCGACAGATCGGGGGTGGACAGGCCCTTGTCGACGGAGGCGCGGGTGACGGCGTCGATCTGGTCGGCCAGTACGGATTTCGTGTCGTACAGCAGCCGGCCCACGAGGGTGGACTTGCCGTCGTCGACGCTGCCCGCCGTGGCGAGTCGCAGAAGATCGCTCATGTCAGAAATAGCCCTCTCGCTTGCGGTCTTCCATGGCCGCCTCGGACACGCGGTCGTCGCCACGGGTGGCGCCGCGTTCGGTCAGTCGGGACGCTGCGACCTCGGCGAGGATCGCCTCGTTGTCGGCGGCGTCGGACAGCACTGCACCGGTGGTGGATCCGTCGCCTACGGTGCGATAGCGCACCGACAGGGTCTGCAGATCCTCACCGTCGCCGGGGCCGCCCCACACACCCGGGGTCATCCACATTCCGTCGCGCTGGAACACCGGGCGCTGGTGCGCGTAGTAGATGCTCGCGAGTTCGACGTCGTCACGGGCGATGTAGCGCCAGATGTCGAGTTCGGTGAAGTTGCTCAGCGGGAAGACCCGCACCTGCTCGCCCGGAGAATGCTTGCCGTTGTAGAGGTTCCACAGTTCGGGCCGCTGCTTCTTGGGATCCCACTGCCCGAAGGCGTTGCGCAGCGAGAAGATCCGCTCCTTGGCGCGCGAACGCTCCTCGTCGCGGCGGCCGCCGCCGAACACCGCGTCGAATCGGTTCTCGGCGATCGCATCGAGGAGGGGAACCGTCTGCAGGGGATTGCGGATACCGTCGGCGCGCTCGGTGAGACGGCCGTCGGCGAGGTAGTCCTCGACCTTGGCCACGTGCAGGCGCAGGCCGTACTTCGCGACCACGTAGTCGCGGAAGTCGAGGACCTCCGGCAGGTTGTGCCCGGTGTCCACGTGGAGCAGGGCGAACGGCAGCGGGGCAGGCCAGAACGCCTTGAGCGCGAGGTGCAACAGCACCGTCGAGTCCTTGCCGCCGGAGAAGAGGATCACCGGGCGCTCGAACTCGCCGGCCACCTCACGGAAGATGTGGATGGCCTCCGACTCGAGTGCCGAGAGGGTGTCGAACTGCTTTCCGTCCAGCCGAGGACGGTCGGTGGTGGTCAGGTCCAGAGTCATGACGCGTGCAACCCGCATTCTGTCTTGGCTTGGCCGGCCCAACGTCCGCTGCGCGGATCGCTGCCCGGTGCTGGCTTACTGGTGCAGGGAGCGCACCCGATGGACGGATAGCCTTCGTCGACGAGCGGATTCACGAGAATCGAGTGCTCGTCGATGTAGTTCTGCATGTCCTCGTCGGTCCAGGTGGCGATCGGATTGATCTTCACCAGGCCGAACGCGTCGTCGAACGAGACGAGCGGAGCGTTGGCGCGGGTCGGGGCCTCGACCCGGCGGATTCCGGTGACCCAGGCGCGGTAGCCGGCCAGCGACTTCCGCAGCGGTGCCACCTTGCGCAGCGCGCAGCAGCGTCCGGCGTCACGGGCGAACAGATCCTTGCCCTCGAGCCGGTCCTGTTCGGCCACCGAGTGCTCGGCGGCCGCGTTGACGATGTTCGCCCCGTACATCTGCCCGACGGCGTCCCGCATACCGAGGGTCTCCGCGAAGTGGTACCCGGTGTCGAGGAACAGTACGTCGACGCCGGGGCGCACCTGTGTCGCGAGGTGCACGAGCACCCCGTCCTGCATGTTGGAGGCGACGATGTAGTCGTGGCCGAACGTCTCCTCCGTCCAACGCAGCAGGGTGAGTGCGTCCGCATCCTTCAGTTCCTCGGCCGCCTCGGCCGCGAGGGCGCGGAGGTCTTCCTTGCTCGCGGTGTCGATGCTCATCGCAGGTCTCCTTCGTCGGCACGCACGACCCACTCGGCGAAACGCTCACCGTCGGTACGGTTCTTGACGAAGTTGCGAACCACCCGATCGATGTAGTCGCCGAGCTCGCCCGTGGTGACCTTGTGCTGGCGCAGCTTCCGGCCGAATGCCGCGTCGAATCCGAGGCTGCCGCCGAGATGGACCTGGAACCCTTCCACCTGGTTGCCCTCGCCGTCGTCGACGAGCTGGCCCTTGAACCCGATGTCCGCGATCTGCGAGCGAGCGCAGGAGTTCGGGCAGCCGTTGATGTTGATGGTGATCGGCACGTCGAGTCGGGCGTTGATGTCCGCGAGCCGCTGTTCGAGTTCGGGAACCAGGGCCTGCGATCGCTTCCGGGTCTCGGCGAACGAGAGCTTGCAGAACTCGATTCCGGAGCAGGCCATGAGGTTCTGCCGCCAGTGCGACGGGCGGGCCGGGAGGCCGAGCTCGTCGAGATCGGCGATCAGACGGTCCAGGTTCTCGTCGGGAACGTCGAGGATGATCAGCTTCTGGTACGGGGTGAAGCGGATCCTGTCGCTGCCCGCCCGCTCGGCCGCATCGGCGACCTTCGCCAGGATCGTGCCGGAGACCCGGCCCGCGATCGGCGCGACACCCACGGCGTTGCGCCCGTTGCGGGTCCTCTGGACGCCGACGTGGTCGATCGGCCGGGTGGGCTTCTCCGGTGCGGGGCCGTCGATCAGCTTGCGCTTCAGGTACTCCGTCTCGAGGACCTCGCGGAACTTCTCGATGCCCCAGTCCTTGATCAGGAACTTCAGTCGCGCCTTGGTGCGCAGCCGGCGGTACCCGTAGTCGCGGAAGATCGAGACGACGGCTTCCCACACGTCGGGGACCTCGTCGAGAGGCACCCACGCGCCGACGCGCTGGGCCAGCATCGGGTTGGTGGACAGGCCGCCACCCACCCACAGATCCAGCCCCGGTCCGTGCTCGGGATGCTCGACGCCGACGAAGGCGATGTCGTTGATCTCGTGCACCACGTCCTGCTGGCCGGAGATGGCCGTCTTGAACTTGCGTGGCAGGTTCGAGTACTCCTTCTTGCCGATGTAGCGGCGGACGATCTCGTCGATCGCGGGAGTCGGGTCGAGCACCTCGTCGAAGGACTCCCCGGCCAGCGGTGAGCCGAGGACGACGCGGGGGCAGTCGCCGCAGGCCTCGGTGGTCTTGAGCCCGACGCTCTCGAGGCGCTTCCAGATCTCCGGGACGTTCTCCACCTCGATCCAGTGGTACTGGACGTTCTCCCGGTCGGAGAGATCGGCGGTGTCGCGGCCGAACTCGGTGGAGATCCCGGCGATGGTGCGCAGCTGTTCGACGTTGAGCGCGCCGGCATCGCAGCGCACCCGCATCATGAAGTAGCGGGCCTCGAGCAGGTCGATGTTCTCGTCGCCGGTCCAGGTGCCGTCGTAGCCCTGCTCACGCTGGGTGTAGAGACCCCACCAGCGGAAGCGGCCGCGCAGATCGCCCTTGTCGATGCTGTCGAAGCCTTGGTGCGCGTAGATGTTCTCGATCCGCGCGCGGACGTTGAGCGGGTTGTCGTCCTTCTTGCCCTGCTCGTTGGCGTTGAGCGGTTCGCGGTAGCCGAGGGCCCACTGCCCCTCCGCCCGGCGCTTGGCCGGGCGGGCAGTGCGCTTGCGGGGTGGCGGGGAGGCAGCGGCCGCGCCGTCGGCAGCGGGAGAGGCGTCAGTGGTCGACGTCATCAAGTCACTCCTGAAGTGAGGTTCTGGATTCTCTCCGGGGCTGCGGGGAGAATCCGAGTCGGCGATCGATCCGCACGACGGACAGCGTCGATCCGGCGGGATGTCGCGAGAAGGGCTGGGCGGGGACTGGCTACGCGGCGGGCTGAGCGGCGCAGCGCAGACAGGTACAGCGTGTACAGGTGCAGCTGCACACGCGCTTGAGGTCGACGTGGCGGCGTGCCACGAGCTGTACCCCGAAACCAGTCATGCCGCTCATTGTGCCACGGCAAACTCGCAGGACCGAGCCCCGGGGCGATATTTCCACCGAATTCGCGGGAAATGTCACAGGGTGGTCCCCGGAATCGGCGCCGTGCGGTCGGCGGCGGACGGTGTCCGGGCCGCGCGGGGACGGGGGAGCGCACGCCTCTGGGAGACTGGAGGCCGTGAGCATTCCCGGTTCCCCCGCAGCGGCGCGCGACGCCGGTCGGTTCGTGTTGCCGTCGGCCGCGCTCGAGGGAGTCGGAGAGCGCCCGTTCGGCGTCTACATCCACGTCCCTTTCTGCGCCACACGCTGCGGGTACTGCGATTTCAACACGTACACCGCCGGCGAGTTGGGCACGTCCGCATCGCCCGCGTCCTGGCTCGAGGGTCTGCGCCGTGAGCTCGACGCCGCGGCCGATGTACTCGCCGCCGCACCCGGCGGATCTCCCCGGGTGGACACCGTCTTCGTGGGCGGCGGCACGCCCTCACTCCTCGGAGGCTCCGGCCTCACCGAGGTCCTGGACGCGGTGCGCGGGGCGTTCTCGCTGTCCGACGGCGCGGAGGTGACCACCGAATCCAACCCGGAGTCCACCTCGCGACAGTTCTTCGACGAGTTGCGAGCCGCCGGCTATTCGAGGATCTCGCTCGGCATGCAGTCCGCGGCCGAGCACGTGCTCCGGGTGCTGGATCGGACCCACACCCCCGGCCGGGCGGTCGCGGCGGCGCGGGAGGCGCGTGCGGCCGGATTCGAGCACGTGAACCTGGACCTGATCTACGGCACCCCGGGGGAGCGGGACGTCGATCTCGACGCCTCGCTGGACGCCGTGCTGTCGGCGGGAGTCGATCACGTGTCGGCCTACGCCCTGATCGTCGAGGACGGCACCGCGATGGCGCGCAAGGTCCGGCGCGGCGAGTTGCCCGCCCCGGACGACGACGTCCTCGCGGCACGCTACGAACGGATCGACCGCAGGCTCGGGGACGCCGGCCTGCACTGGTACGAGGTGTCGAACTGGGCGGCCGGCGACGACGGCCGGTGCCGGCACAACCTGGGTTACTGGGACGGCGGCGACTGGTGGGGCGCCGGGCCGGGGGCACACAGCCACGTGGGCGGGGTCCGCTGGTGGAACGTCAAGCATCCCGCGCGGTACGCCGAGCGGCTGGCGGACGGCGATCTGCCGGTCGGGGGGAGCGAGGAACTGGCGGACGCGGACGTACACCTCGAGCGGGTCATGCTCACGGCACGGTTGCGCAGTGGGCTCGCGCTGGGCGATCTCGGGGAGCCCGAGCTGTCGGTGGGCCGACGGCTCGTCGGCGACGGACTGCTCGTCGAACGTGGTGGGCACCTGGTGCTCACCGACCGGGGCCGTCTTCTCGCCGATGCCGTGGTGCGGGACATCGTGACGGCGGTCTGACTCCGGGCCGCGGTCGGTCGCACGTGCGGTCGAGCCCGGCGGTGTTCAGCCCGCCCCGGCGATGATCCCGGCCATCTCGTCGAGGTCGAACACCCGCGCATGCAGGACGACGCGGTTACGCAGCGCGGAACGCACGGCACGGTGCAGGCCGTCCTCGAGGTAGAGCACGCCCTTCCACTGCACCGCGTGCGGGAACAGGTCGCCGTAGAACGTCGAGTCCTCGGACAGCAGCCGGTCGAGTTCGAGGACCTTGGTGGTGGTGACGATCTCGTCGAGGCGAACCTGACGCGGCGGAATCTTGGACCAGTCGCGCAGCGACAACCCGTGGTCGGGATACGGCTTGCCGTCCATGACGCCTTTGAAAATCATGCATTCCTCGAAGCGGTGCGGTGGGGACCGGACCACAGTAAGGCCTCACCGGGTTCTTCTGCAGGAGGCGACTAGACTGGATCGAGCCGATGGTGCAGGGACACGGCGCGGAACCGGTCGGAATCGGAGGTGGTGACAGGTGTCGAGCACGGACGACAGGCGATTCGAGGTTCTTCGCGCCATCGTGGCCGATTACGTCTCCACCAAGGAACCCGTCGGCTCCAAGGCGCTGGTCGAGCGCCACAATCTCGGGGTGTCGAGCGCGACGGTGCGCAACGACATGGCGGCCCTCGAGAAGGAGGGCTACATCGTCCAGCCGCACACCAGCTCGGGCCGGGTGCCCACGGACAAGGGGTACCGGCAGTTCGTCGACCGGATCGCCGACGTCAAGCCGCTGTCGTCCGCGGAACGCCGCGCAATCCTCGACTTCCTCGAGTCCGGGGTCGATCTCGACGACGTGTTGCGCCGTGGCGTCCGGTTGCTGGCCCAACTCACCCGGCAGGTCGCCGTCGTCCAGTACCCCACGCTGTCGGCGTCCTCGGTACGGCATCTCGAGGTCGTCGCACTCACCCCCGCTCGCCTGCTCCTGGTGTTGATCACGGACACCGGTCGAGTCGACCAGCGCATCGTCGAACTCGGCGACGTGATCGACGACGAAGACCTCGCGCGGCTCAAGATGCTGCTGGGGACCGCGCTCGAGGGCAAGCGGCTGGCGGCAGCGTCGATCGCGGTGTCCGAGCTCGCGGAGGAAGCCCCCGAGGATCTCCGCGATCCGGTGGTGCGCTCGGCGACGGTCCTGGTGGAGACCCTGGTCGAACACCCCGAGGAGCGCCTGGTGCTCGGCGGGACGGCCAATCTCACCCGCAACGCCGCGGATTTCGCGGGGCTGGGCGGGTTCCCCGGATCACTCCGATCCGTGCTCGAGGCGCTCGAGGAGCAGGTGGTGGTCCTCAAGCTGCTCGCAGCCGCGCAGGATTCCGGGACGGTCATGGTGCGGATCGGCGAGGAGAACGAGGCCGAGCAGATGCGCACGACGTCGGTCATCTCCACCGGGTACGGTGCGGCAGGGACCGTCCTGGGGGGTATGGGCGTGCTCGGACCCACCAGAATGGACTATCCGGGAACAATCGCCTCGGTCGCGGCCGTTGCGAGATATATCGGGCAGGTGCTGGCCGAGCGGTGACGGCGGCCCCCGGCAGGGCAGCACTGATACAAAACCTGCCGGTACAGAACATGCCGGTACCGAACACCGAGTGCAGCACAGAGAACATCACGGACAGAACACCAAGCGCAGTACAGAGAAGGACGAGTAGAACGACGTGGCACGGGATTACTACGCAACGCTCGGAGTCGATCCGAAGGCGACGGATCAGGAGATCAAGCGCGCCTACCGCAAGCTCGCGCGGGAGTTGCATCCCGATGTGAACCCGGACGAGGCGGCGCAGACGCGATTCAAGGAGATCTCCACCGCCTACGAGGTGCTCTCGGACCCGGAGAAGCGGCGCATCGTCGATCTCGGCGGAGATCCGATGTCCAACGGCGGCGGCGCCGGGGGCGCGGGCTTCGGTGGTGGTTTCGGGGGCGGCCTCGGCGACGTGTTCGAGGCGTTCTTCGGTGGCGGCGGCACCGCAGGTCGCGGCCCGCGCGGCCGAGTGCAGCCCGGTGCCGACTCGCTACTGCGCACCAAACTCACGCTCGAGGAGTGCGCGACCGGGATCACCAAGCAGGTCACCGTGGACACCGCGATCCTGTGCGACCTGTGTACCGGCTCCGGCACCAACGGCGACTCCAAGCCCGTGCGGTGTGAGACGTGTGGTGGTGCGGGCGAGGTCCAGTCCGTGCAGCGGTCGTTCCTCGGGCAGGTCATGACGTCCCGGCCCTGCCCGACCTGCCGCGGCGCCGGTGAGGTCATCCCGGACCCGTGCCGCAAGTGTGGCGGCGACGGACGCGTGCGTGCCCGGCGGGACATCACCGTGAAGGTTCCCGCGGGTGTCGCCGGTGGGATGCGTATCCGGCTGGCCGCGCAGGGCGAGGTCGGCCCCGGCGGTGGGCCGGCGGGCGACCTGTACGTCGAGGTGGTCGAGCAGCAGCACGACGTGTTCGTGCGCGACGGCGAGGATCTGCACTGCACCGTGCGGGTACCGATGGTCGATGCAGCACTGGGCACCACCGTCGCCGTCGAGACGATCCTCGACGGCACCGAGACCCTCGTGGTCGACCCCGGTACCCAGCCGGGATCGCAGACGGTCCTGCGTGGGCACGGGATGCCGAAGCTCCGCTCGGGTGTGCGTGGCGACCTGTACGCGCATCTCGAGGTCGTGGTCCCGTCGCGACTCGACGGCAAGGAGTCCAAGCTCCTCGAGGAGTTCCGCGCGGTCCGTGAGCGCGATGTCGCCGAGGTCGTGACCAGCGGGTCGAAGAACACCGGCGGGTTGTTCTCCCGCCTGCGCGAAGCCTTCACCGGCCGGTAGCCGGTGGCAGCCACCGTCTTCTTCCTGGATCCGCTGCCCGAGGTGGGTGCCGTCGCCGTCCTGGACGGACCCGAAGGGCGTCATGCCGCCACGGTGCGCCGGATCGGTGTCGGTGAGCGCCTGGTGCTCGCGGACGGGCGCGGCGAGGTTGCCGACGGCGAGGTGGTGGGTGCGGCGAAGGACCGGCTGGACGTACGGATCGACGGTCGCCGCAGCCTGCCTGTGGCCACGCCGACGGTGACCGTCGTCCAGGCGCTGCCCAAGGCGGAGCGTTCCGAGTTGGCCGTGGAACTCGCCACGGAGGCGGGAGCCGACGGCTTCGTGCCCTGGCAGTCCGCCCGGTGCGTGGCTCGATGGGAAGGGCCCAAGGCGGTCAAGGGAGTGACCCGGTGGCGCAACGCCGCGGCCGCCGCCGCCAAGCAGTCCCGACGCGCGAGAGTCCCCGAGGTCGCGGACGTGCACCGCACACCGGATGTCGTCGCCGCCGTGCGCGACGTGGCCGGCCGCGGCGGCGTCGTCGCCGTGCTGCACGAGGGGGCGTCGCAGCACCTGGCCGACCTGGCGTTGCGGGACGTTCCGGAGATGATGCTCGTCGTCGGCCCCGAGGGCGGGCTCGCCGAGGAGGAGGTCGCCGCCCTGACGGCCGTGGGCGCGGTTCCGGTGCTGCTGGGGCCACAGGTTCTCCGCACTTCCACCGCTGCGGCCGTGGCGCTCGGGGCGATCGGCGTCCTCACCGACCGCTGGGCAGCTGCCCCACTCACGTGAGGAGTCGACGGTGACGCGCATCAAGGTCCGCTACGGCGACGCGCCCGAGCAGTTCGGTCACTTCTATCCGCCACGCACCCCGCAGGCCGGCCCGGTCCCGGTGGTGACGGTGATCCACGGAGGATTCTGGCAGGCCAGGTACGGACTCGCCGTCGAGACGCCGTTCGCGCGCGATCTCGCGCATCACGGCGTCGCGGTGTGGAACATCGAGTACCGGCGGCTCGGTGCGGGCGGACTCTGGCCGGAGATGTCCCAGGACGTCGTGTCCGCGTTCGAGGCCCTCGCCGGGCCGGTCGCGGCCGCGTCTTCCGTGCCTCTCGACCTCGATCGGATCCGGGTCGTCGGTCACTCCGCGGGCGGACAACTGGCGGTGTGGCTGGCCGGGCAGCGCGGTGGGCGGCTCCGCCCCGAGTGGGTGGTGTCCCAGGCCGGTGCGCTCGACCTCGCGTCCGCGGCGGAACGTGGACGCCGGATCGGCTACATCGAGGAGATGTTCGGAACGAGCTATCGGGACGATCCCGCGGTGTACCGGTCGGCGAGCCCACAGCACCGGCTCCCGGCAGGCACGCCGGTGCTGTGTCTGCACGGCACCGAGGACGTCCAGGTCCCCGAGGCGGTGAGCCGTCGCTACGTGTCCGCGGCCGTCGAGGCAGGGGACCGGGCCGCGCTGCGCCTGGTGGACGGGGAGGATCACTTCGCCTTCCTCACCCCGGGCAGTACGCCGTGGCAGTTGTCCCGAGCCGCACTGCTGGCCCCCGATTTCGGGAGCGCGGTCCGGGCCGCCGGCGCGTTTCTCCCCGAGCAGAATCCGGTGGGCGTGCCGGGGCCCGACCGCTAGACTCGGCAGGACAGGGAAATCTCACAATCGGGATCTCGCGAGCGCAGAAAGCAGGCCATAGCCAACACGTGAGGGAACACAGCGACATCGACGAATCGGCCGCCGGCCCCGCCCAGCGGACAGTCCGGTCCAGTATGGACCTCGCCCCGGAAGTCGTGCCGGCGCTCCTCGGTTCGTCCGACGAGAACCTCCGCGCACTCGAACGAGTACTCGATGCCGACGTACATGTTCGCGGCAATTCCTTCACCCTCACCGGGACGCCCGCCGACGTGGCGCTCGCCGAGCGCGTGATCAGTGAGTTGACCGCGGTGGTCGGCGGCGGTCAGCAGCTGTCCCCGGACGCGGTCCGCCGCACGGTCGGCATGCTCACCCAGGGGGTGGGCGAGTCCCCGGCGGAGGTACTCACCCTGGACATCCTGTCCCGGCGTGGCAAGACCATCCGGCCCAAGACGCTCAACCAGAAACGCTACGTCGACGCGATCGACACGAACACCATCGTGTTCGGAGTGGGCCCTGCCGGCACCGGCAAGACCTATCTCGCGATGGCCAAGGCGGTGCAGGCGCTGCAGTCCAAGCAGGTGTCGAGAATCATCCTGACCCGGCCGGCGGTCGAGGCGGGTGAGCGTCTCGGCTTCCTGCCCGGCACCCTGCACGAGAAGATCGATCCGTACCTGCGGCCCCTGCACGATGCGCTCCACGACATGATGGACGCGGAGTCGATTCCCAAGTTGATGCAGGCGGGCGTGATCGAGGTTGCCCCACTCGCGTACATGCGTGGACGCACCCTCAACGACGCATTCATCATTCTCGACGAGGCCCAGAACACGACCGCCGAGCAGATGAAGATGTTCCTCACCCGCCTCGGCTTCGGCTCGAAGGTCGTCGTCACCGGCGACATCACCCAGGTCGACCTTCCCGGTGGCGCGCGTTCAGGTCTGCGGGCGGCGACGGAGATCCTCGACGACATCGACGGAATCCACTTCTCCCGGCTCGACAGCAGCGACGTCGTCCGGCATCGGCTGGTCTCCGAGATCGTCGACGCCTACGACCGTCACGAGTCCTCGGCACACGAGGTCCAGGTGGGCAATCGCGCTCAGCGCCGGGCCGCGCAGTCCCGATCCCCGCGTCGGTAAGGTGGAGTGCCGCAGGAATCAGGAGAGAGCGACACACATGAGCATCGAGGTCTCGAACGAATCGGGTATGGACGTCTCCGAGGAGGAGTTGGTCAGCGTCGCCCGGTTCGTGATCGCCCGGATGGACGTCCATCCGGCCGCGGAGCTGTCCATGGTGCTCGTCGACTCGGCGACGATGGCGGATCTGCACCTGCGCTGGATGGATCTGCCCGGCCCCACCGACGTCATGTCCTTCCCCATGGACGAGCTGGAACCGGGTGGGCGTCCGGACGCGCCGGAGCCCGGGCCGTCCATGCTCGGGGACATCGTGCTGTGCCCGTCGTTCGCGGCCGATCAGGCGGCAACGGCAGGGCATCCACTCGGCCACGAACTCGCGCTCCTCACCGTGCACGGCGTGCTCCACCTGCTCGGGTACGACCACGCCGAGCCGGACGAGGAGAAGGAGATGTTCGGCCTGCAGAATCGGCTGCTCGACGAGTGGTACGAGGATCTGCGCCGCGCCGAGCGGGATGCCGAACTCGCTGCCCGGGACCAGAAGCTGCTCGGCAAGGCCGGCTTCTTCGACAGCCCCGAGCAGTAGGGGCGGACCGACGTGGACAGTGCTCCCGCGCTGATCGCCCTCGCCATCGCGCTCGTTCCGCTCGGCGGGCTGTTCGCCGCCGTCGACTCCGCCCTCAACACGATTTCCCCGGCCCGGGTCGAGGAGATGGCGAAGGACGGCCGGGCCGGCGCGAGACGGCTGCTGCGCATACTCGACGACCGCCCGCGCTACGTGAATCTCACGGTCCTGTTGCGCATCCTGTGCGAGATCACCGCGACGGTCGTGCTCGTCGGGGGCCTGATGGATCTGCTCGAACCGGCGTGGGCCCTGTTCTGGACCGCGGTGATCATGGTGCTCGTCGACTATCTGGTCATCGGTGTCGGCCCGCGCACCCTGGGCCGTCAACACGCCTACACGCTGGCGCTGGCAGCCTCGCTGCCGCTCCACGTGATCGGGATACTCCTCGGCCCGATCAGCAAGCTGCTCATCATGATCGGCAACGCACTCACCCCGGGCCGCGGATTCCGCAACGGCCCCTTCGCCTCCGAGATCGAGCTGCGCGAACTCGTGGACATGGCCCAGGAACGCGGAGTCGTGGCCGACGACGAGCGGCGCATGATCCAGTCGGTCTTCGAACTGGGCGACACGACCGCCCGCGAGGTCATGGTGCCCCGCACGGAGATGGTGTGGATCGAGGCGGACAAGAGCGCCGGGCAGGCCACGTCTCTCGCGGTGCGCAGCGGTCACTCGCGGATTCCGGTCGTCGGGGAGAACGTGGACGACATCCTCGGCGTGGTCTACCTCAAGGACCTGGTGCAGCAGACGTACTACTCCCGCGACGGCGGGCGCAGCGTCCAGGTCGGCGAGGTCATGCGGCCGGCGGTGTTCGTCCCGGACTCGAAGCCGTTGGACACCCTGCTGGCCGACATGCAGCGCGACCGGAACCACATGGCGGTTCTGGTCGACGAGTACGGCGGGGTCGCCGGGCTGGTCACTATCGAGGACCTCATCGAGGAGATCGTCGGGGAGATCGCCGACGAGTACGACATGGACGAGACGCCTCCGGTCGAGGACCTCGGCGACGGCACGTACCGGGTGTCCGCGCGCCTGCCCCTGGAGGACCTGGGTGAACTGTTCCACGTCGACCTCGACAACGACGAGGTCGACACCGTGGGCGGCCTGATCGGCTACGAGCTGGGCCGGGTGCCCCTGCCGGGTTCCGAGGTCGTCTCCCACGGGCTGCGGCTGCGCGGCGAGGGGTCGGCGGACATGCGGGGACGGGTGCGTATCAGCACGGTGTTCGTCGAGCGGGCGCCCGCGGACGTGGCGGAATCGTCGGCGGGAGAATCGGAATGACCGAGCTGGATGCCGAGGACGGCACACTGATCGTGCTGGCGCGCGCCGCGCTCGCCCGCACCGGCGGCCGCCGGGGTGCGGCCGTGCGGGACACCGACGGCCGCACGTACGCCGCCGCCGACGTGACGTTGCCCAGCCTGACCCTGTCGGCGTTGCAGGCCGCGGTCGCGGTCGCGGTGTCGAGTGGCGCCACGGCGTTCGAAGCCGCGGCCGTCGTCGGGGAATCGCCGGGGGACGCGGCCCCCGGGACGGACGCGGGCGTCACCGCACTGCACGACGTGAGCCCCGACACCTACATCGTGTTCGCCGCTGTGGACGGCACGGTCCAGACGATCCGGACGAACCAGGAGTGACCATGAGTAACGACGAGTTCCGTTCCGGCTTCGTATGTTTCGTCGGCCGGCCGAACACCGGCAAGTCGACGCTGACGAACGCGCTGGTCGGCAGCAAGATCGCGATCACCTCGTCGCGGCCGCAGACCACCCGGCACACGATTCGCGGCATCGTGCATCGACCCCACGCCCAGTTGATCCTGGTGGACACGCCGGGGCTGCACCGGCCGCGCACCCTGCTCGGGCAGCGCCTCAACGACCTCGTCAAGGACACCTATTCCGAGGTCGACCTCATCGGCATCTGCATCCCGGCCGACGAGAAGATCGGTCCCGGCGATCGGTGGATCGTGCGGCAGGTCAAGCAGATCGCGCCGAGGACGGCGATCGTCGGAATCGTCACCAAGATCGACAAGGCGGGCAAGGAGCAGGTGGCGGCCCAGTTGCTCGCGGTCTCCGAGCTGCTCGGCCCGGACGCGGATGTGGTGCCGGTGTCCGCGACGAAGGGGGAGCAGGTCGAGGTCCTCGTGGACGTGCTGGCGTCGAAGATGGAGCCCGGGCCGGCGTTCTATCCGGACGGTGAGCTCACCGACGAGCCGGAGGAGACCCTCATGGCCGAGCTCATCCGGGAGGCGGCACTCGAGGGGCTCGGCGAGGAGCTGCCGCACTCGTTGGCCGTGGTCATCGAGGAGATCGTGGAGCGGGAGGGACGCACGGAGAAGCAGGGTCCGATGCTCGACGTGCACGCCATCCTCTACGTCGAACGATCCAGTCAGAAGGGCATCGTCATCGGGAAGGGCGGCGCGCGATTGCGTGACGTCGGCACCCGTGCGCGTGGCCAGATCGAGAAGATCCTCGGCACGAAGATCTTCCTGGATCTGCACGTGAAGGTGGCCAAGGAGTGGCAACGCGACCCGAAACAGTTGGGCCGCCTCGGATTCTGAGTCGGCAGGCGGGCGGCCGGCCCGCTGTCACGAGGCCGTGGTTAGGCTGCCCTCATGGTTTCGAGGAAGTGGGCGTCGCTGCTGGTGCTGTTCGTGGTCGCGGTCGCGGGGTGCTCCGGCAGCCCCACCGAGGTCGACGGTCCCGACGGGGCGCCGGATTCCGCGTTCCCGGTGACGGTCGCGGGCAAGTTCGGTGACGTGACCGTCGAATCCACACCCACCCGCGTCGTGGCGATCGGTTGGGGCGACGCGGAGACGGCACTCGCGCTCGGGGTCCCGCCGGTCGGTGCCAGCGACTGGGTGGACTTCGGCGGTGCCGGAGTGGGCCCGTGGGCCGAGGGGATCTACGAGGACGAGCCGGAGATCATCGGCACCCTAGAACCGTCGTACGAGCAGATCGCCGCACTGGCACCGGATCTCATCCTCGACACCAAGAGCGCGGGAGACCGGGAGAGGTACGAACTGCTGTCGAAGATCGCGCCCACGATCGGGCTCCCCGAGGGCGCAGACAACTTCAAGACCACGGCGGAGCAGCAGGTCGAACTCGTCTCGACGGCACTGGGCATGCCCGAGGCCGGGGCAGAACTGCTCGCCGACCTGGATCGGCGTTTCGCCGACGCCGCGGCAGCGCATCCGGAGTTCGCGGGCAGGTCGGCGACAGTGGCCGCGAGGTCCGGTGCCGGGTGGGGTGCCTACACCGCCGACACCGAGCGGGTCCAGTTCGTCAGGAAGCTCGGTTTCGTGCAGAACCCCACCATCGACGACCTCGCGGCCGTCACGTTCTCGGTTCCCGTCGCGGAGGAGAACCTGGGTGTCCTCGACGCCGACATGGTGATCGTCTTCCCGATCCAGCGCACGGCTCGAGAGGTCGAGGACACTCCGCTGTTCCAGGCGATCCCTGCCGTCCAGGACGGGCGGTACGTCGTGTTCGATTCTCCGGAAGTCGCCCGCTCCTATTCGACCAACTCGGTGTTGTCCATCCGGTACGCGCTCGAGACGGTGGTGCCGCTGCTCGCCGAGCGGGTCGAGGGCCGGTAGCGGCCCCGGGAACAGGCCCGGGAACAGGCTCCGGAACAGGTCAGTAGAGATACTTGCGGTACTCCTCCTGGCGGCTACGCGGGTCGTCGCCGGCCGAGACCGCATGCTGTTCGGCGGCCATCTCGCGGATGGAGGGCACCGTGGACGGTTCCGGCCAGGTCTCGGCCTCCCACATCCGGGATCGGAGGACGGCGCGGGCGCAGTGCGCGTACACTTCGTCGATCTCGACGACGACACCGAGCGTCGCGGGCTTGCCGTCGATCGCCATCTCGGCGAGAAGGCCCGGATCGACCGTCAGATGCGCGCGCCCGTTGAGCCGGACCACCTCGTCGATGCCGGGAACCACGAACAGCACGCCGACGTGCGGATTCGACAGGATGTTCCGGTAGGAATCGGCGCGCCGATTGCCGGGACGGTCCGGGATGACCAGGGTTCGGTCACCGTGGAAGAGCGCGCGTGGGGTGATGTCGCCCCGGGGCGAGCAGTCGCAGTTCCCGTCGGCGTCGGAGGTCGCGAGGACGAAGAACCGGGCCTGCGAGATGAAGTCACGAATCGCCGGGGTGGTGAAGTCCGTGTGCTTGGAGAGGATCTTCGGGTGCGCGGCGCCGAGCACCTGCTCGAGTTCCTCCGGCGTGTTGATCGTGTGGTCGGCGGTGGCCGTGCCGGTGTCCACGTGTGGCTCCGTTCGTCGTCGTCGGACGCGAGGGTACCTACCCGGAATAGATCGCGGGTGGGCGCCGTTGAGGAGGGTGACGGTGTCCGGACATGCCCCGGGTACCACCCCAGAACAGCCGCTTCGAGCGGCCACTTGCCGAGAGGCGCACTGGCGGGCACCGTCCCGGCGATCCGCGGATTGCCGGTCGAGGGCCACGGACGACGAGTCCGTGGCCTTTCTCGTGTGCGAGGCGGCGCTCGGAATCCGGATGATCGCAAAGGCTGTGCCGCGGCTCCGGCACTCGTATCTTGCCCACATGGCTGTTCACGTGAGGAAATGGGGCGCCGGCCCCGACGTCGCCGTGCTGATTCACGGACTCGGGAACTCGAGCGAGTCGTGGTGGCAGGTGGGCCCGGCACTCGCGGAGCGCGGGTACCGGGTACTCGCCGTGGACCTGCCCGGGCACGGTGGCAGTTCCCCACTCGACGAGTACTCGATCGGCGCGCTCGTGGATGCCGTGCTCGGCGCGGTGCCGCACCGGCCCGCCCTGGCGATCGGGCATTCGCTCGGCGGACTGGTTCTCGCACACGCCGTGGATCGCCTGGAGCCCGCCCTCGCCGTGTACGAGGATCCGGCGTTCACGATCTCGGCCGACCCCGAGGTGGTGCAGTTCTTCCGCGGGCAGAAGCAGTGGACCGACGAGGACGTGGCCCGGCACCATCCCCGGTGGAGCGCGGAGAGCCGCCGCCGCAAACTCGCTGCGCTACGCGACTGGGATCCGGGAATCCTCGACGGTCTGGGCGGATTCGATGCGGCTCCGGTGGACACCGCGACCATTCCGTCCGTGCTGGTGCTGGCCGATCCGAGTGCACTGGTGCCGCAGGCGCGCGCCGACGAGTTGCGGAAGCGAGGATTCGAGGTGACGACGGTCGCCGACACCGGTCATGTCGTCCACTTCGACGATCCTGCGGGATTCTTGGCGGCGCTGCCCGGTGCCGACACCGATGTGTTCGCAGCGAGAGCGGCGGTGGACTTCTCGATCGGCTGATCGTCTCGATCCTGGACGCCTCGGGTCGGCAACCTCGGGTAACCAAATAGGTTAGGCTGCCCTTTGGGCGACGAAGGGTAAGGGTAATGACGGCGATTCGTCAGGGAATTCGCGAACTGACCCGAACGGGGGGTGCTCCCGTCACCGTCCCCGTCCAGGTGGTGTCGCGTACGCGCATCACGAGTGGCTTCGATCGTGTGGTGGTCGAGGGTCCAGGACTCGATCAGTACGCCGGCCCACGGCCGGCGGACGCCTTCAAGCTCATGATCCCGGCGCAGGGCCACGCCCACGTCGAACCACCGGTACCCGGCCCCGACGGCATGCCGCAGTGGCCCGAAGGAACCGCGGTGCCGGTGCTGCGCGCGTTCACGGTGCGGTATTTCGACGCCGAGGCCCGGCGGCTCACCTTCGACGTCGCCGTCCACGATCACGGTGCGGCGGCGCAGTGGCTGGGGCGGGTGAACCCCGGCGAGCAGGTGGTGCTCACCGGCATGCGGCGCGAATTCTGGGTGGGCGACGGCGTCGTGCACCATCTCCTCGTCGCGGACGCGTCGGCACTTCCAGCGGCAGCGGCGATCCTCGAGTCCCTCGGTGACGAGGTAGCGGTGACCGCGATCGTCCAGGCTGCGGCCGAGGACGATCACGCGTTGTTGCCGGACCGGCCGGGAGCAGCGATCCACCGCATCGTGGGCCCCGCGGGTGCGGGCCCGGACTGTGCTCTGGTCGAGGCCGTGTCGAGAACCGCCCCACATCCCGGAAGGACCCAGGCGTGGATCGCCGCCGAGGCCGACGCGGTGCGGGCCGTCCGGAGGCTCGTGCGCACCGAACTGGGTGTTGCCGCCGACGATCTCCACGCATCCGCCTACTGGAAGTCGGGGATGAGCAGCGACACGCGGGACGCCACGTTGCTGACCGTCTATCGGGCCGCGATGGCCGACGGTGTGGATCTCACGGATCCCGCGGCGGTGGCCGATCTCGAACTCGGGGAGAGCGTGTCGTGACGAACTCGGCGGGCGGGGATGGCAGCGACTCGGCGGGGTGAGCGCTCACGGCGATACCGGCAGGTGCCGCCGCACCGCGTGTGCGATGCGGCCGGCGGCGTCGCCCGCGCTGGTCTCCGGGAGTCGGGCGTACCCGCACACCAGTCCGGGCGTCCCCGTGCGGTCGAGATCGTAGGCCGAGAGTGCGGGCACGGCGACCCCGTGCCGGGCCAGGTCGTCGGCGAGAGCGCGATCGTCGGTTCCCGCGGGGAGGTCGAGCAGCACGTGCAACCCGGCCTCGATGCCGCTCACGCCGACTCCCGGTGGAAGAACCTGCTCCAGGGCGTCGACGAAGGCGGTGCGGCGCGCCGAGTAGGTCCGGGCGGCGCGGGCGAGGTGCCGGGTCAGGGCATCGGTGGTCACGAACTGTGCGAGGGCGAGAGCGGTGACCGCACAGGGGCGTTCGGCCGAGGCGTCGACCTCGTCCCGAAGCCGGGACAGCAGGTGTGGGGGCGGCAGGACCCAGGCGATCCGGATCGACGGGGTGAGAATCTTCGATGCCGTGCCGATGTAGGCCACGCAGTCGCTGCCTCCGTCGATACTGCGTAGCGCGGGCAGGGGCGTCGCCCCGTAGCGGAACTCCCCGTCGTAGTCGTCTTCGAGGACCAGTGCGGCCGTCTCGCGGCATCGGTCCACCAGTTCCGTGCGCCGCGTGACGGGCATTCGGGCACCTGTCGGATACTGGTGCGCCGGTGTGCAGTAGACGGCGCGATCGGAGGGGCGCACCTGTCGTGGGTCGAGGCCGTCCGCGTCCACCGGTACCGATCGGACCTGCACCCCACTCGCTTCCAGGATGCGCCGCGCCCGCGTGTATCCGGGGTTCTCGAAGGCGACCGTGTGCGTCCGCAGTCCGGCGGCGGCCGCGAGGGCTCGCACAGCGGCCGAGACCCCGGGCACCACGACGATCTCGTCCGGGTGGGCCGTGATCGCTCGGGTGCGGCGCAGGTGGTGGGCGAGCGCGTTGCGGAGTTCCGCGCACCCGTCTGCCGCCGGGACGCCTGCGTCGATCGGAGCGGACGCCGCGGACCGCCATGCGCGACGCCAGTCCCGGACCGAGACCAGGCCGGGATCGGGGTGGCCGGGAACGAGATCGAACGCCGGTGCTTCCGGGGCGGCGCGGGTGGCCTCCGTCGGCGCGGGAGGGGGTGTCGGCCGGCGCAGGGGTTTCCGAGGCAGGGGGACCGGCGGATCGGCATGTGCCCGAGCCGCGGTGGCGGCACCGGCGGCCACGCGGGTGCCCGAGCCGGGGCGGACGATCACATAGCCGGCGGCGACCAGTTCGTCGAAAGCCTCCACCACCGGGCCGCGGGACACCCCGAGTTGGAGGGCGAGGGTGCGGGTCGAGGGCAGGGGATCGCCGGACTGCAGGCGTCCGGCGCGGATCTCGGCGATCAGGCCCGTGGCGATCCGGTGACGCAAGGGGGTGCCGTCGTCGGTGATCGTGAGCGGGACGTGTGCCGCGACCGGGGTGCGTGCCATGTGGCCACCATAGTGGTCTATCGATATCAGCTGAATCCGGATGTTGTCGGTAGTCCGTAATAGCGGGAGAGTGACCGTGTGAACGCGATTCGACGACATCCCGAGAGGGCCAGGCATGAACTCACCGACCTCTACGCCGTCCTGGACGCGGCTGCGGTCGGCACGCTCGCCACCGTGGCCGCGGACGGCACGCCCTGGGTGGTGCCGATGCTCTACGCGCGCATCGGTGACGTCGTGATCCTGCACGGATCGACGGGAGCGGGAGCACTCCGGCACGCACGCGCCGGTGCCCCGGCGGCGCTGTCCGTGATGATGCTCGACGGAATCGTCGTGGCCGACAACCTCTTCGACTCCTCGGCCAACTACCGGTCGGCCGTCGTCCACGGGACTCTCCGCGATGTCGGCGAGGAGGCCGAGGTGTCTGCGCTCGAGGCGATGTCGGATGCGCTCGTCCCGGGTCGTAGCACCGAGGTCCGGGCGACGACACGGAAGGAACGTGCCGCGACGGCCACCTGTGCGCTGACGATGGATCGCTGGACGGTGAAGGTGCGGGACGCGCCGCCGACCCGGCCCGCGGTGACCACCGGCGGAGCCTGGGCCGGAGTCGTCCCGCTCCGCACCGTCGCCGATCCACCGGTACCCGCTGCCTGGATCGACTCCGAGGCCCCTGTGCCGGACTCGGTACGCAGGCTCGTCGAGGGCGCCGCCGGATTCGTGACCGCGGCGGGAGACACCGGGCCCTGACCCGCGTCACGGCGCGGGTCGCCTGCGGACGCGGCGCAGCGTGGGAGACTGGATCGGTGAGGTTGTACCGGGACAACGCGGTGGTGCTGCGTCAGCACAAGCTCGGCGAGGCCGACCGCATCATCACGCTGCTCACCAGGCAGCACGGTCTGGTGCGCGCCGTCGCCAAGGGGGTGCGGCGCACCCGGTCCAAGTTCGGGGCGCGACTCGAGCCCTTCGCGCACGTGGACGTCCAGCTGTACCCGGGACGCAACCTCGACGTCGTCACCCAGGTGCAGACGCTGGACGCGTTCGCCACCGACCTCGTCGACGACTACGGCCGGTACACGACGGCATGCGCGATTCTCGAGACCGCGGAACGACTCGCGGGCGAGGAGCGCGCCCCCGCGCCCCGGCTGCACCACCTGACCGTCGGCGCGCTCGGGGCCATCGCCGAACACCGCCGTGACCCCGAGTTGATCCTCGACGCCTTCCTGCTGCGCGCGATGGGCTTCGCCGGGTGGGCGCCCGCGATCGAGGACTGTGCCCGGTGTGCCGCGCCCGGCCCGCACCGGGCGTTCCACGTCGCCGCCGGGGGAGCGGTGTGTGTGCACTGCCGTCCGCCGGGTGCGGCCACTCCGTCGCCGGGGGTACTCGAACTGATGGACGCCCTGGTCCGTGGGGACTGGGCGGCGGTGGACCGGGCCGATCCCGCCCACCGCAGGCAGGCGAGCGGGCTCACCGCGGCTCATCTGCAGTGGCACCTCGAACGTCAGCTGCGCACTCTCCCGCTCATCGAGCGCGCCCGCCCGCATGCCGTCCGGCCGGAGGATGTCAGGCAGGATGGGGACCGTGATTCGACGACGCGAACCTCGGCCTGACGCCGCGGCACGGCAGATCCGGCCGCCGGATCCGCACCCGTCCGGAGCTCGCCCGCCGCTCATCCCCGCGGAGTTCGTGCCGCGGCACGTCGCGCTGGTGATGGACGGAAACGGGCGCTGGGCGCAGGAACGCGGCCTGCCCCGCACCGCCGGCCACGAGCGTGGCGAGGCCGTCCTCATGGACACGGTCTGCGGCTGCATCGAGATGGGCGTCGAGTGGCTCTCGGCGTACGCGTTCTCCACCGAGAACTGGAAGCGCAGCCCGGACGAGGTGCGGTTCCTCATGGGATTCAACCGGGACGTCATCCGGCGCAGGCGGGACGAGATGAACGAGATGGGCGTCCGGGTGCGGTGGGCCGGGCGTCGTCCCCGCCTGTGGCGCAGCGTCGTCAAGGAGCTCGAGATCGCCGAGGACCTGACGAAGGACAACACCGTGATGACGCTGACGATGTGCGTCAACTACGGGGGACGTGCCGAACTCGCCGATGCGGCGCGGGAGATCGCCCGCCGGGCCGCAGCCGGGCTCCTGGATCCGGACAAGGTCACCGAAGCCACCGTCGCCCGCTACCTGGACGAGCCCGACATGCCCGATGTGGACCTGTTCCTGCGCCCCTCCGGGGAGCAGCGCACCTCGAATTTCCTGCTCTGGCAGTCGGCTTACGCCGAGATGGTCTTCCAGGAGAAGCTGTTCCCGGACTTCGACCGCCGTGACCTCTGGGCGGCCTGCCTCGAGTACGCACAGCGTGACCGCCGATTCGGTGGGGTCAAGGGATGAGCGGCGACGGTGCCGCACAGTTGCAGCAGCGCGCGGCGGACGTCCTCGCGAAGTACGTGGACGTCGGCACCGCGGAGGACGGCTCACTGAGCTTCGACTACGCCGGGGCACTGTGCTCGGTCACGGCAGTCCACCTGTCCGACGGTCTCGACGTGCTGTCGATGACGTGCGTGCTGGCCTGGGACCGGCCGATCAGCGCGACGTTGCACAAGAAGGTGGCCGAACGCAACGGTGCGGTGCAGTTCGGCTCGATCTCGGCCTTCGGGCACGGACGCTACCTGGACGTCGTTCTGCGCTATGCCTTTCCGGCGGCGGGGCTCGACGAGGACGCGTTGACCACGATGCTGTTGCTCGTCCTCGCCGGAGCGGATACCGCTCGTCAGGGCCTGGTTCCGTGAAACGGGAGATTTCGGGCTAGAGTTCTCCGGACGCCCGGGCACTCGGCTCGGGTCCCGATCGGGGGAGTGACATGTTCTCGAGGAAAACTGCTGCGACGGCGTTGCTTTCGATCGCCGCACTGGGTGCGACGGCGGGAGTCGCGCACGCGGAGCCGGCCGCCGAACAGCCGCCGGCGCTGGTGCAGGGCGAAGACCAGGGTGTGGAGTACCGGACCGGGCTCGACGAGACCGGCACGAAGGTCGTCACCGTGCTCGACGCCGGAGTGTTCCGGCTCGACCGCACCGACGACGTGGTCGAGGTCGTGAGCGGCGAGGGTGTCGTCGTCGGCTCGATCCCGCTGACCTACCGGATCGACGACTCCGAGTTCTCGATCGCGCCGCTGCTCGGCGACGAGGGCCGCACTCTCACCCTCACACCGGACACCGATCCCGCGCAGGCGAGCCCGGCTGCGACGTCGCTCGCGTTGTCCGACATCAATTCGGCACAGCGATTCAGCGACGAGCTGAACAAGGCATCCTTCGGCGGTGGAGTCGGTGCCGCGATCGGTGCGGCCGTCGGCCTCGCGATCGGGTGTGTCGTGGGTGTGTTCGTCGGGTGCATCCCGGGCGTGCTGATCGGCGCGGCCGTGGGCGGTGCGATCGGTCTGGTCAACACCGGTGGGCAGCCGCTGATCGATGCGGGCTACCAGTACCTCACCGGGCAGCCCTGATCCACCTCGCCGGGTGAGAGCCCGGCCGTCGGGAAGGCTCCGGGTCAGGCCTCCGCGCAGTCGCGGCAGGATCCGAAGATCTCCACCATGTGGCTGATGTCGGAGAAGCCGTTCGTGTCGGCGACCGACTGCGCCCACTTCTCGACGGCCGGGCCCTCCACCTCGACCGTGAATCCACAGGAACGGCACACCAGATGGTGGTGGTGACCCGCCGAGCAGCGGCGGTACAGGGACTCCCCGGTACCGGTGCGCAGGACGTCGACGGTGCCGGCGTCGGCCAGCGCCTGAAGAGTGCGATAGACGGTGGTCAGGCCGATGCCCTCACCCCGGTGGCGCAGTTCGTCGTGCAGTTCCTGGGCCGACTTGAACTCGTCGATATCGTCGAGCAGCGCCGAGATCGCGCTGCGTTGTCTGGTCGAACGCACGCCGACCTGGGGGGCGCCTGTGTTGGTAGGCAATGTCTCCTTCATCCTTCCTCGGCGTGGGCGACGGCGTCCACGACGATGTGCGCCAGATGCTCGTCCACGAGGCTGTAGAGCACTTCGCGTCCGGACCGTTCGCCGCGGACGACACCCGCGGACTTCAGCACGCGGAGGTGCTGGCTGATCAGCGGCTGCGGGACGTCCAGTGCCCCCACCAGTTCGTGTACGCACCGGTGCGACTCGCGCAGTTGCAGCACGATGGCGATGCGTACGGGCGCCGCGAGGGCTCGGAGCAACTCGCCCGCGGCCACCAGGGTTTCCCTGGGTGGCATGGGCACCGGAACGGCCGCGGCGTGGGTGTGATCGTCGTCCGTGATGCTCACGGTGACTCCTCGGGGTCGGATCGGAGGGGCCCGTCGGGCTCCGCGGACCAGCTTATTGCAAATCAATTCCATTTTGATATGCGTGAATGCGCATGTCAACCGGGGTGGGTGGGTGCGCCGGACCGCAACCGATAGTCTGGACGGCGAAACGCGCACGTGAACCGTGCATCTATTACCCAGATGGAGAGCACCGAGTGGCACCCAAGTCCAAGATCGATTCCGTCGTCAATCTCGCCAAGCGCCGTGGCCTGGTCTTTCCGTGTGGCGAGATCTACGGAGGTACGAAGTCCGCGTGGGACTACGGCCCGTTGGGTGTCGAGCTCAAGGAGAACATCAAGAAGCAGTGGTGGCGGAACATGGTCACCAGCCGCGAGGACGTCGTCGGTCTCGACTCGTCCGTCATCCTGCCCCGCGAGGTGTGGGAGGCGTCCGGCCATGTGGAGACGTTCACCGATCCGCTCGTCGAGTCGCTGATCACCCACAAGAGGTACCGCGCCGACCACCTGCTCGAGGCCTACGAGGAGAAGCACGGCCGTCCCCCGGAGAACGGTCTGGCCGATATCCGCGACCCCGACACCGGTGAGCCCGGCCAGTGGACCGAGCCCCGGGCGTTCTCGGGGCTGCTGAAGACCTTCCTCGGGCCGGTCGACAACGAGGAGGGGCTGCACTACCTGCGTCCGGAGACCGCGCAGGGCATCTTCGTCAACTTCGCCAACGTGCTCACCACGTCGCGGAAGAAGCCGCCGTTCGGCATCGGCCAGATCGGCAAGAGCTTCCGCAACGAGATCACGCCGGGCAACTTCATCTTCCGCACCAGGGAATTCGAGCAGATGGAGCTGGAGTTCTTCGTCAAGCCGGGCGAGGACGAGGAGTGGCACCAGTACTGGATCGACTACCGGATGGACTGGTACACCGGCCTCGGTATCAACAAGGACAACCTGCGTCTGTTCGAGCACCCGAAGGACAAGCTCTCGCACTACTCGAAGCGGACGGTGGACATCGAGTACCGCTTCCACTTCCAGGGCAGCGAGTGGGGTGAGCTCGAGGGCGTCGCCAACCGCACGGACTTCGACCTCTCGACGCACTCGAAGCACTCGGGCACCGAGCTCAACTACTTCGACCAGACGTCCGGTGAGCGGTACACGCCGTACGTCATCGAGCCCGCGGCGGGACTGACCCGCTCGCTCATGGCGTTCCTCGTCGACGCGTACGCCGAGGACGAGGCCCCGAACGCCAAGGGCGGGGTGGACAAGCGCACGGTGTTGCGTCTGGATCGTCGTCTCGCCCCCGTCAAGGCCGCTGTTCTCCCGCTGTCCCGCAACGCCGACCTCAGCCCGAAGGCCAAGGATCTCGCGGCGACGCTGCGCCAGAACTGGAACATCGAGTTCGACGACGCGGGCGCCATCGGCCGCCGCTACCGTCGCCAGGACGAGATCGGCACGCCGTTCTGCATCACCGTCGACTTCGACACGCTCGAGGACCAGGCGGTCACCGTCCGCGAGCGCGATACGATGTCGCAGGAGCGGGTCGCACTGGATCAGGTCGAGGGCTACCTCGCGCAGCGACTGCTCGGTTCCTGACGCTCGCAGCGGTCCCGCTCGAACGGGTGGGACCGCCTGCGGCTCATCCCCTTTCGGCACAATGTCACACCGGTTCGCTCAGATCGAACCGGTGTGACATTGTGCCCTCCGGCCCGGGTGGGTGGTGCGGTCAGAAGCGCCCGCCGCCGCCGGCCCGGCCACCGCCGAATCCGCCACCGCCGAATCCGCCACCGCGGGAGCCTCCGCCACCGAATCCGCCACCGAACCCGCCGCCCCCGAGGCCGCCACCGCCTCGGGAACCGCGGAGCAGGCTGTCGATGAGGATGCCGCCGATCACGGCGCCGGCGACGTTGCCGCCACCGCCACCGGAGCGGGGACGGTTGTTCTGATCCCAACGATTGACATCGGACTGCGCCAGTCGCAGCGCCTGCCCGGCCAGGTCCGAGGCGGCCTTCGCGTGCTGGATCGCACGGGCCGGATCGGCCTCGCGTACCTGCTCGACGGCGGCGAGATGACGTTGCGCCTCGGTCAGACGCGTCCGTGCCTCGGCGCCGACGACGCCGCGCCGGGTGGAGATGAAGTCGGCAGCCGCGGTGACGTGTGAGCGGGCCGCGGTGACGTCACGCTCGAGCCGTTGGCGGGTGCGCTCGGCCTCGGCCTGGGACTGATGGATTTCGGCGATCACGGCATCGAGTTCGGCATCGGCAGTGACGATCTGGGTGAAGCTGCCCAGCGGGTCCGTGTCCTTGGCCGTGCGTGCCGCGGTGAGCGCGGCCTCGGCGGCGGCCCGGGCGCGGGCGAGTTCGGCGCCTCCCTGTTCGGCCAGCTTGCCTGCTTCGGCGATGCCCTGGGCGACGTCCTCCATCGCGGCCGGGAGCGCGTCGATGGCGCTCCTGATGTCCGATGCGGCGTGGTCGAGGCCGTCGAGGAGCTTGCGGGCCTGCCCGAGCGCGCTCTCCGCGGTACGAATGGCGGTGACGGCCGGTCCCTGCTTGCCGACGGGCAGCGCGATCGCCGCCCGGCCCTGCTCGATGGACTGTTCCGCGAAGGCGATGTCCTCGCGCGCCAGGTCTAGGTTGGCTGCCACCGGCGCGATCGTGGCGGGTGGGAACTCGTTCTTCAGGCGTTCGAGGACCTGCTCGGATTCGGGGAGCCGGACGGACACGGCCACCACGTCCTGGGTCAGGGCGTCGAGCCGCGCCTCGCCGTTGATGAGGAGCCCGCGCATCGCATCGAACTCCGCGACCTTGGCGTCCAACTCCTGATCGGCTCGGCCGCACGAGGAGATGATCTCGATGAGCATGCGGCGACGCTCGTCCGGGGATTCCGGGATCGCGTCGTCGAGGCGCTGACGGATCTGGAAGGCCCGCCCCAGGGTCTCGCGGGCCTGCTCGACGGCGGTGACGAAGGGGGTGGTGGCGTCGTCTCCGAACTCGCCGCGAGCGAGATCGAGTTCCTCCGTGCTGGCGCGGATCGCATCGTCCACCTCGACGAGGACTTCCTTCGCTCGCTCGTCCAGTGTCGGCAGCGGCAGCATCGCCAGGGCCGAGGTGTCCTTCGGATCGATCTCGCGGGCCGTCTCCGCCTGGGCCTCGATCGACTTGGCCTTGCGTCGTCGCGAGTACACGACCGCGCCGCCGGCGCCGACCACGACGACGCCACCGCCGATGAGCAGCGTCTGCACGGACATGCCGCCGGACGAGCTCATCGCCTCCTCGATGCCGACCGCTGCGGCGATGGCCGAGCCCGCCCAGTCCTCTTCACGCAGAGCAGGTTCCACGGCATCGACGCGGATGGACTCGGCTTCGCCGGTCGTCACCTCCGACAGGTTCGGAGGAAGGAGCGCGTACTCGCGGGCCACTGTCGCGACCGCCAGCAGCGCGTCGCGGTCGCCGAGACCCGACATCTGCAGGGTGCGATCCGCCCACTGCGTGCCCACCTGCCCGGCGAAGTCGGGCACGAACACCACCCACAGCCGGACCCGCTCGTTGTCGTACAGCTGGTCGATCGACTCCTGCACCTGGGCGAGCTCGGCGCTGTCGAGCGCTCCCGCCGGGTCGGTGATCTGACCGGGCAGGCGCATCGGTGTCTCGGCCGAGGCGATCGGGGCCAGCAGGAACGCGGACAGTGTGAGTACTGCCCCCACGACGAGCAGGGCGGCGGAGCGTGCGAGACGCGTGACGAAAGGCATGCTGCCAAATCTATCGGGTCCGGCGGGTCGGCATCGGTCGCCACTTTCCGGAGCTGGCAGAATCGGGGAGTGAATATCGCAGACCGGCGCCGGGGCACCCCACGTCCGGTGCGCCCGGGCTTCCTCGCCGCGGTCGCCCGGTGGACGCGGCGGTTGGTGGTGGGCGCGGTGCTGGTGGCGGTCGCCTTGGTCGGGGGTACCGCGGTGCGGGTGTGGCAGGTCGCGCGGATCGACGACCGGACACCCGCGGACGCCATCGTGGTCCTCGGGGCCGCGCAGTACTCGGGGGTGCCGTCGTCGGTGTTCGAGGCGAGGCTGGAACAGGCCAACAAGCTGTACGACGCGGGGGTGGCACCTCGGATCATCACCGTCGGTGGCAAGCAGGAGGGCGACCTCTACACCGAGGCCGCGTCGGGGAAGAACTACCTGGAATCCCTCGGCGTGCCGTCCGACGCCGTCGTCGCGGTCGAGGAGGGTTCCGACACGCTGCGCAGCGTCGAGGCCGTGAGCGACGAGATGCGCGGGCTCGGAATCGATTCGGCAGTGCTGGTGTCGGACCCCTGGCATTCGTTGCGGACCCGGACGATGGCCCGCGACGCGGGCTTGTCCGCGTGGACGTCGCCCACCCGGCAGGGGCCGGCGGTCTTCACCCGGGAATCCCAGTTCCACGGCATCGCCCGGGAGACCGGTGCCCTGCTCTGGTACCAGCTGACACACTTCTCCGCAGACTTTCCCTACACGGCCGGGCAATAGGGGACGCCACAAACAGGGCCCGCACCGCCGGGCCGAGGACAGGACACGGGGACATGAGCGCTGGCTACACCGACCACGATCACGAACGCCGGGTCGTCGAGGGGCCCAAGCAGGCCGGTCTGCCCGGCACCGAGAACGGAGGCGGGGGGCGACGGACGGACTTCTCGCGGGACCGGGCCCGAGTGCAACATTCGGCCGCCTTGCGGCGACTGGCCGACAAGACCCAGGTGGTGGGCCCTCGGGACGGGGACACCCCGCGCACCCGGTTGACACATTCGATCGAGGTGGCGCAGATCGGCCGAGGGATCGCCGACGGCCTCGGCTGCGATCCCGACCTCGTCGACCTGGCCGGACTGGCCCACGACATCGGACACCCGCCGTACGGGCACAACGGCGAACGGGCACTCGACGAGGTGGCGGTGTCCTGCGGTGGCTTCGAGGGCAACGCGCAGAATCTGCGCATCCTCACGAGCCTCGAGCCGAAGGTGCTCGATGCCGACGGCCACAGCGCCGGGCTGAATCTCACCCGCGCGGCACTCGACGCCGCGATCAAGTACCCGTGGCTGCGTCCGGAACCGGGCGCGAAGTTCGGGGCCTACGACGACGACGCGGACGTCCTCGCCTGGATCCGGCAGGGTGCGCCGGAGCGTCGGCGCAGCCTCGAGGCGCAGGTGATGGACTGGTCCGACGACGTCGCCTACTCGGTCCACGACGTCGAGGACGGGGTGATCGCCGGCCGGATCGACCTGCGCGCCCTCGCCGACCCGGACGAGCAGCGCGACCTCGCCACGCTCGGTGTGTCGGAGTTCTCCGGCCTCGACGTCGAGGAACTGGTGGAAGCGGCGCAGCGACTGTCCACGCTTCCGGTCGTCGTCGGTGTCGGCCGCTACGACGGCACGCTGGCCAGTGCAGTGTCCCTCAAGGCGCTCACCAGTGAGTTGGTCGGCAGGTTCGCCACCGCGGCCGTGAGCGGGACGAAGAACGTCTACGGCGATCGGGCCGTGTCCCGATACGACGCGGATCTGCAGATCCCGCCCGTCGTCGCCTCCGAGGTGGCACTGCTCAAGACGGTGGCCCTGCACTACGTGATGTCCGACACCGGCCACAAGGCACGGCAGGGCCGCCAACGGGAGCGGATCCACCGGGTGTCGGAGTGGCTGATCGCCACGGCCCCCGCCGGCCTCGATCCGTTGTTCCTCCCGGCGTGGGAGCGTGCCGAGGACGACCCGGCCCGGGTGCGGGTGATCGTCGACCAGATCGCGTCGTACACCGAGAGTCGGCTCGAGCGCGTGGACAAGGCCAGTCTGGGTGCTCAGGCGAGCTGGGGCTGAGCTCGGTGGAGAGCGCCGGCGGGCGGGAGAGAATTCGCTGCAGTCCGCCGGCCGACCTGTTACGAATGCTGAGAGACCGGTCACACCTCGAGGGAGACGGAGCCGATGATCTCGGACGCCACACTGTACCCTGCCCGCCCGCTGATGCGCCGCGTCGCCCGTCTGGGCGGGGTGATCGTGGCGGCACTCGCGATGATCGCCGCCGCCCTGGTGGTGCCCCCGGCAGTGGGGGCGGCGCCGGTGTTTCCCGCCCAGGACCCCGACGCCTTCTACGCACCGCCGGCTGACCTCGGCGCCCGAGCGGACGGGGACGTGCTGCGGGCCCGCACCGTGCCGGCCCCGGCCTATCCGGGGGTGGATGCCTGGCAGATCCTGTTCCGGTCGACGAACTCCGCGGGCGCGCCGATCGCCGGGGTGACCACGGTGCTGATTCCGTGGGGGACGCCCGCCGATCGCCCACTGGTGTCCTACCAGCCGTTCATCAATTCACTCGGTCTCCAGTGTGCGCCGTCGCGGCAGCTGTTCGACGGGGGCCTGCAGGAGGCGCCGGCGTTGAATCTGCTGCTCCAGCGAGGCTGGGCGGTGGCGGTGCCCGATCATCTCGGACCGACCAGCGCCTACGGTGCGGCACAGCTCGGCGGCCGGCTCGTCCTCGACGGTGTCCGCGCCGCGCAGCGCCTGCCGGAGGCGGGCCTCGGGCGTAGTCCGGTCGGCCTGGCGGGGTACTCCGGTGGCGGCATGGCCACGGGCTGGGCGGCTGCCCTGGCGCCCACCCATGCGCCGGAGATCGACCTGGTCGGTGCGGCGATCGGCGGTACCCCGGTGGATCTGGGGGAGATCGCGGGCCGGCTCGGCGGCGGGGCGAGTTCGGCCTTCGGACTCGGATTCGCGGCCGCGATCGGACTCGAACGCGAGTACCCGACGCGAGCGCCGCTCGGCGACGTCCTCAACGACGAGGGGCACGCGTTGCGGGACCGGATGAGCAACCTGTGCACGGACGGCATCCTGGCCGCCGGCGCCGGCCGCAGCATCGACGAGCTCACCACCCGGCCCGGGGTGCTCGACGATTCCTCGGTCCGCACGGTGATGGACGAGAACAGCCTCGCGCACGCGCCGCAGGTGCCCCGCGCCCCGCTCTACGTGTGGCACGGTGACGCCGACGAACTGGTCGGCATGGGTCCCGTGCAGGGCACCGTGGGCCGCTACTGCGCCTCGGGGGCGCGGGTCCAGTTCGCCGTCCTGCCCGGGGGCGATCACGGCAGTACCGCGGTGGCCGGTGCCGCGCCCGCGTTCGCGTACCTCGGTGACCGGTTTGCCGGAGTGGCAGCGCCGACGACCTGTTGACCGTGTCGCAGCGCCGACGACGTGGTGACCCCGACCCGCGGCATCGGCGGAGGCGTTGCGGGCAGGGCCTAGACTGTCGGGCGTGGCTGGCAGAATCCCCGATCGAGACATAGCGGCGATTCGTGAGCGCACCCGGATCGAGGACATCGTCGGCGAGTACGTCTCGCTCCGGGCGCCCCGTGGCGACTCGATGATGGGGCTGTGCCCGTTCCACGACGAGAAGTCCCCGTCGTTCCACGTACGGCCCAATCACGGCCATTTCCACTGCTTCGGGTGTGGTGAGGGCGGGGACGTGTACTCGTTCCTGCAGAAGATGGAGCACATCAGTTTCGTGGAGGCCGTCGAGCAGCTGGCGGACCGACTGGGTTACTCGATCTCGTACGAGGGTGGCGGCACCTCGGTACAGCGCGACCGCGGCACCCGGGCCCGGCTGGTGGCCGCCAATGCCGCGGCCCAGGAGTACTACGCGGAGCAACTGCGGACACCGGAGGCGCAGGCGGCGCGGGATTACCTCACCGAGCGGAACTTCGACGAGTCGGCGGCCGCGACGTTCGGGTGCGGATATGCGCCCGGTGGCTGGGACACGCTGACGAAACACCTGCAGGGCAGGGGTTTCGAGGCGAAAGAGCTCATCGCCGCCGGATTGTCCAAGGAGGGCAGGCGGGGCCCCATCGACCGCTTCCACCGGCGGCTGCTGTGGCCGATCCGCAATCTCGCCGGGGACGTCATCGGGTTCGGTGCCCGTAAGCTCTTCGACGACGACACGATGCCCGGGAAGTACGTGAACACCCCGGAAACCGTGCTGTACAAGAAGTCTCAGGTGCTGTTCGGGCTCGATCTGGCCAAGCGGGACATCGCGAAGGGGCATCAGGCCGTCGTCGTCGAGGGCTACACCGACGTCATGGCGATGCATCTGGCCGGGGTGCCGACGGCTGTCGCGGCCTGTGGGACGGCGTTCGGCGAGGACCACCTGGCCATGCTGCGCCGGTTGCTCATGGACGACAGCTACCACCGTGGCGAGATCATCTACACCTTCGACGGGGACTCGGCCGGCCAGGCCGCGGCGATGAAGGCGTTCGAAGGCGATCAGAAGATGGTGGGGCAGTCGTTCGTGTCGGTGGCGCCGGACGGCATGGACCCGTGCGAGTTGCGTCAGAAGTCCGGCGACGTCGCGGTGCGTGATCTGGTCGCGCGGCGGACGCCGATGTTCCAGTTCGTGGTGAAGTCGATCCTCGCCGAGCACGACCTCGAGACCGCCGAGGGGCGGGTGGAGGCGCTGCGCCGCACCGTCCCCGTCGTCGCGCAGATCCGGGAGCGCACGTTGCGGGACAGCTACGCGGTGCAACTTGCCGGGTGGGTCGGCTGGGACGATCTGCCCGCCGTGCGGGCGCGAGTGCGCGAGGAGGCACGCAAACGGGCCTCCGGCCGTGGTTCGGCGGAGCCCCCGCGTCGCCGCGCCGTCCGCGAGGAAACCCCCGAGCCCGCGCAGTTGCCGGTCGGGCTGCCGCGTCCTCGCCCGGCGGATCCGGTTCTGTGGCCGCAGCGTGACGCGCTGAAGGCGGCACTGCAGTACCCCGGGGTGGCGGGCACCGTGTTCGATTCACTGCCTGCGGAGACGTTCACCCACCCGACGTACGCCGCGATCCGCGAGTCGATGAGCGCGGCGGGTGGTACCAGCGCGGGTATCGGCGGCGCCGAGTGGGTCGACGTGGTCACTCGTGGCCTCGAGGACCCGACCGCGGTGTCGGTGGTCTCGGAGCTGGCGGTGGAGGCGCTTCCCGCGGAGGAGGACACCGTTCCGCGATACATCAACGGGGTGATGGCCCGGCTGCAGGAGCAGTGGGTGGGGGAGCAGGTTGCCGATCTCAAGTCCAAGCTGCAGCGGATCTCGCCCGCGGACGACGCCGACCGGTACTACCTGTTGCTGGGTGACCTCACCGCGCTCGAGCAGTACCGCCGCAGCCTCAAGGACCAGGCGGTCGGGGACAGCCAGGCCGGCGGGATGGCGGGCTGAGGCTCCCGCCGATACCGAGGAGCGGGCGGTTACTTCTTCTTGAGCTGGTCCTGAGGGACGAGGATGGTCTGCTCGTCGATCGGCTTCATCGGTTCCAGCCGGGGCTGGGTGTTGAGGGTGTCGGACAGCTTCTGCCGTGACGCCTGCAACACCTTGCGGGTGACGGGGCTGGTCGCGACGGCCTTGGTGGCCCGGCTGATCTGTTCGTACCGTGCCCGTCCGGCGCGTGTGCCCAGCACGTAGCCTGCCGCGATACCGATCAACAGCCGCATCATCCCTGCTTTCCCTCCGACGCTCACGATCCGAGTCTCCATCCTGCCTGATGGATCGACGGACAGGCGATTTGGTACTCGGGTGGGGCAATGCGCTACAGTTTCTCAGGCGTCGCCGGGAACGGCGAGGCTTGTGAGTAATCCCCTGTAGCTCAATTGGCAGAGCTTCCGACTGTTAATCGGACGGTTGCTGGTTCGAGTCCAGCCGGGGGAGCAGTGAAAGGCCCCGTACCTGCGAGAGCAGGTGCGGGGCCTTTCTCGTGCAGGGGGGCATACTGAGTCAGCCAGACCTACGGGACAGTCCCGATTTCAGTTGTTTCACCGCGAGGCCGCCGGCAACGGTGAGCACCACGCCGCCGACCAGTGTCAGCCAGAGCCCCCACCCGGGGCTCGCGCCGATGGATTGTCCAAGCCACTCGGTCTCGCTGCTCGAAACATTGCCGATGTCGATGATCGCGATGACGATACACAGTATGCCGATGGCTGGCGGGGCCCACTGCTCTCCGAGCTTCGACGAACCTCGTACAAGGACGCTCAGGAGTGCGGCAGCCGCAATCAGTGCAAGAACTATCACGATGATGCCGTCCCCCTCCGTACCCGGCACACTGAGAGTGAGCAGAGTCGCCCACGGCCCGAGTGCGCCGATGACGAGCGCAGTGCAATCCCCGAACCCGACGTACAGGTACGGAAGGTGTCCACGTTCGACACCCCGGGTCGGGCTCGGGCGGGAACTAGCTGCAACAGCCGGATAGCCCACGGGAGCAACCCCATAGCCCACAGGGGGAGGCGGATCCGCGGGCGGGCACTGCACGAGTCGGTCTGTCCACGTGGTCCCGTTCCAGTAGCGCAGAGCCTCCTGCGCATTGGTGGGATCCGGATACCAACCGGCTGGAGCCGCACCTGTCATGAAAGAATTAGACAACAGACATTTCGGAATTACTCGACATTGACCAGAGTTGATCACGGCATTGGCGGGGATAGTCCGAGTGTGCTTGTTCGACACCGGCGAACAAGTCTGTGTCGAACCTGGCGGATGTCAGACCCACGTTTGCCCGGGTCGAACGCGCCCTCCGGTATCCCGCCAGATTCTCCTCGCGCGTCGGCGTGTAGGTGATGAAGAACGGGAGCCGCCCCGGGCCGTCGAGCACGAAGATCTCGGTGAAGGAGACGCCGAACTCTTCCAGCTCGACGTCGAGCTCACGCACCTGGTAGCCGAGTGGCGTGAGCCTGCGCGTCGGGCACGTCCACCGCGAAGGTGAACGCGCCGTAACCGCTCGTGCGTCGATCGAGGGTCGCAGGAGTCCTAGCCCCGGCGCGTAATGCGATCGTCGAAACGCGACTTCGTCTGCGACGGCAAGGATCTCGATGTACCGCTCATCGAATGCGGTGAATTCTCCCATGCGAGCCGACGTAGCCAACCCCTCCCGCGCGTAGGGGTGTGTCGTCGGGCGAGCGAAGGACTCAGGCGTGGGTGCCGCCGTCGATCCGGATCTCGGTGCCCGTGACGAAGGCGCCGTCGCCGGAGGCCAGCATCGCGATGACGCCGGCGACGCTCTCCGGTCCGGCCATCGGGGCGCCGCCGGATTCCTGGTCGGTGGGCAGGATCGGGGACAGCTTGGCGAACAGCGACCAGTCGGTGTCCTCGGGTAGATACGAGCCGGTGTTGTCGGTGATGCCGCTCTTGACGCTTCCCGGCGCGACCGCGACCGCGCGCAGACCCTGCTTGCCGTACTCCAACGCGAGCGCGTGGGTGAAGGACTGGATGCCGCCCTTACTGGCTGCGTAGGCGGCCATGTACGGGTGGGCGAATGTCGCGGAGGTGGAGCCGAAGTTCACGATCACCCCGTTTCCGGTGGCCAGCAGGGCCGGAAGCGCCTCCCGGACCATCAGGAACGTGCCGGTGAGGTTGACCGTGACGATCCGGTTCCACAGGTCCAGCGGCGTCTCGTGGGTGTGCGAGGCCCGCAGGATGCCGGCGGCGTTGACCAGCACGTCCAGCCCTCCGAGGGTGTCGACGGCGCGGCGGACGCCCTCGATGACGGAGTCCTCGGTCCCGATGTCGATGACCAGGGTGTGCAGGCGGTCTGCCGCTCCCGACTCCTCGGCGCGGGCGCGGGTGACGGCCAGACCGTCCTCGGCGATGTCGGCGGCGACGACGTGGCCGCCTTCGGCGAGGAGACGCAGCGCGGTCGCCTGGCCGATGCCGGAGGCAGCACCGGTGACGAGGACGCGACGGTCGTGGAATCGGTTCATGGGTGAGGTCGCCTTTCGCGGAAGGGGAGGCGGATGCCCGAGATCCGCCGCACGCCCGACGCTAGGCGAAGTGCCGGCGGTGGCCGAGAGGAATGACCGCTCGGCGGGACGTGGCGGAGGGCGTCGTGGACCGGTTCGATCCCCGATCCGCCGGTAACGTGACCGCACGTGAGTTACAGCTTTCGGATTCGGCCGGCGACGTCGAGAGACGCCGCCGTTGCCGCGCAGACCCTCGGTCGCGCCTTCGCCGACTACCCGTTCACCCGGCACACCGTCGACGCGCGTGACCACCAGGACCGTGTGCTGGCGTTGCAGCGGTTGTTCCTGGCGGAGATCGGATTGAGATGCGGAAAAGTCTGGGTGTCCGATGATGTGGCAGCGGTGGCGGTATGGACGACGCCGTTGTCGACAGGTCTGGACGCAGCTTTCGGAGAGATTGCCGAGCAGGTCACCGACCTGTACGGAGATCGAGCCGACGTCGCTGCGAGGGCTGACGAGGCGACCGCCCATCTGCGGCCGACGGACCCCGTCTGGTATCTGGCGACGGTAGGTGTCGCGCCCACCTCGCAGGGACGGGGTCTGGGTCGGGCAGTGCTCGAACCCGAGCTCGCGGCGGCGGAGGATCACGGCCGCGCGGCGTACCTGGAGACGTCGTCTCCGGCCAATGTCGCCTTCTACGAACGTCTGGGATTCGAGGTCACCGGAAGCGTGTCGCTGCCCGATGACGGGCCGAAGGTCTGGGCGATGGTGCGGCGGCCCCGGACGGCTGCGGGCCGAGTGTCGTAGCTGATCCACTCTTCCGTTGCCTGAATCGACAAGTTCTCCGATTTCGCTCGCCACCCGCCTCTGCTGGATACGTTGCTGATGAGGGGACGGTGCGCCCGCCCGACTACTCGGCCCGGTGATTCGGAGAAGAGGTGCCATGTACTACAGCAGCGGCAACTACGAGGCATTCGCTCGCCCCCGCAAGCCCGAGGGAGTGGACGACAAGACGGCGTGGCTCGTCGGAGCCGGTCTCGCTTCCATGTCGGCGGCGACGTTCATGATCCGGGACGGGCAGTTGCCGGGAGCCGCGATCACGATCCTCGAGCGCCTGCCGCTGCCCGGTGGCGCACTCGATGGCATCAAGAAGCCCGAGAAGGGATTCGTGATCCGCGGCGGCCGGGAGATGGAGAACCACATGGAGTGCCTGTGGGATGCCTTCCGGACGATTCCCTCGATGGAGATCGAGGGCGCGAGCGTGCTCGACGAGTTCTACTGGCTCAACAAGGACGACCCCAATTTCTCATTGTGCCGGGTGACGGAGAAGCAGGGCCGGGACGCGCACACCGACAACCTCTTCGGTCTCGACGACAAGGCGCAGAAGGACCTGGTCCGGATCTTTCTCGCCACCCGCGAGGAGATGGAGGGCACACGCATCGACGAGGTGTTCTCGAAGAACTTCCTGGCGAGCAACTTCTGGCTCTACTGGCGCACCATGTTCGCGTTCGAGGAGTGGCACAGCGCGTTGGAGATGAAGCTCTACCTCCATCGGTTCGTTCACCACGTCGGCGGCTTGCCCGATCTGAGCGCGCTGAAGTTCACCAAGTACAACCAGTACGAGTCCATGGTCCTGCCGATGTACCGGTGGTTGCTCGACCAGGGCGTCACCTTCCACTTCGGTACGGAGGTCACCGATGTCGACTTCGTCGAGAGTGACGGTCGGATCCAGGCCACCCGTATCGACTGGCTCCGAGACGGCGAGCGCGGCGGCATCGACCTCGGCGAGAACGACCTCGTGCTCATGACGATCGGCGGCCTGACGGAGAACTCGGACGAAGGGGATCAGCACACCCCCGCGAAGCTGGACGAGGGGCCGGCGGCCGGATGGGAGCTGTGGAAGCGGATCGCCGCCAAGCATCCGTCGTTCGGACACCCGGAAGTCTTCTGCGGCGACATCGCGAGGACGAAGTGGGAGTCGGCCACCGTCACGACGAAGGACAGGCGGATACCCGAGTACATCGAGCGCATCTGCAAACGCGATCCGTTCAGCGGCAAGGTGGTGACCGGCGGCATCGTGACCGCGCGTGACTCGTCATGGCTGATGAGTTGGACAGTCAACCGTCAGCCGCATTTCAAGGCGCAGGACCCGGAAGAGATCGTCGTGTGGGTCTACGGCCTGTTCGTCGACGTCCCCGGTGACTTCGTGAAGAAGACACTCCAGGAGTGCACGGGGGAGGAGATCACCCAGGAATGACTGTATCAGATCGGTGTGCCGGAACAGGACATCCCGACGCTGGCGGCAGAAGCCGCAACGTGTGTGCCGGTGATGATGCCGTACGTCACGTCGTTCTTCATGCCTCGTCGTGCGGGCGACCGACCTGATGTGGTGCCCGACGGCGCACTCAACTTCGCCTTCATCGGCCAGTTCGCGGAAACGACCCGGGACACGATCTTCACCACCGAGTACTCGGTGCGGACCGGTATGGAAGCCGCCTATCAGCTTCTCGGCGTCGAGCGCGGTGTGCCCGAAGTGTTCAACTCGACGTATGACGTGCGTTCTCTGCTCACCGCGACCGCGCGCCTGCGGGACGGCAAGGAACTCCCGTTCCCCGCGCGGGGGCGGCTGCGTGAGGCGATGCTCGGCAAGATCGACTCGAACGAGATCGGGCATCTGCTCGAGGAGTACGGGCTGCTCCCGAAACCGCATCGGGGCTGATCGCCGCCGCCGAGTAGGGGACGGACACGAGCTGCTCAGGGCGCAGCCAGGCCGGGCCGACGTTCCCGACACCGACAGACCACCTGGCCGAGCCGGGTGACGTGGGTTGCGTCACACTCTGGAGTGGACGGTCAGCCGGCGGAGCGGTACCCGGCGGCGGAGAGGGCGGTGAAGGGCGACACGCCCAGGGCGCGCGCGGTGGCCTGCACCAGCAGCGCGGGTTCGGAACAGCTCGGCCGGCGGTCGGAACACCATGCCTGCACGCAGCTGGGACTGATTCCCAGCGCGCTGGCCAGTTGGATGTGGGTCATGTCGTTCGCCTGCAGATTCTCGCGGACGAACTGACCCCAGTTTTGTCGAGGCATGGCGGCGAGCATAACGATCCGCGGCCGGTTCGTCACGGACCGGTTACTTCGATCTCGAACGATGGACACCACACCCGTCCCGCGTGCACCACGCACGCGCCCGGTCGGTACCATGCGAACGCGCTGTACTGCAGCGATGGGGCGGTAGCTCAGTCGGTTAGAGCCGTGGACTCATAATCCATTGGTCGCGGGTTCGAGCCCCGCCCGCCCCACCGGAAAGTCGTAGTTCGTGCTGCGCCCCGGCAGGCGTTCAGCGGGTATAGAAGCTGGCCAGGATCGGCCCGAGGAGCACCGGTTCGGGGACGTGTCCAGGGACCTCGATCGTGGCTCGTCGTGCGTCGGAGAGACAGGCGGCGTCGTAGCGAAGGGTCGGCGCGAGCGTTCGCAGCTCCGGCCAGATCGGTGCGGCTTCGGCGGTGGCGATGTCCTCGTCGGACGAGCAGGCGAGCCGCATGAACAGGCGCAGCGCCTCGTCTCGGTCGTCGGCGTCCAACGCGGCGATCCGCTCGACAGGCAGTCCGGCGGCGGCCGCCTCGAGGGCGAGTGCGCCACCCGAGGACGCGCCGAACAGGTGTGCTCGCCCACCGGCCGCGTCGACGACGGCCGCGAGGTCCTCCACCTCGCGTTGCACCGCGTACGGATGAGTGTCGCCGCTGTCGCCGCGTCCGCGCCGGGCCTTCGTGGCCGAACCAGTCGTAGCCGATGTGTGTGCCATCGGCCGACGTCACATTCGGCATGCTCCTGCCCTTCCGCGATTACTCCCATCCTAGGAAGGGGAAGGAGGTCGACGGTGGCATGTACAGAGCCCGGAGGGCAGTCCGTTTCCCCTTTCGCGGGCGCGCGCGTCGATACGCTGAGGTGATGCGGCCTCTTCGATACTCCGTCAACGTCACCCTCGACGGGTGCTGCGATCATCGCGCGGCGGTCGCGGACGAGGAGCTGCATCGTCGGGCGATGGAGAACATCGGTCAGGCCGATGCGCTCCTCTTCGGGCGGGTGACCTACGAGCTGATGGAGGCGGCGTGGCGGCCGTCCTCGGGACGGTCCGAGGAGATGCCCGAGTGGACGAGACCGTTCGCCGAGACGATCGACGCGGCGAAGAAGTACGTCGTGTCGAGCACCCTGGAACGGGTCGACTGGAATGCGGAGCTGCTGCGCGGGGATCTGGAGACAGCTGTCCGCGCACTGAAGCAGGAGCCGGGCGAGGGCCTGTTCGTGGGAGGCGTACGGCTCGCGTTCGCCTTGACGGAGCTGGGCCTGATCGACGAGTACGAGTTCGTGGTGCACCCCAGGTTGGCAGGCCACGGACCGACACTGTTCGCGGGGCTGTCGGAGTATGTCGACCTGAGGCTCCTGAGTCGGTACGAGTTCGGTTCGGGGGCGCTGGCGTTGCGGTACGCGCCTCGCTGACTCGAGTCCTGCCGAGAGCCGGCCGTGTCGAATCGAGCCTGTGGACGTGGCGGGGCGGACGCGCGATCCTGGAAGAGCTGCCGAGACTCGGCGGTCAAGGCTGATCCCACGAGGTGAAACAGTGAAGAGAGCAGGATTCGGACGGGTTCTGGGTGCGATCGCCACGATCGGGCTCCTCGTCGGAGCATCGGCGTGCTCGTCGGACGAGAGCTCCGAGGAAGCCACGACGACCACGGCGGCCCCGGCCGAGCCGCGGACGGTGGAGCACGAGTACGGCAGCACCGTGATTCCGGCGGAACTCGACAACATCGTCGTCACCGACGAGTACGCGGGACTGAACCTCCTCGCGGTCGGCATCGTGCCGGACGTGACGTTCACCAGCTTCGGCTCGCAGATCGGAGCCCAGATCCTGGGTAACGCCGGCTCGAAGGTCATCGAGGTGCCGCCGATGGGCCTACCGGACCCGGAGCAGGTGCTCGCCGAGGATCCCGACCTCGTCGTCCTCACCTCCTACGGCGACGACCGCTACTACCGCTCGATGGCCGACGCCATTCCGACCCTCCCCGGCCCGGCCACCACCGTCAGCTGGCAGGAAAACCTCGACTTCTACGGTGAGGCTTTCGACCGCGCCGACGAGGCGGCTCAGGTGACGACCGCGCTCGAGGGCCAACTCGACGAGCTGAAGTCCGCGACGCAGGAGAACCCACGCTCGCTGTCGGTGCTCGAGTCCGCCCGCGGCATCGTCGCCGTCCCCACCCCGGACTCCGCGTCCTCGACGATCCTGCGCGCCGCCGGGTTCACCGGCCCCGAACTCCAGACGGCGCCGCTGCCCGAGGGGTCCGGCGGACGTCCGTTCACGCCGGTCTCGGAGGAGAATCTCGGCACCCAGGATGCCGACATCATCGTCGTGTTCGACGAGGGCATCTACTCGGCGGAGGTCGTGGAGCGCACTCCCGGATTCGACAGTCTCCAGGGTGTCCGCGACGGAAACCTCGCCCGCGTCAACGGTGACCTGTGGGCGGCGAACCATCCGTTCGGCACGTTCTGGATCATCCGCGATCTCCAGGTGCTCGAGGCCGAGGACTACGCAGGCGTAGCCGGCGCGGACGACGCCGACGCCCGGTGGTCCGAATTCGAGGAACTGATCGGCTGACCCGGTGGGTCGATCGGCCCGGTGAACCGTCGCGGCGGGGGTGGTGCCCACGAGCACCACCCCCGCCGTGTGTGTCGGGCTCGACGGCTCAGTCGGCGATCAGTTCGTACTCGCGCTCGACGGCCTCGACCACCGCGGCCGGAGTGCTCACCGGGCCGGGGGTGTACGTCACGGCCCGCAGGGCGCCGGTGTAGCGGAATACGCCGCGACGTTCCCGCAGGTCCCACGCGACCGGTCCTCGGGCATCGAGACCGACGGAGATCCCCGTCCACGGCGCCATGCCGACGAGTTGGATCTGCTCGACGGACGCGGCCGGGGTGTCGTCGATGCGGACCTCGAAGTTCGAGCGCAGGCGCGGGACCACCGTCGCGGACAGCGCGATCCGTGTCGCCCCCGACGGCACCGGACCGGCGTCGAGATCCCGGTAGACGCCATAGGCGTTGTAGCCGAAGTGGAGCCGACCGTCCTCGACGTACAGCAGGTAGCCGCCCTGGGGATCGCCGTGTGCGACGAGCACGCCCTCGTCGCCGGGGCGATAGCCCTCGAGCTCGACCTCGGCGCTCCAGTTCCTGAAGGCGACGAGACGCGAGCTGCGGTAGCGTTCGAGTGTCGGGGTGCCCGCCAGCAGTCGCACCGGACGGGTGTAGCGCTCCTCGTCCGGCCGGCGGCGGGCCCCCACCTGGTTACCGAGAAGCGGGAACACGGTGTTCGCCCACGCGGCCTCGTCCCAGGCCCGAGCCAGTTCCTCGACCTTCTCCGGGTACTCGCCGGCGAGATCGTTCAGCTCCGTCGGATCCGAGCGGACATCGAACAGTTCCCACGTCGGTGCGTCGATGTCCGAACCCGGATCCAGCAGTGTCGGGTTGAGCGCCAGCAACTTCCACCCGTCTCGGTAGAACCCGCGATTGCCGGTCATCTCGGTGTACTGCTCGGTGTGCCGCGAGCCGGCCGCGGCGTCACGCAGCACACCCGCCGCCGACACCCCGTCGAAGTCCTTGGCGGACAGACCCTTGCGTTCGCCCGGGCGGTCGACTCCGGCGAGGTCGAGCAGCGTGGGCGCCAAGTCCGTGACGTAGGTGAACTCGGTGCGGACACCGTCGTCGCCCTCGGCCCGGGGCAGGCCCTGCGGCCACGAGACCAGGAGCGGCACCCGCACACCTCCGGCATACGACTGGCCCTTGTAGAAGCGGAACGGGGTGTTCGACGCCTGCGCCCATCCGCGGGGATAGTGCACACCGAGCTGTGCCGAGCCGATCAACTCGGGATCGTGGGGCGTGTCACCCACCCACTCCGGGTCCTGGACGTGCGCGAACTCGGCGAAGTAGCTGCGGGTGCCTTCGGCTCCGCCCTCGGCGGTTCCGCCGTTGTCGGTGGTGAACACGATGATGGTGTTGTCGGCCTCGCCGAGTTCGTCCAGGGTGTCCAGGATGCGGCCGACGGACTGGTCGATCGAATCGACCATCGCCGCGTACACCTCCTGGTAGCGGGCGAAACGGTCCTTCTGGTCGTCGGTGAGCGAGTCCCACGACGGAACCTCGAAGCCGCCCAGCACGTTGCGGGCGTCCTGCGTTCCCTCGGGAAACAGGCCCGCGGCCAGTTGCCGGGCGAACCGGGACCGGCGGACCTCGTCCCAGCCCTGTGCGTACCGGCCGCGGTACTTGGCGATGTCGGTCTCCTTCGCCTGCAGCGGGCCGTGCATCGCGACGTGCGCGAAATACAGGAAGAACGGCTTGTCGGCGTCGTGGGCGCGCAGGTCCTTGATGTAGGACACGGCCTTGTCGGTGAGATCGTCCGTCAGGTAGTAGTCCTCCGGGTACTCCTCGACGTCCACCACGGAGTTGTCCGACACCAGCTGATTGGGATGGAAGAACGAGTTGAGCCCCTCCAGCGAGCCGTAGTAGCGATCGAAGCCACGTTGGGTCGGCCAGGAGTCCCGAGTGCGTCCCGGGCTCATGTTCGCGTCGCGTACCAGGTGCCACTTGCCGACCGCGTAGGTCGCGTAACCCGAATCCCGCAGGATCTCCGGCAGAGTGAGAACGTCGTCGGCCAACTCGAGGCGCACACCCGGGTAGCCCGGATCGGCGTTGGCGACGAATCCGTAACCGGCCCGGTGCGGATTGAGCCCGGTGAGCAGGGCCGCGCGCGACGGTGAGCACAGGGGAGTGGTGTGGTAGTTCGTCAGCCGGACACCGGATTCCGCGACCCGATCCAGGTGGGGCGTGTCGATCTCCGACCCGAACGGGCCGATGTCGGAGAAGCCCATGTCGTCGATGAGGACGACGACGATGTTCGGCGCCCCGCTCGGCGCGGTGACGGACGCGGGCCAACTCGGGCTGGAGTCGGCACCGGTACGGCCGACGGTGCCGTCGAATCCTTCGTAGCCGCGGGCGTACGGGGGGAGGGGCATGGAGTATCAACCTTCTCTCGGACCGGAACCCGCACCGGTACCTCACCGGCGGGAACCCGGCCAGTACATCACCAGCTCATTCGACATGACAGCGATGAAATCGGTGTGAGCAAATATCCGTGCAGGTACAGAGGTTGAAGCACTCTCGAACCAGGGTGAGTAAAACTCTCCCGGGTTCTCCGGCGCTTGCGGGAAATACCCGGGGCCCTTAGTTTCTTCCGCATGCCCACCAGTCGAGTCCCCGCCCCGCGGGTCACGTATGTGACCGTCGCGCTGGGCTCTCGGCTGCCACTGGCTCGTGAGTTGTGTTGTCCCCGTGCGCTGCGCTGTCGCAGCGTCACGGTGCGCTCCCACGTCTGACCGGTCTCCGGCCTCGCGTCCGGATCCCGATTCCCTGCGCACCGCAGTCATCCACCGTCCCGTCGTCGGCGGCCGCTGTCCGCGGTGCCGACGCGCCGGTCGGTCCGCCTTCGGTGTGCGGGCCGGCTCTCGCACATCTCGAAGGGCTCGAAGTGAGTACGCACCCCTCCCTGCCGGCTTCCCGGCGTTCGTTCCTGCGGATCGCGGGGCTCGCCGCGGTCGCCGTCGCGGGCACGGCCGCCGCCTCCGGCTGCTCCTCCGCGGTGGCCGAATTGCGTTCCGCCGGAGAGCCGGTCGGTGACGGAACACCCGTCCGGGGCGGGACGTTGCGCGTCGGCGTTCTCGCCGACCTGGTGGCCGGGGCGGTCATGACGGGCACCAACAACACCCAGATGCTCACCACGGGTGTCGTGTTCGACCGGCTCGTCGAGTACTCCGGTGAGGGGCTCGATCCGAGGCCGTCACTCGCGACCGAGTGGAGTCGCTCGGACGACGGGCTGACCTACACGCTCCGTCTGCGCCCGGATGTCCGATTCCACACCGGCCGCGAATTTACGTCCGCTGACGCAGAATTCGCTCTGCGCACCTACGCCGACCCGGTCTGGACAGCGCAGTTGCGCAGCACCGCCGCGGCGATCGTCGGGTACGACAGCACCGATCCGCACGTGCTCGTCCTCACCCTGGCCCGCCCGATCGGAAATCTCTTCGACCTGCTCTCGATGGTGCCGATGATCGACTCCGAGAGCGTGGACGAGCTTCTCGCCGGCACGGCATATGTCGGCACCGGACCGTTCCGCTTCGCGTCGCGAACTCCCAACGCCCGCGTGGTCTTCGAACGCAACGACGACTACTGGGAACCGGAACGGCCGTACCTGGACGCGATCGAGATGAACGTCATTCCGGACGCGACCGCGTTGCTGTCCAGTGTGCGGGCCGGACGGATCGACCTGAGCGGCGACCTGACCTTCCGCGACGCGAACAACCTCGCCAGGCTCGGTGGCTTCCGGGTGGTGGACCTGGCAGGTGCCACGTCGAACACGTACGTGGGGGTCAACGTCGCCGCGACTCCGCTCGACGACGTGCGGCTGCGCCAGGTGATCGCGTACGCCGTCGACCGGGAGCGCATCGTGGAGGAGGTCTATCGAGGGTCGGCCCGGGCGGCCAATCTTCCCTGGCCGGCGGATTCTCCCGCCTACGACGAGTCGAAGGATCGGCGCTACGCGCTGGATCGCGATGCCGCCCGCGCCCTCGTCGCCGAGCTCGGCGCGCTGCCGTCGTTGCCCCTGACGTATCCGGCGGGTAGCCCCACGTACGAGGTGGTCGCGCAGATCGTCCAGGCGAACCTCGCCGACGTCGGGGTGACCGTGGACCTGGACCCGGTGGAACAGACGGTGGCCGTGCAGCGGCTCATCGGTGGCGAGTTCGCGGGGCTGTGGATCCTGCAACACGGTTTCGCCCAGTACACGCCGTCGACACTGACCGTGAGCGCCTACCCGTTCAACGCCAGGAAGAACGCGTCCAACTACGTCTCCGATACCTATCTGGCCGCCGCGGAGTCGGCGTGGCAGATCGCCGACGGCACCGGCCCGGAGGCGATCGAACGCTACGCGGATCTCAACGACGCACTGTTGGACGGGCTGTTCCTCGTCGAACTCGCGGTGATCGACCCGCGCACTGTTCTCTCGGCGCGCGTGGGTGGCTTCGCGTGGAATCGGCGTGCCGAGCCGCTATTGGCGAATGCGTACCTGTCGTGATCGGCCACATCGTGATCGGCCACATCGTGATCGGCCACACCGTGATCGCCCGCGCCGCGTTCGTCGTCGCCGCGACCGACCCGGTTCCTCCGGTATCCCCACATCTCTCCCGCCGAAAGACTGTGCGATGACACGCTATCTGTTCACCCGACTACCCTCGGCGCTGGTCGTCCTCTTCCTCGCCTCGGTCGCGATCTTCCTGCTCCTGCGCCTGGTGCCCGGCGACCCCGCGGTGACCCTCGCCGGACCGGACGCGACGCCGGAGGCGATCGACGCGATCCGCAGCGAGCTCGGCCTCGATGCCTCGGTCCTGCAGCAGTACCTCTCCTGGATGACCGGTGCGGTCACCGGTGATCTGGGTCGGAGTTACCAGATCGGAGGCAGCGTGGGCGAACTGCTCGCCGACGCCCTCCTCAACACCGCAGTCCTCGCCGGCACCGCGCTGCTGTTCGCGATCGTGACCGCCCTCGTCGTGTCCATCGCGTCGGTCGCGTGGCCACGCCGATGGCTCACCGCGCTGGTCAACGGTGCCAACACCCTCGCGGTGGCGCTCCCGCCCTTCGTGACCGGAGTGCTGTTCGTCCTGGTGTTCGCGGTCGCGCTTCCGATCCTGCCCGCCGGTGGTGTCCCCCCCGAGGGGTACCTGGCACGACCGGACATCACCGTGCAGTATCTGCTGCTCCCCGCACTGTGCCTCGGGCTGCCGACGGCGGCCGCACTCACCCGCTTCCTCACCGAATCCCTGCGCACCGAGATGAACGCCCCGCACGTGCTCACGCAGGAGGCGCTGGGAATCTCTCGTTTCCACATCGTCACCCACGGGGCATTGCGCGCGGCGCTGCCCCCGGTCACGACCGTTCTCGGAATCCAGGCGGGGTCGTTGCTCGGCGGAGCGATTCTGGTCGAGGCGATCTTCGCGTGGCCCGGGGTGGGGATGCTCGTCGAACAGGGGATCAGCCGCCGCGACTACCCCGTCGTCCAGGCGCTGCTGTTGTTGTCGGTCACCGTGTTCGTGGCCGTGCAGTTGCTCACCGACGTCCTCAACGCCACTCTCGATCCCCGTATCCGTATCGGAGCCCGCTCATGACCGTCCTGATCCCCGAGGCCCCCACCGGCGACGACGCGGTGGCGCGGAAAGCGCCCGGCCACAGTACGTTACGTGGACTCACCCGTGGTCAGGGGCTGGCCGGACTGGTGCTGGTCGGCGTCGTCGCGGCGGTCGGCCTCCTCGCGCCCCTGCTGACGCCGTACGGTCCGTTCGACCAGATCCAGGGCGCCAACCTGGTCGGGCCAGGTTCGGCGCACTGGTTCGGCACCGACGAGGTCAACCGGGACGTCTTCACGCGCACCGCGCACGGCATCCGGACCAACCTGCTGATCGTGTTCGCCGCGGTCGCGGTCGGTGCGGCACTGGGCACCGCACTGGGGCTGGTGTCCTCGACGAACCAGTTCGCCGACGTCGTGACCCAGCGGGTGTTCGATGTCGTGCTCGCGTTCCCGGCACTGATCCTCGGTATCGCCCTGGCCGCCGTGGTGGGTCCGGGCGCGGTCACCGTGGGCATCGTCATCGTCGTCGTCGAGGTGCCCATCTTCGGTCGTCTGGTCCGCTCCTCGGTGCTGAAGGTGCGTGAGCTGCAGTTCGTCGAATCGGCCGAGGTGATCGGCGCCGGGCACTGGTGGATCCTGCGCTCGCACATCCTCCCGAACTCGCTCGAGCCGCTCGGCGTGCAGGTGGCGCTGTCCCTGTCCGTGGCCGTCTTCGTCGAGGCGGGAATGAGTTTCATCGGGGTCGGCGTGCGGGCGCCCGAGCCCTCGCTGGGATCGCTGATCTCGAACTCCGTCGCGAATCTCGACGCGAACCCCATGTATGCGATCGGCCCGTTGGCGGTCGTCACCGCACTCGTCCTCGGCTTCCTGCTCGTCGCCCAGGGCCTGGCCCAGGCGCACCGGGCCCGATGAGACACGACCTCCAGGAGCAGTCATGACCGCACCCCGCCACGCCACCGAGTCGCAGACCGGTCGCGTCCTGGCAATCGAATCGCTCACCGTCACCTTCGGTGAGCACCCGGTCGTCGACGACGTCGATCTCGTCGTCGATGCGGGCGAGATCGTCGCCCTCGTCGGCGAATCCGGATCCGGCAAGTCGATGACCGCCCGGGCAGTGCTCGGCCTGTTGCCCACCGGTGCCTCGTCGCGTGGATCGATCCTGTTGTCGGACACAGAGATCACCGGAGCCGACGAGACGACCCTCCGCGGGGTCCGGGGGACCACGGCCGCGATGGTGTTCCAGGAACCACAGACCGCCCTGAATCCGGTACAGACGGTGGGCACCCAGTTGTCCGCTGCGTTGCGGGCCCACCGCAAGATCTCACGAGCCCAGGCCCGCGCCACCGGAGTGGAATTGTTGCGCCGCGTCGAGATCCCGGACCCGGAGACCCGCATCGACTGGTACCCGCACCAGCTTTCCGGCGGCCAGAAGCAGCGCGTCGTGATCGCACTGGCGCTGTCCGGAGAGCCCGACCTACTGGTCGCGGACGAACCGACGACGGCACTCGACGTCACCGTCCAGGCGGAGATTCTGGCGCTCGTCAAGGGGCTGGCTCGCGACACCGGCACCGCGGTCCTGCTCATCACGCACAACATGGGCGTGGTCGCCGACATCGCCGACCGTGTGGTCGTCATGCGCGCCGGGCAGGTCGTCGAAACCGGGGACGTGTACGAGTTGTTCGAACGGCCCACCGAGGAATACACGCGCCTTCTCCTGGGCGCGGTGCCCCGCCTGCCGGTCACCGCGGAGGCTCGCACCGAACCGGCGGAGCCGTCGGACGACGGGGACGGGGAGAGTGCCGGGACCCGGAAGGAGACCCCGGCGCTCGAGCTCGACGCGGTGACCGTGCGATACCCGGCCCGCGGCGGCAGCCCCGCGTTCGACGCGCTCGCCGCCGCGGACCTGACCCTGGCCCGCGGCGAGGTTGTCGGCGTCGTCGGCGAATCCGGTTCGGGCAAGACGACTCTCGGCCGGGTCGCACTGGGGATCGTGAAGGCGATCAGCGGGCGCGTGCGGGTCGACGGCATCGATCTGACCACCGCAGGTGGGCGGGAACGACGCCTTCTTCGCAAGGGAATCGCGCTGGTGCACCAGGACCCGGCGGCATCACTCGATCCACGCTGGTCGATCGGCAGGTCCATCGCCGAGCCCCTGCACGTCCACCGGGTCGCCACCGGCTCGCTCGCCAGGGCACGGGCGGCGGATCTGCTGGATTCGGTGCGGCTGCCCAGGTCGTATGCGGACCGCCGTCCTGCCGAACTGTCCGGCGGTCAACGTCAACGGGCCGCGCTCGCACGGGCGCTCGCACTCGCGCCCCGGCTCCTGGTTGCCGACGAACCGACCAGTGCACTCGATGTGTCGGTGCAGGCAGAGGTCCTCGACCTGTTCGAGAGCCTGAGGGAGGAGTACCACTTCGCCTGCCTGTTCGTCAGTCACGACCTCGCCGTCGTGCACCGCGTGGCGGACCGGGTCGCGGTGTTGCGCGGAGGCCGGATCGTCGAGTCCGGCCCGGCCGACGAGGTTCTCCTCGCGCCGCGCCACGACTACACCCGTCGGCTCGTCGACGCGGTACCCGTTCCCGATCCCGTGCGGCAGCGGGCCCGCTCGCTCACCCCGCCGGAACCTGCCACGCCGCTTCCCGCGGATGCCCTCTCGCACTGAACGCCCGTCCCCGCATCGACGAAAGGAACACCTCACATGACCACTCTCGAACAGCGCCCCGACACCGCCGAGGACATCTATGCCGCAGGCGGAATCACCGTCGCCAAGCACGGCCATCACCTCGGCGCGGTGATCGGCGGCATCACCCTGTCCGGCGACATCTCCGACGAGACCGCCTCTGCGATCCGATACGCGTTGGCTGCGAACAAGGTGATCTTCTTCCGCGATCAGCACCACCTAACCGACGAGATCCAGTACGCGTTCGCGGGACGCCTCGGATCGCAGACGACGACGCACCCGACCCTGAGGTCGGACGACAACAAGACCCTCGTCCTCGAGGCCGCCGCGAGCAGCTGGCACACCGACGTCACCTTCATCGACCGCATCCCGAAGGCGTCGATCCTGCGTGCCGTCACCGTCCCCGAGTACGGCGGCGCCACCACCTGGGCGTCGACGACCGCGGCCTACGAGCAGCTTCCGGACGCGCTCAAGGCGCTGGTGGAGAATCTGTGGGCCGTGCACTCGAACGAATACGACTACGCCGAGGTCGCGAACACGATCCGGGACAAGGTGCAGGACGCCGCGAGGCGGGAGAAGTACCTGAACGAGTTCACCCGCACCGTCTTCGAGACCGAGCACCCCGTCGTCCGGGTACATCCGGAGACCGGCGAGAAGACGCTGCTGCTCGGGCACTTCGTCAAGGAGTTCGTCGGCTTCAAGCCGTCGGAGACGACGGCGCTCTTCCAGCTGCTGCAGAATCGGATCACGAAGCTGGAGAACACCGTTCGCTGGGCGTGGCAGCCGGGCGACGTCGCGATCTGGGACAACCGTGCCACTCAGCACTACGGGATCTCCGACTACGGGACCAACCCGCGCAAGATCCACCGGACGACGCTCGCCGGTGACGTCCCCGTGGACGTGCGCGGAGCGTCCAGCCGGATCCGCAAGGGTGACGCGGCGCACTTCTCGGTGATCGAGGAGCCGCAGCGCCTACCGGGTTTCGCCGCGAACTGAGCGGACTATCCGCGTCGACGCCACTCGATGGCCGGGCAGGTATCCATCACCATGGCCAGCCCGGCCTCGGTGGTCCGGGAGAACGCGTCCTCGTCGACCACCCCGAGTTGGAACCACACACCGCGGGCGCCGATCGCCACCGCCTGATCGGCGAACTCGCCCGCGGACTCCGAACGGCGGAACACGTCCACCACGTCGACGGGGAACGGAACATCGGCGAGGGTCGCATACCCCTGCTCACCGAGCACCGTCGGCGCACTCGGATGGATCGGGACGATGCGCTTGCCCCGGGACTGCAGCAGCTGAGCGATCTCGTAGGCCGTCTTGCCCGGGTCCCCGGACAGGCCGACCACGGCCCACGTCTCGCAGTCGTCGAGCATGAGGGACACTGCCTTCGGGTCCTGCCATGAAGTGCTCACCTCCGCCACGGTACGCCGTGCCGCGCGATAGGGTGGACCCGCTCCTGCGAGGGAATCCGGTGCGAATCCGGAGCTGACGCGCAGCGGTGACGGGTCTCCCGCGTGACGGGGAGCTCCCGAAGTCCGAATGCTCGCGGGAGACGGTGGCACCGCCACCGTCCGGCGTCATCGGGCCCCGCGACCGGGCCCCCGATCGAAGGACCACCCGTGCCTCGTCCACTCACACCTCGCCGCCGTCTGTCGGCGCGGTTCTCCCGTGGCGGCCCGGCCGCCGGTATCGCCGTGGCGGCCGCCGCACTCCTCGTCGCGGGGTGTGGATCGGTCGGCGACGAGGCCTCGGGGCCCACCACCGTCTCCGACGAGCCCGCCGCGACGTCCTACCCCCTCACGCTGGAGAACTGCGGCGAGACCGTCACCTTCGAGGCGCCGCCGGAGCGGGCGGTGTCGCTCTATCAGAGCTCGACCGAGATCCTGCTGTCCCTCGGTCTGGCCGACCGCATGGTGGGCACCTCCACCTGGTTCGATCCCGTCCTGCCGGACCTGGCTGCCGACAACGAACAGGTGCCGCGTCTTGCGGACAACGACCCGTCGCTCGAAACCGTCCTGGACACGGAACCGGATCTGGTCACCTCCGGAAGCGCGCACACCTTCACCCGCTCCGTGGTGGCGGACCGGGAGACCTTCACGGACCTGGGCGTACCCACCTACCAGTCCCCGTCGGTGTGCACCGATGCCGATGTCGACGGAGAGAATGTCTCGCGCACCGCGCCCCTGACCATCGACACGCTCTACCGGGAGATCCGCGAACTCGCGGCCGTCTTCGACGTCCAGGAACGTGGCGCGGAACTCGTCTCGTCGCTGCAATCCCGGATGGACACCGCGACCGCGGGTGCCGACCGCGCCGACGGACAGGAACCGACGGTGGCCTTCTGGTTCTCGGGTATCGATGCGCCGTACATGGCCGGTTGCTGCTCGGCACCGGGTCTCTACGCCGCGGAGACCGGTGCGATCAACGTCTTCGCCGACACCCGTGACGACTGGCCGGAGGTCAACTGGGAGGCGGTCGCGGACCGGAATCCCGATGTGCTGGTTCTCGGCGATCTCAGCCGCGTCCGCGTCGACGGTGACGCCTTGGACACGAAGATCGCATTCCTCGAATCGAATCCCGTGACGGCGCAGCTGGATGCGGTGCGGGGTCAACGATACGTCGTCCTCACCGGCTCCGAGCTGGACCCCGGAATCCGCGAAGTCGATGCCGTCGAGAAGCTGGCAGAGGGGCTGCGTTCGGCGGGCTACTGACCGATCGTCCCGGTGAACGACGAGTGCGTCAGCCGTTTTCCCCCGTGCCGTCGGCTCCGGTCCCCATGCCTTCGGTGCCGTCCTCGGCGAGAGCGACGAGGCGGAACTGCCGGACACGGCCGGGAACTCGCGCCGAGCAGGTCGACAGGATGGGCTCGGACAGGGTCTCCGCGAGCCGAACCGCCACTCGGCCTTCGCCGTGTCGCAGGACCACGACGTACTCGTCGTCGCTCGCCGTGACGGACACGGGGGCGAGCGCATCGATCCGGTCCTCGCCGGTCACCGCCCGCGCGTGGTGTTGGGCGGCCTGGACGACCTCCGGCAGCGAGCTGCGTCCGCGCAGGTAGCGATCGTCCAGGCTCCCCCGCAGATACCGGTGTACGAGGTCCGCGGGATCGTCGGCGGCATCGACCCGGCCGTAGTAGAGCCCATGTGGCAGGAGAATCATCGTGGCGGCGAAGCGGTCGCCACCGAGATGCGAGCACTCCCAGGTCAGCTCCGGATAGCGGCGGGCGATGTCGGCCGCGGCGGATCGGCCCCGCACGGCGCAGCAGCGGTCGTGCTTGCCGTGGGCGCAGACGGCGACGATCGGCTCGTGGGACAGAGTGCCCGCCGAACCGTCGAGCGGAACGTCCAGGAGTTCGGTCGGATCGGAAACCTCGCCCCGGTACAGGGATTCGTGTCCCGGTCGGGAGTCGGCGATCGCCCAGCGCCAGCGCGGCTCCGCCTGCCTGCGCCCCGGTCGGCGGATACCGACGATGCGCATACCCGCCGACTCGGCCCGCCGTACCAGCGCACGGCCGATCTCCGGATCGATCGTCGCCGGGGAGTCCAGGAACGCGGAGAAGCCCCATGGTCCGGACAGTTCCACCAACAGCCAGTGCAGGCCACGCGAGCCGGTCCCGGCGAGTGGGTCTCCTCGGCTCAGGGCGTTGTCGCTACACGGACGCCATTCGGAATCGTTCATCCTGTGGGTACCACCACACCCTCGCGCAGGAGCCTGCGCAGCACGACCACACCGTCCTCGACCGAAAGCCCGGGCAGGTCGCGAGCGCAGACCCGACCCCCGCCCGCGATCGTCTCGACAGCCGAGGCACACTCCGGCGGAAGGGTGATCGTCCGGTCCGGCAGCGCCAGCGACACCGCGTCGCTCGAGGTCGTGACAGTGCCGTGCAGTGCCGACCGCCACCGCACGGTCGTGCCCGCATCGAATGCCGCGATCGCCTCGAGGGTGGCGAGCGGACGGACCGGAGCAGGTCTGGTGAGTGCGACGAACCGATCGCCGACGGCGGCGGCCACGGATTCGACCAGCGACGGCTCCTCCGGCGGGTGACCGAGGCGCCGACCGACGAGCTCGATCGTCCGGGCGATTTCGCCGGCCACCGCCGTGGCATCTGTGTGGTCGGTGCCCAACGGGAGAGCGCGACGTAGCTCCACGTCCTCACCGAGCGCGTCGGCGAGGATGCGCACCACGTCGTGACGAGTGGTCGGGGCCACCCCGATCGTCAGGTGAACGGAGGTCTCGCCCCGGGCGCGTGCGGAGTGGATCCAGCCGCGTGGCAGATACAGCGCGTCACCCGGCTCGAGTGTCGCGCTCAGGAAGGGTTCGACGCGTGCGGCGGCCGCGACACCCGAACGGTGCGCCGTCCACGGCTGGCCGGGGAGCGGCAGTTCCTGCACCGGCGGATGCACGACCCATTCCTTCGTGCCGGCCACCTGCAGCACGAAGACGTCGTGGGTGTCGTAGTGGGGGTCGAATCCACGGCTGCTCGGCGGCGTGACGTAGGCGTTCGCCTGGACCGGATGGCCGATGTCGTCGACGAGCGCGCGGACGAAGTCGATGATCGGTGGCCACAATCGGTGAAGGCCCTGCAACACGATGGTGGCACCCGCGGAGAACTCGGTGAACACTCCTGCGGAGTCGATCTGGTCGGGCATCTCTGCGCCGAATCCGCCCGAGCGCGTGAAACATCCACGGTCCAGAACCGTGCCGTCCCGAGCCATCCGCAGAAACGGGGTACGCACCCCCCGTTCGGCGATCAACTCGTCGATCGCGTCGGGGGAGAGGAGATCGAGGTAGTCGCGCGGCAGGTCGGCCGCACGCGAGAGCACGGGAGCGCGATCCCAATGGCGCTCCGCGAACTCGGCGCGGCCGACCGCCACGCAGCGACCGAGCGCACTCGGCTGCCGGTGCGGGACGGGGGTGTTCAGCTCACGCCGTCCCGTCGGCGCCGCCGTCGTGACCGTCCGGGTTCGATCCGCCGTCCGCCGGACCCTCACCCTGGTTCGCGGTGCCGTCGGCGCCGCCGTCGTGTCCCTCCGGGTTCGATCCGCCGTCCGCCGGGCCCTCGCCGGCCGCAGCCGCACCGTCGGCACCGCCGTCGTGGCCGCCGGGGTTGGAGCCGCCGTCCGCCGGACCCTCGCCGCCTGCCGGTCCGCTCGTGGTGATGTCGTCGTCGTTGATCGCCATCGGAATCCTCTCGTCGACTCTCGGGTCGTGGGGTCTGTCGTCCCAGGTCGCAGCGCGGGCCGCTGCACTCACCGAGAATGCCTCCGGCAGCGGCAGGTCAAACATCGTGTGCCGATTCGTCCGGCTCGCGAGGTCCTGTCGCTGCCGGGTCACACCGTCCGCCCCGACGAGGGAACCTGGTCCGCGCTCGAGTACGCCGCCCACGTGCGCGACCCGATCCGTCATCTGTACGACGTCACCGGACGCCGACACCCGCGGTGAACCGTGGCGGACCCGAACGAAAGACAACTCGCTATGTAGAACGTGTTCCAATTTTCCTCATTCGTGTCTAAGGTCACAGTCACACGCATGCGTAGACATGAATGAAGGGTTGGAGTGACGTGAAGACCAAGGGTGCAATTCTTTGGGGCCTGAACGAGCAGTGGTCCGTGGAGGAGATCGAACTCGGTGATCCCGTCGCCGGCGAGGTGCAGCTGCGGATGGAAGCGGCCGGAATGTGCCACTCCGATCACCACCTCGTCACCGGTGCCACGCCGATGCCGTCCTTCCCCGTGATGGGCGGACACGAAGGGGCCGGTGTCGTCACGAAGATCGGCCCGGGCGTGGAGGATCTCGAGGTCGGCGACCACGTCGTCCTCTCCTTCATTCCCGCGTGCGGGAAATGTCCTTCCTGTTCCGCCGGGCATCAGAACCTCTGCGATCTGGGGGCCGGGCTGCTCAGCGGGCTCGCGATCTCCGACGGCACCTACCGGATTCAGGCCCGCGGCGAGAACGTGATTCCGATGTGCCTGCTCGGGACGTTTTCTCCGTACATGACGGTGCACCAGAGTTCGGTGGTGAAGATCGACAAGGACATCCCGTTCGAGGTCGCCGCGCTGGTGGGATGCGGCGTACCCACCGGATGGGGTTCGGCGACCAACATCGCCGAGGTGAAGGCGGGCGAGTCCGTCGCGATCATCGGGGTCGGTGGCGTCGGGATGAGCGCCCTCCAGGGGGCGGTCGCGTCCGGTGCGCGCGAGGTGTTCGCGATCGACCCGGTGGCGTTCAAGCGCGATCAGGCCGTGAAGTTCGGCGCCACCCACGTGTTCGCGAGCGTCGCCGAGGCCATCGAGCCGATCATGAACCTCACGCAGGGGCGGATGGCCGACAAGACCATCATCACCGTGGGTGAGATGAAGGGCGAGTACGTCGATCCGGCGCTGACCCTGACCAGCAAGGCCGGCCGCTGCGTCGTCACCGCGATGGGCAACATGGGCGACATGGACGTCAAGCTGAACCTGTTCCTGTTGTCGATGCTCCAGAAGGAGGTTCGCGGCAACGTCTTCGGTGGCTGCAGTGCCCGGGTCGAGATCCCCAACCTGCTGGCGCTCTACAAGTCGGGGCAGCTCAACCTCGACGACATGATCACGCGCACGTACTCGCTCGAAGAAGTCAACGACGGCTACCGGGACATGCTGGACGGCAAGAACATCCGTGGCGTCGTGCGCTACACGGAGGCGGACTGGTGACTCCCTGATCCGGGTACCGCGCCCGGCGTGCGACCGTCCTCGTAGGCTGTGCGCGTGGACAGTCTGCAACGGATAGCCCAGTGGCCGGTGGACCACGCCGCGGGAGCGGTGGTGTCCACCGGCCGCGGTGTACGCGAAGAGGCCGGCGACGTCGAGCGGGTGTACCCCCTGGCCTCGGTGACGAAGCTGCTCGTGGGATACGCAGTCCTCGTCGCGATCGAGGAGGGGGCGGTCGAACTCGACCAGCCCGCGGGTCCTCCCGGCTCGACCGTGCGTCACCTGCTCGCGCACGCCTCGGGGCTGGCGTTCGACGAGAACCGCGTCCAGACGGCGCCGGGCACCAAGCGGATCTACTCGAGCGCCGGTTTCGAGGTTCTCGCCGACTTCGTCGCCGAGGAGAGCGGCATCGCCTTTGCCGACTACCTCGCCGAGGCGGTCTTCGCTCCCTTGCGGATGGAGACGGCCGCGCTCGCCGGACCGGCGGGCCACGGGGCGCAGGCGAGCGTGCGGGACCTGACCGCGTTCGCGAAGGAACTGTGCGCTCCCACGCTGGTGTCCACGGAATTGTTCGCGGAGGCGACGTCGGTGCAGTTCCCGGAGCTCGCCGGCATCCTTCCCGGTTACGGCATGCACAAGCCGAACGATTGGGGCCTGGCGTTCGAGATCCGGTCCGAGAAGCATCCGCACTGGACGGGTACCGAGAACTCGCCGCGGACGTACGGACACTTCGGCCAGTCCGGCACCTTCCTGTGGGTCGATCCGGCCGCGGAACTGTCGTGTGTGGTGCTCACCGATCGGGCGTTCGGAGACTGGGCCAAACCGTTGTGGACGGACGTGAGCGACGGCGTTCTCCGGCAGTTCCGCTGATCGTTTTCCGATTTCACTGGCGAAACACCGGCAACACGGGGCACACTGGATATCGCGTGTGTAGCCGAAGCACTCGACCGAGGTCGTTGGGGAAGACGTCCCTCGTCGAAGCAGGAGGCTCTCGTGCGCGTATCGGAACAGTTCGCGGACAGCACATCCGGAGTGGTCTATGTCCACTCCGCGCCCGCCGCGCTGTGCCCACACGTGGAGTGGGCACTGGCCGCGACCCTGGACAGCCCTGCGAATCTCACCTGGAATTCGCAACCGGCGTCCGAGGGGATGCTGCGTGCCACCACCACGTGGGTAGGGCCGGTCGGCACCGCGTCGCGCCTGGTCAACGCGCTGCGCGCCTGGCCCATGCTGCGTTTCGAGGTCACCGAGGATCCCAGTGAGGGGGTGGACGGCGAGCGTTACAGCCACACCCCCGAACTGGGTCTGTGGCACGGCTGCACCAGCGCCAGCGGCGACGTCGTGGTGGGCGAGATGAGGCTGCGCGCGATCATGGCCACCGCCGCCGACCTGCGCGCAGAACTCGACTACGCACTGGGCACGGACTGGGACGACGCGCTCGAGCCGTTCCGCAGCGGCAGCGAGGGTGCCGAGGTCACGTGGATGCGCCGCGACGTCGGCTGATACTCCCGTCCCTCTGCACTCCCACGGTCACTCCCTCCCTTTCCGTTCGCGCCTGATTCTTCGTGTCCGCGCCTGATCCCGAACGGATGAATGGCACTTTCATCGCCTCAGAGGCGATGAAAGTGCCATTCATCCGGGAAGATCAGAGGGGAGTGCTCAGAGGGGGATGTTCTTGTGCGCGCCGCGGCGGACGGGGGCGGCGGCGAGGGCGGCGGTGACGACACTGCGCGTCTTCGCCGGATCGATCTCCTCGTCCACCACTCCGATCTCCACGGCGCGGTCGACTCCACCCGCCAGGGCGGCGTGTTCGACGGCCAGGCGGTCGTGCAGGGCCTCGCGCTCCTCCTCGGGGGCGGCGGCGAGGGCTCGCTTGTGCAGGATGCCGACGGCGGCCTTCGCGCCCATCACCGCGACCTCGGAGTCCGGCCACGCGAACACGGCGGTGGCACCGAGTGCGCGGGAGTTCATCGCGATGTAGGCGCCGCCGTAGATCTTGCGGGTCACCACGGTCACCCGGGGGACGGTCGCCTCGGCGAATGCGTGCAGCAACTTGGCGCCGCGCCGCACCACGCCCTCCCACTCCATGCTCACGCCGGGCAGGTATCCGGGCACGTCCACCAGCACGACGAGAGGGATACCGAACGCGTCGCACAACCGCACGAACCGCGCGGCCTTCTCCGCACTCTCGGAGTTCAGGCAGCCGCCGAGACGGATCGGATTGTTCGCGAGGACACCCACGGTGCGGCCACCGATGCGGCCGAGCCCGGTGACCATGCTGCGGGCGTAGTTGCCCTGCAGTTCCTCGAACGTGGACTCACCCTCGACGTTGTCGAGCAACTCGTGCACGATCGGCTTGACGTCGTAGGCGCGCTTCGCGGATTCGGGCATCAGTGCCCGCAGGTCGGTGTCGCCGTGTTCGGCGGCCACCAGGTCGAACTCGCCCTGCTCGGCGAACATCGACACGAGACGGCGCGCCCGGTGCAGGGCGTCGGATTCGTCCCGTGCCGCGATGTGGGCGACACCGGACTTCTTGCTGTGGGTGTCCGGGCCGCCGAGGGACTCCATGTCGACCTGTTCGCCGGTGACACTGCGCACCACGTCCGGTCCGGTGACGAAGACTCGTCCCTCCGGCGCCATGATGACGATGTCGGTGAGTGCGGGGCCGTAGGCGGCGCCGCCCGCGGCGAAGCCGAGGACGACGGAAATCTGGGGGATGCGGCCGGAGGCGCGCACCATGGCCTCGAACACGAGGCCGACGGCGTGGAGGGCCTCGACGCCCTCGGCCAGCCGGGCACCGCCCGAGTGCCAGAGCCCGACGATCGGGACCTGCTCGTCGAGGGCGGTGTCGATCGCCGTCACGATGTGCTTGCAACCCTCGACACCCATCGCGCCACCCATGACCTGCGCGTCCGAGGCGTAGGCGACGGTGCGGACGCCGTCGATGCGGCCGACGGCGGCGAGGACTCCGGACTTGTCACGAGGGTGGAGGAGCGAGACGGTGCCGGGGTCGAACAGACGACTCAGGCGGCCCAGCGGATCGCGGGGATCGGTGGGTGCATCGGACTTCGTCACCGGTGCCAAGATGGTCATCGCGTCCTCCTGAGTGCGTGTCCTGCGAGTTGTCGGGTGGGACGGTGGCCTTCCGGAAAGCCTTGCCGGAAGGCCACCACCCTCGATCCGTGCGGGTGGCAGGATCAGGCTCGACCGAAGGCGAGCGCGACGTTGTGCCCACCGAAGCCGAACGAGTTGTTGAGTGCGAAATCGAACTGTCCGTAGCGCGGCTCACCCGCGACGACGTCGAGGTCGATCTCTGGATCCTGGTTTTCGAGGTTGAGCGTCGGGGGAATGACCCCGTCGCGCAACGCCAGGACCGTGAGCACCGATTCGAGCGCACCGACGGCGCCGATCGAGTGCCCCAACGCGGACTTCGGTGCATACACGGCGGCGTGATTGCCGACAGCGGCGTTGATGGCCTTGGCCTCTGCCGTGTCGCCGATCGGGGTCGCCGTCGCGTGTGCGTTGACGTGGGCGATGTCGCTCTTGGCGAGGCCTGCGACCTCGATCGCCCGAGTCATCGCGCGCGCCGCGCCGGTCCCTTCCGGGTCCGGTGCCACGATGTGGAATCCGTCCGAGGTGATTCCCGCACCGAGCAGTCGGGCGTGAATCGTGGCTCCGCGCGCCTTGGCGTGCTCCTCGGTCTCGATGACCATGAGCGCACCCGCCTCGCCGAACACGAACCCGTCGCGGTCCTTGTCGAACGGACGGGACGCCGCGGTGGGATCGTCGTTGCGGGTACTCAGTGCCCGCATCATCGCGAAGCTGGCGATCGGCACCGCGTCGAGGTAGCCCTCGACGCCACCGGTGACGACGATGTCGGCATCGCCCATCGCGATCATGCGGAACGCGTGAGCGATGGCCTCCGAGCCCGACGAGCAGGCCGAGACCGGAGTGATGACGCCGGCGCGGGCACCGAGTTCGAGGCCCACGGTCGCGGACGGACCGTTCGGCATCACCATCTGCACCGCGAACGGCGACACCTTGCGGTAGCCGCCGGCGTTCATCTTGTCGACGGCATCGACGAGAGCCTCGCCGCCGCCGAGCCCGGTGCCGATCACGACGCCGAGGCGGTCCTTGTCGACCTCCGGGCTGCCCGCGTTCGACCAGACTTCACGGCTGAGGACGAGTGCGAGACGTTCGACATAGCTCATGCGCCGGATTTCCACCCGCGAGAGCGACTCGTCGGGGGAGACCTTGATGTGGCCACCGATCTTCACCGGCAGGTCGAACTCCTCGACGAAGGGGTCCTCGAGGCGGGTGATGCCACTCTCGCCTGCGAGGAGACCCTTCCACGTGCCATCCACATCACCAGCGATCGACGTCGACGTCGCGAGCGACGTGACGACGATGTTGGGGAAGTTCCCGTTGCGGGGCGAGGCGGAAGTCACGGCGTCGCTCACTCGTCGTCGTTCTTCGCGGCTTCGAGCTTCGCCTTCACGGCCTCCGCGGTCTCGCCACCCTCGGCCTCGAGCTTCTGGATGTAGTTGACGGCGTCGCCGACGGTGCGCAGGCTCGCGAGATCCTCGTCGGGGATCTTGACGCCGTACTTGTCCTCGGTCTGCACGGCGATCTCGACCATGGACAGGGAGTCGATGTCGAGGTCGTCGACGAAGGACTTCTCGACGGTCACCTCGGAGGGTTCGATGCCGGTGACCTCCTCGATGATCTGTCCGAGCTCGGCAACGATTTCTTCCTGGGTGAGTGCCACGGAGTGGCTCCCTTCTGCTTCGTGTTTCTCGAGTTGAACAGGCGCGTCCCCATCGGCCGCGCCTGCGGGCCCTGCTTGCACCCCTCGCGAGGTGCGCGCAGCAAACTAGCCGACTTTTCCAAGTTCAGCCAGTGCGGAGATATCTCCGGGGGTCTTCAGTGCCAACGCCGGTGTGCCGCGCATCTCGCGCTTGGCGATACCGACGAGGGTGCCTGCGGGCGGGAGTTCGGCGATGCCGTCGATGCTCTTCTCCCGCAGGGTGGCCGTGCACAGGTCCCAGCGGACGGGCCGGGTGACCTGGGCGGCGAGCTTGGTGAGGGCGTCCGCTCCCGAGGAGACGGGCTGCCCGTCGGAGTTGGACAGCAGGGTGCGGGTGGGCTCGCCGGGGGTGATCTTGGCGGCGGCGTCCGCGACCGCTTCCTGGGCGGGGGCCATGAAACGGGTGTGGAACGCGCCGGCGACCGGCAGGGCGCGGACACGCGCCTTCTCCGGCGGAGTCGCAGCGAGTTCCTCGAGCGCGGTGAGCAGGCCCGCGGCCACGATCTGGCCGGCCGCGTTGCGGTTGGCCGGCTCCAGGCCGAGCTCGTCGAGGCGAGCGAGGACGGCTTCCTCGTCGCCGCCCAGCACGGCGGACATGCCGGTGGGCTCGAGTGCACAGGCCTTGGCCATCTCGCTGCCACGAATGGCGGCGAGGGCGACGGCGTCGTCCGCGGAGAGGACGCCGGCCACCACGGCCGCAGCGAGTTCACCGACGGAATGGCCCGCGGCGACGGCGTCGCGCGGTACGAGGCCCTGCGCTTCGGCTTCCTCGTAGGCGAGGACCGCGGCGGCGACGACCAGCGGCTGGGTGACCGCGGTGTCGGTGATCTCCTCGGCGGTGGCCGAGGTGCCGAGGCGGACCAGGTCGAGGCCGGCGGCCTTCGACCACAACGCGAGACGATCAGCGGTACCGGGCAACTCCAGCCAGGGGCCGAGCATGCCGGGAGTCTGGGAGCCCTGACCCGGGGCGAGCAACGAAATCACCTTTCAAGAGAACACCGTCAGGTCGGTTCTCAGAGATGTTGTCGGCGATGAACTCTGTCAGGCAGATTTGTAGGGTTCCTCCAAATTCCCACGTCGGGCGGCCCTATCGATCGGGGGTGGGGTTTCGTTACTGGGAGAGTTCTCCATATGTGAACTTTGTGACTGATGTTAAACCTGAGATGGGTTCGTTATGCGAATGTGTCAGTCGACCTACTGTTGCTGCAACTCGGAGTACGTACGCGTCCCGGGGGTTTGTGGGATCTCGGCCCGTCACCTCGGCAATTTTCTTCAGTCGATATCGGACAGTATTTGGATGAACAAACAGCTGACGTGCGCAAGTCTCCACCGCACCTCCACAGTCGAGGTACGCGTCGAGGGTGTCCGTCAGAACAGAACCGGCGCCCGCGAGTGGTGCGACGATCGAGTCGTTGAGCGCACCGATGGCGGCGGCGTCCCCGAGCAGGGCCCGTTCCGGAAGTAGTTCCGCGGCGTGAACGGGGCGGGGTGCACCGCGCCAGCCCGCCACCGCCTGCATCGCGGTCAGCGCCTCGACCGCGCTGAAGTGTGCCGCGCCGAGGGTGGGCGTGGTGGGGCCGATCACCACCGGGTCGTCGGAGAACTTCGCCAGGAGGTCGGTGACGAACTGGGAGGCCCCGGTCGACCCGTGGACCTCGCCACTCACCACGGTGACCAGGCGTGAACCCTGGACGACGGCGAGCGCCGCCCGCCCGTGCTTCTGCGCGATCGCGTGCACGGTGGAGACCACCCCGACCCGCTCGTCCTCCGGAGGAGTCCCGACGATGACGGTGGCCGGCGCCGTGGCGTCCCAGTTCAGCGTGGCGGCCCGCGAGAGCATGTCGGAGCCGGTGTCACCCCGGACCACGGCATCGATGACGAGCGCCTCGAGCCGGGTGTCCCAGGCTCCGCGGGACTCGGCGGCACTCGCGTACACCGACGCCGCCGCGAAACCGAGCTCTCGTCCGTACCGCAACACCGCCTCGGTCAGCGCGGTGAGCTGCTGGTCGTTGCGGGCCAGGGCCGGAAGCCACTGCTCGAAGAACTCCATCGCGACCCGCACCATGTCCACCGTCTGACGCAACGTCAGTCGCCGGGCGAGGTCCTGCGGGATGACCTGGAAGGCATCCAGGCTGAAGCGGATGTCGCTGTTCGAGTCCTCGAGCCATTCGAGGAAGTTGATGACCGCGGTCTGCACCAGCAGTTGGACGTTGGCGCGTTGCGCGGCGTCGAGATTGTCGAAGAAGGGCAGTTGATCCTGCATCGCGGTGACAGCCTCGGTGGCGAGGCGGCCGGAGAACTGCTTGACCCGGCGGAGCAGCGCGTCGGGGAGGGGGTCACGGGTGGTCCGGCGTACCCGCTGACGCCCCACCGCTTGCTCGGCCATGTCCACGAAAATACGCCCACCCCCGTGCGGTGCGGACTCGCACGCGCGGGGGTGGGCGGTGTTTTCCCGGTTTCGCCGGTCAGCGGGTCACGCCACGCCCGGATCCGACGTCTGCTCGGGTGCGGCCAGCACGTCGTCGATGCGGTACCTCTCGGCGGCCTCCACGGCGCGCGCCCGGTCGACCGTGCCGTCCTCGGACAGGGCCAGCAGAGCGGCCACGGCGATCGACTCCGCGTCGACGTTGAAGTAGCGCCGCGCGGCCGTGCGGGTGTCGGAGAACCCGAAGCCGTCCGTGCCCAACGTCAGGTAGGTGCCGGGCACCCACTCACGGATCTGGTCGGGCACCGCCCGCATCCAGTCCGAGACCGCGACGAACGGGCCCTCGGCGTCGGCGAGGGCCTTCGTGACGTACGGCGTCGGGGCGTCCTCGGCCGGGGCACGCAGCGCCTGCTTTGCGCATCCGACACCGTCCCGGCGCAGCTCGCCCCACGAGGTGACCGACCAGACGTCGGCCTGTACGCCCCAGTCCTGCGCCAGCAGTTCCTGGGCGCGCAGCGCCTCGGGCATGATCACGCCGGACACCAGGATCTGCGCGCGCGCTCCCGAGCCCTCCGCGGCCTTGTACCGGTAGATGCCCTTGAGCACGCCCTCGACGTCGAGATCCTCGGGCTCGGCGGGCTGGACGTACGGTTCGTTGTAGATGGTGAGGTAGTAGAAGACGTTCTCGCCGCCGAACCCCTCGATGCCCTCCGTGCCGCAGTACATCCGGCGGATGCCGTCCCTGACGATGTGGGCGATCTCGTAGGAGAACGCCGGGTCGTAGGTGACGGCCGCCGGGTTGGTCGAGGCCAGCAACAGCGAATGCCCGTCCGCGTGCTGCAGCCCCTCACCGGTGAGGGTGGTGCGGCCCGCGGTGGCGCCGAGGACGAAACCGCGGGCCATCTGATCCGCCGCCGCCCAGAGCCCGTCGCCGGTGCGCTGGAACCCGAACATCGAATAGAAGATGTACATCGGGATCATCGGCTCGCCGTGCGTGGCGTAGGACGATCCGACCGCGGTGAACGACGCCGTCGAGCCGGCCTCGTTGATGCCCTCGTGCAGGATCTGCCCGGTCTCGCTCTCCTTGTAGGCGAGCATGAGATCCGCGTCCACCGAGGTGTAGAGCTGACCGAGCCGGTTGTAGATCTTCAGCGAGGGGAACCACGAGTCCATGCCGAACGTGCGGGCTTCGTCCGGGATGATCGGCACGATCCGCTTGCCGATCTCCTCGTCCCGCAGCAACTCCTTGACGATCCGCACGAACGCCATCGTGGTGGCCACGTTCTGCTTGCCCGAGCCCTTGCGGCCGATGGCGAACAACTTCTCGTCCGGCACCGCGAGGGGAGCCGCCTCGGTGCGCCGCTCGGGGATGAACCCGCCGAGTTGGCTGCGGCGTTCGAGCATGTAACGGATCTCCGGTGAATCCGGCCCGGGATGGTAGTAGGGCGGCAGGTACGGGTCCTTCTCGAGTTCCGCGTCCGAGATCGGGATCCGCTGGGCGTCGCGGAACGCCTTGAGGTCGTCGAGGGTGAGCTTCTTCATCTGGTGGGTGGCGTTGCGGCCCTCGAAGTGCTTGCCGAGCGTGTAGCCCTTGATGGTGTGCGCCAGGATCACCGTCGGCTGGCCCTTGTGTGTCATCGCCGCCGCGTAGGCCGCATGGATCTTGCGGTAGTCGTGGCCACCGCGCTTGAGGTTCCAGATGTCCCGGTCGGAGAGGTTCTTCACCAGTTCCTTCGTGCGGGGGTCGCGGCCGAAGAAGTGCTCGCGGACGAAGGCGCCGTCGTTGGCCTTGTAGGTCTGGTAGTCGCCGTCCGGGGTGGCGTTCATGAGGTTGACCAGCGCGCCGTCCTTGTCGGCGTGCAGCAGGGCGTCCCACTCGCGCCCCCACACCACCTTGATGACATTCCAGCCGGCGCCGCGGAAGAACGACTCGAGTTCCTGGATGATCTTGCCGTTGCCGCGGACCGGGCCGTCGAGGCGCTGCAGGTTGCAGTTGACGACGAAGGTGAGATTGTCGAGGCCCTCGGTGGCCGCGACATGTGCCAGGCCGCGCGATTCCGGCTCGTCCATCTCACCGTCGCCGAGGAACGCCCACACGTGCTGGTCCGAGGTGTCCTTGACGCCCCGGTCGTGCAGATAGTGGTTGAACCGGGCCTGGTAGATGGCATTCATCGGGCCCAGGCCCATCGACACGGTGGGGAACTCCCAGAAGTCGGGGAGCAGTCGCGGGTGCGGGTACGACGGGAGCCCGCCGCCGGGATGGCTGTGCTCCTGACGGAAGCCGTCGAGCAGATTCTCGTCGATGCGGCCCTCGAGGAACGCGCGCGCGTAGATGCCGGGGGAGGCGTGGCCCTGGATGAAGATGTGGTCGCCGCCGCCGGGATGATCCTTGCCGCGGAAGAAATGGTTGAAACCCACCTCGTACAGCGCGGCGGACGAGGCGTAGGTGGAGATGTGCCCGCCGACGCCGACTCCGGGACGCTGTGCGCGGTGCACCATGATCGCCGCGTTCCAGCGGATCCAGGCGCGGTAGCGGCGCTCGACTTCCTCGTCGCCCGGGAACCAGGGCTCGTTCTCGGTCGGAATGGTGTTGACGTAGTCGGTGGACGTCAGCGCGGGGAGCGCGACGTGTTTCTCACCGGCGCGCTCGAGCATGCGCAGCATCAGATAGCGTGCGCGCGTCGGTCCCGAGCGGTCGAGCAGTCCGTCGAACGACTCGAGCCATTCCTCGGTCTCGTCGGGATCGATGTCCGGTAGGTACGACGCGACGCCTTCCCGAATGACGCGGACCCGCCCCGGGGCGGCGCCGTTCGCGCCGCTCGGCGGAATCGGCTGCGCCGAACCGGCCCCCGCGCTCTGGTCTGACGCGCTCTCGGCCGACGCGGTCCGGTCTGACGCGGTCTGGTCTGACAACGTTGCTCCTCGTGGTAGTGGGATGCCGTGGTGGGAGACGCACGGTATGGCGTCCGTCCACGTGACCGGGCCGGTGTCGGGCCCGGTCACCTCGTGTTTCGTTGTGGCCCACGCCTCATCTTCCCCCATCGCGGCGCGTCCGGCACGGGGCCCTCGGGTTACCTGCGGGTAGCATTTCGTCCGGATCGTTCGTGGCCGTGTCGGTAGGCGCGGCAGCACCCGTCGGCGGTCCGGATCCGGTGGCCGAGTTCCGGTAGCCACCTGATGCGATCACGGCCGGATACGCGTACCGGCAGCGTTCACCCTCGTCGGGTCGTAGGCTCGACGACCAGAGGGTGGAACGAGATTTCTCGGGACTTTCCCGCGTGGTCGGCTTGCGCGATTGCCGTCGAGCATGTTCGCTTTCACCAACCGATCTACACGCGCGGTCCCCGGGCATCCCGTGGGCCGACAACCAAAGGAGGACCTCACCGTGGTCGCCGCGGCGGACGCCCAGAGCTATGTTCAGAAACTCGGGATCAACCCCGACATGGTGGTACAGGAACGTGGCTGGGACGAGGACACCGACGACGACCTGCGGGCCGCGGTCGAGGAGGTGATCGGAGACGAGATCCTCGACGAGGACTCCGACGAGGTCATCGACGTCGTCCTGTTGTGGTGGCGTGAGGGTGACGGCGACCTCGTCGATGCACTCATGGATGCCATCGGCCCGCTCGCGGACGAGGGCTTCGTGTGGGTGCTCACGCCCAAGACGGGTACGCCCGGGCACGTGGAACCGAGTGAGATCGCCGAGTCGGCACCGACCGCCGGGCTCACCCAGACCTCGGCAGCCAATCTCGGTGAGTGGTCCGGCAGCCGGCTGGTGCAGCCGAAGAATCCGGCGGGCAAGCGCTGATTCGCGTCTACCCGTACCGCAACGTCACGCACTACACGTAAGGACTTGCCATGCCTCTCGAGGTCGGTTCCGTCGCGCCCGATTTCACGCTCAAGGACCAGAACAACCAGGAAGTGACGCTCGCGGACTACCGGGGCGAGAAGAACGTGCTGCTGGTGTTCTACCCGCTCGCGTTCACCGGCACCTGCCAGGGCGAACTGTGTCGTGTCCGCGACGAGTTGCCCAAGTTCGAGAACGACGACACCGCGATCCTGGCGATCTCGGTGGGAGCCTCGCCGACCCACAAGATCTGGTCCGCGGAACAGGGCTACACCTTCCCGCTGCTGTCCGATTTCTGGCCGCACGGCGCCGTGGCGCAGGCGTACGGGGTCTTCAACGACAAGCTCGGTTTCGCCAACCGCGGCACCTTCGTCATCGACAAGGACGGCGTCATCCGGTTCGCCGAGATGAACGGCCCCGGTGAGGCCCGTGACCAGGGAGCTTGGGAGAAGGCCCTCGCTGCATTAGAGTCCTGATGCGCATTCGGTGAGCGATCACCGAGTGGCTTCGGGCGTGTAGCTCAGTGGTAGAGCTCTGGTTTTACACACCAGCGGTCGGGGGTTCGAAACCCTCCGCGCCCACCAGTTCTGTTCGAAATATCCGGAGGCCAGGCCCCGTTTTCGAATCCGCGCACGCTGCAGGCATCGACGCGGGCTGTAACGCGCGCGCGACGCCAACAGCATGCGCGGATCTCCGTGTCGCGGAGTATGTCCCTACGGCGCTCCGAACCCGTAGGTGTAGGTGCCGGCAGAGTCGTCCGGGTCAGGGAGTTCCAGCCACCTGCTCCCGTCCCAGTATCGCCTCCGTCGACCGTCCGGTCTCGGGTACCGACCCGCTTCTGCGCCGGTGTGCTCATCGTTGTTCATGGCGACCCGACCTCTCACTGGGGCCTACGCAATCGCAGGTCACGCTCTCGAGAATCGTATCGACCAGGTGAGCGCATCGGACAGCGATTCGGAATAGATGAAGCTACTCAGCGCGTCCCCGGCCCCACGCTCTCGTACGCCTCGGCCAGCATTCCGGCGAGGACGTCGTCGAGTTGCTCGTCCTCGGTGATCGTCAGGCGATGGGTAACGACCTTCTGCGTCGTCGGGAAGGCGTCGCGCAGCTGGGGATGGTGTACGCGGCGGAGCAGATCGACGGCCACCTCGAGCCGCGACGAGTAGATGAACGCGGCGGCGAACACCCGCGTGCGGGCCCACGCGACCTCGGTGCGGTGGACGCGTTCCTCGATGTCGTCGCCGAGGTCCGTGACCATCGTGCGGAAGGTCAGCAGACGCCGGACGGCATCGGGGTCCTGGTCCGCCAGGTACCCGTCGAGGGTGGGGGTCATCATGCTCCTTTACTCCGCTGGAAACGGTAGTTGATACAACTGTGGGCGTGACGCTCACTCCCCGTCCCGGCCGCGCCAGGGCCCTCGGACTGCTACTCGGCTTCGCGGCGGACCGGGCATTCGGCGACCCTCGGCGACGGCACCCGGTCGCCGGATTCGGCGCCCTGGCACTGCGCACGGAATGCGCGCTCTACCGGGACAGCCGTGCGGCCGGAATCGCCTACACGACAATCCTGGTGGCTGGCACCGCGTGTGCCGGGGTCGCGGCGGACCGGGCGGTCCGGCGAGTGGGCCCCGGCGCCGTCGTCGCGACCACCGCGCTGGCCACCTGGACGGTCCTGGGCGGGACGTCACTGGCACGCACCGGCGCGGGCATGGCGCAGCGCCTGGGGCAGCCGGGCCTCGACGATGCCCGGGCGCTGCTGCCGTCGTTGTGCGGCCGGGACCCGAGTGCGCTCGATCGGGACGGGCTGGCCCGGGCGGCGCTCGAGTCCGTCGCCGAGAACACCTCCGACGCCGCCGTCGCCCCGCTGCTGTGGGGCGGCGCGTTCGGCATCCCCGGTCTGCTCGCCTACCGGGCGGCCAACACCCTCGATGCGATGGTGGGTTATCGCTCCGAGCGCTACCGCAACTTCGGCTGGGCATCGGCGCGTCTGGACGACGCCCTCAACCTGGTGCCGGCGAGAGTGGCGGGTGCACTGACCGTCGCGGCGGCACCCGTCGTCGGAGGTTCGCCTCGCCGCGCGTGGCAGGCCTGGCGCTCGGACGCCGCCGCCCACCCGAGTCCCAACGCGGGTGTGGCGGAGGCCTCCGCGGCGGGTGCCCTGGGAATCGCCCTCGGCGGACGGACCGAGTATCCGCACGGGGTGGAGATGCGTCCGGTGCTCGGCCGGGGGCCGGCGCCGACGGTCGCGGATCTCCCCCGGGCGGTGCGGCTGTCCCACGCGGTGCAGGCCGGCGCCGTGGTGGTGTCAGCGGCGCTTGCCGTAGCGGTCGGCCAGTTTCGCGTCGGCCGCCGACAGCGGCGTCTCCGGCGCCTTGGGGCCGCGACGGAACCGGCCGCGCGGTAACACGATGTCGTCCACCGACGGGCGTGCCCCCGCCGAGTTCGCCGTCGCATCCTCCACCGAGTCCTCCACCGGGTCCGCCACGGAGGCGCTCCGGCTCGAGGGTTTCTGCGGGGGAGTGGGGCCTTCCGGTTCCGGACGGTCCGTGGGCGGAGTGGGCTCGGGTCCGCCGTCGCCGCCCGCCTTCTCCTTGCGGCGCTCGCGCAGTTCGGCGCGCACGAAGTACGCCAGGCCGAGCGGGGCCATGATGCCGAAGGCGAGCCACTGCAGTCCGTAGGAGAGGTACGGTCCGGCATCGAGCTGAGGTAGCGGGATCGTTCCCAGCCCACCCGGCTGATCCGGCTCCAGCTGCAGGTATGTGTCGACGAGATCGACTCCGACGAAGTCGCCGACCTGTCCGGGATTGATCGTGTAGACCTGCCGGACGTCGCCCTCGACCATCGGGTCGCGGCCCGGGGCCACCCCCTCGGGCATCCGGATCCGGCCGGCGAGAGTCACCTCGCCCGTGGGAGCGGGATCGACCGGGGGAGCCTGCGTGCCCAGCACAGGCCGCACGTAGCCGCGATTGACGAGCAGTGCCCGGCCGTCCTCGAGACGGAACGGGGTCAACACCTCGTAGGCCGGCTGAGACTCGATCGACCGCAGGCGCACGAGGGCGTCACTGTCCGGTACGTACGAGCCGGTGGCCGTCACCTGCCGCCACTCGTCGTCGGGTGAGGTGCCGTCCGCGCCCACCAGGGATTCCACCGGGACCGGGTCCGCCTCGATCGAGTCCGCGATGAGCTGGTTGCGGTGCTCGGTACTGGTGTTCTTGCCCAGCTGCCACGGCGCGAGGACGGAGAAGCACAGGAAGGCGAAGGCGACCACGAGCAGAGCCAGCACGATCCAGCTGGGACGCAGCAGAAACTTCAGCCTTCGCACGGTTCCACGGTAACCGGTCGCGGACCCGTGGCCGGAGGCGAGGTCGCTGCCGCGCGCACCCAGGCGAGTAGTCCGGGGATCGCGGCCTCGATCTGCGCGCGCACCGTCTCGAATTCGGACAACTCGCCGTAATAGGGATCGGCCACCGAATCCGAGTCGGCCTCCGGGTCGAAGCTGCGCAGGAGGCGGCGCCGCTCGGTGGGGACGCCGAGGCGGGCCAACCGGCGATCGTGCCCGGTGTCGAGGGCCACCACCAGATCGGCGGCCAGATGGTCGGGCCCGACCTTCGCGGCCCGATGCCCGGTGGGATATCCGTGCGCGGTCAGCACCGCATCGGTGCGCTCGTCCGCCTCGTCGCCTGCGTGCCACCCGTCGGTCCCGGCGCTCGACACCCGCACCGTATCGGCCAGCCCGGCCCGCTCGAGGTGGCCGAGAAGGATCTTCTCCGCCATCGGGGACCGGCAGATGTTGCCGGTGCACACGAACGTCACGTGCAGTGACGGCTGGTCAGCCGCCGCTCCGTCATGCGGCATCGAGCACCTCCCGGAGTTGGTCGACCGAATCGAGCACGTGGTCCGCGCCCGCGGACTCGGCCGGGTGGCCGTACCCCCAGCCGGCGAACACCGAGGCCAGGCCCCAGTGCGCGGCGCCGAGGATGTCGTGGTCGCGATCGCCGATCATCGTGACGCCGCGGCCCGACGCGGCGGTCGCGGGCACACCCAGTGCGGTCAGCGAGTGCGCGATGACGTCCTTCTTCGCGCGGCGACTGCCGTCGTCGCTGGCCCCGCCGATGAACTCGAAACGGTCGGCGAGCTCGAAGTGCTCCAGGATCCGGACGGCGAAACGCTCGCTCTTCGAGGTGGCCACGGCCATCCGATACCCGCGGTCTCGGGCGGTGTCCAGAACGGCGGGTATGCCGTCGAAGACGGAGTTCTCGGCCCACCCGATCGAGTCGTACCGGTCGAGATAGGCGTCGAGCGCCCGCCGCGCGGTGGCCTCGTCGAGGCCCAGGGAACGGATCGTGTCCATCATCGGCGGCCCGATGACGGTGTCCAGCTGCGTCTGCGTCGGTGCGGGCAGGCCCACCGCCGCGAGCGCGTGCCGGAACCCGGCGTGGATGCCGGGAGCCGAATCGGTGAGCGTTCCGTCCAGGTCGAAGAGCAGGATCGGGGAGTCGGGTGAAGGGACTGGCACCGTTCCATTGTCCACGAGTACACCCCGTAGGCTCGGTGGCCGTGGACACACTCGAGTACGGGGACGGCGGCCGCTGGGCGGCGCTGCGCCACCACGGGGATGTCGACGCCGCGCCGGGTCTGCTGGATTTCGCGGTCAACGTCCAGGGTGCGGCGCCACCGTCGTGGCTGGTCGAGCGGCTCGTCGGGCTGATGGGCGGTCTCGGCGCCTATCCGTCCGCGGACCACGATCGACGCACCCGCGAGGCCGTCGCCGCCAGGCACGGGCGCGGCGCCGACGAGGTACTGCTGCTCGCGGGCGGCGCCGAGGGCTTCGCGATGCTCCCGCGCCTCGCGCCCGCCCACGCAGCGGTCATCCATCCGTCGTTCACCGAACCGGAACTGGCACTGCGCGAGGCGGGCGTACCCGTCACCCGGGTGATCCTCGACGAGCCGTTCCGTCTCCGGTCCGCGCAGGTGCCGGAGTCCGCCGATCTCGTCGTCGTGGGAAACCCCACCAATCCCACGTCCGTGCTGCACGGGGCCGAGGACATGCTGGCGTTGCGCCGGCCGGGTCGGGTGCTGGTGGTCGACGAGGCCTTCATGGACGCGATTCCGGGTGAGGAATCCTCGCTCGCCGCCCTCTCTGCGCCCGACATCCTGGTGCTGCGCAGCCTCACCAAGACCTGGGCGCTCGCCGGTCTCCGTTGCGGATACGCGCTCGGCGACCCCGCGGTCCTCGCCCGGCTCGCCCGGGGCCGCGCGCACTGGCCACTCGGCACTCTGCAACTCGAGGCGATCGCCGCATGCAGCGAACCGGCCGCGGTCGCGGAAGCTGCCGGGCACGCGGCGGTCATCGCCGGCAGGCGCAACGAGATGGAGCGACGCCTCGACGCCCTCGGGGTGCGGGTCCATGTGCCGGCACGAGCGCCCTTCCTCCTGGTGCGGGTACCGGCCGGAGAGTCGATGCGGCACGGTCTGGCCGCGGCAGGTGTCGCGGTCCGGCGTTGTGACACGTTCCCGGGGCTGACCCGAGATCATCTGCGCGTCGCCGTCCGGCCTCGTGCACAGGTGGACCAGCTCATCCGGGCATTCGAGGCGGTCACCACACGCCTCGCCGAGTGCCCGCCCTCGTGAGGAGAATGCCGAAGTGACCGTCCTGCTGTCCGACGTGATCGACGTACTGGACGCCGCGTATCCGCCGGCGCTGGCCGAGCCGTGGGACTCGATCGGCCTGGTCTGCGGAGACCCCGCGGATCAGGTGTCGAACGTCGTCGTCGCGGTCGATGCCACCGCAGCGGTGGTCGACGACGCGATCGCCACGGGAGCCCAGCTGCTCCTCGTGCACCACCCGCTGCTGTTGCGCGGTGTCGACACCGTGGCTGCGGACACCCCGAAGGGCGCACTGATCCACCGGCTGGTCAAGGCCGGATGTGCACTGTTCACCGCGCACACCAACGCGGACTCCGCGGACCCCGGGGTGTCCGACGCGCTGGCCGGCGCGATCGGTCTGCGCGTACGCGGCCCGATCGAGGCGAAGCCCACCGCGCCACTCGACAAGTGGGTGGTGCTCGTCCCGGACACCGACGCCGAGCAGGTGCAGCGGGCCATGTTCGATGCGGGTGCGGGTTTCGTGGGCAACTACCGGGACTGCAGCTGGCAGGTCACCGGCACCGGGCAGTTCCTCCCGACGTCCGGGGCCACGCCGACGCTGGGCCGGGTCGGCGACCTCGAACGTGTCACCGAGACGCGGATCGAGGTCATCGCTCCCCGACGCTCGCGGGAACAGGTACTCGCCTCGTTGCGTGCGGCGCACCCCTACGAGGAACCGGCGTTCGACGTGCTCGAGCCGGCCGCGCTGCCGACGGGACGCGGACTCGGCCGCGTCGGCGAACTGGACGAGCCCGTGACGTTGCGGGAGTTCACCGCCCGCGTGGCACGGGCGCTCCCGGCGACGGAGTGGGGCGTGCGGTCCGCGGGCGACCCCGAGCGTCCGGTGCGCACCGTCGCGGTGTGTGGCGGAGCGGGCGACTCCTACCTGGATGCGGTCACCCGGCTCGGTGTGGACGCCTACGTCACCGCCGATCTGCGTCACCATCCGGCGGACGAGCACCTGCGCGGGGGCGGCCCCGCCCTCGTCGACGTCGCCCACTGGGCGAGCGAGCAGCCGTGGTGCGCGCAGGCGAAGGACGTCCTCGACGCGGCGTTCGACGGTGCGCGGGGCTGGGCCACTCGCGTGTCGACGCTGCGTACCGACCCGTGGACGACGAGCGCCCGCTGACGGTACTCCCGGACGCGCGGGCGGTCCGGGTACGGTTGCAGCTACCGCTGCGGCCTCCGGCCGAGCGGATCCTCTCGTCGTACCAACAGCAGGAGTCAACACGCGTGAACGTCGAACCCCAGGTGCAGGCCAAGCTTCTCGAGCTCGCCGGCGTCGACGCCGAGCTGGCCCGGACCGCGCACCGCCGGGCGACCCTGCCCGAGCAGCAGGAAGTGGATCGGCTCGAGACCGAGCGGTCCGCACGCAAGGACGCCGCGGTCTCCGTCGAGATCGTCCTCGACGACCTGGACCGCGACATCCGCAAGCTCGAGGGTGAGGTGGACGCCGTCCGCAAGCGGGAGGAACGGGACCGCGCGCTGCTGCAGGGTGGGACGGTCGGCGCGAAGCAGCTCACGGAACTCGAGCACGAGCTCGGCAGCCTCGAGCGTCGCCAGGGCCTGCTCGAGGACGAGCTTCTCGAGGTGATGGAGCAGCGCGAGGCCTCGCAGGCCGACTACGAACATGCCGGCGCCCAGCTGTCGAAGATCGAGGACGAGCTGATCGACGCCGGACGACGGCGCGACGACGCGATCGCCGATCTGGACAGCGCGGTGGCTGCTCGCGGCGCGGATCGGGACACCCTGGTCGCGTCCCTGCCCGCCGATCTGCTCGAGGCGTACGAGAAGCAGCGTGCCGCCCGCGGTATCGGCGCCGCCCTGTTGCAGGCTCGTCGCTGCGGCGCCTGCCGGATCGAACTGGACCGAGGGGAGATCGCCCGCATCCAGGCCAGCGCGCCGGAGCTCGTGGTGCGGTGCCCGGAATGCAACGCGATCCTGGTGCGTACCAAGGAGTCCGGTCTGTGACGGTGGACCATGTGATCGTCGAGGCGGACGGCGGCTCCCGGGGCAACCCCGGCACGGCCGGATACGGCGCCGTGGTGTTCGACGCCGACCGCGACGCAGTGCTCGCGGAGCGGCGTGAACACCTCGGCATCGCGACGAACAACGTCGCCGAGTACCGCGGCCTGATCGCGGGTCTCGAGGCGGCGAGGGAACTGGGCGCCGGGGAAGTCGACGTCCGGATGGATTCCAAACTGGTGATCGAACAGATGGCCGGGCGCTGGAAGGTCAAGCACCCGGACATGATTCCGTTGCAGCGGCGGGCAGCGGAGCTGGCGCGTGGTTTCGACGAGGTGCGCTGGACGTGGATCCCGCGGGCGGAGAACTCGCACGCCGACCGCCTCGCGAACGAGGCGATGGACGCCGCAGCCGGGCCTTCCGCCGATCCGGTACCCACGCCGTCGTCTCCCGGCTGGATGGCGACGACGGGTACCCCCACCCGCTTTCTGTTGCTGCGGCACGGGCAGACTCCGCTGTCGGTGGAGCGTCGATACTCCGGCCGGGGCAACCCGGAACTCACCGAGGCAGGACTCGCGCAGGCCGCATCGGCGGCCCGCCGGTTCGGTTCCCGTGGGGGAGTGGCGGCGGTCGTCAGTTCGCCGCTGGACCGGGCCCGGGTCACCGCGGAGACGGCCGCTCGCGCACTCGATCTGCCGGTGCAGGTGCACGAGGGCCTGATCGAGACGGACTTCGGCGACTGGGAGGGGCTGACCTTTGCCGAGGCGGCGGCTCGCGATCCGGAGCTGCACCGGAAGTGGTTGTCGGACACGTCCGTGCGGCCACCGGGCGGTGAGAGTTTCGACGAGGTCCGTGAGCGGGTGGCGGACGCACGGGACGACCTGATCGAGCGCTTCGCGGGGTCCAACGTGCTGGTGGTCTCGCACGTGACACCGATCAAGACGGTGTTGCAGCTCGCGCTCGATGCCGGCCCGGCCTTCCTGTACCGGCTGCACCTCGATCTCGCGTCGCTGAGCATCGCCGAGTTCTACGGTGACGGTGGGGCTTCGGTACGGCTGGTCAACGACACCTCGCACCTGAGCTGACCACGCCGCCGCAGCGTAGTACCTGTCGCCACGGCCGCCGGACTCACGAGAGCATCCTGGTCAGCGTGCGGAGGTTCCGGGTGGTGGTGTGGGACTTGATCTTCGCCGCCGCGGTCCGCTTTCCCAGCGTGCTCTCGAGTGTCTTGCCCCGTTCCACCTCCCAGTAGAGCACCCCGTCTCCGGTCTCGATGCGCTCGACGGCGGGATCGAGCCGGTCCCGACCGGAGGCCAGCGCCTCGAGCGCTCCGGGGTCGGACACGAAAACGACATACGGGTGCCGGCCAGGCTGCTCCGGGTCGAACGGGTACGCCGCCACGATCGACCGCAGGGTCGCGACGTCGAGTACGAACACCCGTGCGTCGTAGCCGAACTCCCCACCGAGCGCCGTCTCGATGCGGGACCGCAACGTCGCCGGATCCGGGGCGTGACCGCTGTCTGCCGGAACATCGAAGAGAACGTTGCCCGAGGCGAGGACGGTGCGCACCTCCTCGAACCCCTGCTCGGCGAAGACGCGGCGCAGATCGGCCATCTTGATCGTGACCCCGCCGACGTTGATGCCGCGCAGCAGCGCCGCGAATCTCGGTGTGCCGGTGTCGTCCATCCGGTGAGGATAGGCGATCACCCCGACACCCGTCGGCATCTCCGGGCACCGCCGGGAGACGGGCGCCGCCCGAGCGGTAGGCTGTCCGATGCGGACGAGTTGGCCGGGCGGCCGCGGCAGAGGGAACCGGACGCACCTTCGGGTGTGCCCAGGCCTTCGGCCGAGGAAAGTCCGGACTCCACAGAGCAGGGCGGTTGCTAACGGCAACCCGAGGTGACTCGCGGGACAGTGCCACAGAAAACAGACCGCCTCTCGCGGCCTTCGGGCCGTGGGAGGTGAGGGTGAAACGGTGCGGTAAGAGCGCACCAGCATCCCGGGTGACCGGGATGGCTAGGTAAACCCCGCCCGGAGCAAGGTTGAAGGCCGCATCGACGTCTGGCGTCGGTGCGACTGCGCAGGTGTTCGAGGGCTGCTCGCCCGAGCCTGCGGGTGAACCGCTCGAGGTACCCGGCGACGGTGTGCCCAGATGGATGGTCGCCGCCCGACCTTTCGGTCGGGCACAGGATCCGGCTTACACGCCAACTCGTCCGCCCATCCTCGATACCCGGCTGTGCGTCGATGTCCGCTTCAGGTCGCCGGAACACGTGAAGGCCCCCGCGGACAGTCCGCGGGGGCCTTCACGAAGTCGGTGGTCAGACCGGCTGGATGACCAGGAGCTGGGCCCAGTACGTGGCCGCCTCCGGCCCGAGGTAGGGAAGAAGCTGATCGAAGATGATCGTCGACATTCGTACTCCAATTCTTGGTATCGGTCCGGATCGAGGGTAGCAGTCGAGCGGGGTTTCTCAACTCGGCTCCGCCCCGCCGAGCCACCCGAGGGCACCCGTCGAACGTGCGGCGCGCACGTGATCGTGATGAGAGACTGGAGGCATGACTGACGACGACAAGCTCTGGTACTACGACCTGGAGAACGGCACGGTGGCGCAGGGCAAGCAGACGTCCACCTTCACCCGGATGGGCCCGTACCCGGATCGGGAGTCCGCCGAGCACGCCCTGCAGATCGCTGCCGAGCGGACGAAGGAAGCCGACCGTGTCGACGAGGAGTGGAACGAGTAATCGACGGGGCGTGGAACGAGTAATCGACGGGGCGTGGAACGAGTAGTCGACGGGGCGTGGACGAGTGGGCGGTCTCAGGGCCGGAATCGGTCGGTGGCCTCGACGAGTGCCGCCGACGTTCCCGGCTCGAGCGCGGAATGCCCGGCGTCGTCGATGATCTCGAGGACGGACCGCGGCCACGCCCGGTGCAGTTCCCAGGCGCTCACGGCGGGACACACCACGTCGTAGCGACCCTGCACGATGACGCCGGGGATCGAGTCCAGTGCGTCCGCGTCGCGGAGTAGGGCGCCCTCGTCGAAGAACCCACGGTGCCGGAAGTAGTGGTTCTCGATGCGCGCGAAGGCCAGCGCGAACCGGGGCTCGGCGGTCTCGGCGAGACGATCCGGTGAGGGCAGGAGCGAACTCGTCGCGCCTTCCCAGGTGGACCAGGCGACCGCCGCGTCGGTCGCGACCTCGAGATCGGGGTGGTGGAGCAACCGGTGGTACGCCTCGACGAGGTCGCCGCCACGTTCGGATTCGGGAATCGGTGCGAGGAACCGCTGCCACTGCTCGGGGAACAGGTGACCGGCGCCCCCGTTGTAGTACCAGTCGATCTCGCGCCGCCGGAGCAGGAATATCCCGCGGAGCACGAGTTCGGTGACGCGCGCCGGATGGCGCTGGGCGTAGGCGAGGGCGAGGGTCGACCCCCACGAGCCGCCGAAGACCATCCACCGGTCCACCTCGAGATGCTCGCGGAGCGCCTCGATGTCGGCGATCAGGTGCGGCGTCGTGTTGACGGCCAGGTCGGCGCCGTCGGCGACGTGGGGAGTCGAGCGGCCGCACCCGCGCTGGTCGAACAGGACGACCCGATATGCGGCCGGATCGAAGAACCGGCGGTAGGCGGGCTCGGTGCCGCCCCCGGGGCCACCGTGCAGGAACACGACAGGTTTGCCGTCGGGATTGCCACTGATCTCCCAGTGGATCCGCTGGCCGTCACCGACGTCCAGATACCCGGATTCGTGGGCGTCGATCGGTGGATACAGCCCACGAACCTCGCCGCCCACCGGTCAGAGCCCGATCAGTCCGGAGGCGAGGTCGGGGATTTCGAGCGCGGTGATCGCCTCCTGCCGGACCTGCGGACACGCTGCCGTGGTGATGGCATCGATCCGGGCGCGGTCCTGGGCGAACTCGATCGGGTTGAGTCCGTTCTGTGCGATCCAGGTGAGGACGAGGCCGTTGAGTCCGGTCTTGCCGATGGTCGGGGTGTACGTGCGCCAACTCTGCAGCTGGCCCTCCAGGTCTCCGCACAACGCGGCGGCCTGTGCCTCGGTGACCCCGCCGGCCGCAGGCGCTGTCCCGGACGGCGGTTGCTGCTCGGACTGCGTCGGTGTGGGCTCGGGGGCGGGCGCCGGGGATCCGCAGGCGACCGCGGCGGCCAGTGCGGCGACGGCGGCGCCCGTCGCACCCGCGACGCGCCAGGACGGTCGCGGCATCAGAACGTGTGCTCCGGGCCGGGGAAGGTGCCCGCTGCCACTTCGCGGGCGTACTCGGCTGCGGCGGTGCGCAATTCGTCGCCGACGTTGCCGAAACGCTTGACGAACTTGGCGGTCTTCCCGCTGGTGTATCCGGCCATGTCCTGCCAGACCAGAACCTGCGCGTCGCATTCGGCACCCGCACCGATGCCGACGGTCGGGATGACGAGCTTGCGGGTGACCTGTCCGGCCAGCTCCGCGGGGACCATCTCCATGACGACGGAGAAGGCACCGGCCTCCTGGACGGCGATGGCGTCCGCGACCAGTTGTTCGGCGGCGTCTCCGCGGCCCTGCACGCGGAAGCCGCCGAGGGTGTTGACGCTCTGCGGGGTGAATCCGATGTGTGCCATCACGGGAATGCCCGCGGCGGTCAGTGCCGCGATCTGCGGAGCCACTCGCTCGCCGCCCTCGAGCTTCACGGCGTGCGCAAGCCCTTCCTTGAGGAAGCGGGTCGCGGTGGCGAGAGCCTGCTCGGGTGAGGCCTCGTACGTGCCGAACGGCAGGTCGGCGACCACCAACGCGTGCGGCGCGCCGCGGACGACGCCGCGCACGAGGGGCAGCAACTCGTCCACGGTGACCGGCACGGTGGTGTCGTACCCGTAGACGACGTTGGCCGCGGAGTCTCCGACGAGCAGTACCGGGATCCCGGCCTCCTCGAAGATCCGTGCACTCGAGTAGTCGTATGCGGTGAGCATCGCCCAGCGAGTGCCCTCGGACTTCATCGTCTGGAGGTGGTGGACGCGGGTCTTGCGACGCGGTGCGTCGGAGGTGGGGGAAGCGCCGTACACGGGGGTGTTCTCGGACATCGTGTCCCTTTCGTCCTCGAGGCCCGTGTCGGGTCCCCGGGTTGGGTGATGACGCCTCCAGTCTGCCACCGTCGCGTTCGAGCTCGAAGGGCCGGTGAGGGTGCAATGGGTCACATCGCCCTCGGTGGGGAGCCGAGCCCGTCGGTGACCGTGCGCAGGCCTGTCCCGTCGACCTGGCACGATCGGGGGTATGTGGAAACGTGCGCGGGTCCTCGCGGGCCCGGTGGGAATCGGCCTCGCGGTGGTTCTGGTGGCGGGGTGCGGCGGAGGAGCCGTGGATCCGGGCCGGGCAGAACCCGCGGAGCCGGTTGCGACCGGGCCGGTCCCCGAAGGACTGGACGAGTTCTACGCGCAGAAGTTGGAGTGGGAGGACTGCGGCCCGTACGAGACCGAGACCGAGAGCGAACTCGACGACGCCCTCGAATGCGCGCGGGTGAGCGTGCCGCTGGACTACGCGAACCCGGACGGTGAGACCGCCGAGATCGCCGTCTCCCGGATGCGTGCATCCGGTGCGCCCCTCGGGTCCCTCCTGATCAATCCCGGCGGCCCGGGCGCGTCCGGGCTGGCGATGGCCGGAATCGCGCAGAACACCGAGATCGGCGAGCGGTTCGACGTCGTCGGCTTCGACCCGCGTGGTGTGGGTGCGTCGACACCACAGGTGCGCTGCCTCACCGACGCCGAGATCGACGCCGACCGCACCGAGGACGACGTCGACCGCACCCCCGAGGGTGTCGCTCGCGCGGAGGAACGCAACCGCGACTACGCGGACACGTGCGCGGAGCGGGCCGGAGTCGATCTCCTCGCCCACGTCGGCACTCGCGAGGTGGTGCGTGACATGGACGTGATCCGCTCGGTCCTCGGCGACGAGGAGCTGAACTATCTCGGCTTCTCCTACGGCACCCGACTGGGATCCACCTATGCCGAGACGTTCCCTGCGAACGTCCGGGCCATGGTGCTCGACGGCGCGCTGGATCCGGAGCAGGATCCGGTGGAGGAGGTCATCGCCCAGGCGGCGGGCTTCCAGGTCGCGTTCGACGCGTTCGTGGCCGACTGTGTGACGTCGGCGGAATGCCCGCTCGGTACCGACCCGGCCCAGGCGGTCGCCCGCTTCCGGGCGCTCGTCGATCCGCTGATCGGGAACCCGGCAGCGACGACCGATCCGCGCGGGCTGAGTTACCGGGATGCGATCACCGGGGTGCAACAGGGCCTGTACACGCAGAACCTGTGGGGGCCGCTGAGGGGAGGCCTGTCCAGCCTCGCCGACGGCACCGGCGATTCCCTGCTCATGCTCGCCGATCTCTACGAGGGACGCGCGGACGACGGCACCTACTCGAACCTGGGGGACGCTTTCACTGCGATCCGCTGCATGGACGACCCGCCGGTGACCGATCCGGCCGTGGCGGGGGAGTCGGACATGCGCTACCGGCAGGCGGCACCCTTCCTGGACGACGGTCGCGGCACGGGGCTGGCGCCCCGCGACGTCTGCGCGTTCTGGCCCGCGCCCGCCACCGGGGAGCCGCACACGATCTCCGCGCCGGGGGTGCCGCCGATCGTGGTCGTCTCGACCACGGAGGACCCGGCCACTCCCTACCAGGCGGGTGTCGACCTGGCTGCCCAGCTGGGCGGGTCCCTGGTGACGTACCGGGGCAACCAGCACACCGTCGTGCTCGACGGGGTGGGCTGCGTGGACGACGCGATCACCGACTATCTGGTGGATCTGACCGTCCCGGCCGACGGCCTCACCTGCTGACATCCGCCGCACCCTCGGGCCGGTCGAGGCTGCGCGCAGTGCCGCCGGATTCCGGCGAGATCACGCGGGGTTCGCCGACCCGGTGGGGCTGTCGGTGCAGACTCCGTACCTGCGAAGTAACACGGATTTAACGTGACTTGCCTAGTCTCGCGAGCATGGATCGCCAAAAGGAATTCGTGCTGCGCACCCTCGAAGAGCGCGACATCCGATTCGTCCGGCTGTGGTTCACGGATGTTCTCGGATACCTCAAGTCCGTGGCGATCGCGCCCGCGGAGCTCGAGGGCGCATTCGAGGAGGGGATCGGATTCGACGGTTCCGCGATCGAGGGATTCTCCCGGGTGTCCGAAGCGGACACCGTCGCCAAGCCCGACGCGTCCACCTTCCAGGTGTTGCCCTGGGCGTCGAGCAAGGGCCACCAGCACTCGGCCCGCATGTTCTGCGACATCGCGATGCCCGACGGTTCGCCCTCGTGGGCGGATTCCCGGCACGTCCTGCGCCGTCAGCTGAACAAGGCGGGCGATCTCGGCTTCAGCTGCTACGTGCACCCGGAGATCGAGTTCTTCCTTCTCGAGAACGGACCGATGGACGGTACGCCGCCGGTGCCGGCGGACAGCGGCGGCTACTTCGATCAGGCGGTCCACGACTCCGCACCGAACTTCCGGCGGCACGCGATCGACGCGCTCGAGTCGATGGGCATCTCGGTGGAGTTCAGCCACCACGAGGCCGCCCCCGGGCAGCAGGAGATCGACCTGCGCTACGCGGACGCGCTCTCCATGGCCGACAACGTGATGACGTTCCGCTACGTCGTCAAGGAGGTCGCGATCCAGGAGGGCGTGCGCGCCAGCTTCATGCCCAAGCCGTTCAGCGATCAGGCCGGCTCGGCGATGCACACCCACATGAGCCTGTTCGAGGGCGACACCAACGCGTTCCACAACCCGGACGACCCGATGCAGCTGTCGGAGACGGGGAAGGCGTTCATCGCCGGAATCCTCGAACACGCCAACGAGATCAGCGCCGTCACCAACCAGTGGGTCAACTCCTACAAGCGGCTGGTTCACGGTAGCGAGGCGCCCACCGCGGCGTCGTGGGGCCCGTCGAACCGGTCTGCCCTGATCCGGGTGCCGATGTACACGCCGAACAAGGCGTCGTCCCGCCGCGTCGAGATCCGTAGCCCCGATTCGGCCTGCAACCCGTACCTGACGTTCGCCGTCCTGCTGGCCGCCGGGCTGCGCGGGATCGAGAAGGGATACGAGCTGCCGCCGGAGGCGGAGGACGACGTGTGGTCGCTCACCCCGGCCGAGCGTCGCGCGATGGGCTACCGGGAGCTGCCGCAGAATCTCGATCAGGCGCTGCGCGAGATGGAGAAGTCCGAGCTGGTCGCGGAGGCGCTCGGCGAGCACGTGTTCGACTTCTTCCTGCGCAACAAGCGCCGTGAGTGGGAGGACTACCGCAGCAACGTCACTCCCTACGAGCTCAAAGCCTATCTGGGGTTGTGAGCGAGCGACGGATGGTCAGACCCCCGACAGCGCGGTCGGTCGTCCCCGGGCCGGGACGCCTCGGTCTGGTCGAGCCAGGTGCCCCGGACGATCTCCGCGCACTCGGCTGGACCGACGCCGACAGCATCGAGCTCCTGTGGGCGCTCTCGCGTGCCGCGAACGCGGACCTCGCCCTGCGGTCGATCGTCCGGTTGCGGGAGGGCCTGGGCGAGGGCTGGGCCGAGCTCGACGCGCGTCTGCGGGTCGACAAGCCTCTGCGCGGACGGCTTTTCGGGTTGCTGGGTGCGTCCGCCGCGTTCGCCGATCATCTCGCGGCGGAACCCGAGGCGTGGAAGCTGCTCGCCGGCGAGGTGCCGGCACCGACCCGGGAGAGCGCGCTCGAGGCGCTGCTCGGGTCCGTACAGGCGGTTCCGGAAGAGGGCGCGCACAGGGACGCTCTGCTCTACCGTGCCGGGATCACCGGCCCGGAGGCGGTGGCGATACTCCGCAAGACCTACCGCGATCAGCTCATGGTGATCGCGGCGTTCGACCTGGCCGCGACGGTCGAGAACGAGCCCGTGATCCCGTATCAGACGGTGGGGCACGAACTGTCGGATCTGGCCGACGCCGCATTGACGGCGGCGTTGTCGGTGGCGGTCGCGACGGTGTGTCCGGACAAGCCGTGCCCGGTGCGCCTCGCCGTCATCGCGATGGGCAAATGCGGTGCGCGCGAACTCAATTACGTGAGCGACGTGGACGTGGTGTTCGTCGCGGAGCCGGCCGATGCGTGTGCCGCTCGGATCGCGGGCGAGATGATGCGGATCGGTTCGTCCGCGTTCTTCGACGTCGATGCCGCGCTGCGCCCGGAGGGCAAGGCGGGCGAACTCGTGCGCACCCTCGATTCCCATGTCGCGTACTACAAACGGTGGGCGAAGACCTGGGAGTTCCAGGCGCTCCTCAAGGCGCGCCCGATGACCGGCGACATGGAACTGGGACGCCGGTACGACCAGGCGCTGAGCCCGATGGTGTGGACCGCGTCGGAACGCGAGGATTTCGTTCCCGAGGTACAGGCCATGCGCCGCCGGGTGGAGGAGCTCGTCCCGCCGGAGCTGCGGGAGCGGGAGCTCAAGCTCGGCCGCGGCAGCCTGCGGGACGTGGAGTTCGCGGTACAGCTGTTGCAGCTCGTACACGGCCGCGCCGACGAGTCGCTGCACGTCAAGAGCACCGTCGACGCTCTCACCGCGCTCGCGGCGGGCGGGTACGTCGGCCGCGACGACGCCGCGAATCTCACCGCCTCGTACGAGTTCCTGCGACTGCTCGAACATCGCCTGCAGTTGCAGAAGTTGCGACGCACGCACACTCTGCCCCCGGCCGACGACGAGGAAGCACTGCGGTGGCTCGCCCGTGCCGCGCACATGCGGCCGGACGGCACGAGGGATGCGCTCGGTGTCCTCGAGGCCGAGATCAAGCGGAACGCGCACCGCGTGCGGCGTCTGCATGCCAAGCTGTTCTACCGGCCGCTGCTCGAGTCGGTGGCGCGGATGGACAAGGACGCCCTGCGGCTGACGTCCGACGCCGCGATTCGTCAGCTCGCGGCGCTCGGGTACACCGCGCCCGAGAATGCGCTCGGCCATCTCACCGCGCTCACGGGTGGCCTGTCCCGCAAGGGGCGGATCCAGGCGCTCATCCTGCCCAACCTGCTCGAATCCCTCGCGGACACACCGGATCCCGATGCCGGACTGCTCGCGTACCGACGGCTCTCGGACGCGCTCTTCGACCAGACGTGGTTCCTGCGGCTACTCCGGGACGAGCGTGCCGTCGCCGAACGGCTGATGCGGGTACTCGGCTCCTCGGCGTATCTGGCCGACATCCTGGTGAATGCGCCGGAAGTGATCCGACTCTATGCCGACTCGCCGTCCGGACCACGCCTGCTGGAGACCAAGCCCGAGGACGTCGCCCGGGGAATCGCCACGGCGGCAGCTCGATACGACGACCCGGCCAGAGCCGTCGCGGCTGCGCGTTCGCTGCGGCGCTACGAGCTCGCGCGAGTCGCGTCGGCGGACGTGCTCGGCATGCTCGACGTCCCGCAGGTCTGCCGCGCGTTGTCCTCGGTGTGGGCCGCGGTGCTCGGTGCCGCTCTCACCGCCGTCGTGAAGGCGGACGAGGCCAAGCGGGGAACCGAGGCGCCCGCGACGTTCACCGTGATCGGGATGGGCCGGCTCGGCGGCTACGAACTCGGCTACGGGTCGGACGCCGACGTCCTGTTCGTCTGCGAGCCCCGTGAGGGAGCGGACGAGACGGTCGCGGTGAAGTGGGCCAACAGCATCGCCGATCGGGTGCGAACACTTCTGGGCGCTCCCAGTACCGATCCGCCACTCGAAGTGGACACCGGTCTGCGTCCGGAAGGCCGCAGCGGCCCGATGGTGCGCACACTCGCGTCCTACGCGGCGTACTACGAGCAGTGGGCCCAGCCGTGGGAGGTGCAGGCGCTGCTCCGTGCGACCCACGTGACCGGCGACCGTGACCTCGGGCTGCGTTTCCTGTACATGATCGACCACACCCGGTATCCGGCCGGCGGGGTCTCCGAGCAGGCGGTGCGCGAGATCCGGCGGATCAAGGCGCGAGTCGACTCCGAGAGGCTGCCCCGCGGTGCGGACCCGGCCACGCACACGAAGCTGGGACGCGGCGGGCTGGCCGACATCGAGTGGACGGTCCAGTTGCTCCAACTCCGGTACGCGAGCGAGATCCAGGCGCTGCACAACACCTCGACGCTCGAGACGCTGGATGCGATCGGCGCCGCCGAACTTCTGGCGGAGTCGGACGTCGAACTACTTCGCGACGCGTGGATCACGGCGACCAAGGCGCGCAACGCGCTGGTCCTGGTGCGTGGCAAGCCCACCGACCAGTTGCCCGGCCCGGGCCGGTTGTTGTCCGCGGTCGCACAGGTGGCCGGATGGGGCAGCGACGACGCGGGCGAGTTCCTCGACCAGTACCTGCGCGTGACCCGCCGTGCCCGCGGAGTCGTGGAGCGGGTGTTCGGCGAGTAGGGAGCCGGTCAGGGGATCGTGACGAAACCCTCGTCGGCCAGCCACTGCCTGGCGACATCCGCGGGTTCGCGACCGTCGACGTCGACCTGGCGGTTCAGCTCGGTGATCGCCTCGTCGGTGAGTATCGCCGAGATCGGTGCCATCACCTCGGCGACCTGGGGATGCGCTTCGGCGAACTCCCGCCGCATCGTCACCGCCGCGTTGTACTTCGGGAAGAACGAGCGGTCGTCCTCGATGAGGACCAGGTCGAGCGCGATGATGCGGCCGTCGGTGGTGAAGACCTCGCCGAACCGGCATTCGGTCCCGTCCGCCGTGGCCTGATAGATGATGCCGGTCTGCAGGATGCGTTTGTCGACCTGTCCGGCATCGAAGCCGTAGGTCGCGGCCAGGCCGGGGAACCCGTCCTGCCGGACGTTGAACTCGGTCTCGAGGCACGTGGACGCGGCCGCCGGGTCGCTGTTCACCAGGGCGGCATAGTCGGAGAGCGTCCGGATCCCGGTCTCCGCGGCGGTCTGGCGGTTCATCGCCAGCGCGTACGTGTTGTTCATCGGCGCGGGGTCGGTCCACACCATGTCGTTGCGGGCGAGATCCTCGTCGCGGACCGCCTCGTACTGCTCGGTCGGGTCGGGGATCGGGGATTCGTTGCCGAGATAGTTGATCCAACCGGTGCCGGTGTACTCGTAGGTGATGTCGATCTGCCCCGCCAACTGGGCGTCCCTGGTGCTGTTGGAACCCTGGATGTTGGTGAGGTCGCGGACGTCGGCGCCCGCCGCCGACAGCGCGAACTCGATGATGTAGCCGAGGACCACCTGCTCGGTGAAATCCTTGGACCCGACCGTCACGGCAACACCCTCGAGTTCGGGCACCGGCTCGATGCTGCCCGGACCGACGGGAAGTGGTATCGCGCTGCCCGATTCGAGCCCGCATCCGGTGATCGCCGCGAGCGAGGCTGCCACTGCGAGGGTCATCACCCGGCGTGACCAGCGGACCCGCGTATTCGTGCTCATCGCAACCCCTTCGGTCCGAGGTACTCCTCGGCGAGCGCTCCGAGCCAGTCGACGAGAAGCGCCAGCGCCACGGCGAGGACGGCGCCCACGACGAGAGTGACGTTGTCCCGCAACTTGTATCCGGTGTCGATGAGGATACCGAGCCCGCCCGCGCTCACCAGGAAGCTGAGCGTCGCGGTGCCGACCGCCAGCACCAGCGAGGTACGCAGACCCGCGAGAATGTAGGGAACCGCGAGGGGGAGTTCCACCTTGCGCAGTACCCGGCGCGTCGACATCCCCTGGCCCCGTCCGGCATCGATCACGGCCGGATCCACCTGCTGCAGACCCAGCATGGTGTTGCGGAGTACGGGCAGCAGCGAGTAGAAGGCGATGGGCAGGACGCCGATCCAGAATCCGGTGCGGTTCGTGGCGAGGAACAGCAGGACCAGCAGACCGATGGCGGGAGCTGCCTGACCGATGTTCGCGATACCGATGAAGATCGGTGCCAGCTTGGTGAAACCGGGCCGGGTGAGCAGGATTCCGAGCGGCACGGCGACCGCGACGACGATGAGTACGACGACCGCGGTGATGAGCACGTGCTGCCAGGTGAGCGTCGCGATGTTCGGCATGTTGATGCTCGCCTGCTGGGTGGCCGTCAGATCGCGGGTGAACGCCCACCCGAGCACCCCGCCGACCAGGATGGTGACGAGGATCGGCTGCACCCACAGCCGGGCACGCTCCGCGCGGCGAGCGGCGGCGACCTCCTTGGTGCCGACACCGGCACCGGCGTCGACGGTGGTCACGACGGCTCCCCGGTGTCGTCGGTCGAGTACTCCTCGTTGATCCGGGACAGGTGGGCGACGAGGACGTCGATGGTGACCAGCCCCTCGTAGCCGCCTCTGCGGCCGGTGACGACGGCGGAGGCATTGCCTTCCTCGAGGAGAGCCTCGAGGGCGTCCTGCAGTGTCGACTGCGTCGACACCATCTCGCCGATCGGGTCGCCCACCGACTCGAGCGAGCGGGCGTGGGCGAGTTGCTTCGGGGACACCCATCGCAGCGGTCGGTTCCGGGAGTCGAGCACGATGCCCCACTTGCTCTTTCGCTCGATCATCCGGTTGCGCAGTTCGTCGACCGGATCTCCGACCTGCGCGGTGGGTACGTCCGTCAGGTCCACGTCGCGTACCCGGGTCAGGGTCAGCTGCTTGAGCGCCGCACCGGCCCCGACGAAACCCTCGACGGTCTCGTTCGCGGGGTTCGACAGGATCGCGGCAGGGGTGTCGTATTGCATGATGTGCGACTGCGGTCCCAGCACGGCGATCCGGTCGCCGAGCTTGACCGCCTCGTTGAAGTCGTGGGTGACGAACACGATGGTCTTGCGCAACTCTGCCTGCAGCCGCATCAGTTCGTCCTGGAGCAGGCCGCGGGTGATGGGGTCCACGGCACCGAAGGGCTCGTCCATGAGAAGGACCGGGGGATCGGCCGCCAACGCCCGTGCGACGCCGACCCGTTGCTGCTGGCCCCCGGAGAGTTGGCGTGGGTAGCGGTCACGGTAGGTGTCCGGATCGAGCCCCACGAGATCGAGCATCTCGTCGACACGGGCGCTGATCCGGTTCCTGTCCCATTTCAGCAGCCCGGGAACGGTACCGATGTTCTTGCCCACGGTGATGTGCGGGAAGAGACCGGCCTGCTGGATCGAATAGCCGATTCCGCGGCGCAGCACGTCGGGGTCGATGGACAGCGCATCACGCCCACCGATGGTGATGGTGCCCGACGTCGGCTCGATGAGCCGGTTGATCATGCGCAGCACCGTCGTCTTCCCGCCGCCGGAAGGACCGACGAGCGCGACGATCTCGCCGGCGGGGATGGTGATCGAGATCCCGTCCACGGCTGGTTCGTTCTGTCCCGGGTAGCGTTTGACGACGTTCTCCAGGACGATTTCCACACCCGAGACGTCGGACGACGAGTCGGCGGTGTCGGTACGGGTCTCAGTCACGGATACCCCTCGGAGTGGTGAAACGGCCGATCAGTACGTAGATGCCGTCGAGGACGAGTGCGAGGATCACGATCAGTACGGTGCCGGTGAGTGCTTGGGGGAGTGCGGTCGGGCTGCCCACCCGAGACAGGCCCGAGAAGATCATGTTTCCCAGGCCCGGCCCCTTCGCGTAGGCGGCGATCGCGAGGATGCCCATGAGCATCTGCGTGGACACCCGCATGCCGGTGAGGATCGACGGCCACGCGAGCGGCAACTCGACCCGGCTGAGCACCCGCATGCGGTTGAGTCCGATGCCGCGGGCCGCGTCGGTGATCGCGGGATCCACGGACGAGAGGCCGATGATGGTGTTCCGGATGATCGGGAGCAGCGCGTAGAGCACCAGCGCGGTGATCGTCGGAGGCACCCCGAGGCCGAGGATCGGAATGAGCAGACCCAGCAGGGCGAACGAGGGGACGGTGAGGATCGTGCTGGCGAGGGCCGTGGCGACGGACGATCCGATGGGGCTGCGGTAGACGAGGATTCCGATCCCGACCGCGACGATCGTCGCCAGGATCACCGATTGCACCACCGCGCTGACGTGCAGCCACGAGTCGGTGAGCAACTGCTGCCGACGTGCGACGACGAACTCCCAGAGATCGTTCGCTCCCAAACTCTCCACCTCGCATCCACGGTGTGTCCGGAATCGACACTAGTGCGGATTCCGCCGGTAACCGGCCGGAACCAGGTATCCGGAGTGTCGGGCGAACGAGACGAGTCCACCCGCGCTGCGACTGCGGCGCGGGTGGACTCGGGAAGAGCTAGGACGTGCCGACGGTGGGTCGGCTCGCCCGGTGTACACGACTCACACGTCGTAGTACAGCTGGAACTCGTAGGGGTGCGGGCGCAGGTTGACCGGAGCGATCTCCGCCTCGCGCTTGTACGCGATCCAGGTCTCGATGAGGTCCGACGTGAACACGCCACCCTCGGTGAGGTACTCGTGATCCTGCTCGAGCCGGTCGATGACGGCGGTGAGGCTGGTGGGCGCCTGCGGAATACCCTTGGCCTCCTCCGGTGGGAGCTCGTAGAGATCCTTGTCGACCGGGGCCAGCGGCTCGATCTTGTTCTTGATGCCGTCGAGGCCGGCCATCATCTGCGCCGCGAACGACAGGTACGGGTTGCCCGAGGAGTCGGGAGCGCGGAACTCGAGGCGCTTGGCCTTCGGGTTGTTGCCCGTGATCGGGATACGCACGGCCGCGGACCGGTTGCGCTGGCTGTAGACGAGGTTGATGGGAGCCTCGTAGCCGGGCACCAGACGGTGGTACGAGTTGATCGTCGGGTTCGTGAACGCCAGCAGCGACGGCGCGTGGTGCAGGATGCCGCCGATGTAGTGACGCGCCATGTCCGACAGACCCGCGTAGCCGGCCTCGTCGTGGAACAGCGGCTTGCCGTCCTTCCACAGCGACTGGTGCACGTGCATGCCCGAGCCGTTGTCGCCGAAGAGGGGCTTCGGCATGAAGGTGACCGACTTGCCGGCCGCCCAGGCGGTGTTCTTCACGATGTACTTGAACAGCTGCAGATCGTCCGCGGCACTGAGCAGCGTGCCGAACTTGTAGTTGATCTCGGCCTGTCCGGCGGTGCCGACCTCGTGGTGGCCGCGCTCGATCTCGAAGCCGGCGTTCTGCAGGTTCGTGGTGATCTCGTCGCGGAGGTCGACGTAGTGGTCGTACGGGGCGACCGGGAAGTAGCCACCCTTGGCGCGCACCTTGTAACCGAGGTTCGGCGAGCCGTCCGGGTTGACGTCCGCGCCGGTGTTCCAGGCGCCGGACACCGAATCGATCCGGTAGAAGGACTCGTTCATCGTCGAGTCGTAGGAGACCGAGTCGAAGATGTAGAACTCGGCCTCGGCGCCGAAGAAGGCGGTGTCGGCGATGCCGGTGCTCTTCAGGTACTCCTCGGCCTTGCGCGCGACGTTGCGCGGGTCGCGGCTGTAGGCCTCGCGGGTGAACGGATCGTGCACGAAGAAGTTGACGTTCAGCGTCTTGGCCGCGCGGAAGGGGTCGATGCGCGCCGTGGTGACGTCCGGGAGCAGCATCATGTCGGACTCGTGGATCGACTGGAAGCCACGCACCGACGAACCGTCGAAGGCCAGGCCGTCCTCGAAGACGTCCTCGTTGAAGGCGGCAGCAGGGATGGAGAAGTGCTGCTGGATGCCGGGCAAGTCGCTGAAACGGACGTCGACGTACTCGACCTTCTCGTCCGCGATGTACTTGATGACCTCTTCGGCCGTGGTGAACGCCACGCTTGTGCTCCTTAATTAGCTTCGGCCAAGTGATGATTGGCGAATCCGTCGAGCCAGAGGCTATGGACCTGGTGTTGCCCACTGGTCAACCTTTTGTTTCGCCCATGTTACGTGTGACCGTGTACAGCGTTTTCACGGCTACTGTGACTGCTCCCACAGGGGCAGCGTCCCACTGTAGGGGATTCGCGAGGTTCGCGCCTATCCTGGATGGCATGGGACGCATCACCGGTTCATGGCTGTCCGGACCCGAGGCGGCGCTGCCGCCCGATTCCGACGGATCCGCGCAGGCCTACCGCGGGGAGCGGATGGGGCTGCCCGAACACGGGCCGGGTGCGATGGTCGGCCCGGGCCGCAGGTTGGCGGGCCTGATGATCGACTGGCTCCTGGCCATGGGTGTCGCCGCGCTGCTCGTAGGGCAGAGCGAGAACCCGTTCGAGGGACAGGTCGGTACGTTCACCCTGGTCGTCTGGTTCGTCGTCGGTGTCGTCACCGTGAGTCTGTTCTCCTTCACCCCCGGCCAGTTCGTGGTCGGCACCCAGGTCGCGCGCATCGACGGCCCGCATCGCGTCGGCTTCCGCCGCGCACTGGGGCGTCAGGCGCTGCTGTCGTTCGTGGTGCCGGCCACGATCAGCGACGGCGACGGCCGTGGCATGCACGACCGCGCCACCGGCACCGCCATCCTGCGTACCCGCTGATCCCACCCTGTCCAGCCAGCCCCCTCGGAAGAGGAACGGGGTGGAACGCGGGGTGGTGGTGAAGAGGGAGTGTCAGCGGCGGCGGATGGTGCGCTGGATGCCGCGCATCTTCGCGCCTCCGGGAATCGGGCCCTTCGGCAGAGCCGCTCCGCCGCCGCCACGATTCTTCAGTGCCGCGAGCCGGCCCTCGATGGTGTCCATCTGCTTGGAGTCGATGTTGCGGGGGAGCTTGTTGAGGTAGCGCTGCAACTTCGACAGCGGGACCTGGTCTTCGTCGTTGCCGATGACGACGTCGTAGATCGGGGTGTCGCCGATCAGCCGTGCGGTCTTCTTCTTCTCCTGGGCGATCAGCGAACGCACTCGCTGGGGTGAGCCCTCCGCCACGAAGATGACGCCGGGGCGCCCGACGACGCGGTGTACGGCATCGAGTTGTGTGGTGCCCGCGACGGCGGTGGTGACTCGCCAGGAACCGCGCAGGTTGTCCAGTGCCCAGGCAGCAGCCCCCGCCTGGCCTTCGGCCTTCGCGTACACGGTCTTCTGCACTCGGCGGCCGAAGATGATGAACGCACCGAGCACGCCGAGCATGAGGCCGATCGGAAGCAGGAACCACTGAACGTTCCAGAGCAGACCGAGGAGGAAGAACAGCACCGTCAGACCGACCAGGGTGCCGATCATCAGCGGCAGGAGCAGCTTGTCTTCCTTGCGCTGCATCTGGAACGCCTGCCACATCTGTGACCTGCGTTCCTTCGACGCCTGCTTGCGGGCCGCCTTTGCCGCGGCCTTCGCTTCCTTGCTGGGCTTGCCTTTGCCCTTACCCGACTTGCTGCCGTTCGCCATGCTCACCAGGATACTTGCCCGCGATCCGGCATCAGAACCCCGACCGGCTCGACCGGGGTTCACACGTCAGCGTGCGAGTCGGGCGAGGAGCGAGCCGGCCTCCTGAGAGGCTTCGCCGCCGTCGGCGAGGTGAGCCTGAGACGCGGGCAACGGCCGGCCGTGGTGTGCCATCGCCTGGGTGTAGAGGCGGCCGGCGCGGTACGACGAACGCACCAGTGGCCCGGCCATGACCCCGGCGAAACCGATTTCCTCGGCGGCCTTCGAGTGCTCGACGAACTCCTCCGGCTTGACCCAGCGCTCCACCGGGTGGTGCCGAGGCGACGGGCGCAGGTACTGCGTGATGGTGAGGATGTCGCAGCCGGCCTCGTGGAGGTCGATCATCGCCTGCTGCACTTCCTCCGGGGTCTCGCCCATGCCGAGGATGAGGTTCGACTTGGTGACGAGCCCGAAATCACGCGCGGCCGACAGGACTCCGAGCGAGCGTTCGTAGCGGAACGCGGGCCGGATGCGCTTGAAGATGCGGGGAACGGTCTCGAGATTGTGCGCGAGCACCTCGGGGCGGGAGTCGAAGACCTCGGCGAGCAGATCGGGCTTGCCGTTGAAATCGGGAATCAGGTTCTCGACGCCGGTGCCCGGGTTGAGTGCGTGGATCTGCCGCACGGTCTCCGCGTACAGCCACGCGCCACCGTCGGGCAGGTCGTCGCGGGCGACGCCGGTGATGGTCGAGTAGCGCAGGCCCATCGCCTGGACGGACTCGGCGACCCGGCGCGGCTCGTCGCGGTCGAGGTCGGCCGGTTTGCCCGTGTCGATCTGGCAGAAGTCGCACCGACGGGTGCACTGTTCTCCGCCGATGAGGAACGTCGCCTCGCGGTCTTCCCAGCACTCGTAGATGTTGGGGCAGCCGGCTTCCTCGCAGACCGTGTGCAGGCCTTCACGTTTCACCAGGCCCTTGAGCTCGGAGTACTCCGGGCCCATCTTGGCGCGGGTCTTGATCCAGCTCGGCTTGCGTTCGATGGGGGTCTCCGCGTTTCGGATCTCGAGGCGGAGTAGTTTGCGTCCTTCTGGGGCCACAGTCACGATGTCGATCGTACGCCCGTCGACTCGGCCGGGGCGGTCCGGGCGACGCTACCCGGCGGTAGCCTCAGCCGTACCGGACGGTGGTGAAGGCGGGAGCCTGCGCGGGCTCGGTCACGGGGAGTTCGGGAAGCCCGCGGGCGATGTCGTGGTCCTCGACCGGAAGCGTGCCGTCGAGCGCGTCCAGCACGGCCGCCGTCACGGCGGGAGTCACCTCGTCGACGGTCACGTCGCGGCCCAGTTCGGCAGACAGGGTGGTGACGCCCGCGTCGGGAATACCGCACGGCACGATCGCATCGAAGCCGGCGAGGGTGGAGTTGCAGTTCAGCGAGAAGCCGTGCAGCGTCACGCCGCGTTGCACCCGGATGCCGATCGCGGCTACCTTGCGTTCCGGCAACAGGACACCGTCGCGGAGGCCCGCGGAGAGCCAGACCCCGGATCGTCCTTCCACCCGGCCACAGTCGATACCGAGATCGGTGACCACCTGGATGAGCGCCTGCTCGATCCGGCGCACGTACCGGACGACGTCGACGGGTTCGGCGAGCCGGACGATCGGGTAGCCGACGAGCTGACCCGGCCCGTGCCAGGTGATCTTGCCGCCGCGATCGACGTCGATGACGGCGGTACCGTCGGACGGCCGATCCTCGGGGGCGGTGCGGCGGCCGGCCGTGTACACCGGGGGATGCTCGAGCAGCAGCAGCGTGTCGGATCCGTCTCCGTCGGCGCGGGCGGCCGCGAGATCGCGTTGGATCTCCCAGGCGTCGAGGTAGTCGACCCGGCCCAGACGGCGGACGTCGACGGGGGACTGTGCGGCGCGGGCGGACGTGGGCACGGAGCTCATGGCCTCTGACGTTACGCCGCCCGCCGAGAAGGTGTTCACGGCGGCGCCGTCACGGCCTCGAGGGCCTCGCCGACCGTCTTGTGCCGGAAGTCGAAGCCCGCGGTTTCGAGCACCGCCGGGATGGCGCGTTGGCCGGCGAGTACCGCCTCGTCGGCGAACTCGCCGACCAGCGCCCGTGCGGCGAACCCGGGAACGACCCAGGGAGCGGGCCGGTGCAGCACCCGGGAGAGGGCGCGGGTGAACTCGGCGTTGGTGACCGGGGCTGGTCCGGTGAGATTGACCGGTCCCTCGACCTCGTGCTCGAGCACGAACCGCAGCGCCTCGACCTGGTCCTCGAGGGAGATCCAGGACACGTACTGGCGTCCGTCCCCGAACCGTCCGCCCAGCAGGACCCGGTACAGCGGACGCAACCGGGACAGCATGCCCCCGTGCCGGGAGAGGACGATCGCGGTCCGCAGCGTCGTCGTGCGTGCCCCTGCGGCACGTGCCGGATCGGCCGCGGCCTCCCAGTCCGTGCAGAGGCCGGCGAGGAAGCCGGTGCCCGCCGGCGAGCTCTCGTCGACGATCCGGTCTCCGGTGTGGCCGTAGTAGCCCACCGCACTCGCGCCGGCGAACATCGGCACGCCGGTCCGAGCGACGGCCTGTGCCAGTACGTCGGTCGGCACGATCCGGCTGTCCCGCAGCAGTTGTTTGTAGGCGCCGGACCAGCGGCGGTCACCGACCCCGGCTCCGCACAGGTTGACGACGGCATCGGCTCCGTCGAGGGCTGCGTCGTCCAGGGCGGCGGTGTACGGATCCCAGCGGTACTCGTCGGGTCCGGCGGCGGGACGGCGAACCAGCCGGATCACGTCGTGATCGTGTCGGCGCAGCGTCGACACGAGCGCTGTTCCGATCAGGCCGGACGCACCGGCGATGACCACGCGCACGGGCAACCAGCTCCTTTCCGTCGACAGCGGTGGCGACGTGTTCGGGCGTCTCGTCCGGATGGTCGCGTACCGCCGACTCGGTGTTGCCGACCGTACGCGCGACGAGAGGGGCACCATCCCCTGCTGGAATGGTGCCCCTACTCGAGTGTGCGGCGCGACCCGAGCGGTCCGCCGCGTTCGTCACAGTCCGAGATCGGCCTCGAACGCACCTTCCTCGATCCGGTGCTTGATCGTGGTGAGGAAGCGTCCGGCGTCCGCACCGTCGACCAGGCGGTGATCGTAGGTGAGCGGCAGGTAGCACATCGACCGCACGCCGATCGATTCGTTGCCGGTCTCGTCGGTGAGCACGACCGGGCGCTTGACGATCGCGCCGGTGCCCAGCATCGCCGCCTGCGGCGGAACCAGGATCGGAGTGTCGAACAGGGCGCCCTGACTGCCGATGTTCGTGATCGTGAAGGTGCCTCCGGACAACTCGTCCGGCTTGAGACCGCCGGAGCGGGCCCGCTTGGCGATGTCGGCGATCGCCCGTGCCAACCCACCGAGGGACAGGTCGCCGGCGTTGTGAATGACCGGCGAGAGCAGTCCCTGTTCGGTGTCCACCGCGATGCCGAGGTGCTCGGCGTCGTAGTAGGTGATCTGCTTGGCACCCTCGTCGTAACTGGCGTTGATGTTCGGGTGCGCCTTGAGCGCCTCGACGACGGCCTTGGCGAAGAACGGCAGGTAGGTGAGCTTGACGCCCTCCCGTTCGAGGAAGCTCGCCTTGGCCTGCGCACGCAGCGAGGCGATCTTCGTGACGTCGACCTCGAAGGTCTGGGTCAGCTGGGCGGTGGTCTGCAGCGACTCACGAGTCTTCGTCGCGGTGATCTGCCGGATCCGGTTCGCCTTCTGCGTCGTTCCACGCAGGTGGGCCAGCTCGGGGCGCACCCCGGCCGTGGCAGCGGGGGCCGACGCCGCGGGCGCCGCAGCGGCCGGGGCGGCAGGCGCGGGAGCCTTGGCCGCCTCGGCGGCGGCGAGGACGTCCTGCTTCCGAATCCGGCCGCCGACACCGGTGCCCTTCACGGTCGACAGGTCGACGTTGTTCTCCGAGGCCAGTTTGCGCACGAGCGGCGTGACGTACGGAGTCGCGTCCGAGGACCCGGCGCTCGGGGCGGGTTCGGCAGCAGCGGGCTCGGCCTTCGGTGCCGGAGCGGGCGCCGCCTTCGGCGCCGGGGTGGGCTCGGGCTCCGGTTCGGGCTTCGACTCGGGCTCGGTGTCGGGTGCCGGCGTGGATTCCGCGGCGGCGGGGCTGCCGGTCCCGATGACGGCGAGCTGACCGCCGACGTCGACCGTGTCGTCTTCCTGGGCGGTGATCTCGAGCAGCGTTCCGGCGACAGGCGACGGGATCTCCGTATCGACCTTGTCCGTGGACACTTCGAGCAGCGGCTCGTCCGCGGCGACCTCGTCACCGACCGCCTTGAGCCACCGGGTGACGGTGCCCTCGGTGACGGACTCGCCGAGTTCCGGCATCGTCACCGGCGTCCCCTGGCCCGAACCGCCACCGGACGACGCGGCGGGAGCTTCCTCCCGGGAAGGCTCCGGCTTCTGCTCTTCCTGCTCCGGCTCCTCGGGGGCGGACTGCTCCGCCTCGGGTTCGGCGGGCGCCTCGGCAGCGGGCGCGGGCTCCTCGCCGGCATCGCCGATCACCGCGAGCTCTCCGCCGATCTCGACGGTGTCGTCCTCCTGGGCGACGATCTTGCTGAGCACACCGGCTGCGGGCGAGGGAATCTCGGTGTCGACCTTGTCCGTGGAGACTTCGAGCAGCGGCTCGTCGACTTCGACCGTGTCTCCTTCCTGCTTGAGCCACCTGGTGACTGTCCCCTCGGTGACACTCTCACCAAGAGCTGGCATCTGGACGGAGAACGCCATGTCTATTGACTCCTCGACAGTTGTGTTCGGGTTGTTGATCTGGGTCGACTTGTGGTCGTGAAGCGGGTCGTGCTCGAGAATTCCGGGCCCTCGACCATTGTGCTCGAGTTGCCCGGGTAGTGCGGATGTTGCTCGATATTCGGATGCGTCGTCACCCCGGTCGTGGTGTCGGCCTCCACACATCTTTCCACTGTCGCGAGTGCAGTGTTCGGCGAGGTCGGATACACCGTGTCGGGCGCGTCGCGGCACGCAATTCGTACCGGCGAGTAGCTTTCGCCACGGTGCGCCCAGCGGTGAACCTGGCAAACTGGATGATGCGCTCACATCGGGCGTCGTGTCGTGTCGCCCTCGTCGGGCGCCGTTCGTACTGGGAGGTCCGGTGGGACTGTTCGATCGCTTTTCCCGCGGCGGTTCCTCGCGCGGGTCGCACGGCCGCGCGACCCCCGACTCGTCCGACGCCGCCTACCTCGCTGAGTGGGTCCGTACGCACCACGGGGTCGAGGCCTACGTCGAGCCGCAGACGACCGTCACCGAGGTGACGGTCGTCCTCGTCGCCGCGGACGGGGAGTGGACCCGGCGCAAGGCCGGCGGGGAGCGAGGCGCCCGCCGGCTCGGCAAGGACCTGCACATCCCCGTCTACGACGTCCGCAAGACCGGTTACCCGCAGCGGATGCGGGACCACGATGCCCGGCGACGGATCGAACGTCGCCGGGCAGCCGAGCAGCGCGACAGTCGCTGACGCGCCGGCCGCGGCGATCAGCCGTTCGCGGCGATGTCCTCGAGGACGGCGAGCATGGTGCGGACCGGGACCCCGGTGCCGCCCTTCCCGGTGTAGCCCCACGGGCCGGACGTGTTGTAGGCCGGTCCCGCCACGTCGAGGTGCGCCCACTCGACCCCCTCGGCCACGAACTCCTCGAGGAACAGCGCTGCCGCCAACATCCCGCCCCATCGATTGTTGGTGACGTTCGCCAGGTCGGCGACCTTCGAATCGAGGTCGGCGCGGATCTCGGTCGGGAGCGGCATCGGCCAGCCGTTCTCGCCGACGTCCTGCGAGATCGCGGCCACCCGGTCGCGGAACGACTCGGTTCCCATCACGCCGGGTGTCCGGTTTCCGAGCGCGACCATCTGCGCGCCGGTGAGGGTGGCGGTGTCGACCAGGTAGTCCGGGTCGTCCTCACACGCACGCACGATGGCGTCCGCGAGGACGAGTCGGCCCTCGGCATCGGTGTTGATGACCTCGACCGTGGTGCCGCCGTACTGGGTCAGCACGTCGCCCGGGCGCTGCGCGGTGCTCGACGGCATGTTCTCGGCCATCGGGACCGTCGCGACCACGTCGACGGGGAGCGCGAGTCCGGCCGCGGCGACGACCGTGGCCACCACCGCTGCGGCACCGGCCATGTCCGAGGTCATGTTCTCCATCCCCGCCGCGGGCTTGATCGAGATGCCGCCGGTGTCGAACGTGATGCCCTTGCCCACCAGTGCGACCTTCTTCGCGCCACGCTTGCCGGACGAATAGCTCATCCGGACCAGCCGGGGTGGCCGCGAGGATCCCTGGCCGACGCCGATGATCCCGCCGTAACCGCCTCGTGCCAAGGCCTTCTCGTCGAGGATCTCCACCTTCAGCCCGGCGGCGGTACCCAGCGCCTTCGCCCGTGCGGCGAACTCGGCCGGGAAGAGATGGCTGGGCGGGGTGTTCACGAGTTCGCGCGCAGTCGCGACGGCCTCGGCGATCGTCAGCGCCCGCGCCAGCTCCGCTTTCGGGCCCTTGGTCCGCGGCGAGGACACCAGCAGCTCGATCCTGGTGACCGGATGGGCCGTGTCGCCGGGAGCGGGCTTCGCCGACTTGAACTCGGTGAACGAGTAGGCGCCCAGTGCGAAACCGACTGCGGCGGCACCGAGATCGAGGACCGAGAGCGTCGACGCCCCGGTGTCCACGCCGGTGAGCGCTCGTGCGGCCACGCCCGCCGAGCGCCGGATCTGCTCCGCGTCGAGCCGATCCGCGGCACCGAGGCCCACGGCGACGATGCTCGCCACCGGCAGCGAGGCGGGAGCAGGAACCCGGGTGACCTGCTCGGCCTTGCCGGTCGCTCCGACGGCGATCAGGCCGTCGAGAACGTCGGCGAGTGTGCCGTCGTCGACGATCCCTTCGGCGAGAGCGATTTCCGGTCCGTCCTCACCCGAGGTGAGGCCCACGACCAGGATGTCGACCTTCTTGCCGAGGGCGCCCGCGAGCGCGAACGAAGGTAAGAGCTGGCGGGCTGTGAGTGTGCTCACGGTGTTCTCTCCTGTGCTCGAGTCGAGTGGTGCGTCGTCCCTGCCGGCGCAGCGTTCCCGATGCTAGTGCGCGGGCGGGGCGCGGTGCCGGTGAGTGCGGCTCCGGGCGACGGTCGGCTAGGTTTGGCGGCATGAGTGAGCAGTTGCTGCAGGGGCCCGTCCACGACGTGCACGTCGAACTCGGCGCCACGTTCGCGCCGTTCGGCGGGTGGGAGATGCCGGTCTCGTACGAGGGAACGGTGTCCGAGCACACCGCGGTCCGCGAGACCGTCGGGCTGTTCGACGTCAGCCATCTCGGCAAGGCCGTCGTCCGTGGGCCGGGGGCAGCCGACTACGTCGATGCGACGCTCACCAACGACCTGGGCCGTATCGCCCCGGGCAAGGCGCAGTACACGCTGTGCTGTACCGACGACGGGGGAGTGGTCGACGACCTCATCGCCTACTACGTCTCCGACGAGGAGGTGTTCCTCGTCCCCAACGCGGCCAACACGGCCGCGGTGGTCGATGCGCTCGCGCTCGGCGCACCGGACGGGGTGACGGTGACGAACCAGCACCGCGACTTCGGTGTCCTCGCCGTGCAGGGTCCGAGGTCGGTGGAGGTCCTCACCGCGCTCGGGCTGCCCACCGACATCGAGTACATGGGCTTCGTCGACGCGGAATGGAACGGCGTCCCGGTCCGGGTGTGCCGTAGCGGATACACCGGGGAAGTGGGCTACGAGCTGGTCCCGCGGTGGGCGGACAGCGAGGCGTTGTTCCGGGCACTACTCGGTCCCGTGCGTGCACTCGGCGGATCTCCTGCCGGCCTCGGTGCCCGCGACACCCTGCGTACCGAGATGGGTTACCCGCTGCACGGGCACGAGCTCTCCCTCGAGATCTCACCCCTCGAAGCGCGCTGCGGGTGGGCCGTCGGCTGGAAGAAGCCGGCGTTCTGGGGACGGGCCGCGCTGGCCGCGCAGAAGGAAGCCGGACCGGCGCGGCGGCTGTGGGGGCTGAAAGCAGTGGACCGAGGGGTGCTGCGCGCCGAGCTCACGGTTCGCCGGGCCGGCGATGCCGTGGGTGTCACCACGTCGGGCACCTTCTCGCCGACCCTCAAGATCGGCATCGCCCTGGCGCTGCTGGACACTTCCTCGGGCATCGCGGCTGGTGACGAAGTCGAGGTCGACGTGCGGGGGCGCTCGCTGCGGGCGACCGTCGTCGTGCCGCCGTTCGTAGAGGTCAACACCAAGTAGGGCAGCTCGACGGGTTCGATAGGATCTGGCCATGACCGGTGTCTCCGAATTCCTCCATGTCCCGCATCCCTCGCCCACCTCGGACGAGGATCGGCGAGAGATACTGGCGGCACCGGGATTCGGGCAGCACTTCACCGACTACATGGTGTCGATCACCTACACCGCGGGTACCGGCTGGCACGAAGCGACGGTCGAGCCCTACGGCCCCATCCAGCTCGACCCTGCCGCGATGGTGCTGCACTACGGGCAGGCCATCTTCGAGGGCCTGAAGGTGTACCGCCAGCCCGACGGCGGTCTGGCGACCTTCCGGGTCGAGGCCAACGCGGAGCGCCTGAACACGTCGGCGGAACGCCTGGCCATGCCGGCTCTGCCCACCGAGCTGTTCGTCCGTTCCATCACCGAACTTCTCGATCTCGACCACGCATGGGTCCCGGCGGCCGGCGGCGAGGATGCGCTGTACCTGCGTCCGTTCATGTTCTCCACCGAGGCCGGGCTGGGTGTGCGTCCGGCGGCCGAGTACAAGTACCTGCTCATCGCGTCGCCCGCGGGCGCCTACTTCCCGCGCGGGGTCAAGCCGGTCAGTGTGTGGCTGTCCACCGAATACGTCCGCGCGGCACCGGGCGGCACGGGGGCGGCGAAGTTCGCCGGAAACTACGCCGCGTCGCTGCTCGCCCAGGCGCAGGCCGCGGACGAGGGCTGCGATCAGGTGGTCTGGCTCGACGCGCACGAACGGCAGTACGTCGAGGAAATGGGGGGAATGAACCTGTTCTTCGTCTTCGGCTCCGGCCCCGACGCGAAGCTGGTGACCCCGTCCCTGTCCGGGTCGCTGCTCCCCGGCATCACCCGGAACTCGCTGCTCACCCTCGCCACCGACGCCGGCTTCGCGGTCGAGGAACGGAAGATCAGCACCGAGGAATGGCGGACGAAGTCGGAGTCGGGTGAGATCACCGAGGTCTTCGCCTGCGGCACCGCCGCGGTGATCACCCCCGTCGGCCGAGTGCGTTCCTCCGAGGGGGAGTTCGTCGTGGCGGACGGCGAGCCCGGCGAGGTGACGATGGCACTGCGGGACACGCTGACCGGAATCCAGCGGGGAACGTTCGCCGACACCCACGGCTGGATGACGACGCTGCGCTGACGTCGGGCGGGTTCAGGTCAGAGCGAGAGGCCGATCGCGGCCACCGCGACGGTGAGCTCCACGACGGCACCGAGGGTGTCGCCGACGAGTCCACCGAATCGCCGCGCGCAGTGCGCCGCGAGAGCGACGGACACTCCGATCGCGACGGTGACCGCCAGCGGTCCCTGCCACCACGACGTCGTGACCCACACCGATGCCGTCCCGAGCAGTACCGTCCACAGCACGGCGACCCGGATCCGCTGGGTACCCGCGGTGAGGGCCCCGAACCCGTGCTCGCTCGCCGCACCCGTCCCGCGACGGCACACCCACACCACCGCCACGCGGCCGGCCGTGACCGCGACGATCAGCGCCGCGAACTGTCCTGCGGCAGCGAGAGTTCCGAAAGCAAGGGCTTGCGCCCCGATGCCGACGACGAGGGCCGCGACCCCGAACGGGCCGGCACCACCGGAGCGCATGACCTCGAGGGCGCGCTCCGGCGGGCCGTAGCAGCCGAGGCCGTCGAACGTGTCGGCCAGCCCGTCGACGTGCATACCGCGGGTGCACAGGGCCAGTGCCGCGACCGTCACCAGCCCGGCCAGCGCCGGACTCACACCGGCCGCCGTACCGATCCAGGCGATTGCGGCGGCGACTCCGCCCAGCACGAGGCCGACCAGCGGGGCGGCCGCGATCGCTCGCGCCGCGGCCCGGCGATCGACCGCGTCCGGGCCGTGGACGGGCAGGACCGTCAGCCAGGAGAAGGCCAGCCGGACGCCCGACGCACCAGCCCGCACGGGTCAGCCCGCGGCCGGCTCGGCGTTCGACGCCGCAGGCTCGGCGCTCGACGGCACTGCGTGGTCCGGCTCGGGACTCGCCCCCGAGGTGTCGGTGTCCTCGGCGGCGGTGCTCACCCCGGCCTCGGCGAAAGTGGCCATCTCGGCGAGGGTGGCGACCGCTCCCTGCAACACCGGTAGCGCCGCGAGCGCCCCCGATCCCTCGCCGAGTCGCATGTCGAGTTCCAGGAGAGGTCTCAGCCGTAGGTGCTCGAGCGCGATGGTGTGTGCCGGTTCGGTCGAGCGATGTCCGGCGACCCACCACTGGGCGGCGCCGGAGGCGAGTTCCTCGGCCACGACGGCGGCTGCAGTGACCACCAAGCCGTCGAGTACGACCGGCGTGCGCCGCAACGCGGCCTGGGCGAGGAATCCTGCCATGGCGGCGAGGTCGGCACCGCCGACGGTGCGCAGCAGAGCCGTCGTGTCACGGACCACCGGCCGGGCGCGCCACATCGCGTCGCGGATCGCGGCCGTCTTGCGGATCCAGCCGGCGTCGTCGACTCCGGTGCCGCGTCCGACCGCGGCCACCGGCTCGACTCCCGCGAGGCTCGCGACGAGGACGGTGGCCGGCGTCGTGTTGCCGATACCCATGTCGCCGGCAACGAGAAGATCTGCGCCGGAGTCGATCTCGTCGTCCGCAATGGCCCGTCCCGCGGCGATCGCCCGGAGGGTCTCCTCGTCGGTGAGGGCGTCCTCGCGGTCGATGGAGCCCGAGGATCGGCGAATCTTGTGCCCGGACACCGACTCCGGGGACTCGCCGTTCACCGCCAGATCGACCACTCGCACGCTCGCCCCCGCCGTGGCGGCCAGGGCGTTGACGGCGGCGCCGCCCGCGAGGATGTTGGCCACCATCTGGACGGTGACCTCCGGCGGATACGCGGAAACTCCGTGTGCGGCGATGCCGTGATCGCCCGCGAACACCACGACGCGAGGGCGGGCGAACGCACGCGGTGGGCACTGCCCCTGGCACGCGGCGGCCCAGATCGCCAGTTCCTCCAGGCGGCCGAGGGAGCCCTCCGGTTTGGTGAGCAACCGTTGCCGTGCCTGCGCCTCGGCACGGATTCCCGCGTCCGGGGGAGTGATGGAGTCGAAACGGCTCGGATCGTCGGTCACGCTGCGCCTTTCCCTGGACCGGTCCCACGCGCGGTCCTGCGACGGAACGCTACCAACAACGGTGGACGATCAGATCGCGTCGCCGGGACCGACGCGGGGCTTCGGCGCCCGCAGCTTGCGGATCTGGGAGGCCCGCACGAATGCGTACCAACCGAGCTTGAAGCCTCCGTCGAGGGTGTCCGGGAACCGATCGCGCACCCGGCTGTTGACCACACGCCCGATGTAGATCCCCTCGATGACCATGAGGACCATCATCACCAGCATGCCGAGGGTCACGAAGGCCTGCAGTTCGGGGCTGACGAACATGGCCATGATCAGCACGATCGCCAGCGGCATGAACAGGCCGACGAGGTTGCGTCTGGCGTCGACGAAGTCGCGGACGTAGGCGCGCACGGGGCCCTTGTCGCGGGGGAGTAGGTACTTGTCCTCGCCGGCGAGCATCCGGGCACGACGATCGGCGGCGGTGGCACGGCGCTCCGCGGCCGCGGCCTTGCGCTCGTCCTTGGAACCCCGTGTCGCCTTGCGGCGCGCCCGAGCTTCCTTCGCGGTCATCGGAGCCGGCGCCACCGGGCCACGCCGCCGGTTCTCGGCGTCGCGGCGCTTGGGGGTGGGCCTGCCCTTGCCCACGGGGGCGTCCTCGGCGGACTCGGGGTCCACGGAGGGCTCGGCGACCTCGACGTCCCGCTTGTCCGAATCGTCAGAGTCACCACGGCGTAGCAATTTCACCCTTCCAGGGTAGGCGACGCCACCGGGGGGCGGGCAACCGACCTGACCACGAGGTGTGCGCGCCCGCCGCGCCGACCTGCACACACCCCTGGTGCGCCCTACACTGCGGCGATGCGGGTGATGATCGCACCGGACTCGTTCGGCGAGACACTGACCTCTGCGCAGGCGTGCGCGGCCATCGCGGCCGGGTGGGCGCGAGTGCGTCCGGCCGACGAGGCCGTACCCGTGCCGCAATCCGACGGTGGTCCCGGTTTCGTCGACGTACTCGCGGCGTCCGGTGGTCGGGTGCAGCAGGCGCGGGTGTCGGGCCCGCTCGACGACGAGACCACCGCGCAGTGGCTGCTCGACGGTGACACCGCCTATCTCGAATCCGCGCAGGCGTGCGGCCTGGGACTGCTGGGCCGGGTGCCGGACGACGACACCGCGCTCCGCGCACACAGCCGAGGCGTGGGCCAGCTCGTGCGCGCCGCACTCGACGCGGGCGCACACCGGATCGTCCTCGGGTTGGGAGGCAGCTCCTGTACCGACGGCGGACGCGGCCTCGTCGAGGCACTCGGCGGATGGGACGCGGCGCTCCGCGCGCTCGACGGAGTCGACCTGGTGGCGGCCACCGATGTCGAGAACACCCTGCTCGGGCCGCACGGCGCGGCGTACGTGTTCGGTCCGCAGAAAGGTGCCGGTGCGCGCACCGTTCGCGTCCTCGAGGACGCCAACGCCGAATGGGCCGCTCGGCTCGACGGGTGGGGGCACGCGGTCGCCGATGCGCCGGGCGCCGGTGCGGCGGGCGGAATCGGTGCCGCGCTGCTCGCCCTCGGCGCGCAGCGCGCCTCCGGCGCCCGCGTGGTCGCCGACCGGTCCGGCCAGGACGAGCAGCTGGCGGCGGCGGACCTCCTCGTCACGGGAGAAGGACGCCTCGACCGGCAGTCCTTGCGGGGGAAGGCCGTGATCGCGCTCGCCTCCGCCGCTCGTGCGGCGTCCGTGCCCACCGTGTGCGTCGCGGGGCAGGTGGAGCTGACCACCGCCGAGCTGAGCGAGGCCGGGATCGAGGCGGCCTATTCGCTGGTCGAGCACGCCGGTACGCTCGAACGTGCGCTCTCCGATGCCGAGAATCAGTTGATGTCGTTGGCGGCCTCGGTCGCGGGCACCCGTCCGGAACCGTGACCGCCGTGACATTCGGGCCGTGACATTCGGACGGAGCCGTGACATTCCACGGCCCGTGACAGGCGATGACCCCGGGATGTTCGATAGCATCGGGGAAGACGAGAGCGGAACCCGGGAATAGGTCCGGCGCGGAGTACGGTTGAAGCGTTCACGGGTTTGGTACGAACTACAGGGAGAGCCCATGACTGTGCAGAACGAGACCACCACCCACGGTGTGGTCATGACCGACGCCGCCGCCTCCAAGGCGAAGGCGCTGCTCGACCAGGAAGGCCGTGACGATCTGGCGCTGCGTATCGCGGTACAGCCGGGCGGATGTGCCGGCCTGCGGTACCAGCTGTTCTTCGACGACCGCAGCCTCGACGGCGACCTGGTGGTCGACTTCGCTGGTGTCGCGCTCGCGGTGGACCGGATGAGTGCCCCCTACGTCGAGGGCGCGTCCATCGACTTCGTGGACACCATCGAGAAGCAGGGCTTCACCATCGACAACCCCAACGCCACGGGTTCGTGCGCGTGCGGTGACTCGTTCAACTGACGCACCCACGCCACACCGAGCACGACGCCTCCGGCGCGGAACCCTCCCGGGTTGCGCGCCGGAGGCGTTTCGCGTCCATGCGTGTCGTACGGAGCGTGGTCCGGGCCCACCGGCCGCCGGGTACGGTGAAGCTTTCCTGCCCCGTCCTCCATGCTGAAAGGCCCTGTCCGTGACTATTGCGGTATCCGGATCGATCGCCACCGACCACCTGATGCGCTTTCCCGGCCGCTTCGCCGAGCAACTGCTCGCCGACCAGCTCAACCACATCTCGCTGAGCTTCCTCGTCGACGACCTCGTGGTCCGCCGGGGCGGGGTCGGCGGCAACATCGCGTACGCGATGGGCGTCCTGGGTGGCGCACCGCTGCTGGTGGGCGCGGTCGGCGCCGATTTCGCGGAGTACCGCGCCTGGCTCGAGGGCAACGGTGTCGACTGCCGCGGCGTGCGGGTGTCCACCACGGCTCACACCGCCCGCTTCGTCTGCACGACCGACGACGACATGGCCCAGATCGCGTCGTTCTATCCCGGCGCGATGAGCGAGGCCCGTGACATCACGATCGCGAGTCTGCCCGTCCGGCCCGACCTGGTCCTCGTCGGCGCCGACGATCCCGAGGCGATGGTCCGACGCACGGCGGAGGCGCGCGAACAGGGCATTCCGTTCGCCGCCGACCCCTCGCAGCAGCTGGCCCGCCTCGGCGGCGACGAGGCACGCCAGCTCGTCGACGGCGCCGAATACCTGTTCACCAACGAGTACGAGTGGGGGCTGCTGCGCCAGAAGACCGGCCTGACCGAGGACGAGGTCCGCGCGATGGTCGGCACCCGGATCACCACGCTCGGCTCGAAGGGGGTCGAGATCGTCGATCGCGAGGGCAACTGGGTGCGGGTCGGCGTCGTCCCGGAGAAGGGCAAGGTGGACCCGACCGGTGTCGGCGACGGCTTCCGGGCGGGGTTCCTGCTCGCCCATCGTGCGGGGCTCGGCTTCGAGCGGGCCGCGCAGCTCGGTTCACTGGTCGCCGTGCACGTTCTCGAGACGGTCGGTACCCAGGAGTGGACCTTCGAGCGGGACGAGGCGCTGAAGCGGCTCGGCGACGCCTACGGCCTCGAGGCCGCGGACGAGATCGCGGCCGTGCTCTCGGTGTAGGTGACCGGCCCCGACCCCGCCACCCCCGACCCCGCCACCCCGCAAACCCGCCCGGCCCGGGTGAAGGTGGCCTTCGACCGGTCTGACCGGTCGAAGGCCACCTTCACCCAGGGGAGGGGGCGTTTCGGTGGGGAGGGGAGTTACAGCGATACCGGGTAGACCGGCTCGGCGATCGTGGGCACGATGCGCTTCTCGACGAAGATCCCGTGCCACACCATGAACACGAGGACGGTCCACAGCCTGCGGCTGTGATCGGATTCACCGGCCCGGTGCTCGTCCAGCATCTTCAGTACCGCGGCCTTGTCGATCAGATGATCGGCGCCGGACTCCGTGATCTGCTCGCGGGCCCAGTCGAACAGCTCCGTGCCCTGCAACCAGTGCCGCAGCGGCACCGGGAAACCGAGCTTGGCGCGATGGAGCACGTGGGCGGGCACGATGCCCTCCAGTGCCTGGCGGAGCGCGTACTTCGTCGTCGGTTGCGAGCCGCCCCGGCGCTTCGTCGTGATCTTCTGCTCCAGCGGGACCTGGGAGGCGACCTCGAAGACCTCGGGATCGAGGAACGGGACCCGCAGTTCGAGCGAGTTCGCCATCGTCATCTTGTCGGCCTTGACCAGAATGTCGCCGCGAAGCCAGGTGAACAGATCCAGGTGCTGCATCCGGGCCACCGGATCCCAGCCCTGCGACTCCGCGTAGATCGAGGCCGTGACGTCCTGGTGGGTCCACTCCGGCCGGAAGTCGCGGAGCACGGCACGCAGCTGGGCGTCGTTGAAGCTGCGGGCGTTGCCGTAGTAGCGCTCCTCCAGCGACAGCGAACCGCGGTGCAACAGGCTCTTGCCGCGCGTCCCCTCCGGGATCCGGTCCGACAGCTTGCCCGCGAGACGGCGCAGACCCGCCGGCATCCGTTCGAACGGAGCGAGTGAGAGCGGCTCGCGGTAGATGGTGTATCCGCCGAACAGCTCGTCCGCGCCCTCCCCGGACAGCACCACCTTGACGTGCTTGCGGGCCTCACGGGCGACGAACCACAGCGGGACCAGCGCAGGATCGGCAACCGGGTCGTCCAGGTACCACACGATCTCGGGAATGGCCGCCGCGAACTCGGCCGGACTCACGACCTTCACCACGTGCCGGGCTCCGATCGCCTCGGCCGACTCCGCAGCGACGTCGACCTCGGAGTAGCCCTCCCGCTCGAATCCGGTCGTGAAGGTGATCAGGTTCGGGTTGTGCCGCATCGCGAGAGCGGCGATCGCGGTCGAATCGATGCCACCGGACAGGAAGGACCCGACCGTCACGTCGGCCCGCATGTGCTTGGCGACCGAATCCTCGAGCGCGTCGGCGATCTCCCGGTAGCGCTGCTGCTCGGTACCCGGTGCGAACGGGCGAACCGGGAAGGTCGGACGGAAGTAGCGGGTGACGGCCGGGCGTTCGCCCGGCCGGACCCGGGCGAAACAGCCGGACTCGAGTCTGCGGATCTGTGCGTGCAGGGTTTCCGGCTCGGGAACGTACTGCAGCACGGTGTAGTGCTCGACGGCACGAGGATCGAGCTCCGTGCCGATACCGATCGCGTCCGCGAGTTCGAGCAGGCTCTTCTTCTCGCTGCCGAAGGCGGTGCCGCGGGCGCCGGTGGCGAGGAACAGCGGCTTGATGCCGAACGGGTCGCGGGCGATGAACAACTCTCGCGTCTCGGTGTCCCACACGGCGAACGCGAACATGCCCCGGAGGCGGCGCACCGCGTCCTCGCCCCAGTAGTGGTACGCGGCGACGATGGCCTCCGAGTCGCCCTCGGTCCGGAACTGTGCCCCGAACTCGTCCGTCAACTGCGCGCGGATCTCGAGATAGTTGTAGATCTCACCGTTGAACGTCAGCGCGTAGCGTTCCGGGTTCTCCACCGGGCCCCAGCGCAGCGGCTGGTGCGAATGTTCGAGGTCGATGATCGAGAGCCGGTTGAACCCGAAGACGAGGTCCTCGTCGTGCCACGTGCCGTGCTCGTCCGGGCCGCGGTGGCGCAGGCAGTGCATGGCCTGGTCGATCCGCGAGACCAGGTGGTCACTGGTCCCGTCGGTGGTCAAGAAGCCGAGCAATCCGCACACTGCGTCCGATACCTCGATTCGAATAGGGGAAGAGCGCCTCGGTCGAAGGACGCGCCTCGAATCCCGCCCCGTCGGTGCCGGGCGAGCGATACTCCCGAAAGTATGCCGCAGAAGCTCGTTCCGCTCCGGAGACCCCGCTCCGACGACACGATTCGACCCGGAGGGGAATCGCCGACCGCTTTGGTCTACGCTGCGTAGTAATTGGGCCTTCCCTGTGAGGTGCCCAGGTGGAATTTGCGGCGATCAGGAAGGCGTGAACGTGGCGCAAGGTCGGATCCTTCGGCGGACCGGGCTGGCAGTATCTCTGGGCATTGCTGCCTTGCTGCTGTCGGGTTGTTCGATAGACAACTCGGTGCTCCGGTTCGGGTGGCCCTCGGGCATCACTCCCCAGGCACACCGGATGCGTGAACTGTGGACCTGGTCCGTCATCGCCGCGCTGGTCATGGGCGTCATCGTCTGGGGCCTGGTGTTCTGGACCGTCGTGTTCCACCGCAAGAAGAAGGACTCCCCGGAGTTCCCGCGGCAGACCGCCTACAACGTGCCGCTCGAGCTGGCCTACACCGCCGTTCCGTTCGTCATCATCGCGGTGCTGTTCTACTTCACCGTCGTCGTGCAGAACTACGTCCTCGACAAGGAGGACAACCCGGATGTCGTCGTCGACGTCACGGCCTACCAGTGGAACTGGAAGTTCGGCTACCGCTCCATCGAGCCCAGCGACGGCACCGGCAAGTACGACGGCATCGACTACGAGGCCCAGGCATTCGCCGAGCGCGCCACGGAGAGGGTGTCCGAAGACGGCCACGAACTCCCGGGCGCGGTGCACGGACGTTCGCCCGAGGACCTGTCGTACCTCAAGTACAACAAGATCGAGACCGTCGGCAGCAGCGAGGAGATCCCGATCCTCGTCCTGCCCACCGGCAAGCGCATCGAGTTCGAGCTCGCGTCCTCCGACGTCATCCACGCCTTCTGGGTGCCGGAGTTCCTGTTCAAGCGGGACGTGAACCCGAACCCGAAGGAAAACAACTCCGACAACGTCTTCCAGATCAGCGAGATCGAGCGTGAAGGCGCCTTCGTCGGGCGCTGCGCCGAGATGTGTGGCACGTACCACGCGATGATGAACTTCGAGGTCCGCGCAGTGTCGCCGGAGAAGTTCGACCAATACATCGAGCTGCGCAAGCCCGCTTCGGAGGGTGGCTCCGAGCTCACCACGGCGCAGGCGCTCGCAGAGATCGGCGAATCGCCGGTCGCGACCTCGACGACGCCGTTCAACACCGACCGTGAGTACAAGCAGGCCACCGTTACCGGTGGCAACTGACACCGATTACTCCTGACCTAGGACATGTGCTGATATGAAGATCGAAGCCAAGCTCTTCGAGATCCTGACGGTGTTCTTCATCCTCGTCGGTGTCGTCTACGGCGTCTTCACGGGCGTGTCGCGGACGGGCATCGAGTGGGCCGGATTCACCGCAATCTGCCTCTCGGCGGGCCTGACGCTGATCGTCGGAACCTACTTCCGCTTCGTCGCGCGCCGCCTCGACACCCGCCCGGAAGACTACGACGACGCCGAGATCGCCGACGGCGCCGGAGATCTCGGGTTCTTCAGCCCGGGGAGCTTCTGGCCCATCCTGCTGGCCGCTGCAGCCGGCCTGGCCGCCGTATCGCTCGCCTTCTTCCAGTTCTGGCTGATCGCCGTGGCTGCCGTCGCCGTGATCGCGGCGTCGGCGGGTCTGGTGTTCGAGTACTACGTCGGTCCCGAGAAGCACTGACGGCACACCGCACAGCGCCGAAAGGGCGCCCTGACCTCGAGTCGGGGCGCCCTTTCGGCTTTCCGAGGGTAGGAGGGTGGGCAGCGCTGCCGTCCGTCCGCGCGTCCCCTGCGTCTGCGCACCGACTCCCTGTAGACCTCGCTCCATGCAGGCACTCGTGCCCGGCAGCTGGGAGTGTGGGGAGGGGCTGAGGGTGCACGCATGCCGCGACCCGCAGGTCGGTGGAATGGGTGAAGGTGGCCTTCGACTGCTCAGACCGGTCGAAGGCCACCTTCACCCAGTGGGAGGTGGGGTTACCCCCCGTTTCGTGGACATCGGTGAAGCGGCTTCTGCGGCCGCTGTGGTGGTCCGGTGCTCGAAAGCTACCGGGCTGACAGCCGCGGCCGTGCCCCAGGGCGCCCGGTGCCGGCCTACTTCTCCGCGTGGATCATTGCTGACGCCCGCTCGGGTCCGACGCGTTCTCCGCCACGAGGAAGGCCGCCGCATCGTCGGGAACTCGCGGTCCAGCAGGGGCAGCGTGGAGCGCGTGCACCCCGTTCAGTGTCGTGCACTCCGACTCGCCGGTGGATTTCGCGCGCGAGTAGCGGGGAGGGGTGCGAGGAACCGGGAGTGCGAGCTCGCACCCACGACGACGTCGGCGACATGATCGATGGTGGACGACGACGAGGGCCCCGAACCGGATGGTTCGGGGCCCTCGTCCTGTAGTGAGCAGAGGAACTGCGCGGGTGGCTAGTGAGCCTCTCCGTTGCCGGAGGAGTCCGTGCCACGTGCTCGATCCTGGTAGCTCTTCAGGATCTCCAGCTGTTCCTTCTCGGCCTCGTGGTGAGCGTGCTCGAGCGCCTCGCTCTCCTCGACCGGGTCCGCCTTCGTGAGGCTGCCGGAACCGGGCTTGCCGGCAGAGCCGAGCTTGTTCATCTTCTTGGGCACCGGGGCGCCCTGGTACTCGAGCGGAATCGGGTGGCCGTGCTCGTCCACCGGGCCGAGCGGCTGGTGGATCTCGATGTACTGGCCGTTCGGCATCCGCTTGATGATGCCGGTCTCGATACCGTGTTCGAGTACCGCACGGTCGCTGCGCTGGAGCCCGATGCAGAACCGGTAGGTCACGAAGTAGGCGATCGGAGGCAGGATCACCATTCCGATACGTCCGATCCACGTCATCGCGTTGAGCGAGATGTCGAAGTGGAACGCGATGATGTCGTTGATCGTCGACAGGGTGAGGACGAGGTAGAACGAGATCGCCATCGCGCCGATCGCGGACCGCACCGGAACATCGCGAGGACGCTGCAGCAGGTTGTGGTGAGCGTCGTCGCCGGTGAGGCGCTTCTCGATCCACGGGTACGCCAGCAGCAGCATGAACACCAGGCCCATGATCAGCGCGACTGCGAACACCGCGGGAATCGTGTACCGGTCGAACAGATAGATCTCCCACGCGGGCCACAATCGGGCCAGCCCGTCCGTCCACATCATGTAGAAGTCCGGCTGGGAACCGGCGGAGACCTGGGAGGGGTTGTACGGACCGATCGTCCACACCGGGTTGATCTGGAGCAGACCACCCATGAGGGCGAGCACACCGAACGTCATCGCGAAGAAGGCACCGCCCTTGAGGGCGAACACCGGAAGGATCCGGACACCGACGACGTTCTTCTCGGTGCGGCCGGGGCCGGGGAACTGCGTGTGCTTCTGGTACCAGACGAGTGCGAGGTGACCGGCGATGAGCGCGAGGATGATCGCCGGGAAGATCAGCACGTGCATGACGTACAGGCGCGGAATGATCAGCTCGCCGGGGAAGTCGCCGTCGAAGATCATCCAGTGCATCCACGTTCCGATGACCGGGATCGACAGGGTGATACCGGAGAACGCGGCGCGCAGGCCCGTGCCGGACAGCAGGTCGTCCGGGATGGTGTAGCCGAAGAAGCCCTCGAACATCGCCAGGATCAGCAGCAGGACACCGATGACCCAGTTCGCTTCACGCGGGCGGCGGAACGCGCCGGTGAAGAAGATGCGAGCGAGGTGGACGATGATCGACGCCGCGAACATCAGGGCGGCCCAGTGGTGGATCTGTCGGACGAAGAGACCGCCGCGCACCTCGAACGAGATGTTCAGTGTGGTCTCGTACGCCCGGGACATCGACACGCCACGCAGGGGTTCGTACGCGCCGTTGTAGACGACGTGCGCCAGCGACGGGTCGAAGAACAGCGTGAGGTAGACGCCCGAGATCAGCAGGATGATGAAGCTGTAGAGCGCGATCTCGCCGAGCATGAAGGACCAGTGCGTCGGGAAGACCTTGTTGATCTGGCGTCGGATCCCGGCCGACAGGTGGTACCGGGAGTCCAGCTCCTCGCCCTGCTGGGCGAGGCGGGTCTCGATTTTTGTACTCACGGGCGACGCTCCCAGAAGGCCGGACCGAGTGCTTCGATGAAGTCACCGTTGGCGACCAGGAAGCCCTCTTCATTGACTGTAATGGGCAACTGCGGAAGTGCACGAGCTGCGGGACCGAAGATCGGCTTGCCGTACTGCAGCGCATCGAACTGCGACTGGTGGCACGGGCAGAGGATGCGGTTCGTCTGCTGTTCGTACAGCGACGTGGGGCAGCCGAGGTGGGTGCAGATCTTCGAGTACGCGAAGTAGTCGCCGTAGTTGAAGCTCTCCTGGCCCTTGCGCTTGGTGACCCGGGCGGTGTCCTCGGGGCGCAGACGGATCAGCATCACGGAGTTGCGGATACCGCGTAGTCCGTCGAGGAGCGCGTGGCTGTCGCCGCGGTCCGCCTCACGGTAGGGGAAGACGGTTTCCATGCCGCCGGCGTCGAGATCCTCGGCGCGGACCAGGACGATGTCCTCGGGACGACCGGTGTCGCGGCGCAGGTAGATGGTCTCGCCGGGGTAGCGGGGCGTCCAGCCGGAGACCCACAGCGGCGACTCGTCGCCCTCGGCCCAGGGATTCTTGACCATGGCACCGAGGGGCATGACCGACATGATGCCGAGCGCGCCACCACCGAAGATCAGGCTGCGCTTGATGAGCTTGCGGCGCCCGATCGTCGAGGTCTCGAGCGAGTCGCTCAGTTCGGCGACGATCGTCTTGCGGTCGATCTCCGTGGACCCGCCGTCGTGACGGTCCTGGATGGAGACCTCTTCGGGGACGAACTTCTTGGTGAACAGCACAGCGCCGACGCCGACACCGAGGATCGCCAGACCCATGGTGAGACCGAGCATCGGTGTGTACAGGCTGTACCAGTTGTACTTCTCCTCGCCGGGGCCCGCGTACTCCCACGGCCAGAAGAGGAAGACCAGCACGAACGCGAGTGCGGAGACACCGGCCAGGGCGAACCAGAACGCGACCTGGCGTTCGGCTCGCTTCTCGGCCTTCGTGTCGGCGACGGGCCAGCGCTCGCGCCGGTACGCGACGTCGACCCCGTCCAGGTTGGTGCCCAGGGTCACCAACTCGTCGCGGCTCATGGCCTCGAGTTCTTCGTCCGTGTAGTTCTTGGGCGCCTCGCCGCCGGTGTGGCCAGCGTCGCTCATGACCTTGCTCCGATCCACATGGCTGCACCGACGACAGCGATGATTCCGACTACCCAGATGGTGGGGCCCTCGGCCGGCGGGCCGAGACCGCCCAGTCCGTATCCGCCGGGCGACTTCGCCTCGGCCTGCAGCTTGACGTAGGCGATGATGTCCTGCTTCTCCTCCATGGTCAGCTGGCGATCGGAGAACTTGGGCATGTTCTGCGGGCCGGTGACCATGGCGGCGTAGATCTGCTGTTCGTTGGCCGGATCCAGGATCGGCGCGTACTTGCCGGAGGACAGCGCCCCACCCCGACCCGTGAAGTTGTGGCAGGACGCGCAGTTCATCCGGAACAGCTCGCTACCGCGGCCGATGTCGTTCCCGCGCAGCGACGACTGGGCGATCTCGCCGTTCTCGTCGCGGACGACCGTGGGGCCGCCGCCGTTGGCCTGGATGTAGGCACCCAGCGCGTCGGTCTGTGCGGCGTCGAACTTCGGCTCCTTGCGGGCCGCCTGCGCTTCGTTGCGCATGGCGGGCATACGGCCGGAGGAGACCTGGAAGTAGACCGCGGCTTCACCGACGCCGATCAGGCTCGGCCCGCGGTCCTGCACACCCTGCAGGTTCGCGCCGTGGCAGGTGATGCAGGAGGTCTCGTAGAGCTGCTTGCCTTCCCGGATCATGGCCGCGGCATCGTCGTTGGCCGTGGCCACCTGCGGATCAGGGGTCAGAGCGGCCGCGAGGAAACCGGCGCTGACCAATCCCATCATCAGGACCATGGCACCCGTGACACGCCGACGCAGCTTGCGCTGGCGGCGTGTCTTCCTGGCGGATGCGGTGGCGTCGGATGCGGGTGGGGGGGATGAACTCATCTGTATCCCTTTGGTATGTCGGGACGGACTGGACGTCAGGGGGCTGGGCCTGGGCGTTCCAGCTGGCTAACGGATGAAATAGATCGTGGCGAACAGGGCGATCCACACGATGTCGACGAAGTGCCAGTAATACGAGACGACGATGGCGGCAGTGGCCTGGGCCGGGGTGAACTTGCTGACTCGCGTGCGCGCGATCAGGAAGACGAAGGCGATGAGCCCGCCGATGACGTGCAGGCCGTGGAAGCCGGTCGTGATGTAGAAGACCGATCCGTACACGCTCGACGCGATCGTGGTGCCGTGCTCGACCATCTGGATGTACTCGTAGCCCTGGCCGAGGACGAAGAAGGTACCCATCGCGAGGGTGATCGTGTACCACCGGCGCAGGCCGAAGACGTCCCCGCGCTCAGCAGCGAAGACACCCAGCTGGCAGGTGAAGGAAGAGGCGATGAGGACCAGGGTGATCGGCACGGCCAGCGCCAGGTTCAGATGGGTGGGCTCCGGCGGCCACGCGCCGTCCGGAGCCTGGGCCCGGGCAACGAAGTACATGGCGAAGAGCCCTGCGAAGAACATGAGCTCGCTTGACAACCACACGACGGTGCCAACGCTGACCATATTCGGCCGGTTCAGCGAGTGCACGCGTTGGGTGATTGCTGATCCTGAAGTCCCTACTGCGCTCGTCACAGGGAGAAGTATGACGCCTTGTCGTACAGCCTGACCACCCGGGTCTCCCCTCGGCGCGTCGTCCCGCACGGAGGTGCAGTTCGAGAGGCGAATAACCTGGGATTCTCGGGTACTGGAGCGACGGAGGAGACTCGATGACGGGTGCTGGGACGACGTGGTGGCGCCGCTTGTTGCGGCGAGGACGGGTGCCCGCCGCACTCGACGGTACCCGCCGTGACCTCGTGGTGGTGGTCTCCGGTTTCGACGACGCGGAGGCGTGTTCGACGACGCTGGCTCGCGGGGCCGAGGAGGAGCCGTACTGGCGCCCGGCGGAGTCGGCGGTGCTGCGGCACCATCTGACTCTCCCCGCCGGGAGGGTGGACGAGGCCGCGTCGATCGCCGCGCAGGACGGGTACGTACTGGTTTCTCCGGCGGGGGAGACGGTGAACCCGGCGGGGGAGGCCTCCGGAACCGTCGAGGTCCTCTTCCAGCGGGTACAGGTGCTCGATGCGCTGCATTGTTCGCAGGAACGTTCCCGGATGGCCGGTCTGGCCCAGCGTCTGGGTGGGGAGGCGACCGGCTGGGATGCGACGCAACCGCCCCGCGACTCGGCGACCTCGTCCCATTAGGCTGCTGACGTCCGAATCATCGGGCCCGGGGGCCGAACGCGCGAAGGCGCAGTGCCCGGAGACAGAACACCCGCAGACGCAACGTCACGGAACGTTAGGGGACGCACGATGCAGAGCCCGTCGCACACGGAGTCGACCACGAGTGCCGAGACGCCGCTGCGGTCCTGGCGTCTGCTCCTCGGCGCGCTGACCGACGGGCGTGACCTCTCGGTGGACGATGCAACGTGGGCGATGGACGAGATCATGTCCGACAATGCGACGTCCGCGCAGATCGCCGCGTTCGGGGTGAGTCTCAAGATGAAGGGTGCGACCCCGGTCGAGGTACGCGGCCTCTCGGAGTCGATGCTCTCGCACGCCCGCCTGGTCGAGGTCGACCGCGACGCCGTCGACGTCGTCGGTACCGGTGGTGACCGCTCGAACACGGTGAACATCTCGACCATGGCCGCGATCGTGGTCGCTGCCGCGGGAATCCCGGTGGTCAAGCACGGCGGCCGGGCAGCCTCGTCCAAGAGTGGTGGCGCCGACGTCCTCGAAGCCCTGGGTGTCGCCATCGACCTCGGCCCGGAACAGGTGGCCACGAGCGTGCGCGAGGCCGGTATCGGCTTCTGCTTCGCGCCGGTGTTCCATCCGGCCCTGCGCTACGCCGGACCGACCCGCAGCGAGATCGGTATCCCCACCGTGTTCAACGTGCTCGGACCGCTCACGAACCCCGCGCGGCCGCGGGCCGGACTGATCGGCTGCGCGTTCGAGGATCTCGTGCCGGTCCTGGCCGGGGTGCTCGCCGCGCGTGGCAATTCGGCCCTGGTCGTCCGCGGCGACGACGGGCTCGACGAGCTGACGACGTCCACCACCTCGACCGTGCACGTGGTGGCCGACGGGGAGGTGACCACACATCGTCTCGATCCCCGCGACCTGGGCATCGAACGGGTGTCGCTCGATGCGTTGCGCGGTGGTGACGCCCGGTACAACGCGGACGTGGCCCGTCGGCTCTTCGCCGCCGAACCCGGTCCGGTGCGGGACGCGGTCCTGCTCAACGCCGCCGGCGCGATCACCGCGTTTCGAGGCCTGGGCGGCCGCACGCTCGAGGAGGCGCTCGCGGACGGCATCGCGACCGCGGCACAGGCGGTCGACACCGGTGCCGCGGCGGAGTTGGCCGACCGCTGGGCACAGGTCACGCAACGGCTGTCCGCCGACAACTGACCGCGCCCACGGCGCCCCGCCGTCACTCGCCGAGGGAGAACCCGGCTGCTCTGCCGTCACTCGCCGAGGGAGAACCCGGCTGCTCTGCCGTCACTCGCCGAGGGAGAACCCGGCTTCGACGTCCGCGCTCGAGTACGACTGGAACGCAATGTGGGTCGCCGTCTTGGTCACCCCGTCCACCTTGTTGATCCCGGAGGTCACCACCTCCGCGATCTTCTCGTGGTCGCGCACCCGCACGACCGCGATGAGATCGACGTCGCCCGCACACGAGTACACCTGCGAGACGCCCGGCAGGTCGGCGACGGCCTGCGCGGTCTCGGGAATCCGGTGGGCCTCCGCGTGGATGAGGACGATGGCGTTGATCATGGTTCGTTCCTTCCGGGTACGGGACGGGTGGGCAGTCGCACCGCGTGCTGCCGAGCCTATTCGGCGGTCATCGGTGCGTGCCGTAGGTGGTCGCATCGGCCGGGTCGCCCGCCGAGTGGTCGCCGGCCGTGACGTGCGCGGCTGTCGCGCGCGCCGTCCATTCCCGCCAGGATCCGGCTCCGCGGATCGGCGACGCCCACGGCTGGGACGCCGACACGATGCGACATCCGTCCGACTCTGCCCAGCGCAGCAGCAGCGCCGCCTCCTCGGGTGAGGCACCCCGCAGCGGCGTGCCGTCCGGGACGACGGTTTCCGCTCCGAGAACGAGTTGTTCGACTACCGGCATCGGTGGCGTGCCGCGTGCCGCGATCCCCGCGGCGGCCAGGCGGCCGGAGCGGATCACGGCGAAGTCCCAACCGCCCCCTTCCCGCGGTCGCGCGAGGACGAGTTGGTCGATCGCGGCGAAGGCGCTCAGGCGCTGCATCCTGGCGAGGGCCCGAGTCAACTCGGCTGTCCGGTCGCGCAGACGGGCCGCCGTCTCGAACAACTCCGTCAGTCCCAGGGCCTCCATCCGGGCCCGCAGAGCACGCAGGGGCTCGTCGGTGTTCCCGCGCCACAGGGCGCGGACGAGGTCCGGTGACCGGCCGTAGTCCGACTCGTCGTGGATGTCCTGCGCGGGGCATGCCCCCACCTCGCGGGGCGGGCACGCCGGCCCGTGTTCGCCGCCACGACGTATCCGCGTCGTGCAGGTGCGGATGCCGCACGCCTGGGCGAGCGTGTCGGCCACGTCCGCCGCGACGGAGCGGGTACGGAACGGGCCGAGACAGTGTTCGGCCGGGCGGCGCACGATCGACAGACGAGGAAACGGCTCGTCGGTGAGGATGATCCACCAACCACGCATCGGGTACTTGGACCGGCGGTTGTAGGGCGGAGTGTGGGCGGCGAGCAGGCGAAGCTCGCGGACCCCCGCCTCGAGGGCGTGCACGCACTCGACGTGGTCGACGCGGGTGGCCAGGGCGACCATTTCCTTGATCCGGCCCCGGGTCTCCGAACCGGTGAAGTAGGTGCGCACCCGTCGGCGCAGGTCCGACGCGGTCCCGACGTAGAGGACCTCCTCGGACGGGCCGCGGAAGAGGTAGACGCCGGGCGCCTGCGGAAGCGCGCTCGCGAAGGACCGTTTGGCTCGCTGGTGGGTCGAGACGTCGGGGAGGTAGTCGACCAGTTCGGTGAGGCTGTGCACTCCCTGGTTGCCGACTCGCTCGATGAGTGCGTGCAGCACCTCGACGGTGGCGCGGGCGTCGTCGAGGGCCCGGTGGGTCGGGGTGCTGTCGACCGCGAACAGGCGGGCGAGGTGGGCGAGCTTGACGGAAGGAGCCTCGTCGCGGGTGAGGACCCGCCGGGCGAGCTTGACCGTGCACAGCACGGTGAAGCGCGGCCAGGCGGTGTCCGTCCTGGCTGCGGCGGCGCGCAGGAACCCGGTGTCGAACGGGGCGTTGTGCGCGACGAGGACCGCTCCCTCGGCGAATTCGAGGAACGTCGGCAGGACCGATTCGATGCGAGGCGCCCCGACGAGCATCGCGGTGGTGATCCCCGTGATCCGCACGATGTGCGGGGGAAGATGCCGACCGGGATCGACGAGCGTCGCCATCTCGCCGAGGACGACGCCGCCGCGGACCTTCACGGCACCGATCTCGGTGATCGCGTCCTCCGAGGGGTTCGTCCCCGTGGTCTCCAGATCGACGATCACGAAGGTTGTCTCCGACAGCGGCGTCTCCAACTCGTCGAAAGTCAGTTGACGGGGGCTCGCGGTCACCCGGTTGAGCGTAGGAGCGAACCCCGACACGACGCTGTCCGCGGGTAGGGGTCCTCCTCCGGGAGGACCCCTACCGGTACCCCGGTATCGGTGCGAATCGGACCCGGAGACGACACGCCGGGGCGGTTGAGACCAGCGTCACATCACCGGATTTCGGGGTACCGCAGGGGCTCTCGGGGCGGGTCGGGAATGTCGGCCGGCGCCGGTCCGCGGCCGTGGTGTGCCGGCGGCGTCGATGCCGGCGAACTCGGCGCGTCCGACGGCGAACGTGCGCGTGAACTGCGGTCTTGTCGCGCGGCCGGGAGGCGGGAGGGGTCGGCGTCGGGTGAGAACTCGTGTACCACACGGCAAAACGGACCGGTTGTTATCTCGCCGTGACCTCGCGTGGTCTGGATGCGGGGCAACTCGTCCCGAATCCGGCGAAACGGACGTGTCGAGGTCGAGGTGGTCGACAGGGCCGGATGCTGTTTCGTAACCTTTTCGAGACCTTGCGGAGTCTCGCCGCCCCAGACCGGGACGGCATCGCCGGGTCACCGCCTAATCGGGCACCCGGGACCACGGGTGCCGAGCCGGGAACCCACGTTTCCACTGGGGTGAATCCCGCCGGGCCGTCTCGTACGGACCGGGGGGTAGGGCTGATCTTCCCAGCCCGAACCCGTCAGCTAACTCGGTCGGCGGACGAAGAGGAAGAAACGGAGTACCCCTTTCGTGGCGTCACTAGTTTCCACACGGTCCGTCAAGCGCGTGGCCGTCATCGGAGCGCTCGCAGCCGGAGCCTTCACCATGACCGCGGTTCCCGCGACCGCGGACCCGATCACCATCCCCGGTGTCGGAACCTTCGACATCCCCGGCGTCGTGATTCCGCCGGAGATCCAGAACGCACTCACGCCTCCCGGTGGTGCCCCCGCCGCACCCGCCCCGCAGGTGAGCGTGGGAGACAAGGCCGTTCAGGCCGCCGAGTCCAAGCTCGGTGCTCCGTACGTGTACGGCGCCGCGGGTCCGGACTCGTTCGACTGCTCGGGTCTGATCCAGTGGGCCTTCAAGCAGGCCGGCCTCAACGTGCCGCGCACGAGCTACGAGCAGGCCTCCGCCGGCTCGCCCGTGTCGCAGTCCGATCTGAAGCCCGGCGACGTCGTGTCCTTCTACGGCGGCTCGCACTCCGGTATCTACGCGGGCAACGGCAACGTGATCCACGCGTCCACCTCGGGTCAGCCCGTCAAGGTCGCGCCGATCTCGTCGATGCCCTACGACGGAGCCCGCCGCTTCTGATCCAGGTCCGGATCGACCACCGCACGCCTCGAAGTCGGGGAGGGATGCGCGGAGTCAACCGACGCCTGGCCACCGCGCCCCGAGGGCGGGTCCGAATCGACGATTCGGACCCGCCCTCGTCGTCTTTCCGGCAGACCTGGCGGCTCGTTCAGGTCACGATTTCGATCGAATTCACCCAGGGTGGACACGACAGATGCCATTCCGTAACCTGTTCGAGACCATTCGCCACGACGGCGACGTGTCCCGCAGATCGCGCCCACGGAGGGCGAACCGAGTACCGATGAACGGAGAAGTGCTTCCCGTGCCTGCCCGAATCGTGGTCGCCCGACCGGTACGCCACTCGGTCCGCGCCGCACTCGTGGCCGGGGTGCTCGCCGCGGTGTCCGTGGTCCTCCCTGCCGGATCCGGTGCCGACCCCGTGGTGGACAACCCCACGGAGGCGATCGCCCGGCTCGGCGAGATCGCCCGCGAATCCGAGCAGACGAACGAAGCGCTGCACAACGCGCAGATCGATCTCGACGCCAAACTGGACGCCCAGCGCGAACAGGAGGCGCGGGCCGAACACGATCGCGGCATCCTGGACGCGGCGACCGCCGAGGTCGCCCGGTTCCAGCCGACGGTCGACAAGCTGGTCACCGCCAACTACCAGGGGGCGCGCACCAATCGATTGTTCGCCCTGCTCGTCAGCGACTCGCCGCAGCAACTCCTCGACCAGATGTCGGCGCTGGACGTGATCGCTGGTCGCACCGCCGACGACGTGTCGCAGTACACGGCGGCATCGGCTCAGGCGCGGGAGGCTGCGGAGGCCTCGCAGGCCTCCGCGGATGCCGCCCGGGCCGCCAGCGAGCAGGCGAAGGCACTCAGCGACGACCTCCAGCGCCGGCAGAGCGAGCTGGAAGCGCAGATCGTGGAAGTGACGAAGGCGTTCGAGGGGCTCACCGGTGCCGAGCGAGCGCAGCTGGCGGGCACACCGTTCCCGCCCGGAGTCGATCCCGGAGTGATCCTGTCCGGCCTGGTCCCGGGAGCCGGTTCCGGTGCGCTCCAGGCGGGCCTCACCCGTATCGGTAGCCCGTACGCCTGGGGTGCGACCGGGCCCAGCTCGTTCGACTGTTCGGGACTCGTCGTGTGGTCGTACAAGCAGATCGGAAAGAACCTGCCGCGGTCGAGCCAGGCCCAGGCGCAGGGAGGCATTCCGGTGCCCCGCGACCAACTGCAGCCCGGCGACGTCGTCATCTTCTACAACGATGCATCGCACGTGGGGATCTATGCGGGCGGCGGCAACGTGCTCCACGCCTCGACGTTCGGGGTGCCCGTCAAAGTCGAGTCCATGGACCGGATGCCGTATGCGGGGGCTCGCCGCTACTGACGCCGGTCGTGCCGTTCCGGCCGGCAGCGCATAAACTACTGCGCCGTGCCCGGATCCGCGTCGCCCGTCTCCACCCCGCCCCAGGTGCGGCCGTGGGAGCGGTTCGCTCTCGGGGGCCTCGTCGTCGCTGTGGCGGCCGTCATGGGCGTCGCGGCACTCGCTCGCGAGGACGACCAGAGCACGGCCGGCGTGGCCGTTGCCGACGCCGATCCCCTCGATGCCGAGCGGGCCAGGGGTGTCCAGGAACTACTCGACCGCTGGGCGACCGCGACGGTGAGCGGCGACGAAGCCGCCGTCGTCGGACTCGTCGACGACGCGGCGGATCCGGCCTTCCGCGACGATCAGGTCAACCGGGCCCGGTGGGCGAGCGGTGTCCCGTTCGCGGATTTCGGATACGAGCTCACCGGTGAGTCCGTGGTCGTTCCGCCGCAGTGGACCGAGCGATTCGACGGGACCGAGTTGTGGGCGCCCACCGCCCGGTTCCGGCACGCGCTCGCCGGAGCCGACGAGCAACCGACCCGGAAGCCGGTGTCCCTTCTCGTGGCCCGACGTGGTGCGGACTGGTTACTGGTGTCCGATGCGCCGATTCCCGGGACCGATCGGGAGACCTGGCGGGGGCCGTGGGACCACGGCCCGGTCACGGTCACGACGGTGCAGACAGCGGGCGGCCCCTCGGTCGTCCTCGCGCATCCGGGCGACGAACCGATGCGCGACGCACTCGCCCGGGAGGTCGGCCCCGCGATCGACCACGTGAGCCGGATCTGGGGTGACTCCTGGGCCCGACGCGCCGTCGTGGTCGTCACCGCCTCCCACGAGGAGTTCAGCGCACTCGTCGGGCCCGGTCACGACGGCGCGAACATCGCCGCCGTCGCCGTGTCGGACGCCCCGCTGCCCGGCGAGGTGTCCCCGTCCGGTCAGCGAATCGTGTTCGGTCCCACCGCCGACGAGCGGCTCGGTGAGCACTCGCGGGCCGGGGTGCTCCGTCACGAGCTCACTCACATCGCGGCGCGCGCGGTCACCGTCGACGGATCTCCGATGTGGATGCTGGAGGGATACGCGGAGTACGTGGCCCACCGGGACGAGGACCGGCCCGCGCGGGTCCTGGCTCCCGAGTTGGCCGCCCGGTTCGCGTCGGACGACCTTCCCGGGGCGCTGCCCTCGGATGCGGACTTCGCGGGGGACTCGGCGGCAGTGGCGTACGAGACGGCGTGGTCGGTGTGTGCGTACGTCGCCGACAGGTACGGCGAGCGGGCCCTCACCGATCTGTACCGCGCGTTGGCGACCGGTGCCCGTACCGACGCGGAGGTGGACGAGGTGGTCCGTACCCGTCTGGGTGTCGGCGTCGCCGCACTCGTCGAGGACTGGGCTCGCTGGGTGCCCGGCCGGTTCGCCTGAGGAGCGCGACGGTAGCCGCACCCGGGGTGAGGATCCCGATCGCTGCGTCCTACGGTGGTCCCATGCGTCGAACCCTGCTGGTGACGAACGACTTTCCGCCGCGACCCGGCGGTATCCAGTCGTATCTGAGTGCGTTCGCCCGTCAGCTCCCCGCCGAGGAACTCGTCGTCTATGCGCCGAGGTGGCGGGGAGACTCGCACGTGCGGTACGACGCGCAGCAGCCGTTCCGGATCGTGCGGCATCCGACCACCCTGATGCTCCCGACTCCCGCGGTCGCGCGGCGCGCGGCGCGACTGGTCGCCGAGCACGACTGCGGCACCGTGTGGTTCGGCGCCGCGGCTCCGCTCGCGCTGCTGGCCCCGGCCGTGCGCCGGGCGGGCGCCGGGTGCGTCGTCGCGAGTACCCACGGCCACGAGGTCGGGTGGTCGATGCTCCCGGTGGCGCGGAGCGCCCTGCGACGCATCGGCGAGAACACCGACGTGACCACCTACGTGAGCAAGTACACGCGGGGGAGGTTCGCCTCCGCGTTCGGTGCGCGGGCGGCGCTCGAACATCTGCCGCCCGGAGTGGACACCGAACGGTTCCGCCCCGATGCCGGCGCCCGTGCCGAGCTTCGTCACCGATACGGGCTGGGGAACCGGCCCACGGTGCTGTGCCTGTCCCGGCTGGTGCCGCGCAAGGGCCAGGACGTCTTGATCAGGGCGCTCCCGCAGATTCGCGCGGCCGTGGACGGCACCGTGCTCGTGATCGTCGGCGGTGGCCCCTACGAGGAGCGGCTCCGGTCGCTGGTGCGGTCCACCGGAATGGACGAGCACGTGGTCTTCACCGGCACGGTGCCGTCCGCGGAGTTGGCTGCCCACCACACGATCGCCGACGTGTTCGCGATGCCGTGCCGTACCCGCGGGGGAGGTCTCGACGTGGAGGGGCTGGGAATCGTCTTCCTGGAGGCCTCGGCGACCGGTGTCCCGGTGGTGGCGGGAACCTCGGGAGGCGCGCCGGAAGCGGTGCGGCAGAACGAGACCGGAGTGGTCGTCGACGGCCGATCGGTCGATGCCGTGGCCCGCGAGGTGAGTGCACTGCTCGCGGATCCGGACCGCGCCGCGGCGATGGGCGCGGCCGGGCGGGCGTGGATCGAGCGGGAATGGCGCTGGGACGTGCTCGGGGCCCGGCTGCAACGGCTCCTGGGCTGACCCGGGGTGGCTGCCCGGGTGGCCGTGGCCGGCCCGGGCAGCCGCGGATCACTTGGCGTAGATCTTCGCGATGTCGTCGGCGAAGGTCGTGTAGACCACGTTGCGCTTGAGCTTCATGGTCGGGGTGAGTTCGCCGGTCTCCTCGCTGAAGTCCACCGGCAGGATGCGGTACTTCTTGATGGCCTCCGCGTGCGAGACCAGCTTGTTCGCCTCTGCGATCGCCTCGTCGATCTCGGCCGTGAGGTCGGCGTCGGCGAGCAGGTCCGCGACGGCGGTGTCGGCGGGCTTGCCGTTGCGCTCGTTCCACGCGGGCAGGGCCTCCGCGTCGATCGTGACGAGGGCGCCGATGAACGGTTGCTGGTCGCCGACCACGATGGCCTGGCTGATCAGCGGGTGAGCCCGCAGGTGGTCCTCGAGCTGGGCGGGGGAGACGTTCTTTCCGCCCGCGGTGACGAGGATTTCCTTCTTGCGGCCGGTGATCGTGATGTAGCCCTCCGAGTCCAGCGACCCGAGGTCACCGGTGTGGAACCAGCCGTCCTCGATCGCCTCGGCGGTGGCCTTCTCGTTCTTCCAGTACCCGCCGAACACGACCGGGCCGGAGAGCATGATCTCGCCGTCCTCGGCGATCCGGACCGAGTTGCCTGCGAGTGGACGTCCGACCGTGCCGATCTTCTGGTGCCCGATGGTGTTCACCGCGAAGGCCGCGGACGTCTCGGTGAGGCCGTAGCCCTCGTAGATCGTGACGCCGATGCCACGGAAGAAGTGGCCGAGACGCGCGCCGAGCGGGGCGCCACCGGAGATCGCGAGCTGGCAGCGCCCACCCAGGGCGGACTTGAGCTTGGAGTAGACGAGCTTGTCGAAGACGAAGTGCTTGGCGTTGAGCACCAGGCCCGCGCCACCCTTGTCCTGGGCCTCGCTCCACGCGATGGCGGTCTCGGCGGCGGCGTCGAAGATCTTGCCCTTTCCTTCGCCGTGCGCCTTCGCGCGGGCCGCGTTGTACACCTTCTCGAACACGCGGGGAACGGACAGGATGAAGTCCGGCTTGAACTCGCCGAACGTCGGAACCAGGTTGGGGATGTCGCTCGTGTGGCCGAGTGCGGCTCCCGCGTCGAACGCGGCGATGCTCACCGCGCGGGCGAGGACGTGCGCCATGGGCAGGAACATCAGCGTGGTGACGCCCGGCTGGGTGAGCAGGTCACCGAGCGAGGAGGCGACGATGCCTCGGGACTCCGCGAGGAGGTTGCCGTGAGTGAGGGCGCAGCCCTTGGGCCGTCCGGTGGTGCCCGAGGTGTAGATGAGGGTGGCCGGATCGCTCGACTTCAACGCCGCGATCCGCGCCTGCACGTCGTCGTCGGAGACGTCCGCGCCGAGTGCGGTCAGTTCCTCGACCGCGCCGCGTGCACCGGACGCGGCCTCGATCTGCAGGACCTTGCGCACGCTCGGGGCGGCGTCGGTGACCTCGGCGACCGTCTCGCGGTGCTTCTCCGTCTCGACGACGAGGAGCGTGGCCTCGGAGTCCTCGAGGATCCAGCGCACCTGCTCGGCGGACGACGTCTCGTAGATCGGGACGGTGACGGCACCGGCGGCCCAGATCGCGTAGTCGACGAGCGGCCACTCGTAACGGGTGGCGGACATGAGGGCGACGCGGTCGCCCTGCTCGATGCCCAGTGCGATCAGGCCCTTGGCGACGGAGGTGACCTTCTCGGCGAACTCCGCAGCGGTGACGTCGACCCAGGCCGAGCCCGCTTTGCGCTTGTACACCAGTGACGCCGGCTTGGTCTGAGCCCGGGTGAACACCGAGTCCACAGCCGAGGCGTCGTCGGGAATCGTGAAGGACTGTGGGGCGGTGAACTCGGGCACGAAAACCTCCGGGGGCACTGACGATCGTGTAGATACTGGCGAGTAGGTGTTTGTCACACAACTTTAGACCTTCGGATGTGACCGGCGTGGACGGGCGTTCAGGATGAGATCGACCGGCTGCCGGGCGGGCTTTCGGCGCGCTGTCGAGTGACACCGATCTCGAGGACGGCTGCGGGATGTGTGAAGCTATCGGGGTGAGCAGCATCCAGGTCGCAGACCAGACCTTCGTCGCGGCGCCGCCGGAACGGATCGCCCGGTCCCTGAATTCGCCCACCCGCTGGCGGCGATGGTGGCCCGACCTCCGGCTGTCGGTCCGCGAGGATCGCGCCGACAAGGGCGTCCGCTGGGTCGTCGACGGCCCCCTCACCGGGACGATGGAGGTGTGGCTCGAGCCGGTGTTGGACGGTGCGATCATCCATTACTTCGTTCACGCCGAGCCGGCCGGAGTGGCGCCGGAGAAGGTCGCCACGCTCGATCTCGCGGCGCTCAACCGCCGCCGCCGGGTCCAGGGCAAGCAGATGTCCTTCGAGATCAAGGACGAGCTCGAGGCCGGCCGTGCCGCGGGAGAGCCGCCACACTGACCACCCCGAATGGTTGTGCGCCGACGCGAATCGTGTGTGAATAGGCGCACACCGTCGTCCCGACCGGGTGGCGGCCACGCCTGCCCGGTACCCGTACTTCACGAGAGGAAGCGTTCACGGACATGCCCGAGAGGACGAAGAGGTCGATCACCGTCGACGCGCCGCCGGCCAGGGTGATGGATGTGATCGCGGACTTCGACGAGTACCCCGCGTGGGTGGACGCGGCCACGTCGGTGGAGATCACCGAGCCGGGGCCGGGTGGCCGCGCGAACCAGGTGCGGTTCGTGCTCGACGCCGGCATGGTCAAGGACACCTACGAGTTGCGGTACCAGTGGGCGCCGGACGGACTGTCCGTCTCGTGGGAGCTGGTACGGGGGGAGATCCAGAAGTCGCAGTACGGCTCGTACACGCTCGAGCCGGAGCCCGGGGGCGGCACCACCGTGACGTACGAACTCACCGTCGACCTGACGATCCCCATGATCGGGCTGTTCAAGCGCAAGGCGGAGAAGGTCATCACCGACACCGCGCTCAAGGAACTGAAGAAGCGGGTGGAAGGCTGAGCAGCGACGTCGCCGCGCCTACCTCGCCTGCGCGCGTCCAGTTCTTCGTCGGCAAGGGAGGCGTCGGGAAGAGCACCCTCGCCGCGGCCACCGCGCAGCACGCGGCCCGCACCGGTGCCCGGGTACTGCTCGTCTCGCTCGATCAGGCGCACTCGCTCACCGACGTTCTCGGTGTCCCGGTCTCGGGTGGCGACCCGGAACCGGTGCAGGAGAGGTGGGACGCACTCGAACTCGACAGTCTCGGACTCGTCGAAACCTGGTTTCGCAGGATGTCGGCATTGGTGCCGGCAAGCGGCGATCACGATCACGGGGTGCAGTTCGGTGCACTCGAGCCGGAGGAGATCGTCGGGCTGCCCGGCGCCCAGGAGGTGCTGGCACTGCATCGACTCGCGGCACTGTCCCGTTCGGGAGAGTACGACCTGATCGTGGTCGACTGCCCCGGCGCCGCCGACGCGCTGCGCACTCTCGCCGCCCCGTCGATGGTCGCCGACTATCTGGAAAGGGTGTGGCCGCAGCATCGCAGGATGATCGCTCTGACCGGATCCGACCCGCGGCTGGTCCTCCTCGTATCCGCGCTCGAGCGGCTCACCGCAGCGATGGAGGAGATCCGGTCCCTGCTCGCGGACCGGGCGCACACGTCGGTGCGGGTGGTGACCACTCCGGAGGGCGTGGTGCTCGCGCAGACCAGGCGTATTCTCGCCGTCGCCGCGCTCTCCGCGCTCCGGGTGGACGCAGTACTCGTGAACAACGTTTCGGCACAAGAGGATTCGGACGAGGCGCGGACGGGTGGAGGCGGACGTTTCACCGACCTCGCGGACGCGGCGTGCGGCGCCGCGGTGCTGTCGGTGCCCCGGATGGCGTGCGAGCCGGTAGGGTTGTCCGATCTGTCGCGTATCGCATCGCTGCTGTACGCGGAGGAGGTCGACGCGGTCTCGGTGCTGGGTGCCGACTCCCCGCCGGTTCGGGTGACCCACGAATCGGGTTCCGGGTCGGAGTCGGTGTATGCCATGCGCATGCACCTGCCGCTGGTCGATCCCGCAACATTGACGCTGGGGCGAGTGGAGGACGACTTGGTCGTGGGGGCCGAAGGCGCGCGGCGCCGGGTGCGGTTGGCGTCCGTGCTGCGCCGGTGCGTGGTGGCCGGAGCCGAACTCGACGGCACCGATCTCGTCGTCAGGTTCACGCCCGATCCTCGGGTGTGGCCTCGATGAACGACGATCACGCCCGGCTCGTCGCGGAACTGCAGGCGCTCGCGGAGACCACGCTCGACCGCATCGAGCCCCTGGTGGAGCGCCTCGCCGCCGGCGAGATCCCCGGGATCCCCGGCGCGGACGCCCCCGAGTTCACCGGATGTCACTGGTGCCCGGTGTGTGCTCTCGCCGCACTCGTCCGCGGCGAACAGCACGAGCTTCTCGCCGCGCTGTCCGGACACGCACTCACCATCGTGATGTTGCTGCGTGAGATCCTCGCCGAGCACGGGACCCGCACGCCGCCGGAGGGCGGTGGCCCGGACGCCGGTCCACCCGCGGGCGACTCCCCGGACGCGACCGAATCGCCCGGCCCGAGCGGGTTCGTCCCGATCGCGGTCACCATCCGAACCTGACCCTCGTGCGCTCGGGATGCGCGGGTACCGCACCGTCCCGGGGCCGGGAAGGGCAGAATCGTGCACATGGACAGCGACGCCGATCCGCCGCTCACCGTCGGGATCGACGTCGGCGGGACCAACATCCGCGCCGCGGTCGTCGACGGTGTGGGGCAGGTCCTCGACACCGCGCAGGCGCCCACCCCGCATTCGGCGGAAGCACTCGTCCTCGCGATCGAGCGGGCCGTCCGGGAACTGGGGTCCAGCCATCGGGTTGCCGCGGTCGGTCTCGCCGTGGCGGGGTTCCTCGACGTCGACCGCACCACCGTGCTCTTCGCGCCGCACCTGCCGTGGGCGGATGCCCCCGTCGCGCGTGACCTCACCGACCGGCTCGGCGTACCGGTGGTGCTCGAACACGACGCCAATGCCGCGGCGCTCGCGGAGTACCATTTCGGTGCCGCGGCCGGCGGGCACAACGTCGTCGTCGTCGCACTCGGGACCGGAATCGGCGGGGCCCTCCTGCAGGAGGGCCGCCTGTACCGCGGAAGTTTCGGTGTCGCACCCGAACTCGGCCACATTCAGGTGGTCCCCGACGGACGTGCGTGTCCGTGCGGGAAGCGTGGATGCTGGGAGCGGTACTGCAGCGGAACGGCGCTGGTGGACACCGCGATCGAGCTCCTCGCGACCGACCCCGCACTCTCCACCCTGCTGGCCCGGGAAGTGGCCGTCGACGCCGGGATGCTCACCGGGCGGCGGGTGGCCGGAGCGGCGCAGGACGGTGATCCTCTCGCGGTAGCGGTGATGGCGGACTTCGCGCACTGGCTCGGTGTCGGGCTCGCGCTCGTCGGGGACGTGTTCGATCCCGATCTGATCGTGGTGGCCGGGGGAGTGGCGGGTTCTGCTCCGCTGTTCCTCGACGCTGCCCGCGAGCACTACGCCCAACTCGCGACGGGCGCGGGACACCGGCCGCTCGCCCGGATCCGCAGCACCCAGCTCGGGGAGGCCGCCGGACTGATCGGGGCAGCGGAGTTGGCGCGCACCGCGGTTCGCGGACCGTGAGCGCTTCCCGGGTAGCGTGTGTGGCCTCGTCCACGCCCCCGAAGTAGAGTCGGACGCAACACTCGATCTGATTCAGCTGATTCCCAGTCGGAGGGATGCCATGTGGTACTGGCTCTTCAAGTACGTGTTGCTCGGGCCGCTGCTCCGAGTCGCCGGCCGTCCCACCGTGACCGGGCTGGAGAACGTCCCCTCCGACGGCAATGCCATCTTCGCCAGTAATCACAAGGCGGTCCTGGATTCGTTCTTCCTCCCACTGGTGGTCCCGCGGCCGATCACGTTCCTCGCCAAGAGCGAGTACTTCACCGGATCCGGCGCCAAGGGCGCGTTCCAGAAGTGGTTCTTCTCCGCGGTCGGGCAGGTGCCGATCGACCGCACCGGTGCCGACGCCGCCCAGGACGCGCTCAATGCCGGGCTGCGGGTGCTGTCGGCGGGCAATCTGCTCGGCATCTACCCGGAGGGCACCCGGTCCCCGGACGGCCGCCTCTACAAGGGCAAGACCGGGATGGCCCGGCTCGCTCTCGAGTCCGGGGCGAAGGTGATCCCGGTGGCGATGGTCGGGACCGAGAAGATGAATCCGATCGGATCGAAGATGTGGCGTCCGGCCAAGGTGGAGGTGCGCATCGGTGAACCGATCGACTTCTCTCGGTTCGAGGGCATGGGCGGCAACCGTTTCGTGGAGCGCGCGGTGACGGACGAGGTCATGTACAAGCTGATGCAGCTGTCCGGCCAGGAATACGTCGACATCTACGCCGCGTCGCTCAAGCAGAACGTGGTCGCGGCCGCGCCCGCCGCCCCGGAGGTGCCCGCCGCGGACGCGGCACGCCTGCCCGACACCCAGGCTAGCTGACCGGCGGCAGGCCGCGGTGCGGCTAGACCCCGGCTCCCGCCAGTCCGGCAGGGTTGCCGCGATCGTCGTCGGTGTCCGCGACCTGACCTGCACCGGTCCCGGAGTCCTCCTGCTCCGACGGTGACGGCGTGATCGTCACCGCGGCCACTGCAGCCGCCGCCAGGGCCCACCACACGTACGACGACGCGAGGAACTGGTCCCACAGCGGCCAGTCGAGGCCGCTCCACCGCCCGGGCCCGAGGGCCCAGTGCGGGGCGATCCACAGCAGCACCGCACCCACTGCGGCCACCGATCCCCACAGCACGCTGCGCCTGCGGTAGGCGAGAACGGCGAGGACGACGATCAGCGGCACCGCCCACACCCAGTGGTGCGACCAGGAGACCGGCGACACCAGCAATCCGAGAACGGCATTGAGTGACAGCGCCAGTGCGTTCTCACCCGCCCGGACGGCCCGCCACATCGCGAACACCACGAGCGCGGTCGCGGCGGCACCGAGACCCAGCCACAGGACGGTCCGTGCGTCGTCCCCGAGGCCGAGCCGGGCGAGCATGCCGGTGAGGCTCTGGTTCGGCGGGTACGCGGGACGTCCGATCCGGCTCGAGTCGAACAGCACCGTCGTCCAGTACTGCACCGAATCGCTCCAGGTCGCGAGGAACCCGATGCCCGTGCCGACGAGGAATCCGACACCCGTCATCACCGCCGCACGGAAGTCCTTGCGCACCAGGAAGTACAGGACGAAGACCGCGGGTGTCAGCTTGATCGCCGCCGCGAGCCCGATGAGCACACCGCGGGGCAGCCACGGCTTCTTCGCCAGTGCGTCCACCGTGACCAGTGCCATGAGGACGATGTTGATCTGCCCGTAGTCCAGGGTCGAATCCACCGGTTCCAGTGCGAAGGCGACCGCCAGGACTCCCAGGGTGCCCCACAGCAGGATCGTCCGCGTGTCGAATCCGAGGGAACGCAGGGTCAGCCGGATCGTCGCGGCGAGGGCGCCGATCGACAGGATCGTCAACACGATTCCGGCGACCTGGAGGGAGACGAACGAGAGCGGACTGAACAGCACGGCCGACAGCGGGGGATACGTGAACGGCAGGTAGATACCGACGGACGTCGGCGGCATCGAGCCGTAGAGAGTCGGACCCTCGCGGAACATGGCGCCGCCGAGCCGGTATACGTCCAGATCGATCCGGTACTTCGTACCGAGTTCGCCCAGACCCGGAAATCCGACGAGGTGGTACAGCACGCCGACGACGACGGCCGAGAGAACGGCGACCCGGGCCACGATCCCGGCGATCGCCGGGATGCGGCGCCGGAGCGTCTCGTTTCCCGGCGTGGCGGCGCCCACGGACTCGCTGCCACCGCTGCCCGCCGTCGACAAGGCGGAGTCTGGCAGGGCGGGTCGATCCTCCGGAGCGGCTCTCACCGAGTGCTCTCCTCACTGACGTGTCGGGCGGGCCGGATCGCGGTGGGTCCGGTGCTCGAGGCATAGTTTGCGGACGTGCGTTACTTCTACGACTGCGAGTTCATCGAGGATGGTCGCACGATCGACCTGGTGTCGATCGGGGTGGTCGCGGAAGACGGACGTGAATTCTATGCGGTCTCGACCGAGTTCGACCCCGAGCGGGCGGGCCCGTGGGTGCGCCGCAACGTCCTGCCGAAGCTCCCCGCACCGTCGTCGCCGCTGTGGCGCAGCCGCGCGCGGATCCGGGAGGACCTGTTGGCATTCCTGGTCCCGCGCCCGACGATCACGCCGGAGATGTGGGCGTGGGTCGCGGCCTACGATCACGTGGCTCTGTGTCAACTGTGGGGCCCGATGACCGAACTCCCGCGCTCGCTTCCCCGGTTCACCCGCGAACTCAAGCAGTACTGGGAGGCGGCGGGCAGTCCGGCGCTGCCCGCGGCACCCGCCGACGCGCACGATGCGCTCGCCGATGCCCGCCACAACCTGGTGAAGTTCGAGGCGATCGAAGCCGCGCTGCGCACCCGGTGACCAGGCAGGAAGGTCGGTGCCTTCCCCCTTCGAGGGTGACCGCCGTGCCGTCGCAGAGGGCGACCGCATATCCTGGAGACGTGAACTGGACCGTCGACGTGCCGATCGACCGCTTGCCCGAACTTCCGCCGCTGCCGGCCGAGTTGCGTGAGCGACTCGATGCCGCCCTGGCCAAGCCCGCTGCCCAGCAGCCACAATGGCCGGCGGACCAGGCCGCGGCGATGCGCACGGTGCTCGAGTCCGTGCCCCCGATCACTGTCGCGCGCGAGGTGGAAGGCCTGCAGTCCGAGCTGGCCGCTGTGGCCCGCGGTGAGGCCTTCCTCCTGCAGGGCGGCGACTGCGCCGAGACCTTCGCCGACAACACCGAACCGCACATCAAGGGCAACATCCGGACCCTGCTCCAGATGGCAGTGGTCCTCACCTACGGTGCCAGCCTGCCGGTGGTGAAGGTGGCGCGAATCGCGGGACAGTACGCCAAGCCCCGGTCGTCGAACGTCGATGCGCTCGGCCTGCCGTCCTACCGCGGCGACATGGTGAACTCCCTGGTCGCCGACCCGGCCGTCCGCGAGCACGACCCGTCCCGCCTGGTCCGGGCGTACGCGAACGCGAGTGCCGCGATGAACCTGGTCCGAGCCCTCACCGGTTCGGGCATGGCAGACCTGCACAAGGTGCACGACTGGAACCGGGAATTCGTGTCCTCGTCGCCGGCCGGCGCGAGGTACGAGGCGCTCGCCGGCGAGATCGACCGGGGCCTGCAGTTCATGAACGCCTGCGGGGTCACCGACCCGAGCCTGCAGCAGGCCCAGATCTTCGCCAGCCACGAGGCCCTCGTCCTGGACTACGAGCGCGCCATGCTGCGGCTCGACAACGAGGACGACCACCCCAAGCTGTACGACCTGTCCGCCCACTTCCTGTGGATCGGTGACCGCACCCGTCAGCTGGACGGCGCACACATCGCCTTCGCCGAGCTCGTCGCCAACCCGATCGGGCTGAAGATCGGTCCGAGCACCACCCCGGAGATGGCGGTGGAGTACGTCGAGCGGCTCGATCCCACGAACAAGCCGGGACGGCTCACCCTCATCTCCCGGATGGGTAACAACAAGGTCCGTGACCTCCTGCCCGCCATCGTGGAGAAGGTCCAGGCCACCGGGCACCAGGTCATCTGGCAGTGCGATCCCATGCACGGCAACACCCACGAGGCGTCGACCGGCTACAAGACCCGCCACTTCGATCGGATCGTCGACGAGGTGCAGGGATTCTTCGAGGTCCATCACGGGCTCGGCACCCATCCGGGCGGCATCCACGTGGAGCTGACCGGCGAGAACGTCACCGAATGCCTCGGTGGGGCCCAGGACATCTCGGACATCGACCTCTCTGGCCGGTACGAGACCGCGTGCGACCCCCGGCTCAACACCCAGCAGTCACTCGAGCTGGCCTTCCTGGTCGCGGAGATGCTCCGCGGCTGAGTACGCGTCCGTGCCGATCAAGGGACGACGATCAAAGGGACGGCGATCAGGGGACGGAGACCAGCGTGATCGTGGTGCCGGGGCGGACCAAGTCGCCGCCGCCGGGACTCTGGCTCACGACGAGTGAGCGATCCGTCTCCGCGACCTGACGTATCTGGACGTCGAGCCCGAGGCGGGTGAGCTCCTCACGTGCGGAGCCCACCGAACGGCCGAGCATCGACGGCACCCGCACGGCGTCCGAGACCACCAGGGTGACGCCGGTTCCGGCGTCGACGGTGCTTCCGATCTCCGGCGCCGTGGCACTGGCCCGGCCCGCTGCCACCTCGGGATCGAATTCGGTGCGGACCTGGGTGACGGTGATGCCCACCGCGTCGAGTGCGGCGCGCGCCTCGTCCTCGGGCAGGCCCGTGACGTCCGGGATCTCCACCGGCGGCGCGCCCTTGCTGAAGACGAGTTCGACCCGGCTGCCCACGGGCACCGTGGTGCCGGGTGCCGGGTCGAGGGCTGCGACCCCGCCGACCGGGATCCTGGCACTGAACACCTCTCCGCCTTCGGCGGGCTCGAGTGTTCGTTCCCGGAGTCCCTGTTCCACCTGGGACCTGTCCCCGCCCGAGGGGAGGGTCGGGACCGACGGTCGTCCGAGCGAGACCAGCACCGCCACGGTCCCGTCCCGCGAGATCCGTGCTCCCGGCGGGGGATCGGTGCCGAGCACGGTGTCGACGGCAGCGGAATCGGAGTACTCCCCGCGGATCTCGCCTTGGAGACCGGCTGCTTCGACCGCGGCCACGGCGCCGGGCGGATCCAGCCCGTCGAGTGACGGCACCGCGGTGAACCGGCCGGATCCCATCCACCATCCACCGAGGCCCACGGCGAGAGCCAACGTGACGACGACGAGCAGCCACAGGGCCATCGACCGTCGCGACTTCCTGCGCTCCGCCTCGAAGTCGGTGTAGCCGAAGCGGCCACGTGGCGGCCCACCGGAGTCCCCGTCGTCGGGGCCGTCGTGTGGGTCGTCGTACGGCGGCTCGGGCGGACCTCCACCCCATTCGGGTGGGCGTGGAGTGAGTGCGGTGACCACGCGGGTGTGGTGTGGAGTGGGCTGGGGGTGTTCGTCGTGCGGCCGCGGCGGGGCCGTGACGACCTGGGTACTCGCCGCGAGGTTCGTGGTCGCGCCGTCTCCGCCGATCGAGGGGACGGCCGCGGGCGGGACCGGCCGTCTCGGGGCGGGCACCCGGTAGTCCGGGAGGTCGAGGGCAGTCGCCGTTGCCCGCAGCGCGGCCGCCATCGCGCCCGCGTCGTCGAACCGGTGCGTCGGCTCCCGATGGGTCGCCTCGGCGACGAGTTCGTCGAACTCGAGCGGTACTCCGGCGATGAAGGACCCGGGCCGCGGCACGTCCTGGTTGACGCGCTGGTAGGCGACGGACAGGGAGGTGTCCCCGCGGAAGGGCGTGTGCCCGGTGAGGAGCTCGAACATCAGGATGCCCGCCGAGTACACGTCGCTGCGTGCTTCGGCCACCCCCGTCGTGACCTGTTCGGGCGACAGGTACGCCGCCGTGCCGAGGATGACGCTGTGCGAGGTGGTGCTCGCCGCCGCGGCGGCGCGCACCAGGCCGAAGTCGGCGATCTTCACCTCGCCCGACTCGGAGATGAGGATGTTCTCCGGCTTGACGTCGCGGTGCACCAACCCCGCTCGATGGGCCACGGCGAGCGCGTCGAGCACCGGGGCAACCACCGCGTTGACCGCGTGCGGGGGCATCGGGCCGCGCTCGCGCAGCAGCTCACGCAGGGTGCCACCCTCCACCAGCTCCATCACCAGGAACGCGTGGTCGAGATCGTGGCCCTGGTCGTACACCGCCACCAGAGCGGGGTGCTTGAGACGGGCGACCGAGCGGGCCTCGAACTCGAACCGTGCGACGAACGCCGGATCGGCCGCGTACTGCGCGTCCATCACCTTGATCGCCACGGGCCGGTCCAGCCGGGTGTCGATGCCCCGATACACGGTCGACATGCCTCCGCGAGCGATGGGAGCATCCACCCGGTAGCGGCGGTCGAGCAGTTCGCCGATCACATCCCGTCCTCTGCGTCGTTGTCGTTGTCGTTCTCGGAGCCGGCCTCGTCGGGAGCGCCCGTGTCGAGCACCCCGTGTAGGAGCGCAGCCCGATCCACTCCCGGCCGAACCACCCAATGGTAGCCAGCGGGACCGACCGGTATCGCCACCGTGACGGCGACCCGATAACGTTACCCAGGTGAGTGCGATTCCCTATTCCGACGACGTCCTGGACCCCTCGGTCTCCCTCTTCCAGTTGGCGGACGTGGCCAAGAACCTGGGTGTCGTGGTGACCCGTGTGCAACAGATGCTGCGCGACCACCAGCTCGTCGCGGTCAAACGCGACGGGGTGCTCGGGGTCCCCGAGGCGTTCTTCGACGGCGAAGGACAGACCCTGCGGTGGATTCCCGGTCTGCTCGCGGTCCTGCACGACGGTGGGTTCGAGGACGAGGAGATCCTCGGTTGGCTGTTCCGTGAGGACGACAGCCTGTCCGGCCGCCCGGTCGACGTCCTGCACGGCGACGGCGCACGTGAGGTCATCCGGCGAGCACAGGCGATGGCCTTCTGAGCCAGGAGAACAGTTCGGGGGTGACGACCGCGACGCGGCGCCAACCCGGGACGACGACCCGCTCGCTCGCCACCCGGTATCCGGAGTTCTCGATCTCGTCGAGTATCCGCCCGTAGAGCGACCTGGCCGTACGGATCCCCGGGCGCACCCTGGCGTCGAGCAGATCGATGCCGGGGGCAGCCCTCCGGTAGGTGTCGCGGGTGACGGCGACGAGGTGGGCGAGTGCCCTCCGGACCCGCGGGTCGACGGACCCGGTGCGCCGGCAGTGGCGGAGCAGGTCCGCGTCCACACCGAACGCCTCCAGGGCATCCTCGGGGAGGTACACCCGACCCCGGTCGAGATCTTCCCCGACGTCCCGGAGAAAGTTCGTCAGCTGGAATGCCTCACCCAGATGCGCGGCGTACGGCGCGGCGTCCTCGGCGGGGCAGACGGTGCCCAGGACGGGCAGCAACTGCAGCCCGATGACGACCGCGGAGCCGTACATGTACTCCCGTAGCTCCTCGAGCGAGGCGTACGAGGCACGAAACGTGTCCGCGCCGGGGACATCCATCCGCATCGACTCCAGGAATGCCGTGAAGTATCCGTGGGGAACGGCGAACTGCTCCACCGAATCGAAGAACGCGGGCAGGACGGGGGCGAGCGTCGACGGTGCGGCCGGGGTGTTCCCCGAACCGCCGAAGCCGGCCCGCAGCGCCGACTCGACCTCGGTGAGCAGCCGCAGACGGGTCGTGTCGGTGGCGGTCGGGTGCTCGTCGACGAGGTCGTCGACTCGGCGCGCGAACGCGTACAGCGCGTGGATCGCCCGGCGACGTTCGGCGGGAAGCAGCCGTGCCGCGAGGTAGTAGCTACGGCCGTGCCGGGCAGCGACCTCGCGGCAGTACTCGTACGAGAGGGAGCGCTCGGTCACCGCTCGTCACACGGAGTTGGACGGGGCCGGTGTGGACGGCGCCGGTGCGGCGGACACGTCCGTGGACGAACGATCCGTCGACTCGTCGTGCGCGGCCCCTGTGGGCGCTGTGGGCGCTGTGGGCGCCGAGACGCCCCGCTCGTCCCCGGAGGGACGTGACGCGCGCAGCCGCAGCGGATCGACGGTGCGGAGCGAGAGTGCCGCCACGACCGCGGCGAACGTGGCCGCCAGTACGTGCGGGAAGGTGTAGAGCCCGATCGATCCGTCCGGCTGGAAGACCAGCATGAGCCAGGTGGACAACCCGACCAGCACCATCAGGGTCCGGGTCGACAGTGCGAAACCGGCGGCGATCGCGAGCGGCCACGAGTAGTACCAGGGCAGGGCAGCGGGGGAGAGCACCACGATGGCCACCAGCACCACGAGGATGCCGAGCACGGCGTCGCGCTCGGTTTTGCGGAATCGCCACCACGCGGCGACCACGATCACCACCAGCGCGATCGCACAGATCATCCGGGTCACCTCGAGCACCGACGCCAGACGCAGGTCGGCGAACCACGAGGTGCCCACGGTGACGAAGTGAGCGAGGATCGTCGGCAACGACAGCCAGTTGATGATCTTCGCCGAACCGGACAGCGCGGTCATCCAGCCCAGCCCGACCCCCGCGGCGAAGGACACCGCCCCGAAGATCGCGACGAACAAGGCGACGCCCGCGCCCGCGGTCTTGGCGAACAGCGCGATCGGGGAAGCAGGCGTCCGTCCTTCCGCCACGGCGCGCTCACGTTCGTGGATCATCCAGATCCACACCATGAACGGCAGCGCTGCGCCCGCGGTCGCCTTGATCGCCACCGCGACCGCGACGAGCGAGATCCCCGCGACGTGTCTGCGGTCGAGGACGAGCACGACGCCGGCCGACATGAGACCCACCATGAGGGCCTCGTTGTGCACGCCGCCGATCAGGTGGACCAGTACGAGGGGATTGAGGACCGCGAGCCACAGGGCTATCGCCGGGTTCCCGCCGAGATGGCGGGCGAGGCGGGGTACGGCCCACATCGTCAGGGCCAGTCCGGGAAGCATGGTCAGGCGCAGCAGCATCGTTCCGGCGACGACGTCGTCGCCGGTCACGGTCGTGATGCCCTGGCCGAGCAGCAGGAACAGCGGCCCGTAGGGCGCGGTCGTGGTGGTCCAGACGTTGCTGACGTTGTCGAGCAGGATGCCGGGGCTCACGACGGGGCCGACGGCGTACGGATCGAATCCGTCCCGCAGCAACGCGCCCTGGGCCAGGTAGGAGTACGCGTCCCGGCTGAACATCGGCACCGCCAGCAGGAGCGGAGCCGTCCACGCCGGCACGATCCACCCGAGCTTGCGCAGGCTCACGCGCCCGTCCAGGGTGGCCCGGCCGAGACGGACCCAGGCCGCGATCATCGCGATCACACCGGTCCAGACGATCACCGTGGAGAGGATCTGGCCGTGGCCGAAGCGCAGCCAGGACAGGTAGAGATCCTCGAGCAGTGGATCCTGTCGCCGCACGCTCCCGGCGCCGAACCCGCCGAAGGTGATCATCGCCGCTCCGGCGACACCCAGCAGCGCCGCGTGACCCTCCGGACTGCGCAGGAAGTCCGCGAGCGAACGGGTGGTGCGTCGCAGGCCGTCGGACACGGTGACTTCACCGGTTGAGGGCGCCATGAGTGAAGATTCCTCCCCCGGGATCAGAGTGGTCGGCGTCGAAGTCGTGGGCTGGCGACGTGACGGGTGGTCGGTGCTGTGAGCCGTTGCGTTCGGTACGGAACGGACACAGTTTAGTGGGTCCGGCCGCGGACTCCGTCACGTGTGTCGTCCGCGCGGTGTCCGCGCCCCCTGTCACCCCGACGATTGCCGGGTCCCGGCGATCCGCTCCGCGGCGAGTCGTCCGGAGAGCAGCACACTGGGGACGCCCACGCCCGGCACCGTACTCGACCCCGCGAGGACGACGTTGTCGAACGCACGCACCAGGTTCGAGCGGCGAAAAGGCCCGGTTTGTCGGAATATGTGGGCATCGGCGAACGGGCTGCCCGCGGCCATCCCCTGCTCCTGCCAGGTGTGCGGCGTGTCCATCCGATCGATGCGGAACGCATCGGCGATGCCGGTGTATCCGCGGCCCTCCAGAGTGGCGAGAATCTCACTCGCGTAGGGGCCGCCGAGCGTCGGCCAGTCGAGCGGGGCGCTGTCCAGGTTCGGGCACGGGGCGAGCACCGAGAGCGGCTCGGCGGGAGTGTCCGGATCGTCGTCGCGCCGCACGGCCAGTGCCGGATCGGTCACCGAGGGACGCGTGATCAGCAGGGACGGGTCGCTCATCAGGGCACCCTGCCCGCGTCGCGCCGTGATCTCCGCGAACGTCTGTTCCCACGCGGCACCGAAGTCGATGGTGTGATGCCGGCGGGCGGGCCACCGGGCCGCCACCGACGACGGTACGGTTCCGTGCAGCACCACCGCGGACGGGGACCTGCGGGGGCGGACCCGCCGCCTCGCCTCGGGCAGCAGGTGCTCCACCACTGCCGCGTCGGGAGTGAGTACGAGGGCGTCGCAGTCGAGCTCGGAACCGTCGTCGAGGACGACGGCGCTCGCGCGCGGGCCGGACCGGGTGACGGACGACACCCGGTGGCCGAGCCGCATCGTGCCACCGGCCCGTGTGAACGCATCCGCCATCGCCAGCGCCACCGTGCGCATACCTCCGCGGGGAAAGTAGACCCCGAGCGTGGTGTCCATGTGTGCGATCGCTCCGTAGACCCCGAGCGCCGACCTGGGCGGTACGCCGGCGTAGAGGGCCTGGAACGTGAAGATCCGGCGCAGGCGAGGGTCCTCCAGGGTGGCGTCGACGCGGCGGCCCAGCCGGCCGAAGCCACCCAGCCGGACGAGAGTCGCGAGGTCGCGCCGGGCAGCGGCCGAGGAGACCAGGTCGAGCGGGGAGTCGAAGTCCGATGCCATGAACCGATCGAACTCGGCGTCGAAGATCTCGCCGAGCCAGCGCCGCAGACGCAGGTAACGCTCGGCCTCGGCCGGCCCACACAGGCGCGTGACCTCGGCGACCATCCGATCGGCGTCGGAGTGGACGTCGAGGGACGTCCCGTCGGCGAACCGTGCGTGATACGCGGGGGAGAGGCGCTGGATCTCCAGTGCGGGGACGGTGCCCACCGCGCTGGCACCGACAGCGGCCAGTGCATCTCCGACCAGTTCCGGCATGGTCAGCACCGTCGCTCCGTTGTCGATCTCGTAGCCCGGGCCTCGATAGGTGCCGACCCGGCCTCCCGGCGCGGACTCCGCCTCGACGACGGTGACCTTCCGGCCACTGCCGAGCAGGTGCAGCGCGGCCGACAGGCCGGCGAGGCCTGCGCCCACGATCACGACGTGGTCGGTGGGCCCGGACACTCGGCGAAGGGGACTCATCGTGCGATCAGGCCGTCCGCTCGGTGGCGGTGGTGGCCATCGCCGCGAGCGCCTCCCGGCCGCGGTCGGTGACACCGCTGTCCTCGAGGGCGGTGAGTGCCGATGCCGCCAACTCGGTGATCCGCTGCTCGACCTCGGACACGGCGCCGACCCGGACGATGATCTCGCGTACCTCGTCGACATCGGACTCGGACAGGTCGGAGCCGATGCGCGAGCGCAGGAACTCCGCGGCGGCGGGATCGTCGCGATCGGCCCGCTCCAGAGCGAGCGCGAACAGGACGGTGCGCTTGCCCGCGCGCAGGTCGTCGCCCGACGGCTTGCCGGTGACCTCGGGGTCGCCGAACACGCCGAGCAGGTCGTCGCGCAGTTGGAAGGCGATTCCGACGTCGGTACCGAAACGCCGATAGGCGCCGACGATCGTCTCGTCCGCCCCGGCCAGTGCGGCACCGAGGTGTAGCGGGCGTTCGATCGTGTATGCGGCGGTCTTGAACCGGTTCACCCGCATCGCCGCCTCCACCGACTCGTCGGCGCTCGCCTCGTTGCAGATGTCGAGGAACTGGCCGCCGAGAACCTCCGTGCGCATCCCGGACCACACCGGGGCGATGCGGGCAGCGGCCGCGGGATCGATCCCGGACTCGCGGACCATGTCGTCGGCCCAGGCGAGGGCGAGGTCGCCGAGCAGGATGGCGACGGCCTCTCCGAAACGACCGGGATCGCCGCTCCAGCCCGCCGCGCGGTGCTCCTCGGCGAACGCGACATGCACGGTCGGGTGGCCCCGACGGGTGGTGGAGGCGTCGATGATGTCGTCGTGGACCAGGGCGCACGCCTGGACGAGTTCGAGGGCGGAGCACACCCGCATCACGGCGTCGGCCTCGGGCGCGTCCGGGTCGCCGCCCGCGCCGAGCCATCCGGTCCAGGCGAAGGACGGACGCACCCGCTTTCCGCCACGCAGGACGAAGCGCTCGAGCGTGGAGACCGCCTCCCGGTACCCTCCGCCGATCTCGTCGACGAGCCCGGCTCGCCCGGCGAAGAAGTCGCGGAGCGTGGACTCGACCCGGGGCACGACCGGGTTGGATGCTGCGGACAGGGTGGCCTCCGGTGCGATTCGAGGGCGGGATCGGACCGAACGGGCGATCCGGATGGAACCGGTGTGGGCGCGAACGACGACACCGTGGTCCGTGAACACCTTCACCATAGTGCGGCGAGGCCGGGCGCTCCGGGGTGGGCCGGAACCCGGGAAAACGAGGCAGTTCCGCCGTGCCGGCTCCGTAAATCTATGCTGGAGGGGTGAATTTCGATGCCGTCAGGGGACGGGCCAGCGACGGATGGGTCACCAGCACGCCCTCCGTGATCGACCGACTGCGCACACGCGACAGCGGCCGGGTGCCGTTCTCCGTGGAGTTCTCACCGCCTCGGGACGAGGCGGCCGAGGCTCGGCTCTGGCGCGCCGTCCGGGTGTTCGAGCGGCTCGGCCCGTCCTTCGTGTCGATGACCTACGGCGCCGGAGGATCCACCCGCGATCGCACGGTCCGGGTCACCGGTGATCTCGCCGAGGAGACGACCCTCCTTCCCGTCGCGCACCTCACGGCGGTCTCACACAGCGTGGACGAACTGCGTTCGATGGTCGGCGCCTATGCCGACCGCGGCATCAGCAACATCCTGGTCCTGCGGGGTGACCCACCGGGCGATCCGCTCGGGGAGTGGGTCAAGCATCCCGACGGTGTCGAGTACGCCGAGGATCTCGTTCGGCTGGTCCGCGACCTCGGCGACTTCCACGTCGGCGTCGCGTCGTTCCCGGAAGGGCACTATCGCGCCCCCGACCTCGCCCACGACACCAGGTACCTGGTGTCCAAGCTCCGTGCGGGCGCTGAGTACTCGATCACCCAGATGTTCTTCGACGTCGAGCAGTACCTGCGGCTCCGCGATCGGGTCGCCGCATTCGACCCGATCGAGGGCGCGAAGCCGATCATTCCCGAGATCATGCCGATCACCTCGCTGCGCTCGGTCCGGCGGATGGTGGAACTCTCCGGTTCGAGCCTGCCGCCGGATCTCGAGCGCCGGCTGGCGAACGCTGCCGGCGACGGCCCGGAGGAGAACCGCGCCGCGGTCCGCGAGATCGGCATCGACATGGCCACCGAGATGTGCGAGCGGCTGGTCGCCGAGGGAGCGCCGGGGCTGCACTTCATCACGCTCAACTTCGCGCGGGCGACCGCCGAGGTCCTGGAGAGGCTGGGCGACAAGATCGGTTCGGCGGTGCCGGCCGGGTCGGTGCCCGAGGTTCCTGCGCGCGCGGTGAGCTGAGGCTCGCTCGCGGGTTCGGCGCCGGCCTCAGTCTCCTGCGTCGTGGTTGCCGCCGCCGTCGTGGCTCCGGCCACTGCCGACGCGGAGTTCGCGGCTGCGGGCCATCCAGGCCAGGGCGCCGACGACGACGGCCACACCGAGACTGATTCCTCCGACGATGCCCGCCCACCCGGCGAAGCTCCTGGTGCTGGGATCGGGATAGCGCACCTGCGCGCGCAGCGTGCTGACCTCCCCGGGCGGGAGCCGCCACGAGACGATGGAATCGCCCTCGCGATTTCCGTTCGTGGTGGCCACGCGGGTGGGGAACGCGATCGTGAACTGGACGTCCGAGCCCTGACTCGGGACGTTCTCCAGGTCGGCCCGCGCCTCGAGGGACACCAGGTCGCCGCTGCGACGCAGGGACACCTGGAGGGTGCCGCTGGTCTGCTCCGACATCGACCCCAACTGACCGACGTCGCCGAACGTGAGATCCGAGAAGAATGCCTGGCTGCCGACGTATCCGTCCTTCCGGTACTCCTGTACCCGGATCTTGTCCGCGAGTGAACTCGGCGGGGTCAGCTGCGGTCCGAGGTCGTCCTCACTCGTGGGCACCGCGGCCGCGACGATCTGACCGGACACCCGGTCGTCCGCGGAGACACCCATCGACACCTGGACGCGCAGGCACCCGGTGAGTACGGGTACGAGCAGGAGACCGAGAGTCGCCACCGACACGATGCGACGGACGCGGGACCGGGACGCCGCATTCGTCTCCGCGGACGGGGCACGGCCGGCGGACCGGGACAGCAGGGATGACAGGTGCACGATCGTCATCGTGCCAGGGGAATCGGTGCCGCGTGAGGAACCCTGGCAGTGTGTCGGCTGCAGTGTGTCGGCTGCGGGCCGGTGACATTCGACGCGCCCGGCTCGGGAAGTCCGGCAGCGATGACATCCGACCCGGGTCAGCGCCCCCGGCGGCGCAGCAGGCCCCAGGCCCGGCGCAACAGCCGGGACTCGTCCAGGACCAGGCGTGCTGCGCTCCGCCCGCTGGCCCCGGAGACGCCGCCGCCAGGATGGGTCGAAGCGCCGGTCAGGTAGAGCCCCGGGGCGTGGGGGACGCGCTGCCCGGCGAGTTCCGGGACGGGCCGCCACATCATCATCTGGTCGAGCGTCATCTCCACGTGCATGACGTTTCCGCCGATGAGCCCCATCTCCCGTTCGATCTCCACCGGGGTCTGTACGTGACGCTGCCGTACCGATCCGGAGAAGCCCGGCGCGAACCGATCCATCTCGGCGACGATCCGATCGGCCTCGGATTCGCCGAGGTCGGCCCAGGACCGGTGCCCCGCGACCCGGTGGGGATGCCACTGCGACCACAACGTCACCTGATGCTCACCCGGTGGGCTGATCGTCGGGTCGATTCCGCTGAAGCTCATACCCAGCACGGCCGGACGAGGGGGGAGTTCGCCGGCGAGCGCGGCGGCGTGGGCGGTCCGTAGTCGGGCTCGGTCGTCGACCAGGAGTTGTAGGCCCGTCGTCGCATCCGTGGGAGTCGGCGCGCTCGGATAGTGCGGAAGGTCGGAGGTGGCGAGCCTGAGCACCATCCCGATTCCCGGCCCGACCCGGATCCGGCGACGCCAACCGTCGAGCACCTCGCGGGAGTAGCCGCCGCGTTCGAGGAGTTCGAGGGTGGTCAACACGTGGCAGCCCGCCACCACGGCGTGCGAGCGGAGCCGGCGTCCGGACTCGGTCGTCACGACCCAGCCGCTGCCCTCCGGGCGCATCGAGACGGCTCCGTCGCCGAGCGTGACGGCATCGTGGCCGAGTGTGGCGGCGAGCTTCGCCCTCAGTGCGCTCGTCAGTGCCCCGCTGCCGCCGACGGCCCGACCGGGCGGCAGGGTGTGCATGAGTGCGGCGAACCCCACCATCGGGGCGGTTCCCGGCTCGGACATCGGCGGCCCGGACTGGGCGCCGAACCAGGCGAGCGCGGCCTTGAGTCGCTCGTCGTCGAAGTACTCGTCGAGGAGGGCGTCACCGGGGGCGAGGAATTGGCGGGACAGATCGAGATTCCCCCCGTCGGCCTCGAGCCCCCAGAACGAGGCGAACAGGTGCCCGCCGCTCGGAGGGGCGGAGAAGGCGCGCATCACCCGTGCGCTCCGTGGGCCCCACACGTCGACGAAGCGGTGGTACGCGTCCGCGTCCCGGGTACCGCAGGACTGTTCGATGGAGCGGCAGGTGGCGTCGAGGCTGCGGTGGAAGACGATGCCCGGGCGCTCGTCGCCGGGAGGGCTCGGGGCGAATGCCCACGGGTCACAGTCGAGGTAGCGCAGTCCGTGTGCGGCGAGATCGAGTTCCTCGATGATGCCGGTGTGCCGGATCATGATGTGCGCCGACGACCCACGGTCCACCTGATGGCCGGGGAATCGTTCGACGGTCGAGACCGCGCCGCCGGCGACGGTGTCGCGTTCGAGCACCGTGACGTCACGCCCGGCTTCGGCCAGATAGCAGGCCGCCACCAGTGCGTTGTGTCCGGAGCCGATCACCACCACGTCGGTCGTGCGGCTCACGCTCATACGGCCCACGGTATCGAAGCGGTACCCCTGCGGAAGCGGTGGGCCTACCGGGGTGCGGCGTCGTCGACGGCCCCCGGCAGCGGGAGACCGCGCCCCAGTACGGCGAACGGGCGGGCGTCGCCCGTGAAGCGGAAGTGGCGCAGGACGTCCTGGAAGCCGAAACGGCGGTACAGCCGCCACGCCCGGTTGTCCTCGCCGCTCACCTCCGGGGTCGAGAGCAGGACGGCCCCTTCGGAACGATCGGCCAGCAGCAGGCGTAGCAGCGCCTCGCCGATCTGCTGCCCCTGTGCGTCGGGGCGCACGTGCAACTCCGTGAGTTCGAAGTAGTCGTCGAGCAGGCCGTGAATCTGGCCCGGGTTCCACCCGGACCGGCGCAATCCGGTGCCGACCTGCTGATACCACCACTGTCGGGGTGCGCCGTGGTAGCCGTAGGCGACGCCCACCAGTTCCCGTGCGGACTCCGTTCCGCGGTTCGCTCCGACATCGAAGGCACCGACGCATCGCCACCCGGGGCGGTGCATGTGCTCGGTCCACATGGGTGCGCGATGGAACTCGGTGCCGCGCGGATAGCCCATGGCCGCGACGTACACCGCCAGAGCCTCGTCGAGATGGCTGCGGAACTCAGCGGGGGAGAGTTCGACGGCGGTGGGGGTCGAGTGAGCGTTGGTAGCGACCGTCCTCACCTTTCTCTTGAGTCGTGTCGGAGGGTGCAGCTATATTGAATATGTCGAACGAGTGTTCGATACCGGTGCTCCGGTGATGCCCGAGGGAAGCGGGCATCACCGGGCGCTCGGGTTCCAGCCGAATCGCTCCCGGCGGCTGCCCGGGGCTTCCGGAGGTGATCGATGTGGTGACCGATCGGACTACTCCTACCCGCGCTACTTCTACCCGCGCTACTCCCACACGCGGTGTCGCGCCCGGTGCGAACGCGCCCACGCCGCGCGCCGCACGAGAGCTGCTGGCGCGTGCGGATCTCCTGCTGTCCGAGTCCATCGGCGCCCACTCGCCCCAGGATCAGTTCCTCGGCGCGTACCTGGCGGCGCTGCGTGGAGCGGGGGCGGTGCTGGCGGCCGTGGAGGGGCCGGGTGGCATGCGGGGGAGTCGCACGCGCAACGCCTGGCTGAGGCTCGCCGGTGCGGCGCCCGAGTTCACGGCCTGGGCGGACCACTTCGCCGGATACTCGGCCACCCGCTCCGCCGTCGAGGCGGGCGGTGCCCGGTCGCTGTCGGGGGAGGAGGCAGACCGATTCTTCGTCGACGTCGGGCGTTTCCTCCACGAGGTGGAGTCCTTCCTCGTCGGGTCCGCGCAGCCGGATCTGCGTGCTTCGTGAGGGCCCGACGGTCCGGGACCGGCCGTCCACTGCGATAATTCCGGTGTGCAGCATTGCTTCCCGGAGCGGTTCCGGGAAAATGTTGTCCAACTCGTACTCCGAGTAGGTGGTACGGGGATCGATGTGCTCGTATTATTAACATCAGGTAGCCGCCAAAGTCGTCTACCCACCGTCTGGACCCCAGATGGTGGCCACCATCCAGTGCCGGGGGAGGTACCGTGCCACTCTCCGAGCACGAGCAGCGCATGCTCGACCAGATCGAGAGCGCTCTCTATGCCGAGGACCCCAAATTTGCCTCCAGTGTGCGAGGCGGTCGCCTGCGGGCGACCTCGAGTAGGCGCCGTCTGCAAGCCGTGGCCTTGTTCGTCCTGGGCCTCGTGCTACTCATCGCCGGCGTCGCCCTTCCGATCAGACTGGGCGGATTCCCGATCCTGAGTCTGTTCGGATTCATCGTCATGTTCGGTGCCGGAGTACTGCTCCTGTGGGGTGGGTCCGGATCGAAGGCCGAGGCGGAGGAGGATCCCGCGGATCCGTCGCCGTCCGGTGGGAAACCGCGCGGTCGCAGCAGCGGCGGCCGAGGCGGAGGAGCCGGGCGCAACAAGGGTGGTGGCTTCTCTTCTCGGATGGAAGACCGCTTCCGCAAACGGTTCGAACAGGAGTAGGCCTCCCCGGCTCCGGTAGCGCCAGCCCGCGCACTCGTCGACTGCAGGCGGCGTGACACTTCGGTGTCACGCCGCCTGCAGTCGTCTGTGCCGACGGTGATCGGTGGTCGTCTTCGCCGACGGTGACCCCGCGAGCACACCGTGCCCCGTGTGCGAGACGAGGAGCGCGGTCACGGTTGCCATCCGGTATCTCCCACTTCTCCCCACTCACGGCCCGAGTGGATTCAAGGGGTGGGGAAGTTCTCTCCGGAATGTCCTCGACCTGCATGTTTCCGCGGTGGCATGGGGGAGCCTGCTCATCGGCCGGTGGATTCGCCATGCCGTGGCAACGATCACGCCAAATTTCTCCCCACCCCTCCCCACCTGCCTTGACCAGCAAGTACCCGGTTAATCGTCGTGATCGCGCCGCAAAACTGCCGAAGTGGTGGGGGAGAGTGGGGTAATGTGGGGCTCGGCGGTGACCGGAAGCGATCCGCTCGAGCACAAGCGTTCGGCGCCGGCACAGGCGTCGAGCCCACCCGGTGGGAGGTGTCGAGATGTTCCTCGGTACCTACACGCCCAAGCTCGACGACAAGGGGCGACTCACGTTGCCGGCAAAGTTTCGGGACGCACTGGCGGGAGGGGTCATGGTCACGAAGAGTCAGGACCACAGCCTGGCCGTGTATCCGCGCGAGGAGTTCGTGGCGCTCGCCCGCAAGGCGGCCGCCGCCTCCCGGAGCGATCCCGAGGCGCGCGCATTCGTCCGCTCGCTGGCCGCCGGAACGGACGAGCAGTTTCCCGATGCCCAGGGGCGCATCACCCTCTCGGCAGAACACCGCAGGTACGCGAGCCTCGCCAAGAACTGTGTGGTCACCGGGTCGGTCGACTTCCTCGAGATCTGGGATCTCGACGCCTGGGAGAACTACGTGGCCGAGAACGAGGAGAACTACTCGCAGGCGACCGGAGCCGGGATCGGCGACATCGTCTGACCCTGCGAGTGTCACGAGGCCTCTGCCCGAACGGACCCTGACGCACTTCCCCAGCGCCAGGTTCCCTCGGACAGGGACCTCGGGACATTCGCCCCGTCACCGGCCATCCACTCCCGACCACCAACCAGCCGATCCGAAGACCACGAGCCGAACCGGAGGAGTCATGGTGGACGACGAGGTGAACACCCCCTCGCCTTCCGGCGACCAGCCCTCCGGGGACTTCGGCCATGTTCCGGTGATGTTGACCCGGGCCGACGAGTTGCTCGGGCCCGCAGTCGTCCGCGACGGCGAGGCCGGAGACGGTGCGGTCTTCGTCGACGGAACGCTCGGCCTCGGTGGTCATTCCGAACACTTCCTGAGCACCTACCCGCGGCTGCGCCTGATCGGTCTGGACCGAGACCCGAAGGCCCTCGCCATCGCGGGCGAGCGGCTGGGGCGCTTCGGCGACCGGGTCACGCTGGTGCGCACCCGCTACGACGGGATCGCCGAGGCGCTCGAGGGCGCAGGGCTCGCGCGCACCGAGTCGGTGTCCGCCATCCTGTTCGACCTCGGTGTCTCGTCGATGCAGCTCGACGAGGCGGACCGCGGGTTCGCGTACTCGGTGGACGCGCCGCTGGACATGCGGATGGACCCGACCGGGGGCATCACCGCCGCGGATGTGCTCAACACCTACGGTCACGGAGATCTGGCGCGAATCCTCAAGACCTACGGCGAGGAGCGATTCGCCGGAAAGATCGCCTCGGAGATCATCCGGCAACGTGAGCGCGCGCCGTTCTCGACCAGCGCCGAACTGGTCGAGTTGCTGTATCGGGCGATCCCGGCGGCGACTCGCCGTACCGGCGGGCACCCGGCCAAGCGCACGTTCCAGGCGTTGCGTATCGAGGTCAACTCCGAACTCGATTCGCTGCGTGCGGCGGTCCCGGCTGCTCTCGACGCCCTCGAGGTGGGAGGACGGGCCGTGTTCATGTCGTACCAGTCACTGGAAGACCGCGTCGTCAAGGCAGAGATCACCCCGCGAACCAAGTCGCGCAGCCCCGAGGGGCTGCCGGTCGAGTTGCCGGGGACGGGTCCGGAGTTCCGGCTGCTGACCCGGGGCGCCGAACGAGCGTCCGAGCAGGAAACAGAGGAGAACCCACGATCGGCGCCGGTACGGGTACGGGCCGTCGAGAGAATCGCCAGGAGGGCGGCATGACTGTAGAGGTGCGTTCGACCGTGACGCGTCCGACCCGCGAGCGTCGGTCGGGAGCTGCCGCTCGGGCGTACCAGAAGCGGTCGCAGCGAGCCGCGTCACGGGCCGGTGCCGCCGTCCCCGAGGCGGCCGGTGGTGCGTCCGTGCGCCGCCGTGCGGGGTCGGTGGCCGCCCGGATCCCGTTCGTGGCGACCATCATCGGCCTGCTGTCGCTGGGCTTGGCGGTGACCCTGTTGCTCACCACCCGCGCCGCCGAGGATTCGTACCTGCTGAGCAGTGCGCGGGCGCACAACCAGTCGCTGACCGAGCAGAAGTCCGCTCTCGAACGTGACGTGCAGACGGCGAACTCCGCACCCCGACTCGCGGAGGAAGCGGCCGCGCTCGGGTTGGTTCCCGCGACCGATCCCGCTCGCCTCGTCGTCCATCCCGACGGCACCGTCGAGGTGGTCGGCACACCGAAGCCGGCCGACGGGACCCCGGTTCCTCCGCTGGACCGGCGTCCGGCCGCGACCGATCCGACCAGGCCCGGTGCCGAACGGCAGGCACCGGCGGCCGGCCCGAACTCGTCGACGCACGAGGAACTGCAGCGGGTGACGCCGCGGCCGCAGGACCGCGCCGAGACCCCCGGCCGGGACGACACCGAACGCAGCGCAGCGGGGATGAGCCCGGTGCCGGCACCCGCCGCGCAGCCGCCGGCTGCCGGGGAGCCCGCCACGCCGCGTCCCGGGAATGTTCCACCTGCGGAGGTGAGCGGTGAACAATTGGTTCCCGTGACGAACGAGACCTCGCCGCCAGCCGGACAGTAGCCGCCCGTGGTTCGCCAACCTCCGCTCCGCCGCCCGGCGAGCCGGCCCCGCCGTCCTGCCGACGGCGGCGCCGCCTCGTTCCCGTTCCGGAACCGGATAGCCCGCATCGTCATGATCGTCGCGCTGATCCTCGCTGCCGGGAAGTTGTTCCACATCCAGGCGATCGATGCACCGCGCCTGTCCGCGGAGGCGGCCGGCCAGCGGACCACGACGATGGTCGATCCGGCCTTGCGTGGGCCGATCGTCGACCGTGAGGGTCGACCGATCGCGTTCACGATGGAGGCGAAGGCCCTCACGTTCCAACCCGTGCGGGTGCGCAAGGAACTCGAGGAGGCCCGCGCCGAGGACCCGGACGAGCCGGAGGTCGACGAGCGGCTCGAGGAGATCGCGGAGGCGATCCACGATGCGCTCGGCGATGCGGCGCCGGAGAAGGACCTGCTCGAGAAGTTGAAGAGCGACGACACGTTCGTCTATCTCGCGCGCAACGTCGAGCCGGTGATCGCCTCGGCGATCGGGGACGAGTTCCGCGAGGTCGGTCTCGAGCGGCAGGACGTGCGGCAGTACCCGGGAGGTTCTCTCGCGGCGAACCTGGTCGGCGCCACCGGGTGGGACGGTCACGGCCTGCTCGGGCTCGAGGACGCACTCGATTCGACGCTCGCGGGCACGGACGGCTCGCAGACGTACGACCGCGGGTCGGACGGGGCGATCATCCCGGGCAGCTGGCGGGACAAGCAGCCGGCCGTGGACGGGTCCGGGGTGGAGCTCACGATCGACAGCGATCTCCAGTACTACGTCCAGCAGCAGGTTCAGCTGGCGAAGGACCGGTCCGGCGCGGAGGACGCGTCGGCCGTCGTGCTCGACGCCCGTTCCGGTGAGGTGCTGGCGATGTCGAACGACGGTACGTTCAATCCGGCGATCGGGGTGGGCAACAACCCCCGCGATGCCGAGATGGGGAACCTCGCGGTGAGCACCCCGTTCGAGCCGGGTTCGGTGAACAAGATCATCACGGCGGCGGCGGCGATCGAGTACGGGCTGACCTCCCCGGACGAGGTGCTCCAGGTCCCGGGCACGATCCAGATGTCGGGTGTGACCGTCAAGGACGCCTGGGACCACGGTGTCGTGCCGTACACCACGACGGGCATTTTCGGGAAGTCGTCCAACGTCGGCACCCTCATGCTCGCCGAGCGCGTGGGCGAGGACAGGTACGCGGACATGCTGAGCCGTTTCGGGCTCGGCCAGCGTGCCGAGGTCGGGCTTCCCGGCGAGAGTGCGGGCAGTGTTCCTCCCCGTGACCAGTGGTCGGGGGGAACGTTCGCGAACCTCCCGATCGGCCAGGGCCTGTCGATGACGTTGCTCCAGATGACCGGGATCTACCAGGCCGTTGCCAACGACGGACTGCGGGTTCCGCCGCGGATCGTGCGGGCCACCGTGGACGCGGACGGCACTCGCACCGAGACGGAACGGCCGGAACCGGTCGAGGTCGTGAGCGAGCAGACGGCATCGACGGTGCGGGACATGTTCCGGTCGGTGACCCAGAACGATCCGACGGGGGTACAGCAGGGGACCGGTGCGGCAGCCGGGATCGAGGGGTACCAGATCAGTGGCAAGACGGGCACCGCGCAGCAGGTGGATCCGGCGTGCCGGTGCTACTCCAACTCCCGCTACTGGATCACCTTCGCCGGGATCGCCCCCTCGGACGATCCCCGGTACGTGATCGGCATCATGCTCAATGCGCCGTCGCGGAGTTCGGACGGTTCCGGCGGGCAGTCCGCGGCGCCACTGTTCCACGACATCGCGTCGTGGCTGCTCCAACGGGACAGCGTGCCGATGTCGCCTGATCCGGGTAGCAGGCTGGTGCTGCAAGCAGACTGATCAGATTGTCGTGGGTTCCCGATCGACCTGGCAGAGGTGGGATCGGGAGCGGGTAACCTGACATCCGCCGCGCGCGGAACCCGCGCGGAACCACTGTGATCGCGCCCCCGCGCGATGTCCGAATCGATTTCGAGCCGAGAGGAGCCGGTGCACGTGCCGTCGAGTTCGCAGCCGTCGTCCACAGGTACCCCCGCCTCGGGGCTTCGGCCCGAGAACGTGGTCCGTACCCGACTGACGGACCTCGCCCGACTCGTCGCCGGACGCATCGAGTTCGCCGGGCCGGCCGGTGCCGAGCGCACCGAGGTGTCGGTCACCGGGATCGATCTGCGAGCGCAGGACATCCTCGCGGGGGATCTGTTCGCGGCACTGCCCGGCACGCGCGCCCACGGCGCCGAGTTCGCGGCGCAGGCGCTCGACCGCGGTGCGGTCGCCGTTCTCACCGACGCGGACGGATTCGACCTGGTGGCCCGGGCGAATCCGGAACGGACCGTGCCCGTGCTCGTCCACCCCTCCCCGCGGCAGGTGCTCGGCGAGGTGTCGGCGACGGTATACGGGCACCCTTCCGAGAAGATGCAGGTCGTGGGGATCACCGGCACGTCCGGGAAGACGACGACGTCGTACCTGGTGGAGGCCGCGCTCGACGCCGGTGGCCGACATCCTGCCCTCGTCGGCACCATCGAGACCCGCATCCGGGGCCGTCGGGTCCCGAGCGCGCTGACCACTCCCGAGGCGCCGCAGCTGCATGCGCTGTTCGCGGTGATGGTCGAACAGGGCATCGACACGGTGGTGATGGAGGTGTCCAGCCACGCCCTCGCGCTGGGCCGCGTGGACGGGGTGCGTTTCGACATCGGGGCGTTCACGAACCTGTCCCAGGACCACCTGGACTTCCACAAGGATCTCGACGACTACTTCGCCGCCAAGGCGCGGCTCTTCGACGGGGCGTCCTCGGTCCGCGCCGACACCGCAGTCGTCTGCATCGACGACGTGTGGGGTGAACGGATGACGAAGGTCGCCCGGGACGGCGGGGAGAAGGTGGTGACCGTGGCGACCCACGAGGACCACCGGGCGGATGGCTCCACGGGATGGACGGCAGGCCCGTCGCGGCCGTTGCCGTCCGGTACCCAGAGCTTCGATCTCACCGGCCCCGACGGTGCCTCCCACCACGCTGTCGTCCAGCTGCCCGGCCGCTACAACGTCGCGAACGCGAGCCTGGCCGTGGCCGCGGCGGTGGTGCTGGGTGTGGACGTCGAGAACGCCGTCCGAGGCATCGCCGAAGTCGACGTGCCCGGCCGGGTCCAGCGCATCGAGCGGGGGCAGAGCTTCCTCGCGGTGGTCGACTACGCACACAAGCCCGCTGCGATCGAGGCGGTCATCTCGACACTGCGCGGCCAGGCCGCCGGCCGGGTTGCGATCGTGGTCGGTGCCGGCGGAGACCGCGATACCGGCAAACGCGCCCTGATGGGGGCGGCTGCCGCGCGCGGTGCCGACCTGGTGGTCGTCACCGACGACAATCCGCGGAGCGAGGATCCGGCCGCGATCCGGTCGGCGGTGCTGGCCGGGACGAGGGACATTCCGGGAGCGGAGCGCGCCGAGGTGCGTGAGGTGGGCGACCGGGCGCAGGCGATCGCGGACGCGGTGGCGTGGGCAAAAGCCGGGGACGTCGTACTCGTCGCCGGTAAGGGACATGAAATCGGTCAGGAGATTGACGGGGTGAAGCACCCATTCGACGATCGGGATGTGATGAGCGCGGCGATAGACCGCCTGGTGGGAGGCGGCGAATGATCCCGATGACGCTCGCGCGGATCGCGGAGGTCGTCGGTGGCCGGCTGAGCGAGGTGCCCGATCCCGACGCCGAGGTCACCGCCACCGTGGAGTTCGACTCGCGCAAGGTCACGGCCGGTGGGCTGTTCGTCGCGCTGCCGGGTGCGCGGGTGGACGGCCATGCCCATGCCGCTGCCGCGGTCGCCTCGGGCGCAGTCGCGGTCCTCGCGGCGCGTCCGGTGGGCGTGCCCGCCGTCGTGGTGGACCCGGTGCCTGTCGCCGAGCCCAGCCGGGCGATGGCCCTCGAGCACGATCGGGACGGTTCCGGTGCTGCCGTGCTGGCCGCTCTCGGAGCGCTCGCACGCGCCGTCGTCGACGAGTTGACGGCAACCGGTCTCACCGTCGTCGGAGTTACCGGATCGGCGGGTAAGACATCGACGAAGGACCTCCTCGCCGCGGTGCTCGCGCCGCTGGGGCCGGTCGTCGCGCCCCCCGGTTCCTTCAACAACGAACTGGGGCATCCGTGGACGGCACTGCGGGCCGATGCCGCGACACGGTCCCTGGTGCTCGAGATGTCGGCACGGGGGCGCGGGGACATCGCGGCCCTGGCCGCGGTCGCTCCGCCCCGGATCGGGGTGGTGCTCAACGTGGGTACGGCCCATCTCGGTGAGTTCGGATCCCGAGACGCGATCGCGATCGCGAAGGGCGAATTGGTGGAAGCGCTCCCGACGGCCGACGCCGGGGGAGTGGCGGTACTCAACGCCGACGACCCGCTGGTGGCCGCGATGGCGTCCCGGACCCGCGCCCGGGTGGTGGCCGTCGGTCGATCCTCCGCCGCGCAGATCCGGGCGTCGGACGTGACGCTGGACGCCGCGGCACGGGCCAGGTTCACACTGCACACGCCGGTCGGATCCCGCCCGGTGGCGCTGTCCGTGCACGGCGAGCACCAGGTCGGCAACGCCCTGGCCGCGGTCGCCGTCGCGCTCGAGCGCGGGGTGGATCTGGACACCGCCGTCGCGGCGCTCGGCGCGGCCGAATCGGTCTCGGCGCGGCGGATGGAGGTGCGCGAACGAGCCGACGGCATCACCGTCGTCAACGACTCCTACAACGCCAATCCCGACTCGATGCGCGCCGGGCTCAAGGCACTCGTGTCGATGGCCAAGTCCGGTCGTGACGGTGAGCGGCGCAGCTGGGCAGTGCTGGGCGAGATGGCCGAGCTGGGGCCCGAGGCCGTCGTCGAGCACGACGCCATCGGCCGCTTCGCCGTCCGGCTGGACGTGAGCCGCCTCATCGTCGTCGGCACCGGCCGCACGGCTCGGGCGATGCACCAGGGTGCCGTGATGGAAGGTTCGTGGGGTGAGGAGTCGATGCTGGTTCCCGACGCGGCTGCTGCCGCGGCCGTTCTGGAATCGGAACTCGCACCCGGGGACGTCGTGTTCGTGAAGGCTTCACAGGCAGTGGGGCTGTGGCAGGTCGCGGACGCGGTGCTCGCACTGGAGTCGCGTGTGGACGCGGGAGCGGGGGATACGCAGTGAGACAGATTCTGTTCGCGGCGGGTATCGCCCTGGCCGTCTCGATCCTGCTGACACCCCTGCTCATCAAGGCGTTCTCCCGGCAGGGTTTCGGGCAGGAGATCCGCGTCGAGGGTCCGGCGAGCCACCAGTCCAAGCGGGGCACACCGACGATGGGTGGCGTTGCGATCCTCGCCGGCCTGTGGGCGGGATACTTCGGCTCCCATCTGATCGGGATCGGCTACGACGCGGAGGGGCCGTCGGCATCTGGTCTGCTCGTCCTCGGGCTCGCCACCTCGCTCGGTGTCGTCGGTTTCCTCGACGACTTCATCAAGATCCGCAAGCAACGCAATCTCGGTCTGAACGCGACCGGCAAGTATGTCGGCCAGGTCGTGAGCGCCGTCATCTTCGGCATCCTGGCGCTGCAGTTCCGGGGCGGTAACGATCTCACGCCCGGCAGCCTGCACCTGTCGTACGTCCGCGACATCGCGACCGTCACGGTCAGTGCCCTCGTGTTCGTCCTGTTCTGCTGCCTGCTGATCATCGCCTGGTCCAATGCGGTCAACCTGACCGACGGTCTCGACGGCCTCGCGGCGGGCTCGATGAGCCTCGTGCTGGGTGCCTACGTCATCATCACCTTCTGGCAGTACCGCAACGCCTGCGAGACGTCGCCGGGGAAGGGCTGCTACGACGTCCGCGACCCACTCGATCTCGCACTGATCTGCGCGGCCGGCGCCGGTGCGTGTATCGGATTCCTCTGGTGGAACGCGGCACCGGCGAAGATCTTCATGGGGGACACCGGCTCCCTGGCTCTCGGCGGAATGCTCGCCGGGCTGTCGGTCACGACCCGGACCGAGCTGCTCATGGTCGTCATCGGTGCGCTGTTCGTGGCCGAGGCGGCATCGGTGGTGATCCAGGTCGCCGTGTTCCGTTCCAGCCGCAGGCGAGTGTTCCGGATGGCGCCGTTCCATCACCACTTCGAACTCGCCGGGTGGGCGGAAACCACGGTCATCATCAGATTCTGGTTGCTCGCGGCCATCGCCTCCGCGATCGGTCTGGCGCTGTTCTACAGCGAGTACCTCGGCGCGATCGGAGGCTGACGGACGTGGACGATCTCGGAAGGTTGCGTGGCCGCCGCGTGCTGGTCGCGGGCGCCGGGGTCTCCGGCCGTGCGGTGACCGGACCGCTGGCCGACCTCGGTGCGGAGGTCACGGTCACCGACTCCCGCCCGGAGTCACTGGCCCGTTCGGCGGCCGACGGGGTCGCGACGATCCCGGTCGAGCATCTGTTGGCCGACCGGGGCGAGATCGCCGAGTTCGCCCTCGTGGTCACGAGCCCCGGATTCCGGCCCGATGCTCCGTTGCTCGCGGCCGCCGCGGGGGCCGGTGTGCCGATCTGGGGCGACATCGAGTTGACCTGGCGGATCGACCGCGCCGAGATCTACGGTCCGGCACGCAGGTGGCTGGTGGTGACCGGGACGAACGGCAAGACCACGACCACGTCGATGCTCGAGGCGATTCTCGTCGCCGCGGGCATCCCTGCGGCCGCGTGCGGCAACATCGGCCTGCCCGTGATCGACGCTCTGCGCACGACTCCTCGCGTCGAGGTACTCGCCGTCGAACTGTCGTCGTTCCAGCTGTTCTGGGCCCCCTCGGTGCGCCCGGACGCGGGCGCCGTCCTCAACATCGCCGAGGACCACCTGGACTGGCACGGTGGGATGCAGGGGTATATCGACGCCAAGGCCCGGGCGCTGACGGGACGGGTGGCCGTCGTCGGTCTCGACGACCCGGAGGCGGCGAGGCTGGGCCGCGCATCCGCCGCGGAGGTCACCGTGGGGTTCCGGCTCGGCGAACCGGAGCACGGTGAGTTCGGGATCGTGGCGGGGGCTCTGGTCGACCGGGCCTTCGCCGATGTCGAGGTTCTGGCGCCCGCAGCGGGCATCACGCCGCCCGGCGAGGCCGGGTTGCTCGATGCGCTCGCCGCCGCGGCGCTCGCGCGCGCAGCCGGCGTGGCGCCGGAGGCGGTGGCGGACGGGCTCGCGGGACATCGGGTGGGCCCGCATCGGGGCGCCGTCGTCGAGGAGGTCGACGAGGTGCGGTACGTCGACGACTCCAAGGCGACCAATCCGCATGCCGCACGTTCCTCGCTGCTCGCGCACTCCCGGATCGTCTGGGTCGCCGGTGGCCTGCTCAAGGGCGCGCGGGTCGAGGAGCTGGTGATCGAGATCGCACCACGCCTGGCCGGGGCCGTGCTGATCGGTGAGGATGCCGGTGTGATCGCCGAAGCACTCGCGCGACACGCCCCCGAGGTTCCCGTCGTCCGGGTGGAAACGGGAGACGATGCTGGAGTGACCCCCGGCGAGCAGACTCAGGTGGATCGCGTGGTCCTGCCCGGGTCCACGCCTGCCGATGCCGTCATGGCCGTCGCGGTGGACCGGGCGAGCCGCCTCGCGGAAGCCGGAACCGCGGTGGTGCTCGCGCCCGCGGCAGCGTCGCTGGACATGTTCGACAGCTACGGCCACCGAGGGCGTAGTTTCGCCGCCGCGGTCGCCGGCCTCCCCGGCCGGAGCCGTGGCCGGGCGCAGACGGACCCGCCCGGGACCCCGTGATGGCAGCACCGTCCCGGGCACCGAGGACCCGGATCGGCACCTGGCTGGCGCGTCCGCTCGCCTCGTTCCACCTGATCGTCACGATCGCCTTCCTGCTCACGGTGCTGGGCCTGGTCATGGTGTTGTCCTCGTCGAGTGTCGAGTCCTACGCCAACGACGGTTCGGCCTACGCTCTGTTCCTGCCCCAGCTGATGTACGCGGTCCTCGGTGCGGTGTTCTTCTACATCGCGCTGTGCATACCGATCCGGGTTCTGCGCAAATGGTCGTTCCCCGCGTTCGCCGCCTGCATGGTGCTCCTGGCTCTGGTGCTCATCCCGGGCGTCGGCAACGTGGCCCAGGGTTCGCGGCGCTGGCTGGTCCTGGGCCCGTTCTCGGTCCAGCCGTCCGAGCTGATCAAGGTCGCACTCGCGCTGTGGGGCGCGCATCTGCTCGCCTCCCGGCGTCGGGAAGGGCGGGGCTCGCTCAAGGAGATCCTGGTACCGCTGGTGCCGGCCGGCCTGCTCGCCTGCGTCATGGTGGTGCTCCAGCCGAACCTGAGTACCACCATCGCGCTCGGCATCATCCTGGGAGCACTGCTCTGGTACGGCGGTCTTCCGCTCAAGGTATTCGGGTCCATCGTCGTCGGTGGCGTCGTCGCGGCGGGTGTCCTGGCGGTGTCCGCCGGCTACCGCTCCAACCGGGTGCGCGCATTCTTCAATCCGGGTGAGGATCCGCAGGGCATCAACTATCAGGCGAGGCAGGCGGCATTCTCCCTGGCCGACGGTGGTTTCCTCGGTCGGGGGCTCGGTCAGAGCCGCGCCAAGTGGAGCTATCTGCCCAATGCCCACAACGACTTCATCTTCGCGATCATCGGGGAGGAACTCGGTTTCCTGGGCTGCCTGGCGGTCCTCGGATTGTTCGGCCTGTTCGTCTACACCGGACTGCGGATCGCGGCGCGATCGGTCGACCCGTTCCTGCGGTTGCTCACCGCGACCGCGACCACCTGGATCCTCGGCCAGGCCATGATCAACATCGGATACGTGATCGGGCTGCTCCCGGTGACGGGTCTACAGTTGCCCCTGGTCTCGGCGGGCGGGTCGTCCCTGGCGATCACGTTGTTCATGTTCGGTGTGCTGGCGAATGCGGCACGGCACGAACCCGAGGCCATCGCCGCACTGCATGCCGGGCAGGACGGCCGGATCAGCAAGATGCTCCGATTGCGGAAGCCCGAGCCGTACGCGCCGGTGTCCCCGTCCTCGACCCGGGCGGTCGCGGTGCGCCGGGCCCAGGAGCGCAGCCGCTCCGGCCGAGGAGCGGCGGGAGCGCCCGTGTCGTACCGCAGTGCGCAGGGGCGCGACGGTCGCGAGGGGGACCGGGCCAGGGACAGGGACCGCCGCGCCGCCGACCCCGGCCGTTCGCGCGATCGCCGGGCGAACGAGGGCCGGGCGACCGGATCCGGCCGAGGCGCGGATAATCGACGGGCACGCGGCGATCGCCGTGCACATGGAGAACGACGAGCGGGAGAGCGAGGAAATCGTAGGTGAGCGGCACGAGGTCTGCCCTGTCGGTGATCGTGGCCGGGGGTGGTACTGCCGGTCACATCGAACCGGCCATGGCGGTGGCGGACGCGATCACCGCGCTCGATCCGACGGCACGGGTCACCGCGCTCGGTACCGAACGCGGACTCGAGACCACCCTGGTACCGGACCGTGGCTATCGGTTGGCGCTGATTCCGCCCGTCCCGCTTCCCCGCAAGCTCACGGCGGATCTGCTGCGGCTCCCCGGCCGGGTGCGGTCCTCGGTGCGTGCCACTCGCGCGGTGATCGACGAGACGGACGCCGACGTCGTCGTCGGTTTCGGTGGTTACGTGGCCCTGCCCGCCTATCTGGCCGCCGGCCGGGGCGTGCTCCGGCGCCGTAGGCGGGTCCCCGTCGTGGTACACGAGGCCAACGCGAGCGCGGGGATCGCCAACAAGATCGGTGCGCGCCTGGCGACGAAGGTCCTCGCGGCAGTGCCCGGATCCGGAGTGCACGCGAAGGGGGCAGCGGACGCCGAGATCGTGGGGATTCCGGTGCGTTCGTCGATCACGGGCCTCGACCGTGGCGCACTGCGGAGCGAGGCGCGCGCGTTCTTCGGGCTTCCCGAGGACGGGCCGGTGCTGCTCGTGTTCGGTGGGTCTCAGGGCGCCCGGACCTTGAACGACGCCGTGTCCGGGGCAGCGGCCGCGCTGGCCGGCGCCGGGGTCGCGGTGCTGCACGCGCACGGGCCGAAGAACACGCTCGATCTCGCCGCGACGGACGGCCCGCCGTATGTCGCGGTGCCGTACCTGAACCGGATGGACCTCGCGTACGCGGCGGCCGACGCGGTCGTCTGCCGATCCGGCGCGATGACGGTCGCCGAGGTATCGGCGGTGGGGCTGCCGGCGGTGTACGTCCCGCTGCCGCACGGCAACGGAGAACAGGAACTCAACGCCCGCCCGGTGGTCGAGGCCGGAGGTGGGATACTCGTCTCCGACGATGCGCTCACGCCGGAATTCGTCGAGTCCACCGTGGTCCCGCTCCTGCGGGATCGGGAACGGCTCGAGGAGATGTCGCAGCGGGCTGCCGGTGCCGGTCACCGCGACGCGGCGGACACCGTGGCCCGGATCGTGCTCGACGTCGCCGGTCGCTCGCAGGCAGGGGAGAAGTGATGACGTCCTCGGAGGACGAGTTCCAGTTGCCCGCAGAACTCGCACGGGTCCACATGGTCGGTATCGGCGGCGCCGGTATGTCCGGAATCGCCCGTATCCTGCTCGCCCGCGGCGGCCAGGTGTCCGGGTCGGACGCCAAGGACAGCCGGGCCGTGCTCGCCCTGCGTGCGCGGGGTGCCGTCGTCCGCGTCGGCCACGATGCCGATGCTCTGGACCTCCTCGACGGTGGCCCCACCGTCGTGGTCACCACGCATGCCGCCATCCCGCAGGACAATCCGGAACTCGTCGAGGCTCGCCGGCGGGGGATACCGGTGCTGCTGCGGCCCGCCGTGCTCGCCTCGCTCATGCACGGGCACCGCACGCTGCTCGTCTCCGGGACGCACGGCAAGACCTCGACGACGTCGATGCTGGTGGTGTCGTTGCAGCACTGCGGGTTCGATCCTTCCTTCGCCGTGGGCGGCGAGCTGAACGAAGCCGGGACCAACGCCCACCACGGCAGTGGTGACGTCTTCGTCGCGGAGGCGGACGAGAGCGACGGCTCGCTGCTGCAGTACGACCCCGACGTCGTCGTCGTGACCAACATCGAGGCGGATCACCTGGATCACTTCGGTTCCGCCGAGGCGTACGTCCAGGTCTTCGACGACTTCGCCGATCGTCTGCCCGAAGGCGGGCTGCTCGTCGCCTGTATCGACGATCCGGGCTCGGCGGACCTCGCGGCGCGAGTGGTGCGCCGGCGTCCGGACGTGCGCGTTCTCGGGTACGGCGGCGCGGCGCTCGCCGGTGAGGACGCTCAGCCCGAGTCGACGGCTGCGCTGTTCGAGCCGGTGGACGGCGTCGAGATCGGGGCCCGGCTCCTGGATTTCGAGGCCAGGGACATCGGTGGCGTGATGCGACTGCACGTCGTCGGCGAGGACACGGCACGGACCGTCCGGATGGGTGTCCCCGGCCGGCACATGGCACTCAACGCGGTGGGGGCGTTGCTCGCCGCCCGTGAGGTCGGCGCGGACGTCACCGAGATCCTCGAGGGGATCGCCGGGTTCGGGGGTGTCCATCGGCGGTTCCAGTTCACCGGCCGCGAGCACGGGGTACGGGTCTTCGACGACTATGCGCACCATCCGACGGAGGTGCGGGCCGTGCTCGGTGCCGCCGCCGATCTGGTGCGGCCGTCCGCGGACGCGGATGCGGACACCGAGCCCGGCCGCGTCGTGGTGGTTTTCCAGCCCCACCTGTACTCGCGGACCGCGGCGTTCGCCGAGGAGTTCGGGCAGGCGCTCGACCTGGCGGACGAGGTGGTGGTTCTCGACGTCTACGGTGCCCGGGAGGAACCGCTGCCCGGAGTCAGTGGCGCGCTGGTGGCGCAGGCGGTCTCGAAACCGGTGTACTACCAGCCGGATCTGTCCCAGGCGCCCAAGCAGGTGGCGTCCCTCGCGCGACCCGGCGATGTCGTCATCACCATGGGAGCGGGTGACGTGACGATGCTCGGCAACCAGATCCTGGGGGCCCTCGCCGCCGCACCACACCACAAGTCACCGCGATGAACCGGCGCCCGACGTCCCGGTCCGGCTCGGCCTCGAGGTCGGCTGCGACGGCGCGCGCGGATTCGGGCCGAGGTCCGTCCCGGCGACGCGTCGAGCATGGTGCGGACCGACCCGCGCCCGAGCGGCGCCCGTGGTACCGCCGGGTGCCGGTACTGGTGGCGCTCGTCGTCGCGGTGGTCGGTGGACTCGTCGCGGCTGCCTGGTTCACGCCCGTGCTGGCGGTGCGGACCACGGAGGTGGTGGGCGTCGTGGAGCTGTCCGAGCAGGAGGTGCTCGCGGCGCTGGATGTTCCGCCGGGGCAGCCGTTGCCGAGGGTGGACACCGGCGGTGCGGCGGCTCGGGTGGCGGCGATCCCGAAGGTCGCCTCGGCGCGGGTCCAGCGCATCTACCCGTCGACGATCCGGGTGACGGTCACGGAACGGATGCCGGTGGTCTTCACCGAGCATCCCGACGGAACGCACCTGCTGGACGGGGAAGGTGTGGACTTCGCGGTCGCGCCGCCACCTCCGGGGCTGCCGAAACTCGTGGCGGATGCCCCGGGGTGGGGTGATCCGGCGACGGCGGCGGCGCTCGAGATCCTGGAGGCGATGCCTCCGCAACTGCGGGAGCAGGTCGGCGAGGTTGCCGCACGGTCGATCTCGGACGTGTCGGTCACGTTGCACGACGGCCGGATCGTCATGTGGGGCGGCACCGATCAGTCCGCCCGCAAGGGTGCGGTCGCGCTGCCGCTGCTCACGCAGCCGGGACAGACGTACGACGTGTCGAGTCCGGACCTGCCGACGGTGCGATGACGACGGCACGGAGGCGGGACGCAAATTCCCGGAACTGCCTCGGCGCGCCTAGTGGCGGATCACTGCGACGGTGCATAGCGTTTCGCACAGTCGAGTACTTGACATAACCATAACCCTGTGGTTGAGGTTGAGACTTGAGGGACTCGGCGGAAAGTGATCAGAAGGCAAGAAGTGATCTGTACCAGAGCGCGACACACACTCACGGAAGGCGAGAGCCGATGACGCCCCCGCACAACTACCTCGCCGTAATAAAGGTCGTCGGCATCGGCGGCGGCGGCGTGAATGCTGTCAACCGGATGATCGAACAGGGACTCAAGGGAGTCGAGTTCATCGCGGTCAACACCGACGCCCAGGCACTCCTCATGAGCGACGCCGACGTCAAACTCGACGTCGGTCGCGAGCTGACCCGCGGCCTCGGTGCCGGCGCGGACCCCGAGGTGGGACGCAAGGCCGCCGAGGACCACAAGGACGAGATCGAAGAGGTGCTCAAGGGCGCCGACATGGTGTTCGTCACCGCAGGCGAGGGTGGCGGAACCGGGACCGGTGGCGCACCCGTCGTGGCGAGCATCGCGCGCAAGCTGGGTGCACTCACCGTCGGTGTCGTCACCCGTCCGTTCTCGTTCGAGGGCAAGCGCCGTGGCGGCCAGGCCGACACCGGGATCCAGTCGTTGCGGGAGTCCTGCGACACGCTCATCGTGATCCCCAACGACCGCCTGCTCCAGCTCGGCGACGCCGCGGTCAGTCTGATGGATGCCTTCCGCTCCGCCGACGAGGTGCTCCTCAACGGTGTCCAGGGCATCACCGATCTCATCACCACACCCGGTCTCATCAACGTCGACTTCGCCGACGTCAAGGGCGTCATGTCCGGCGCGGGAAGCGCGCTGATGGGGATCGGTTCGTCGCGAGGCGAGGGCCGCGCGATCAAGGCCGCCGAGGCGGCGATCAACTCGCCGCTGCTCGAGGCGTCGATGGAAGGCGCCCGCGGGGTGCTGCTGTCGATCGCCGGTGGTAGCGATCTCGGTCTCTTCGAGATCAACGAGGCCGCCTCGCTGGTGCAGGAGGCCGCCCACATCGACGCCAACATCATCTTCGGAACGGTCATCGACGATTCCCTCGGCGACGAGGTCCGGGTCACGGTCATCGCCGCCGGATTCGACGGGGGGACCCCCGCCCGTCGTCCGGTCGAGGCCGAGCAGCGCCAGGGTGGGCAGGCGCAGCAGGGCCAGGCGGGCCGCAACGCGATCGGCGTGGGCCGGGCCGGCGAGATCGGTCGCCCCGCGACAGGTGCCGAACAGCCGGAACCGGTCTCGGTGACCCGGGAGACCATCGGTTCTTCGGGCAGCACCCTGCCTCCGCTCGGGAACTCGGGGCGCGCACCCGTCTCCGACGAGGACGGCGAGGACGACGTCGACGTTCCCATCTTCATGCGCCGGTGACCGCACGGGTTCGGCGGGTCGTCACCTCGCGTGCCGGCGGGGTGTCGGCCGAACCGTACGGCTCGTTCAATCTCGGTGACCATGTCGGCGACGATCCCGCTGCGGTCGCAGCCAACCGGGCGCGGCTCGCCGGACGGATCGGGGTCGAGCCCGACCACCTGATCTGGATGGAGCAGATCCACAGTCGCACCGTGACCGTGGTGTCCGAGCCCAGGTCCACGCCGGTCGAGGCGACCGACGCGCTGGTGACCGCGGTTCCCGGTCTCGCACTCGCGACGCTCAGCGCCGACTGTGTGCCGCTGTTGCTCTCCGACGACGAGGCGGGCGTCATCGCGGCCGCCCATGCCGGGCGGGTGGGTGCGCGCATCGGGATCGTCCCGCGCGTGCTCGAAGCGATGGTCCGGCAGGGCGCGCGTCTGGACCGGATCGGCGTGCTCCTCGGGCCTGCGGCCAGTGGTCGGCAGTACGAGGTGCCGGTCGGTATGCAGGCGGACGTCGAAGCGCATCTGCCCGGCAGTGCCGTGCGTACCGAGAAAGGCACTCCGGGACTCGACCTGCGTGCCGGGATCCGCAGGCAGCTGCTCGCCGCCGGGGTCGCGGGGGTGGCCGAGGACCCGCGGTGCACGATCGAGGACCAGTCCCTGTTCAGTCACCGGCGGGGTGCGCCGACCGGTCGGCAGGCGGCGGTGATCTGGATGGAGCCCTCGTGAACGAGGGGCTGGACGCGGTGAGCCCGGGCGGTGCCCACGGGGCGACCGACCGTGTCCGCGAGGTCACCGCCGCGCTCACTGCGGCGCGCGCGCGACTCGAACGGGCGTGCCGGGCGGCGGGGCGCGACCCGGAGTCCGTGACGCTGTTGCCGGTCACCAAGTTCTTTCCCGTGTCGGACGTCCGCATCCTGTACGACCTCGGTTGCCGCCACTTCGGTGAGTCGCGGGAGCAGGAGGCGGCGGCCAAGATCGATCAGTTCCGCGCCGCGGTCGACGACGCGTCAGTCCGGTGGGACATGATCGGAAATCTGCAGCGGAACAAGGCCCGTGGGGTGGCGCGGTGGGCGAGTGCCGTCCACTCGGTGGACAGCGAGCGCCTGCTCGCCGCGCTCGACCGGGCTGCCACCGCGTCCCGCGAGGCAGGGGAGCGTACGGATCCGCTCGACGTCTTCGTCCAGGTCAGCCTGGACGGCGACCCGGAGCGTGGTGGCGCCCCGCTGCCGGAGCTGGAACGGTTGGGAACGCGTGCCGAGGAGGCACCGAATCTGCGACTGGTCGGCCTGATGGCGGTTCCCCCACTCGGCTCGGACGCCGAGACGGCATTCGCGGAACTGCAACGGGTACACCGGGATTTCGTGCGAGCTTTTCCGAATGCGACGCAACTCTCAGCCGGCATGACGAATGATCTGGAACACGCTGTCCGGTACGGATCCACGTGCGTGCGTGTCGGAACCGCGCTGCTCGGTTCCCGCCCGATAACCTCGACGTGATTGCCGAACTCGAGCTCGTAGCCCGTGCCGAAGGTGATCGCCCAGCCCGTCGCGCCAAGGAAGGTCGATCAATGAGCAGTCTGCACAAGTTCAAGGCGTACTTCGGCATGGTGCCTCTCGACGACTACGAGGACGACTACATCGACGTTCCCGAGCAGTCGCGGCGGCCGGCCCGTGGACCGCGCGACGGCCGCGACCCGTATCTCGAGCGCGACGATCGGGAGTTCGCGGAACCTGCTTTCGGCCCGGCCTATTCGGCCCCGCGGCGTGACGAGCGCGACGATTTCGACCGTGAGGACTTCGACCGCTACGACGCCGGTGCCCGGCACCCCTCGCGGGTGGAGCCGATCGGCTCCCGGGGCCCACGCACGAGTGCGGCGTCGCCTGCCCGTGCGGCGCGCCTGGCGGGAGGCGACACCCGCTCTGACCGTGACGCCCGGCGAGGCTCGCTCTTCGACGAGGGCGGACCGCTCTCGAAGATCACCACCCTCCGTCCCCGCGACTACTCCGAGGCGCGCACCATCGGCGAGCGTTTCCGGGACGGCACTCCGGTCATCATGGATCTGGTCGAGATGAGCAACGCGGACGCCAAGCGTCTGGTCGATTTCGCGGCCGGCCTGGCATTCGCGCTGCGCGGATCGTTCGACAAGGTCGCGACGAAGGTGTTCCTGCTCTCGCCCGCGGACATCGACGTGTCGGCGGAGGAGCGCAAGCGTATCGCCGAGACCGGTTTCTACAGTCAGAAGTAAGTTCGTGTGCAGCTGATCCTGCCCCTGGCGGTCCCGGCTGCACCGATCGGCATGTTCTCGTACGGGCGTGCCGTTTTGATCGGCGGCCTGTTCTCAGGCAGAGTGGGCGCGTGGCCTTGTTCCAGGTTCTGTATCTGATCCTCTTCGTCTTCTGGCTGCTTCTGATCGGCAGGATCATCGTCGAGTTCGTCCGCACGTTCGCGCGTGACTGGCGCCCGACCGGATTCGTGGTCGTCATTCTGGAAGCGGTGTTCACCGTCACCGACCCGCCGGTGAAATTGTTGCGCCGTATCATTCCGCCGCTCAATCTGGGTGGGGTGCGCCTGGACCTGTCGATCATGGTCCTGCTGTTCCTCGTTTTCATCCTGATGTCGATCGTTCAGGGGCAGGCCCGAGCCACCGGTTTCGTGTGACACAATGGTGACCATTGACCTTGTGACGGAACGTGAGCGCGTAGACTGCCTTTAACTGAATGCTTGCTCGACCGCCAAAATGATGCGTGAAGGGATCCTTCCATGCCGCTGACACCAGCTGATGTGCACAACGTAGCGTTCAGCAAGCCTCCGATCGGAAAGCGTGGCTACAACGAGGACGAGGTGGATGCCTTCCTCGACCTCGTGGAGCAGGAGCTCTCGCGGCTGATCGAGGAGAACGCGGACCTCCGCCAGCGGGTGGGTGAGCTCGACAAGGAGCTCTCGGACGCCAAGAAGGCGCCCCGCCAGCCGGCTGCCGCGGCACCGGCCCCCGCTCCGGAGCCCGTGCGGGCCCCCGAGCCGGTCAAGGCCGCAGCCCCGGTCGCCCCACAGCCCTCCGGCGCGCAGAGTGCCGACGCCCACATGCAGGCCGCGAAGGTCCTGGGCCTGGCTCAGGAGATGGCAGATCGCCTCACCAGTGATGCGAAGGCGGAGTCCGAGCAGCTGCTCGGCAACGCCCGGGCCAACTCCGAGCAGCTGGTCAGCGACGCCCGTTCGCGTGCCGACTCCATGGTCGCCGAGGCGCGCCAGAAGTCGGACGCCCTCCTCAGCGACGCGCAGACTCGTTCGGAGACGCAGCTTCGCCAGGCGAAGGAGAAGGCCGACGCCCTCCAGGCGGACGCCGAGAAGAAGCACACCGAGATCATGGCCACCATCAACCAGCAGCGGTCGGTGTTGGAAGGCCGGATCGAGGTCCTCAAGACCTACGAGCGCGAGTACCGCGTGCGCCTGAAGTCGTACCTGGAGTCGCAGCTCGAGGAGCTCGAGCAGCGCGGATCGGCGATGCCCGCCGACGGGGGCCAGGATTCGTTCAGCCAGTCGTCGTACGCGAAGGGCGGCAACTGACCGGACGGCCGGCTTTCGATCCGTCGCTTACGGGTGTGTCCGCTTTCGGGTGTGTCTCGGACGGAGGATCGAGGTGCAACAGTGCTGGTCGTGACGTTGGTGTTGGCGGCAGCGGGATTCGCACTGCTGGTCGTCGCACTGATGACGGGTTCGGTGATCTGGGCCTGGGGCTGCATCGTGGTGTGTGTGATCGGTGCGGTCGTCCTGCTGATCAGTGCACTGGCAGGTAAGCGGGCTCCGATCGACGAGGTCGAGTCGGGGCGGGAACCGCGGCACGCGAGGCCGTCGGGCTCCGCGCATCGGTCGGGCCCCACTCACTCGTCCGGTCCCACCCACTCGGCCGAGGCGGAACACGACACCGGGACGGCACCTCCGTCCCCGCCCGCCGAGGGGAGTGATCCGTCGGCCGCCGACGGGGAGCGTTAAGATGGTGTTCGGCGTCGATCCGGCTATCACCGGGGAGCCTTCGGAAGAACGGTCTCGCGGCCACGGCCGCACGGCTCAGTAGAACCGAACGGGTGGGCCCGTCACAGCCCGTGAAGGAGTGGCGTCCCCGGTGTGATCACACCGATCGGGGCGCAAGCGGGGTGGTACCGCGGTGGCGAGCGCACGATGCGCCGTCCGTCGTCCCCGTGCCGGAGTCACACGAGGCACGAGGAGTATCGACGGTGAGTGACAGCAGCGGTCCCGGCAATTCGACCGGCAGCGGCCCGGCCGGCTCCTATCCGAAGGTGGACTACGGCGTCCCGAAGGATGCGGGTGTCCGGTTCCCCCAGCTCGAGGCGAAAGTACTGGCGGATTGGGCGGCCGACGACACCTTCCGTGCGTCGGTGGCGAACCGGAAGGACGACCCCGAGTTCGTCTTCTACGACGGCCCGCCGTTCGCCAACGGACTCCCGCACTACGGTCACCTGCTCACCGGCTACGTCAAGGATCTGGTGCCGCGCTACCAGACGATGCGTGGCCGGAAGGTGGAGCGGCGTTTCGGGTGGGACTGCCACGGGCTCCCGGCCGAACTCGAGGCCGAGAAGCAACTCGGCATCAAGGACAAGTCGCAGATCGACCAGATGGGCCTGGCCGAGTTCAACGCGTACTGCAAGTCCTCGGTCCTGCGGTACACCGACGAGTGGCGCGACTACGTGACGCGGCAGGCCCGGTGGGTCGACTTCGACAACGACTACAAGACCCTCGATCTGGACTTCATGGAGTCCGTGATGTGGGCGTTCAAGGCGCTGTACGACAAGGGGCTCATCTACCAGGGCTTTCGGGTGCTCCCGTACAGCTGGTACGAGCAGACCCCCCTGTCGAACCAGGAGACCCGGCTCGACGACGCCTACAAGATGCGCCAGGATCCGGCCGTCACCGTGGCGATGCCGCTGTCCGCGCCGGACTCGGTGCTCGACGGCGCCGCCGCGCTGATCTGGACCACGACACCGTGGACGCTGCCGTCGAACCTCGCGGTCGGAGTGCATCCGGACGTCGCGTATGTGCAGGTCGCGGTGGACGGTGCGCGGTACGTGCTGGCGAAGGACCGGCTCGCGCACTACGCCCGGGAACTCGGCGACGCCCCCGAGGTGCTCTCCGAGCATCGGGGAAGTGATCTGGTCGGGCTCGCCTACGAGCCGCCGTTCGACTTCTTCCTGGGGCGGGCGAACGCGCATCGGGTCATCGCCGCGGATTACGTCACGACAGACTCCGGTACCGGTGTCGTCCATCTGGCGCCCGCGTTCGGTGAGGAGGACATGGACGTCGCGACGGCGAACGGCATCGAGATCGTCCAGCCGCTCGACCCGGGCGGCCGTTTCACCTCGATGGTTCCCCCGTACGAGGGGCTCCAGGTCTTCGACGCGAACCCGGTCATCATCAAGGACCTCAAGGTTGCCGGAAAGTTGCTGCGGCACGAAACCATCGAACACTCCTACCCGCACAGCTGGCGCAGCGGTCAGCCGCTGATCTACATGGCGGTGCCGTCGTGGTTCGTGGCAGTGACGAAATTCCGGGATCGGATGGTCGAGCTGAACCAGGAGATCACCTGGGTGCCCGAGCACATCCGAGACGGACAATTCGGGAAGTGGCTCGAAGGTGCCCGGGACTGGAACATCAGCCGCAACCGGTACTGGGGAAGTCCGATCCCGGTCTGGGTGTCCGACGACCCGGCGTATCCACGGATCGACGTCTACGGTTCGCTCGACGACCTCGAGCGCGATTTCGGCGTGCGCCCGGACGATCTGCACCGGCCGATGATCGACGACCTCGTCCGGCCGAATCCGGACGATCCGACCGGGCAGTCGACGATGCGCCGGGTGCCCGAGGTGCTCGACTGCTGGTTCGAATCCGGATCCATGCCGTTCGCGCAGGCGCACTATCCGTTCGAGAACCGCGAGTGGTTCGAATCCCACTTCCCGGGCGACTTCATCGTCGAGTACAACGGGCAGACGCGCGGCTGGTTCTACACGCTGCACGTGCTGGCCACCGCGCTCTTCGACAGGCCGGCGTTCGAGACGGTCGCCGCGCACGGCATCGTGCTGGGCGACGACGGGCTCAAGATGAGCAAGTCCAAGGGCAACTACCCGGACGTCAACGAGGTGTTCGACCGGGACGGCTCCGACGCGATGCGCTGGTTCCTCATGTCCTCGCCGATTCTGCGGGGCGGGAACCTCGTGGTCACCGAGCAGGGCATCCGGGAAGGCGTCCGTCAGGCGATCCTGCCGCTGTGGAACGCGTGGAGCTTCCTTCAGCTCTACGCCCCGGAATCCGGTGAGTGGCGGACCGACTCGACCAACGTCCTGGACCGGTACATCCTGGCCAAGCTGGCGGCGACCCGAGATTCCCTCACCGAGGCGCTCGACCGCATCGACATCGCCGGCGCGTGCGACGAGTTGCGTACCTTCTGCGATGCGCTGACCAACTGGTACGTGCGGCGTTCCCGCACCCGCTTCTGGGACGAGGACAAGGAGGCGATCGACACTCTGCACACGGTCCTGGAGGTCGTGACCCGGCTCGCGGCGCCGATGCTGCCGATGGTCGGCGAGGTGATCTGGCGCGGCCTGACGGGCGAGCGGTCGGTCCATCTGGCGGACTGGCCCGCATCCGGGGATCTGCCTGCGGATCCGGAGCTCGTGGCGTCGATGGACGACGTGCGTTCGGTGTGCTCGACGGTGCTGAGCCTGCGCAAGGCCCAGAACCTTCGGGTGCGGTTGCCGCTGCCCGAGGTCACCGTCGCCGCGGAGGATGCGGACCGGATGCGTCCGTTCCTCGGCCTGATCGCCGACGAGGTCAACGTGAAGAAGGTGGACCTCACGGACGACGTGGACGTGCACGGTCGGTTCGAGATCGTGGTCAATGCCCGCGCCGCGGGCCCGCGTCTGGGCAAGGACGTGCAGACCGTGATCAAAGCCGTCAAGGCGGGGGACTGGTCGGAGAACGCGGACGGAACCGTGGTGGCGGCGGGTATCGAGTTGCTGCCGGCCGAGTTCACCCGGCGACTGGTGGCTGCCGAACCGGAGTCGACCGCCGCACTGCCCGGCGGCGGTGGCCTGGTGGTCCTCGACTCGGTGGTGACGGAGGAACTCGAGGCCGAGGGGTGGGCCAAGGACCGGATCCGGGAGCTGCAGGACGCCCGCCGCGCAGGTGGGCTCGAGGTGTCCGACCGGATTCGTGTCGTGCTCGAGGTCCCGGCCGAGCGGGTCGACTGGGCGCAGCGCCACCGCGATCTCATCGCCGGCGAGATCCTGGCCACCGAACTGGAATTCGGCCCGGCCGGCGCCGGTGCGGTCGATCTCGGTGAGGGCGTGCGGGCGACGGTCACCAAGGTCTGACACACCGAGACGCTGTAGCTCGCCCCACCGCCTCTCGCACCCTGCCCTCCTCACCCCGCCCTCCTCCAGGGTGACGGGACCCTTCGCCTCGTCAGACCGGGCGAATGGTCCCCTCACCCTGGGAGGGGAGGGGGAGCTGGGCGCGGAAGATGTCGGTGGGGGTGGGTAGATTTCCGGCGTGGTCACGGCGGCGCGCACGCGGCCGTGGGGAAAGCGCGCAAGCGGCAGCGAGGAGAGACGGCGGTGGTGACCGGGCGGGCGCACGGTCGTTGGGTGCTGCACCTCGACATGGACGCCTTCTTCGCCTCGGTGGAGCAGCTCACCCGGCCGACCCTGCGTGGTCGGCCGGTGCTCGTCGGTGGGCTCGGCGGCCGGGGTGTCGTCGCGGGAGCGAGTTACGAGGCGCGGGTGTTCGGCGCCCGATCGGCGATGCCGATGCATCAGGCCAGGAGGCTCGTCGGTGTCGGGGCCGTCGTGCTCCCGCCGCGGGGGCAGCTCTACGGGCTGCTCAGCAAGACGGTGTTCGATCTGCTGCGTACCCGCATCCCGATCGTCGAGCAGTTGTCGATGGACGAGGCGTTCTTCGAGCCCGTCGATCTAGTCGGTGCGGAGCCCGAGACGATACGGAGCTACTGCGAGAATCTGCGGCAGCTGGTTCGTGCGGAGACCGGTCTGGTGGCCTCGCTCGGTGCCGGGCCCGGGAAGCAGGTCGCCAAGATCGCATCGGGGCTGGCGAAACCCGACGGGGTCACCGTGATCGACGAGCAGGAACAGCACGCCGTCCTCGACGTGCTGCCGGTTCGCAAGCTGTGGGGAATCGGCCCCGTCGCCGAGGAGAAACTCAAGAAGGTGGGCATCGACACGATCGGGGCCTTCGCCCGGACGCCGGAATCGGAGGTGGCATCCGTGCTGGGCGCAACTGTCGGGCCGGGTCTGCACCGCATCGCCCGGGGGATCGACGATCGTCCCGTCGCCGAACGCGCAGAGGCCAAACAGGTCAGCGCGGAAACCACGTATGCGGAGGACATCGTCACCCTCGGCGCACTGCTCACCGCAATCGAATCGGCCGCGAGTGCGGCTCTCGACCGGTTGGGCAGGGACGGCCGGTCCGCACGCACCGTGGTGCTGAAGCTGAGGAAGTCGGACATGTCGGTGATCACCCGGTCGATCACGCTGCCGTATTCGACCACCGATCGGCAGGTGCTCGTCGGCGCCGCCCGCAGACAGGCGATCGATCCCGTCGAGCTCGGTCCGGTCCGGCTCGTGGGGGTCGGCTTCGCGGGCCTGTCGTCGTCGACGCAGGGCTCGCTGTTCCCCGAACTGGACATCGATCCGCCGGACGCGACAGCCGCCGCGCCGCAGGAGGCGCCCGCATCGGCCCGGGCCCCGCGGGAGCGGTGGTACCCGGGGCTCGACGTCTCCCACCCACAGTTCGGGCACGGGTGGGTCCAGGGCGCCGGGCACGGCGTCGTCACCGTCCGGTTCGAGACCCGTACGTCCGGGCCTGGGCCGGCCCGGACATTCGATGCGGCCGACGGCGAATTACGGCCGGCGGAACCGGAAGATTCGCTGGAATAGCCGGGGTCGATTCCCGACGTGCGATTCCCTCGTGCAATTCCACGGCCGCAATCCCGGGTCGACATATTCTCAGAATGCCCTCAGACGACCCTTGCGTACTTGTTCCTACTTTTGGGTAGTGTGAGCTGCCGAAGGACCCGGAATACCCGAGACTGAAGAGGAATACCGAGTTGAAGCATCGTAAGATGACCGTCGCCGGAGTCGCGATCGTCGCAGCATTGACCATGTCCGCCTGTGGCTCCGACGACTCCGACAACGGAGCCGACGCGACCACCACCACCACGGCCGCTGCCGACACCACCACCGCCGCATCGGACGGTGACATCGAGGTGCCCACCGCTGCCGAGTTCAACGAACTTCTCGTCATCGGTCTCGACCCGGCCACTCCGATCGAGGAGAAGATCACGATGGTCGAGGGCTCCGAGGAGGATCCCGAGCTCATCAACCAGGTCGCCGAGTCGGCTCGCCTCAACAACGCCGAGGTCACCGTGCTCGATCCCGTCATCTACCAGGGTGACGGACTCGCCAGCGCCCAGCTGCAGCTGTCGATCAACGGTGAGCCCGTCGAGGGTGGATTCCCGGTCTCGTTCGTGAACGAGGACGACACCTGGAAGCTCTCGAAGGACAGCGCCTGCCAGATCGTGGGCCTCGCACAGCTCACCTCGCCTGCGTGCCCGGCGCCCTGATCGATTGATCGCCGAACGACAGCCCTGATCGGCTGATCGCCGCGACAGCCCTGATCGGCTGATCGCCCGCGACAGCCCCGATCGGCTGATCGCCCGCGACAGCGCAGAGCAACGACGAAGCCGGTGTCGACCATGGAAGGTCGGCACCGGCTTCGTCGTGTGTGCGGCGGGCGGCCGCCGGCGGATCAGCCGGGAGGACCAGCGGCGATCTTCTCGATCGCCGCGTCGGTGAGGTCGTCGAGCACGGCCGGTTCGATCGGGTCCGGCCCGGTCGCGACCAGTTGGACGAGAGTGGGGCCCACCGCCGCGATCACCACGTCCGAGTAGAGCGAGAATCCCTCGCTGGCGGTGACGACCCGAAAGTTGACCGTCGGAACACCCTCGATGTCCGAGGAGCCGGCACCCTGCTCGCGGCCGCCCACCGTGTAGTCCACGGCGAAACCGTCGGCATCGGTGCCGCGGTAGGAGGCGCATCCGGCGAGGATGTCCTGCAGGTCGGCGAACGCCGTCGCCGCCACGGCCGAATCGCGGTAGCTCGCGGCATCCTGGTCGATACTCGAGAATCCCGGCCCGGTGTAGCGCGACGCCGAGGCGACGATCGCGCCGGGCCGCTGTACGGCGATCTCGGAGAGTACGCCGGCACAGACGGCGGGTTCGGTCGAGGAGGCGCCGGACTCGTCCGGTTCGGCAGGCGGAAGCCCCAGATCGAGGACCGGGTCGGGCTCGGCGATGAACCCTGCGGGAAGGTCCTCGGGACCCAGCAGCGACAGGGTCAGCGCGTCCGGATCGTTGAACCCGACTCCGGGGGCGTCGGGGGACGCGGTCACCCGCGGAGCGAGTGGCGGGAGATCGGGAGACTCGGCAGACGTGGGCTCGTCCGCCCCGCACCCGGCCGCTGCCACTGCGATCGCCGCTGCGCCGACGAGTATCCGGTGGGCGGGGGTCATTCGCTCTCCCAACGGACCGTGTTGTCGGTGCCCTGGCGCAGTGCGGTGGCGCCGTTCGGGTCCGTGTACGCCTGCTCGCCGCCGACGCGGACCTGGCCCTCGACGGGCAGCGGCCGAGCGAGGTCCACGACGACCTGGCCGGAGCCCTCCATCGTGTACTGCTCGATCTGCAGGGTTCCGGCATCGTTGGGAAGAGTCCAGGTCGGCGACTCCGGTGCCTGCGTCACGGTGTAGTCGACGGTCAGGCGGTCGCCGTCCCTGGCGACGAGGGTCGCTGTCGTGGTCTGTTCGAGGGCGATTCCGCTGACGACCTGCTGGCGGACGGTCCACTGCGCGCCGATCCCGAGGGGTTCCTCGGGAAACGCCACCGTGCGATAGACGCTCTGATACATCGCCTGCTCGATGGCCGATCGCGCGATGTCCTGGGATTCGGCGGTCGGCCGCAGCCGCAGCGCGGTCACCGAGCCGTCGGGTTGCACGGTCAGACCGGCGCCGGATCCGTCGCTGTCTTCGAGCGCCGACCCGAGCCTGGCGTCGGGGCTGGTCGCCTCGTCGATGGTCAGATCCACCACGGCCGCGCCCGTGTCCTCGACCTCGGCCACCTGTGCGTCGAGGAGCAGAGTGATCTCGGGTGAGGAGAAGTCCTGGGCGCTCTGCGTGTCGATCTGCTGCGAGACCTTGGCCTCGGTGACCAGTGTCGTCCGCTGCTCGATACCGGCGGCGAGCCGGTAGGAGACGGGTGAGCGGGGCTCTGCCCCGGGATCGAGGAGATCGACGGCGACGGCCGACACCGGGACGGTCACCTCGTTCGGTGAGGCCGAGTCGGCGCCGATCGACGGATCCGGTGCGTCGTCACCGCAGGCCGTGAGAAAGGCGCTCAGAGACACGGTCGCTGCCACGACGGCGATTCCGGTCCGCCGGGATCGGGACGTGAGCGCAGAGGGCGACGGGCGGGACACCGGGGGCGCAGGGGACACAGGGGATACAGGGGATACAGGGGATACAGGGGGCGCAGGGGGTCTGGACAGCACAGGCACTCACCCAGGTTATAGGCGACCGCCGGGGCGATCGGTCGTCCCGCGTGTACCGGGTGTCGGTCGCGGTGCGTGTAGCGGATGTCCGGGCGCGCTCGGGGTAGTGGATGATGGACTGGTGAGTCACGACCCTTCGCCCGACCCCGCCGTGCCCGATTCCGCCGTGCCCGATTCACCCGAAACCGATTCGGCGCTCGAAACCGATTCGGCGCTCGCGGGCGTGGCGCCGCCACGGCGCATGCGGCTGTTGATCACGGTGGCCGCAGCGATCCTGGTCTCCGATCTGGTCACGAAGATCCTCGCGGTGGCCTATATCCAGCCCGGGTCCCCGATCTGGCTGGTCGGCGACGTCGTCTCGCTGCGGATGGTGCGCAATCCGGGCGCGGCCTTCTCGATGGCCACGAGCATGACCTGGCTGCTGACCCTCGTCGCGGTGGGCGTCGTGATCGGTGTCGTGAAGATCGGCAGGACCCTTCGCTCTCCCTGGTGGGCACTCGGCCTGGGCCTGGTTCTCGGCGGTGCACTCGGCAATCTCGTGGACCGGTTCTTCCGCTCGCCGGGAGTCATGCGCGGTCACGTGGTGGACTTCGTGTCGATCGGGTGGTGGCCGGTGTTCAACGTGGCCGATTCCGCGATCGTGTGCGGCGCGATCCTGTTGGTGGCGCTCACCGTGTTCGGGGTCGAACCCGACGGTCGGAAGAAGGGGGCCTCGGCGTGAGGGAGACACGATCGATGCCGGTGCCCGACGGACTTGATGCGATGCGGGTCGACGCGGGGCTCGCTCGCCTGCTCGGCTTGTCGCGCACCGTGGCGGCGACCCTCGCCGAGGAGGGGTCGGTGCTGGTGGACGGCGTCGTCGCGGGAAAGTCGGATCGGTTGTCCGCGGGGAGTTGGCTCGAGGTGGAGTTGCCGGAACCGCCGCGGCCGCTCACGATCGACGCCGAGCCCGTCGAGGGAATGGACATTCTCTACGCGGACGACGACATCGTCGCCGTCGACAAGCCGGTCGGCGTGGCCGCGCACGCCAGTGTCGGCTGGACCGGACCGACCGTCGTGGGAGGACTGGCCGCGGCGGGCTTCCGGATCTCCACGTCCGGGGCACACGAGCGCCAGGGCATCGTGCACCGGCTGGACGTCGGCACCTCGGGTGTCATGGTGGTCGCGACGTCCGAGCGTGCCTACACGGTGCTCAAGCGGGCCTTCAAGCAGCGCACGATCGACAAGCGGTATCACGCACTGGTCCAGGGCCACCCGGATCCGAGCAGCGGCACGATCGATGCACCCATCGGCAGGCATCGCAGCAGCGACTGGAAGTTCACGGTCACGGCCGACGGGAAGCCGAGCATCACCCACTACGACACGGTCGAGGCGTTCCAGGCGGCGAGTCTGCTCGACATCCACCTCGAGACCGGACGTACCCACCAGATCCGGGTGCACTTCTCCGCACTGCGGCATCCGTGCTGTGGTGACCTCACCTACGGCGCCGATCCTCGGCTGGCCGAGCGGCTCGGCCTCGAGCGTCAGTGGCTCCACGCCCGGGCACTGGGTTTCGCGCATCCCGCCGACGGGCGGTGGATCGAGATCACCAGCGAGTATCCGAAGGACCTCGAGCACGCCCTCGAGGTCCTGCGGAGCGGATAGGTGAGTCGGGGGAGAGCTGCGAGCCTGCTCGCGGTGGTCGCCCTCGTCGGCCTGGTCCTCGGTCTCGGGATCACCGCGCCACCGCCACCGCCGCGAGGTGTGGCGACGGATGCGCTCGGGCCCGACGGCGGCGAAGCGATCGCCGAGTACCTGGCCCGCGCGCAGGAGTCCCTGGCGGGTCCGGCGGAGGGCGGTCAGGTGTGGGCGCTCGTCTCCTTCGCGCCCGCGATATCCACCGCGCAGGTCCGGGCCGCCGTGGGGGAGGCGCGGGTCTCCCAGGTGCTGTACCGGCTGTCGCTCGACCGCGTTCAGACCCCGCTGCTGGTGCAGCAGGTGGCGGACGGGGACGCGGCGCTCGCCGCCGCGGACGATCTCGCCGTGGTGAAGGCGCAGACGTTGCCGGCCGCAGACGAGCGGCAGGCCGCGATCGCCGCCGCCACCGCGCGTGGTCTCGCCGCACACTGCGCGTGTGTGGTGGGAGTGCTGGTGCGCGCCGACATCGACACGTTGCGTGCGGTGTCGGAGCGAGCCGACGTCCGGGCCGTGGAGGCGCTGCCCGCCGACGCCGTCTACGGGCGGTTCGCCGTGCGGCCCCTGCTCCCCGAGTATCTCGACGTCGCCTCGGTCGGACCGGACGACGGGGACGTCCCGGGGTGAGCGATCTGCGACCGCAGCGAACAGGTGTCCCGGAAGCGCGCGGTGCCGCGGCGGGAGCCGCCTGCGGGGTGGGCGCCTACACGATCTGGGGCGCTTTTCCGGCGTTCTTCGGCTTGCTCGGCGACGCCGGACCGGTGGAGATCCTCGCCCATCGGGTGGTCTGGACGCTGGTGCTCATGCTCGCGGTGTCGGCGATCGCGGGACGCCTGGGCCGACTGCGACGCCTGGACCGGCGGACATGGGCACTGGTGTGTGCCGCCTCGGCCGCGATCGCGGTCAACTGGGGCACCTACATCTACGGGGTCGTCTCCGACCGGGTGGTCGAGACCGCCCTCGGCTACTTCGTGAACCCACTGGTGAGCGTGCTGCTGGGGGTCGTGCTGTTCCGGGAGAGGTTGACCCGCCCGCAGGTGCTCGCCCTGGTACTGGCTGCGGTCGCGGTGGTGGTCATCACCGTCGACTACGGGCATCCGCCCTACATCGCCCTGGTCCTCGCGTTCTCGTTCGCGTCGTACGGCCTGGTGAAGAAGGTGGTGCCGCTCGATGCGGGGACGAGCCTCACCGCGGAGGGCATCGTCGCCTCGCCGTTCGCGGTGGGGTACCTGGTGTTTCTCGCCGCGACAGGTGCCGGGACGTTCCTCTCGGAGGGGCCCGGACACACCGCGCTGCTGCTCGCTGCCGGACCGGTGACGGCGCTGCCGCTGCTGCTGTTCGCGGTGGCGGCGCAGCGGGTGCCGCTCAGCACGATGGGGATGCTGCAGTACCTCACCCCGGCGCTGCAGATGGCGTGGGGAGTGCTCGTCCTGCACGAGGACATGCCCGCCTCCCGCTGGGTCGGGTTCGCCCTCATCTGGGTGGCCCTGGCCATCTTCACCACCGACGCGCTGGCTCGTGCGCGCCGTCGCCGGGCCGCCGGTGTGGCAACGCGATGAATGTCAGAGCCAGCACCTAGACTCGGTTCCGCTCCCGAACATCCGAAAGAGGCGTCGTGGCTGACTCGTTCGTACATCTGCACAATCACACCGAGTACTCGATGCTGGACGGTGCGGCCAAGGTCGGCCCGCTGTTCGCCGAGGCGGAGCGGTTGGGGATGTCGGCGGTCGGCATGACCGATCACGGCAACATGTACGGTGCGAGCGAGTTCTACAACAGCGCCACCAAGCAGGGGATCAAGCCGATCATCGGGATCGAGGCGTACGTGGCGCCGGAGTCGCGGTTCTCGAGCAAGCGGGTGCGGTGGGGCGATCCGAGCCAGAAGTCGGACGACGTGTCCGGTAGTGGTGCGTACACCCACATGACGATGGTCGCGGAGAACGCGACGGGGTTGCGGAATCTGTTCAAGCTGTCGTCGCTGGCGTCGATCGAGGGCCAGCTGGGCAAGTGGGCCCGGATGGACGAGGACCTCATCGCGCATCATCACGAGGGGATCATCGCCACGACGGGGTGCCCGTCGGGGGAGATCCAGACCCGCTTGCGACTGGGGCACGATCGCGAGGCGCTCGAGGCAGCCGCGAAGTGGCAGGAGATCTGGGGTCCGGACAACTTCTTCCTGGAGTTGATGGATCACGGACTGTCGATCGAACGGCGGGTGCGTGAGGGGCTGTTGCGGATCGGCAAGGAGTTGGGGATTCCGCCGTTGGCGACCAACGACTGCCATTACGTGACCAAGGAGGCGGCGGAGAATCACGAGGCGCTGCTGTGCATCCAGACCGGGAAGACGCTCTCGGATCCGACGCGCTTCAAGTTCGACGGCGACGGGTACTACCTGAAGTCGGCGGCGGAGATGCGGGCGTTGTGGGATGACGAGGTTCCCGGTGCCTGTGACAACACGTTGTTGATCGCCGAGCGGGTGCAGTCCTACGAGGAAGTGTGGACGCACCGGGACCGGATGCCGATATTCCCCGTCCCGGAGGGCCAGACGCAGGCGACCTGGTTGCACGAGGAAGTGATGCGGGGGTTGCACTGGCGGTTCCCGAACGGGGTTCCGCAGGAGTATTTCGATCGTGCGGAATACGAGATCGGTGTGATCAACCAGATGGGGTTCCCGGCGTACTTCCTGGTGGTCGGGGACTTGATCAACCACGCCCGTGAGGTGGGGATCCGGGTCGGTCCCGGTCGTGGCAGTGCGGCGGGATCGCTGGTGGCGTACGCGATGGGTATCACCAACATCGACCCCATCCCGCACGGTCTGCTGTTCGAGCGCTTCCTCAACCCCGAGCGCGTATCCATGCCCGATATCGACATCGACTTCGATGATCGTCGTCGCGGCGAGATGGTGCGGTACGCGACGGAGAAGTGGGGCAGCGACAAGGTCGCCCAGGTGATCACGTTCGGCACGATCAAGACGAAGGCGGCGATCAAGGATTCGGCGCGCGTCCAGTTCGGGCAGCCGGGGTTCGCGATCGCCGATCAGATCACGAAGGCGTTGCCGCCGCCGATCATGGCGAAGGACATCTCGGTGTCGGGGATCACCGATCCGGATCACGAGCGGTACAAGGAAGCGGTCGAGGTTCGCTCGCTGATCGATTCGAATCCGGATATCGCGAAGATCTATCAGACGGCGAAGGGTCTCGAGGGGCTGATTCGCAACGCGGGTGTGCACGCGTGTGCGGTGATCATGTCGTCGGAGCCGTTGATGGATGCGATTCCGCTGTGGAAGCGCGCGCAGGACGGGGCGATCATCACGGGGTGGGACTACCCGTCGTGTGAGGCGATCGGCCTGCTGAAGATGGACTTCCTGGGTCTGCGGAACCTGACGGTCATCGGGGACGCGATCGACAACATCAAGGCCAACCGCGGCATCGACATCGACCTCGACACGCTCCCGCTGGAGGATCCGGCGACGTACGAGCTGTTGTCCCGCGGCGACACCCTCGGCGTGTTCCAGCTCGACGGCAGTGCCATGCGTGACCTGCTGCGCCGCATGCAGCCCACCGGGTTCGAGGACATCGTCGCCGTGCTCGCGCTCTATCGACCGGGCCCGATGGGTATGAACGCGCACAACGACTACGCCGACCGCAAGAACGGCCGGCAAGAGGTCAAGCCCATCCACCCCGAACTCGAGGAACCCCTGAAGGAGATCCTGGCCGACACCTACGGCCTGATCGTCTATCAGGAGCAGATCATGCAGATCGCCCAGAAGGTCGCCGGCTACTCGCTCGGCCGAGCGGACATCCTGCGCCGTGCCATGGGCAAGAAGAAGGCCGAGGTCCTCGCCGCCGAGTTCGAGGGCTTCGAGAAGGGCATGCAGGAGAACGGGTTCTCCAAGGCGGCCATCAAGGCGCTGTGGGACACGATTCTCCCGTTCGCCGGATACGCCTTCAACAAGTCGCATGCCGCCGGGTACGGGCTCGTCTCGTTCTGGACCGGGTACCTCAAGGCGAACTTTCCCGGCGAGTACATGGCCGGGCTGCTCACCTCGGTCGGTGACGACAAGGACAAGGCCGCCGTCTATCTCGCGGACTGCCGCAAGATGGGGATCACGGTGCTGCCCCCGGACGTCAACGAATCCGAGGTCAACTTCGCGTCGGTGGGCCAGGACATCCGGTTCGGGCTCGGTGCCGTCCGCAACGTCGGCTCCAACGTCGTGGCCTCGATCATCAAGGCCCGCACCGAGAAGTCCAAGTTCACCGACTTCTCCGACTACCTCGACAAGATCGACACGACGGCCTGCTCGAAGAAGGTCACCGAATCCCTCATCAAGGCCGGCGGATTCGACTCGCTCGGCCATCCCCGCAAGGGGCTGATGCTCGTGCACGCGGACGCGATCGACGCGGTCATGGGCACCAAGAAGGCCGAGGCGATCGGCCAGTTCGACCTCTTCGGTGGTGCCGACGCGGACGAGTCGATCACCTCGGTGTTCAACGTCAGGATCCCGGACGAGGAGTGGGAACCCAAGCATCGGCTCGCTCTCGAACGCGAGATGCTCGGGCTCTACGTGTCCGGCCACCCGCTCAACGGCATCGAGCACGTGCTCGCGGCTCAGGCGGACACCGCGATCCCGACGATCCTCGAAGGCGACATCAAGGACGGCACCCAGGTGACCGTCGGCGGGATTCTCGCCTCGGTCAATCGCCGGATCAACAAGAACGGTCTCGCCTGGGCATCCGCCCAGCTCGAGGACCTCACCGGCGGCATCGAGGTGCTGTTCTTCCCCCAGGCGTATTCGGTGTACGGCATGGACGTCACCGAGGACACGGTGGTGCTCGTCAAGGCGCGGGTCTCCATCCGCGACGACCGGATCTCACTGATCGCCAACGATCTCGCCGTTCCGGACCTGTCCGCCGTGGGTGTCGCCAAACCCGTCGCGCTGAGCCTGCCGACCCGGCTGTGCACGCCGGACAAAGTGGGCGCACTCAAGCAGATCCTCACCCGGCACCCCGGCACCTCGGACGTGCACCTGAGGCTGATCAGTGGCGACCGCATCACCATGCTCAAGGTGGACGACAGCCTGCGCGTCGAGCCGTCGTCCGCGCTGATGGGCGATCTGAAGGCGCTTCTGGGTGCCAGCTGCCTGGCGGTCTGACCCGATCGGGCCGGGGTCTCGACGGGCCACGGCCGTCGGGTGAGCCGGGCCTCGTTCCACCGAATCGGTGGCGGAACGAGGCGACGGAGAGTTGACTCGGTGTCATGCCATTGACAGGTGAGTACGCGCCGAGTCCGAGCACATGGGCGGCCGATCAGGTCACCGCGATCGAGCAGTCCGGAGGCACGGAGGGCACCACACTGGGCGGACGCCCGGTGGTCGTGCTGACGTCCGTGGGAGCCAAGACCGGAAAACTTCGCAAGACACCGCTCATGCGGGTCGAGCACGACGGCCGGTACGCGGTGGTCGCCTCGCTCGGCGGGGCACCGAAGAATCCCGTCTGGTACCACAACCTGCTCGCGCACCCGGAGGTCGAGTTGCGCGACGGTACCGAACTCTTCGACCTGGTGGCGCGCGAGCTGAGCGGGGACGAGCGCGCACTGTGGTGGGACCGGGCGGTGGAGGCGTATCCGGACTACGCCGAGTACCAGAAGAAGACGTCCCGTGAGATTCCCGTCTTCGTTCTCGAGCCCCCGTCCTCCTGACGGCACGTCCGACGGTATCCAGCAGTCACCGCCTGCCCTGTGCGGCTTGCTCTCCCGCAGCGGTCACGGCGTCACGACGAGGGAGAGTGCATGAGCGCGAAAACCGTGGCGGATCAACTGATCGCGCAGCTCGTGGAGGTCGGTGTCCGGCGGATCTACGGCATCGTCGGCGACAGTCTGAACCCTGTCGTCGACGCGGTGCGCCGTTCGGGCGGAGCAGCGGAAGGGGGAATCGACTGGATCCACGTCCGGCACGAGGAGGCGGCGGCGTTCGCCGCGTCGGCCGAGGCTCAGACCACCGGTGAACTCGCCGTGTGCGCCGGATCCTGCGGCCCGGGCAACCTGCATCTGATCAACGGGCTCTACGACGCCAACAGGTCCGGGGCACCGGTCCTCGCCATCGCGGCCCAGATTCCCAGCGCACAGATCGGAATGGGCTACTTCCAGGAGACACACCCCGACAGGCTGTTCGTCGAGTGCTCGCAGTACTGCGAGATGGTGAGCACGGCGGCGCAGGCGCCACGGGTGTTCGCGTCCGCGATCACGCACGCACGGTCCGCGCCCGGCGTCGCCGTGGTCACCCTGCCCGGTGACGTCGCGGAAGAGGAGCCCGCCGCCGAGAGCCCCACGATCCCGTCGGCCGGCCGGCCCACCCTGGTGCCCGCGGCGGCGGACGTCCAGGCCTTCGCCGACGCGGTGAACGATGCACGACGCATCGCGGTGTTCGCGGGTGCCGGTGTGCGGGACGCGCGGGAGCAACTGCTGCGGTTCGCCGATCTGGTCGGCGCACCGATGGGGCACACGCTGCGCGGCAAGGAATGGATCCAGTACGACAACCCGTTCGACGTGGGAATGACCGGGCTGCTGGGATACGGCGCCGCCCACGACGGGATGCACGGAGCCGACCTGCTGGTGTTGATCGGGACCGACTTTCCGTACGACCAGTTCCTCCCGAAGGACGTGCGCACCGTGCAGATCGACACGGCGGCGGAGCGGATCGGCCGCCGTACCGACGTCGACATCGCTGTGCACGGGGACGCGGCGGCCGCCCTCGACGCCCTCATTCCCCTGGTGCGCCGCAAGGAGGACCGTACGTTCCTGGAGAAGACGCTCGACCGGCACCACACCCTCATGTCGAAGGTGGTGGGCGCCTACACCGACGCGGCGAAGCAGCGCACCCCGATCCACCCCGAGTACGCCGCATCCGTGCTGGATTCCGTCCTCGCCGACGACGCGATCGTGACCGCGGACACCGGGATGTGCAATGTGTGGGCGGCCCGCTACGTGTGGCCGAACGGCCGCCGCCGGTTCCTGACCTCGGCACTGCACGGGTCGATGGCCAATGCGCTGCCGCACGCGATCGGCGCCCAGTTCGCCGACGCGGACCGTCAGGTGGTGTCGGTGTCGGGTGATGGCGGGCTGTCGATGCTGCTCGGCGAGCTGATCACGGTGGCGATGTACCGGCTGCCCGTGAAGATCGTCGTCTTTGACAATTCGACGTTGGGCATGGTGAAGCTCGAGATGCTCGTCGACGGTCTCCCCGATTTCGGAGTGGACGTGCCGTCGGTGGACTACGCCGCGGTGGCGGCGGCGTTGGGGCTGTACTCGGTGCGGGTGGAGCGGCCCGAGGACATCGAGTCCGGGTTCCGGCGGGCGCTCGAGCACGACGGTCCGGCCCTGGTCGACGTCGTGACGGATCCTCGGGCGTTGTCGCTGCCGCCGAGTATCACCGGTGCCCAGGTGGGCGGGTTCGCGCTCGCCATGTCCAAGATGGTGATGAACGGAGGCGTGGGCGAGGCCGTCGCGATGGCCCGCTCGAATCTGCGCAACGTCCCGTTGCCCTCGCAGTTCGATCCGCGGGGCCGACCCTGATTCCGGGTCACCCGCCTGAAGTGGGAAGATGTTCGGGTGTCCACCTCTCTCGATACCGCAGCCGTGTTGTCCGCATCCGCCCTGTCCGCAGCCGAGATCGATGCGGCGATGGGGCGAATCGGTGACGTGATTGCGGCGACGCCGCTGCAGTACAGCGAGCGGCTGTCCGAGCTCACCGGGGCGAAGGTGTACCTCAAGCGGGAGGACCTGCAGGTGGTCCGCTCGTTCAAGTTGCGCGGCGCATACAACCTCATGGCGCAGCTCACCGACGCCGAACGTGCAGCGGACGTGGTGACGGCGAGCGCGGGAAATCACGCCCAGGGCGTGGCGTTCGCCTGCCGGACGATGCAGGTCCGCGGCCGCATCTACGTGCCGGCGAACACCCCGAAGCAGAAGCGGGACCGGATCCGCGCTCACGGCGGAGCGTACGTCGAGTTGATCATGGTGGGGGACACGTTCGACGCCGCCGCAGCAGCCGCGGCCGACGACGCCAAGCGGTCCGGCGCGACGATGGTGCCCCCGTTCGATCATCCCGCGACGATCGCAGGGCAGGGGACGATCGCGGTCGAGCTGCTCGATCAGCTCGGGGGTGCCCCGGACGTGGTGATGGTGCCCGTGGGCGGCGGCGGCATCGTCGCGGGAATTGCGACTTACCTGCGCGAACACGCGCCGAACGCGACCGTGGTGGGGGTGGAGCCGACCGGTGGGGCGTCGATGACGGCCGCGCTGGTCGCCGGGACCCCGGTGACGCTCTCCGAGATCGACCCGTTCGTCGACGGTGCGTCGGTGCGGCGTATCGGTGACCTCCCGTTCGCCGCGGCCGCGCAGTTCGGTGCCGAGGTGGCATCGTTCGGGGCCGTCGACGCCGGGCACCGCGACGGCGGGTTCCTCGTCACCCAGGTCGACGAGGGTGCGATCTGCACGGCGATGCTCGACCTGTACCAGAACGAGGGAATCATCGCCGAGCCTGCGGGGGCGTTGTCGGTGGCGGCGCTCGGCGGGGTCGTGTTCGAGCCCGGCGCGACCGTCGTGTGCCTGGTGTCCGGGGGCAACAACGACGTGTCGAGGTACGGGGAGATCCTGGAACGTTCCCTCGTGCATCTCGGTCTCAAGCACTACTTCCTGGTCGAGTTCCCCCAGGAGCCGGGCGCACTGCGCCGTTTCCTCGACGAGGTACTCGGCCCGGAGGACGACATCACCCTGTTCGAGTACGTCAAGCGCAACAACCGCGAGACCGGTGCCGCGCTGGTCGGTATCGAACTCGGCAGTGCCGACGGGCTCAGTGAACTGCTCGAGCGTATGGAGATCTCTCCGATGGGTGTCGAGCGGCTGGAACCGGGAAGCCCGGCCTACCGCTACCTGACCTGACTGGGCTCCACCACCCCTACCGGGGCCATGGGATCCGGGACGATGTCACACGGGTTCGCTTCGATCGAGTCGCTGTGACGTCGTGCCGGCGGTGACGACGAACGAGTGCCCGGGGATCACGGTCGCCGAGCCGGTCTCGTCCGAGGTCGGCGCATCCCACCAGACCAGCGGGGTGCCCCCCGCCGGGACGGTGACCGGCGAGCTGCCGAGGTTGCAGGCGAGCCGCAGCGGGCCGCGATGCACCACGATCCAGCGGGCGTCCTCGTCGTAGTCCACGGACAGGTGTTCGAGCCAGGGGTCGGTGATCTCGGGGCGGGTGCGTCGCAGCTGCAGCAGCGACCGGTAGCAGGCCAGGAGCCGGGCGTGCGGTTCCGTGGTGAGTTCGCCCCAATCCAGTTTCGAGCGACGGAACGTCTCGGGATCCTGGGGATCGGGGACCTCGTCCGTGGACCAGCCGTGTGCCGCGAACTCGTCTCGTCGGCCCTGCGCCGTCGCCAGTGCCAGTTCGGGTTCGGGATGTGAGGTGAAGAACTGGAACGGCGTCGTCGCTCCCCACTCCTCACCCATGAACAGCATCGGCGTGTACGGGGACAGGAGGACGAGGGCCGCCTTGATCGCGAGTTGCCCGGGATCGAGGTAGCTTCCCGGCCGATCGCCGGTCGCGCGGTTGCCGACCTGATCGTGGGTGGTCGTGTAGGCGATCAGGGAGTCGGCGGGTGTGCGCCGGGTGTCCAGGGGGCGTCCGTGCGTGCGACCGCGGAAGGACGAGTACGTCCCGGCGTGGAAGAAGCCGAGCCGAAGTGTCTCGGCGAGCGCCTTCAGCGACCCGAAATCGCCGTAGTAGCCCTGCCGTTCGCCGGAGACCGCGGCATGGACGGCGTGATGGACGTCGTCGCTCCACTGGGCGTCCAGACCGTACCCGCCGGCGGCGCGGGGCGTGATCAGCCGGGGATCGTTGAGGTCGCTCTCGGCGATCAGGGTCAGTGGCCGGCGCAGATGCGCCGACAGCGTTCGTGTCGCGACTGCCAGTTCCTCGAGCAGGTGCACCGCCGTGTGATCGAGGAGGGCGTGCACCGCGTCGAGTCGCAGTCCGTCGACGTGGAAGTCGGAGAACCAGCGGAGTGCATTGTCGATGATGTAGCGACGCACCTCTCCGCTGTCCGGGCCGTCCAGGTTGATCGACGCTCCCCAGGCGTTGCGGGAATCGGTGTGGTAGGGGCCGAATCGGTCGAGATAGTTGCCCGAGGGTCCGAGGTGGTTGTAGACGACGTCGAGGACCACCGCCAGGCCGTGCGCATGGCAGGCGTCGACGAATCGTTGCAGACCGTCCGGGCCGCCGTAGGGTTCGTGGACGGCGAACCAGAGCACACCGTCATAGCCCCAGTTGTGGGTGCCGTTGAATGCGTTGACCGGCATCAGCTCCACGAAGTCGACGCCCAGTTCGACCAGGTGGTCGAGCCGTTCCGCGGCGGCGTCGAACGTGCCTTCCGGGGTGAAGGTGCCGACGTGGAGTTCGTAGACGGCAGAGCCTGCGAGTTGCCGTCCTGTCCATCGATCGTCGGTCCACACATCGGGGGAGAGTTCGTGGAGCCGGGAGCGTTCGTGCACGCCGTCCGGTTGCCGGGGTGAGCGGGGGTCCGGCAGCACAGCCGGATCGTCGTCGACGGTGTAGCCGTACCGCGCGTCCGGGGCGGCATCGACCACGGCGCGCCACCATCCGTTCGGGTCGCGATCCATGTCGTGGAGTTCGTCGCCGGGGAGTCCGCTGCCGTGGAGTTCGTCGGCGACCACGAGCCGGACACGGTTCGCGTTCGGGGCCCAGACCTCGAAGGTGTGCACGCTCCCAGCATGCCCGCCCGCGGGCCACTTCGCAGCCACCGCGAAGGTCCGGACGATCGCGGAGTCGGAATCGACGCGCCGACTTGGCCCGTCCGCTCCACATCCGCCGGGTGGAAGGGGCAAGCTGGGAGGAGACGCGAGTACCGCCTGCCGAAGGAGTAGTCATGCGCGTTGCAGTGGGGGACCGATTGCATGTCCAGGGGCGCGTCGTCGGCGCGGCCGAGCAGACTGCCGAGGTCATCGAGGTGCACGGTGAGGACGGCGCGCCGCCGTACCTGGTCCGGTACGAGGACGGGCACGAGGCGCTGATCTTCCCGGGTACCGACACGTGGGTGGAGAAGCCGGAGCACGACTGACGGCCCACGTGCGGCGTGCATTAGATTCATCGACCGTGAATCGAATGCAGCCCGGTGTAGGTGCAGGCCGGGAGACGCCGACCGACGCCGGTGGCACCCGGCCGTACCGATCCCCGATCCGGGAGGAGGCCGCGCGCGTCACCCGCGCCCGGATCCGCGACGCTGCTGCGGCGTTGTTCGTCGAGCACGGCTACGTGGGTACCACTGTCCGACACGTCGCGGAGCGCGCCGGTGTCGCGGGGCGGACCGTGTTCACGGTGTTCCCGGGAGGGAAGTCGGAGCTGTTCCACGCCGCGTACGACGAGGCACTCGCGCGCAGCGGCGCCCGGCAGGAGACGGACGTGAGGCTCGATACCGTCGCGACCACCGGGGTGGACCGGATCCTCGACGAGATGACCGGCTACAGCGTCGATCTCCTCGAACGTGCGGGAGCGCTGATGCTGGTCGCGATCGAGTCCGCGGGCGCGGACGAGGAGATGCGCGAGTTCGCCCGGCAGGCGGCGGCCGACACCGCGGCCAACGCGATGACCCTGGCCGAGGGACTGGCCGCGCACGCGTTGCTCCGGCCCGAGATCTCCGTGCAGCACGCGGCGGACGTCCTGTTCACCGTCGTCTCGCCCCAGGTGCACGCGTTGCTGCGCCGCGAGTGTGGGTGGGACGTGGAGACCTACCGGTCGTGGGTCACCCGGACCTTGCGAGCGAGCCTGGCGTGACCCGCGGCCCCGTGCTCACCGGGGCCGCGGGGACCTCGCTCAGAGCGGAGCGCTGATCGGCGCCTCCGGGGCGTGGGTGATCGAGGTGCGCCCGGTCTGCAGGTACTCGGAGACGGCCTGGTCCACCACGGCGTTGCCGCCCTGGATGCCGGCGCCGTGGTCGCCGCCCTCCACCGTGACGAGATGCGCTCCCATGTCGTGGGCGAGCTGGACGCCGCCCTGGTACGGGGTCTGCGGATCGCGCAGGCCCTGCAGGACGAGCGGCGCGGTCCCGAGGCCCTGATTGCTCAGTGCGGGAAGGGCCGTGACGGGCGGTGCCCCCGCGCACCACGGTCCGGCGCTGTAGCTGTACCCGATGAGATCGAACAGGTCGCCGGTGACGAAGGTGGAGAACAGCCAGCCGGGCAGCCGGTCCGGCCGGGGTGCGACGATGTTCTCGTTGCAGAGGACGAGCGTCTGCATCAGCTGGGCCTGAGCCATCTGCTCCTGCTGCTGCTCGGTGACGTCGGCCGGCGAACCACCTTCGGGAATGGCGTCGGTGCCGTCGCGGATCACCCGGGCCATCAGCGGCCAGGCGTTCCTGGCCGGTAGCGCCTGCCGCGTCATCGCGTAGATCCCGGAGGCCAGCTGGGTGTGCGACGGGTCGGCCAGGCTGCGCACGAAGGCCTCGAACTGGACCCGGGCCGGACCGGTGAGATCCACGCCGGCGCGGTAGGCGTCGGCCACGGACTCCAGTCCGGGTGGCACGTCGCCGACCTGAGCCGGCGGCGGTGCGAGGGTGGGGTTTCCGCCCGCCTCCTCGACGATCCGATCCGACCACCGCTGGTAGACCTGCAACGGCGTGGTGCCGAGCCCATAGGTGTCGTCGTGGGCGGCGATCCAGTCCATGAGGTCGTAGAAGCGACCCTTGTAGCCGTCGTTCTGCTGCCAGAGCACGTCGTTCCACAGCCAGTTCTGGTCGACCGCGGAGTCGAGCACCATGCGCCCGGTGTGCTGCGGGAAGAGCGTCGCGTAAGTGGATCCGAGGACCGTGCCGTAGGACAGTCCGTAGATGTCGATGACGTCCTCGCCGAGTGCGAGGCGAACCTGCTCCCAGTCGCGGGCGGTGTTCTCCGTCGTCAGGTGCGCCGTGGTGCCCGGTGCGGCCGCCTCGCACGCGTCGCGGGTCGCGGCGCCGCCGAACCCGGTGCCCATGAGGGCCGACAGTTCGGGTGTCAAGGTGCATTCGACGGCTCCGGCGTGGGCGAGACCGCGCGGCTGGACGCCGATGACGTCCCACTGGGCGCGGACGGCTTCGGGGAGTACTTCGGCGAACATGCCGTTGGACCCGATCGCATCCCCGCCGGGCCCACCGGGATTGGTGAACAGCACGCCGCGACGCGATCCCGGGTCCTCGGCACGGTGCCGGGTGACGAGGACGTCGATCGTGCCCGCGCCCGGGTCCGCGTAGTTGCGGGGCACGGTGACCGAGGCGCAGTCGTCGGTGGCCGGATCGAGTTCGTACTCGGCGGGGCAGGCGCCCCATCCGAGCCCGTCGGCCGGGGCCGGCTGGGCGACTGCGACCGGAGCCGAGGCCGCGACGATCCCGGCGGTGATACCGAGGGCGGCAGCGCCGACACGGCGGCGGGACACGCGAACTCGGGAGCGCTGGTGTGGTGGGCGATCCGGATCCTGGCGTCGTGCCCGTTGCGTGCGCGTCCCGGTCTCCGGCATGTGTCGAGGTCCCCTCGTGATCGTCTCGGTCGTGGCGGCAGGGGCGACGGCTCCGCGCCGGCCCCGCTGTCCGTATCGGTACGCGGTCATTGTGGCAGACGACAGTTCACCGGAACGGATGCCCTCGTCGACGTCCGGACCGGCAGCGGGCGTATCGGCGGTGGCCCCGCGCTCAGGGGAGCAGCACGAACTTGCCCGGTGGGTGCGGTGCGCGGAGTTCGGTGTGGGCGCGTGCCGCCTCGTCCAGCGGGAACGTGCGAGCAACTCGCACCGACAGGCCGCCCGAGTCGGCGATCTCGGTGACCGGCAGCCTCATTCGCCGCCGCACCTCCACGGATTCCGGTCCACCGACACGGACGATGCCGGCTTCCTCGGCATACGGCCCGGCCGCGATGGTCACGACCGAGCTCCGATCGGGCACCAACTCCACGGACACCTCGACGGCCTCGCGTGTCCCCACGGTGTCGACGGCGGCGTCGATCCCGTTCGGCGCGAGTGCCCGCACCCGATCGGCGAGGTCGTCGCCGTACACCACCGGGATCGCGCCGAGGTCGCGCACGTACTCGTGATTGCGCGCGGCCGCGGTGCCGATGACATACGCCCCACGACGGACCGCGAGTTGCACCGCGGCCGCGCCGACCGCGCCGGACGCGCCGTGGATCAACACGGTGGAGTCTGCGCGCACTCCGACCGTGTCGAGGGTGTCGAGGGCGGTCACCGACGCGAGCAGCAGGCCCGCCGCCTCCTCCCAGGTCAGCCCGGGCGGCTTCGGGACGGTGGCATCCGCGTCGACGACGATCCGGTCCGCGTAGGCCCCGGCCGCCGGATAGAGGATCACCTCGTCGCCGACCGAGACCGGCCCGGCCGGACCGACCGCGCCGTCGCCGACCGCGGTGACGATGCCCGCAGCCTCCGAGCCGAGCGGGAGCGGCAGCAACGTCTCGTCGATGCCGAAATCTCCGCTGTAGCGCTTGTAGTCGACGGGATTGACTCCGACGGCGCGGATGTCGACCGCGACCTCGCCGTCCGCCGGCGGTACGGGTTCCGTCTCGACGACGGTGACGACCTCGGGGCCTCCGTAGGCGGTGGCGACGACGCGTCGTGTCATGGGTGTGCCTTCCTCTCGTCCGGTGTGTCAGTGGCGGGTGAGCAGCGCGACGGGCAGCGCTGCGAAGATGTCGGTGAGGGGTACGTCCGCGTTCCCCGCGTAGGTCCGTCCGCCGATCCGGTCGGTCCACGATCCGGCGGGGAGGTGCACCGTGGAATCTCGCCAGCCGAGCGACGAGAGCCGGATGCTGTGCCGGGTCGCGAGCGCGAGGACGGTGGTGTCGCCGTCTGCGGGACCGCGTCCCGCGGCGACCAGGTGGGTCGCGGCCGGGCCCTGTCCGAGGACGGCGGTGTAGGAGCCACCGACGAACCAGTCCGGCCGTTCGCGGCGCAGGCGCAGTGCCTGTCGTACGAGGTGGAACTTCGCCGCGGGATCCGAGGGGGCGGGGGTGGCATCTGCCGCGCGCACCCTCTCGGCCACCGCCGCGCGCCGGACCCAGTCCACCGGGCGGCGGTTGTCGGGATCGACGAGCGAGTCCTCCCACAGTTCGCTTCCCTGGTACACGTCCGGTACTCCGGGACCGGTCAGGTGGAGCAGCTTCTGGCCCAGCGCATCGGACCATGCATGGGGGGCGAGCTGATGTGCGAGGGAGGACATTCCGTGCCCGACGCGGCCGTCGAGCACCGTGTCGATCCAGTCGTGGAGTGCCGCCTCGAAAGCGGCGTCGACCGTCGCCCACGACGTGCGGGTGCCTGCCTCACGAGCGGACTTGAGCGCGTACGCGTGCAGCCGGTCCCGGAGATCGGGGACGTCTCGTGCGTCCGTCCCGTCGGCGGGCCACACCCCGAACATGTTCTGCCAGAGGAAGGCTCCGAGGGCGGAGTCCGGACCGGGCGCAAGCTCCTCCCAGTCCTGGACGCAGCGCGCCCACAGGTCCGGTACCTGGGAGAGCACGCCGATCCGGGCGCGGACGTCCTCACCGCGCTTGGTGTCGTGGGTGGACAGTGTCGTCATCGCGGCCGGTCGGTGGGCGGCCCGCGCGGCGGCGGCGAGGTGGAACTCGGCAGGCGAGATGCCGAGTGTTCCGGGATCTCCGCCGACCTCCTGCAGAGACACCAGCCGAGCGGCGCGGTAGAAGAGACAGTCCTCGACGGACTTCGCCTCGAGGGCGCCGCACACCTGCTGGAACCGGACCGCGGCCTCGCCGTCGGCGGCCAGCGCCTGGGCGAGGAGCGACAGTTCCCGGTCCCACTCCGGGTGCGCGACGAGGACGTTCCGCACGATGCGCCCGGTGAGGCCGTCCAGTGACGGATAGTCGCTGCGGTACACCGGCATGTCCGCCAGGACCTCGACGACCGCCTCGCGCAGGGGATCCGGGTGGCCGACCGGAGGCGGGGGACTGTCGCAGTCGGCGGCGTCGCGCCGGACCGCACGCACCGCTCGCCCCACCTCGGGTGCCAGTGTGGTGGCCGCGACGGTCCGGGCGATGTCGCGTGCCGCGGTTTCCAGCCAGTCGCGGTCCCCGCGAGTGCCGGTGGTCTGCACGCTGAGCGCGGTGAGACCCGGGGCACCGGACGAGTCGACGAACACCCCGCCGTACTGCGCCAGCGCGTCGTAGCCGGTCGTCCCCTGCACCGGGAGAGCCCCGTCGAGGACTTCGCCGCGGCCGAGGACCTTCTCGACCACGATCCAGCACTCCGGTCCGAGGAGTTCCCGCAGCCACGCCAGATAGGTTGCCGGGCGCGCCAGGCCGTCCGGATGGTCGATTCGCACTCCGTCGACCAGGCCGCCGTGTACCCAGTCGGCGACCTCGCGGTGGGTGGCCGCGAACACCTCGGGATCCTCCTGCCGCAGCCCCGCGAGTTCGCTCACCGAGAAGAAGCGTCGATAGCCGACGACGCCGGACGTCCAGGGCACCAGGCGGTAGTGCTGCGCGTCGTGCACGGCCTGGGGATCGGGCCCGTCCGTACCGGCTGCCACCGGGAAGCGGTGTTCGTGGTAGGTCAGCACCGGCACGTCACCGGACCGATCGATCGCCAGTGCGGACACGTCCTCCGCGGATCCGAGGACGGGCAGCGCGAGTGCACCGTCCGCACCGTTGTCACCGTCCCAGTCGATGTCGAAGTAGGAGGCGTACCGGGATCGGCGCCCGTGGCTCAGGACGTCCCACCACCACGCGTTCTCCTCCGCGCGGGCAATTCCCATGTGATTGGGCACGATGTCGACGATCAGACCCATGCCACGGGTGCGAGCGGCGGCGGAGAGCCGCTCGAGCGCGGCGCGTCCACCCAGACCGGCGGAGACGGCGCTGGTGTCGGTGACGTCGTAGCCGTGGGTGGATCCGGAGGTCGCACCGAGGATCGGCGAGAGGTAGAGGTGGGAGACACCCAGATCGTCGAGGTAGTCGAGGAGGTCGACGGCTCCGTCCAGAGTGAGCCCGCCGGGCTGCAGTTGCAGTCGGTACGTCGCCTGCACCGCCGACATGTCAGTCCGTCCGCCGGAGCACGGTGAGGGATCGGGCGCCGACCGGCAGTGCGGTGCCCGCGGCGACCACGCGCTCCTCGCCGCCCGCGTCGTCGGCGGTGTCGAGCACGACCGTCCACTCGGATGCGTATTCGTCGTCGGGAGTGGCGAAGTCGATGGTGTCGTCGTGGGCGTTGAAGCACAGCAGGAACGAGTCGCCCGTGACGCGTTCGCCGCGATGGTTGGGCTCGGGGATCGCATCGCCGTTGAGGAACACCGCGAGTGACTTGCCGAATCCGCTGTCCCAGTCGGCCGGGGTCATCTCCTCGCCGGCGGGAGTCAGCCACGCGATGTCGCGCATCTGGTCGCCGCTGCGGATGGGGCGTCCGTCGAAGAAGCGGCGCCTGCGGAAGACGGGGTTGCGCACGCGCAGGTCGATCACCCGCCGGGTGAACTCGAGCATGTCCTTGTTGACGTCCGTCAGGGTCCAGTCCATCCAGGACAGTTCCGAGTCCTGACAGTAGACGTTGTTGTTGCCCTGCTGGGTGCGGCCCATCTCGTCGCCGTGGGCGATCATCGGGGTGCCCTGGCTGAGCAGCAGGGTCGCCATGATGTTGCGCATCTGCCTGCGCCGCAGTGCGAGGACGTCCGGGTCGTCCGTCGGCCCCTCCACCCCACAGTTCCAGGACCGGTTGTGGCTCTCGCCGTCGAGGTTGCCCTCGCCGTTGGCCTCGTTGTGTTTCTCGTTGTAGGACACCAGGTCCGCGAGGGTGAAGCCGTCGTGTGCGACGACGAAGTTGATCGACGCGCTGGGACGGCGCCCGGTCGCCTCGTACAGATCGGACGATCCGGTCAGCCGGGAGGCGAACTCGCCCAGCGTCGATGGCTCGCCGCGCCAGTAGTCCCGGACCGTGTCCCGGTACTTGCCGTTCCACTCGGTCCACAGGCCGGGGAAGTTCCCCACCTGGTAGCCGCCCTCGCCGACGTCCCAGGGTTCGGCGATGAGCTTGACCTGGCTGACCACCGGATCCTGCTGCACCAGATCGAAGAATGCGGAGAGCCGGTCCACGTCGTGCAGTTCGCGGGCCAGGGTGGACGCGAGGTCGAACCGGAATCCGTCCACGTGCATCTCGGTGACCCAGTAGCGGAGCGAATCCATGATCAACTGCAGTGTGTGCGGATGGCGGGCGTTGAGGCTGTTCCCGGTGCCCGTGTAGTCCATGTAGTGGGCCTCGTCGCCGTCGACGAGGCGGTAGTAGGCGCCGTTGTCGATGCCGCGGAAACCGATCGTGGGCCCGAGATGGTTGCCCTCGGCCGTGTGGTTGTAGACCACGTCGAGGATCACCTCGATACCGGCCTCGTGGAACGCCCGCACCATCGCCTTGAACTCGGACACGGCGGCACCGGGCTTGGCCGCCGACGAATAGTCGGTGTGCGGCGCGAAGAAGCCGAAGGTGTTGTACCCCCAGTAATTTCGTAAGCCACGATCGAGCAGGGTCTGATCGTGCATGAACTGGTGCACCGGCATCAGCTCGATGGCGGTGACGCCGAGGCCGACGAGGTGCTCGACGATCACCGGGTGGGCCAGGCCCGCGTAGGTGCCCCGCAGCTCCTCCGGGACTCCCGGATGGGTTGCGGTCATGCCCTTGACGTGCGCCTCGTAGATGACGGTCTCGTGGTACGGGCGCCGCGGTGGGCGATCGGAGGCCCAGTCGAAGAACGGGTTGATGACCACCGAGGTCATCGTGTGCCCGAGCGAGTCCAGCCCGGGGAGCTGCGGAGGTTCGTCTCCCGGAGAGCCCGCGGCCGGCGCCTCGTCGTGGTTCCGGTCGTCAGGGTCCCCCTCGCCGTGGCCCGGATCGTGGTCGCCCTGATCGGTGGGGGAGGCGCCCTCGGTCGGGGAACGGTCCTCGACCGGGGAGGAGAAGAGCGCGGCGTCGCCGTCGAACGTGCCGTCGAATGCCTTGCCGTACGGGTCGAGCAGCAGCTTGCTCGGATCGCACCGCAGGCCCCGGTCGGGATCCCAGGGGCCGTGTATCCGGTATCCGTACCGCTGGCCGGGAACCACCGTCGGTAGGTAGGCGTGCCAGACGAACCCGTCCACTTCCTCGAGCCGGACCCGGGTCTCCGTTCCGTCGCGCGCGATCAGGCACAGGTCCACCGCCTCGGCGACCTCCGAGAACAGCGAGAAATTGGTGCCCGCTCCGTCGTACGTGGCACCCAGTGGATAGGCGCTTCCCGGCCAGACCGGTATCGAGACCGGGCCGGCGGACTCCTCGTCGGGCACAACTGCCATAATCGAAACCCTAGTCCTGTCCGGCGGCCGGTTCCTGCCGTGCGCCCGGCCCGGCCGGCAGCGGTGCGGCGATCACGCCTGGTCGGCGGCCACGGCAACCATCGCGCGGGTGATCCGGTCCACGTCGTCGGCACTGCAGACGAACGGTGGCATGGCGTAGACGAGCGTCCGGAAGGGGCGCAACCACACACCGTGCTCGACGGCGACGTCCGTGGCGCGTTGCATGTCCACCGGTCGGTCCAGTTCGAGCACTCCGATGGCGCCCAGCGACCGGACGTCGACGACGTGGTCGAGGTCTCCGGCGGGCGCGAGCCCGGCCGCGAGGCCACGCGAGATCGCCCGCACCTCGCCGCGCCAGTCGCGCGACAGCAGGAGTCGGGTGGAGGCCGCCGCCACCGCGCAGGCGAGCGGATTGCCCATGAACGTGGGGCCGTGCATCATTCCGCCGCCCTCGCCTGCACTGATCGTCTCGGCGACGTCGGTCGTGCACAGCGTCGCGGCGAGGGTGAGATAGCCACCGGTCAAGGCCTTGCCGAGACACATGATGTCCGGCCGCACCCCGGCATGGTCCGCGGCGAAGAGTTCCCCGGTGCGGCCGAAACCGGTGGCGATCTCGTCCAGGATCAGCAGCAGCCCGTGTTCGTCGCAGATCCGCCGCAGCTCGGTGAGGTATCGAGGATCGTGGAATCGCATTCCGCCCGCGCCCTGCACGACGGGCTCGACGATCACCGCCGCCAGCTCGTCCCGGTGCCGGGCGGCGAGCTCCTCGAACCGGCGGACGTACGCCTCGTCGAACTCGGCGGGCGGAGCGGGCGCGAAGACCTGATCGGCGAGCACGTCCGTCCACAGCGCGTGCATGCCGCCGTCCGGGTCGCAGACGCTCATCGGCGCGAACGTGTCGCCGTGGTAGCCGCCGCGCCAGGTGAGCAGGCGGTGCCGGCCAGGTCGCCCCTTGCTGCGCTGGTACTGCAGGCTCATCTTCACCGCGACTTCGACCGACACCGAGCCGGAGTCGGCGAGGAACACCTTGTCGAGGCCGTCCGGGGTGATCGCGACGAGGAGTTGGGCGAGGCGGGCGGCCGGCTCGTGGGTCAGGCCCCCGAACATCACATGGCTCATCTTCCCGAGCTGCTCGGTCGCGGCGGCATCGAGGACCGGGTGCCGGTACCCGTGGATGGCGGCCCACCACGAACTCATGCCGTCGACGAGTTCGCGTCCGTCGGCGAGGGTGAGTCGGGTGCCGGCAGCGCGCTCGACCACCAGCGGCCGCGTCGACGCGGGAAACGCGCCGTACGGATGCCACAGGTGGTCGGCATCGATCTGCGCGCAGTCGAGGATCGCGGTGGGTTCGGTTCCGGTGAGCACGACTGTGACCATAGCCAGGGTGTTGAACAGTGTTCAAGTATGGTCGGTGCGCATGACCCCCACCTCGCTCACGCAGCTCGCCTCGCTCGGCTGGCTCGGAGGCCTCGAACGGCAACGTCGAGCGGCAGGTCTTCGCCGGGAACTGCGCCCGCGAGCCGCCGACAGTCCGTTGATCGACCTGGCGTCCAACGACTACCTCGGTCTGGTCCGGCACCCCGACGTCGTGGCCGCGGCCACCGAGGCGCTCGTGCGCTGGGGCGCGGGAGCCACCGGGTCCCGCCTGGTCACCGGCACCACGGTCGACCACGAACTGCTCGAGGCCGAGCTCGCCGCCTTCGTCGGAGCCGACGCCGGACTGGTGTTCTCCTCCGGCTACGCGGCCAACCTCGGGGCCGTCACGGCGTTGTCGGGGCCGGGCGCCCTGATCGTGTCGGACGCCGGCTCCCACGCCTCGATCGTGGACGCGTGCCGGCTCTCCCGCGCGCGCGTGGCGGTGGCCCCCCACGCCGACGTCGCCGCGATCGAGAGCGCCCTCGCGACTCGGCAGGAAGAGCGTGCCCTCGTGGTCACCGACTCGGTGTTCAGCGCGGACGGCGATCTGGCCCCACTGCGCGAGTTGCACCGCGTGTGTCGCGAGCACGATGCCCTGCTCCTCGTCGACGAGGCGCACGGCATCGGGGTGCGCGGCGACGGGGGCCGCGGCTGGGTGCACGAGAGCGGTCTCGCCGGCGCGCCGGATCTCGTCGTCACCGCGACCCTGTCGAAGTCGCTGGCCAGCCAGGGTGGTGCGGTACTCGCCGCGGAACCGGTGCGAGCCCACCTGATCGACAGTGCACGCACGTTCATCTTCGATACCGGACTGGCCCCGGCGGCGGTCGGTGCCGCGCGCGGCGCACTGTCGGTGCTGCGGCGCGAACCAGCCCGCGCCCGCGCCGTCCTGGACCGGGCTCGGGACCTCGCCGCACTGGGCGGCGCGGGCCGTCCCGAATCCGCGGTCGTCTCGCTCGTCCTGGGGGATCCGCAGCGGGCCTACGACGCCTCCGTGCGGTGCCGCGAACTGGGCGTGCACGTCGGCTGCTTCCGTCCGCCGTCCGTGCCGGAAGGAACGTCCCGGCTCCGGCTCACGGCGCGGGCGTCGCTCACCGACGACGAACTCGACCGGATCGCGCAGGTCCTGGGCGAGGTCCTCGACGGGACGCGCGCATGAGCGTCCTCGTCGTCACCGGAACCTCCACCGACGTCGGGAAGACGGTGGTCACCGCGGCGATCGCCGCCGTCGCGCTCGGCCGTGGATCGACGGTGGCCGTGTGCAAACCCGCCCAGACCGGAATTGCGCCGGGGGCGCCCGGAGATCTCGCCGAGGTCGCCAGGCTCGCCGGGGCGACGACGTTGACCGAGCTGGTCCGCTACCCGGACCCGCTCGCCCCGGACACCGCCGCCCGCCGCGCGGGAATGCCGATGCTCACGGCGGAGGACGTCGTGGACCGGGTGCGGGAGCTCGAGTTCGGCCACGACCTGGTCCTGGTCGAGGGCGCCGGAGGCGTGCTGGTGCGGCTGGGATTCGGTGGCTTCACCGTCCTCGATCTCGCGCGCGAGCTGTCCGCGCCGGTTCTCGTGGTCGCCGCTGCCGGTCTGGGCACGCTCAACCATTCCGAACTCACCGTGCGCGCCGTGGCCGAGGCGGGCCTGGACTGCCTCGGTCTCGTCCTCGGATCCTGGCCGTCGCAGCCGGACCTGGCCGAGCAGTGCAACCTCGAGGATCTGCCCCGGGTGACCGGGGTGCCGGTACTCGGGGCCGTGCCCGCGGGTGCCGGCGGGTACGACCGCGGCGCCTTCACCGCGGCCGCCTCCACCTGGGTGGATCTGCCCGAGTCGGTCACGACCCGATCGATCGGCCGGTGACTACTCGGCGAGCACAGACAGGATGTTTCCCGACGGATCGGTGAACCACGCGATGTCCGGGCCGTGCTCTCCGTCCCCGCGGGCGATACCGAGGTCGTCCTGCTCGAACCCCTCGTAGTGGACGAACGTGACGCCGTGCTCGGCGAGAGCGGACACGGTGGCGTCGATGTCGCCCACCGAGAAGTTGAGGATCGTGTAGGTCGCGGCTACGTGGTCGGGTTTGGGGTACACCAGCACTTCCGGACCCTGGGGAAGCCGGAGGCTCAGCAGCCCCATCCCCGGGTCTCCCACCTCGAGACCCAGGACGTCACGGTAGAAGCTGCGTGCGGTGTCGACGTCGCGGACGGCGAAGCCGCTGAAGCCGCGGGCATCGGTCAACATGAGGGTTCCTCTCGAAGCTGGTGCGTTCTCAGGACATCTCGGCTTTCATCTTCTCGCTCAACTGGATCAACTGCACGTAGTTGCCGTCGGGATCGACGGCCGTGGCGAACCAGCTGCCGTCACGGTCCTCGAGCGGTGCCAACCAGCGGGTGCCGATCTCGTCGAGCCGCCGGGCGGTGCCGCGGGCGTCCTCCACCTCCACGTTGAGGATGACACGGCCGGGCTCCGGATTGGCGGACCCGACGTCGTCGCGCCGGTCGAGCATGACGTAGAAGCCGTCGAAATCGAGCACGTCGTAGCCGGGCTCGCCGGGAGTGCGCTCGGTGGCCACGCCGAATGCACTCGCGTACCAGTCGCGCAGGCGTTCCGGGGCGGTGCTCGAGAGCAGGATGCTGTTGATCACGGATTCCTCCAGGGTGGTGCGGACGTCGTGCAGCGCACGGATGCGCCTGGAGGTATGGACCCGAGGCGCCGCCGGAACTCATCGGCGGGGGAGTCCCGAGCAGGAATCAGTGGTGAGCGCTGCTCGTCGGCGCGGCCAGTCTCGCCCGGATCCCGTCGACGAAGAGCACGAGGCCGAAGTCGAACCGCACGGCGGGGTCACCGTCGAGGAGGTCCTCGTCCGCAGTGGCGTCGTGCGGGGGTGCATCCGGCGTCAGGGGCCCCCGGGTGAGGGCGCCCGCCGATTCCATCTGGGCGCGTGACTGCTCGTCCACGGTGTGGCCCAGCACGTAGTACAGCAGGGAGTAGGACGCGAGCTCGGCGTGCTCGCGGGAGAGCCCGGCTCGGCGGCCGGTCGAGGCGAAGGCGTCCCGCGTCCGTGAGCTGGCCAGGCGGGACGCGTAGGTGGCGGAGACGAGTTCGGCCCCGTCCCGATGTGCCAGCAACGCCGAGCGCATCCGGTGCGCCAGTGCGAAGAACTCCTGGTCCCAGTCCACCGCGCCGCTCTCGGCGGTCACGGGGGCGTCGACCCCGTCGAGGATCGTGTCCGCCATCGCGCCGAGGAGGGTCTGCTTGTTGGGGAAGTGCCAGTACAGCGCGCCCGGCTGCACGCCGAGCGAGGTCGCCAGGCGGCGCATCGTCAGGTCGGCGAGGCCGTACTCGTCGAGAATGGCCATCGCGCCGTCGAGTACGTCGCCGCGTCGCAATTGCACTCTCGGATTCCCTTCCACCGCTACCCGTTCGGGGTCCGGCGTTGACACTATCCCACCCACGACTCTAACGTGAACGCCGTTCAACTTGTACGGTGTTCAATTCTGAGTCACCGGTGACCCCGAGGAGTTGCGTGTGACCTCCGCATCTGTGCAGACCGATATTCTCGACCGCGCCCGTGCGCAGGTTCTCGACCGCGGCGAGGGCCTCGACCGGGCCGAGGTTCTCGAGGTCCTGCAACTGCCCGACGAGCGCCTCGAGGATCTGCTGGCTCTCGCGCACGACGTGCGGATGAAGTGGTGCGGGCCCGAGGTCGAGGTCGAGGGCATCATCAGCCTCAAGACCGGCGGATGCCCGGAGGACTGCCACTTCTGTTCCCAGTCCGGGCTGTTCGCCTCGCCGGTGCGCGCTGCGTGGCTCGACATTCCCAGCCTGGTGGAGGCCGCGAAGCAGACGGCGAAGTCCGGCGCGACCGAGTTCTGCATCGTCGCGGCCGTCCGCGGTCCCGACGAACGGCTGCTCGCCCAGGTCGCCGCGGGGATCGAGGCCATCCGCAACGAGGTCGACATCCAGATCGCGTGCTCGCTGGGCATGCTGTCCCAGGAGCAGGTGGATCAGCTCGCCGCCATGGGAGTGCACCGCTACAACCACAATCTCGAGACCGCCCGCTCGCACTTCCCGAACGTGGTCACCACCCACACGTGGGAGGAGCGGTGGAACACGCTCCGGATGGTGCGCGACGCCGGCATGGAGGTGTGCTGTGGCGGAATCCTGGGTATGGGGGAGAGCCTCGAACAGCGGGCCGAGTTCGCCTCCGATCTGGCCGGGCTCGAGCCGGACGAGGTGCCGCTGAACTTCCTCAACCCGCGTCCGGGCACGCCGTTCGGCGACCTCGAGGTGCTGCCGGCGAGTGAGGCGCTCAAGTCGGTGGCGGCCTTCCGGCTGGCGCTGCCCCGCACGATTCTGCGGTTCGCGGGCGGGCGGGAGATCACCCTCGGCGACCTGGGGGCGGAGAAGGGCATCCTCGGTGGCATCAACGCCGTGATCGTCGGCAACTACCTGACCACGCTCGGCCGTCCCGCGGAGAAGGATCTGGACCTGCTGGTCGATCTGCAGATGCCGATCAAGGCCCTCAACGACACCCTCTGAGGCCCGGACATGACGATTCCCGACGGGCCGTCCGCTCTGTCGACCGCCCCGCCCTCGACCACCCCGAACACCGCTGCCGTGGCGTTGTACAACCCCTTCACCGGCGCGGTGATCACGCCGGGTGTCGACGATGCGGTGCCGCAGGCTGCGCTGCTGGGCCTGGAGCCGCCGCGGTACTGCACCGAATGCGGGCGCCGGATGGTCGTTCAGATCAGCCCGGACGGCTGGTGGGCGAAGTGTTCGCGGCACGGAGTGTCGGACTCGCGGCAGGGCGGTCACCGGTAGCGTCGCTCGGGTGAAGTCCCTGCCCAGTTCTTCCCGGTGGTCACGTTCTCCTCTGCGGTCACCGCCGTGGCCCCTGCGTGATGCCCTGGTCGTGTTCGCGGGTTCCGTCGGTGCCGGTGTGTTCGCCGGCATCGTCTGGGCGCTGTGGGTCCCGGCGCAGCAGGTCCTGGTGGTGGACCCGGGCTCGGCCGTGCTGCTCACCGGTGAGAACCTGCACCGTTTCGACGCGGCCGCGATGTTCGCCTGTGCCGGGATGCTCGTGGGAGTTCTCACGGCCGCGGCGTCCTGGACCGTGCGACGCAGCCGGGGCCTGGTTCTGCTCGCCGCGCTCCTGGCGGGGGCCGGCGCGGGAGCCGGTGCGATGGCAGCTGCGGGCCTGGGCGTGCAGATGCTGCGGTTCTCCACGGTCTCGGGTGCCGGAGTCGGGGACGTCGTCGCGACCGCCCCCGGTCTCGGGACACCGCTGGTGCTGGTGTTCCAGCCGATCGCCGCCGCGGTGGTCATCGCCGTCCTGGCGCTGCTGAGCCCCTACGACGATCTGGGCGTGGGGGAGGAGGGCGCCGCGGCGCAGACTGGAGAGGCCGAGCAAGCCGGGGAGGCCGAGCAAGCCGACGCGACCACGGCGGAGCCGGACGCCGTCCGCATGGGTGTTCCGCATCAGCACACGCAATAGGGCCCGAAACGATCTGCGGATCCCGATCCGCCGTGCGGGTCGGGCAGGCGGCGGCCGGGGCGTATCAGGTGGGAGGTCGCAGGGCCGCGAACTCGTCGGTCACCCGCAGGGCATGATCGGTGAAGCGGTAGAGGGCGGGCGGGCGGCCCCCGGCCCGCCCGGACCTCGCGGTGTGGCCCGTCGCCGTGATGACGCCGCGGCGGCTGAGCACGCGCTGGAGATTCGTCGCGTCCACCTGGTAGCCGAGTGCGGCGCAATAGATCTCGCGCAATTCCGACATGGAGAACTCGTCGGGGGCGAGCGCGAAGGCGATGTTCGTGTAGGAGAGTTTCGCGGCGAGCCGGGTACGGGCATGGTCGACGACGGTGCGGTGGTCGAACGCCATCTCCGGCAGGTTCGCCACGGGATGCCACGCCGTGTCGGACGGCAGGCTCGGATCGGCGGGCATCGGGACGAGGCCGAGGAAGGTCGAGGCGATGGTGCGCGGCCCCGGAACCCGGTGCGGGTCGCTGAACACGGACAGCTGCTCGAGGTGGGCGACCTCCCGGACGTCCACCTTCTCGGCGAGTTGCCGGCGGGCGGACGTGGTGAGGTCTTCGTCGTCGCCGAGGCGGCCGCCGGGCAGTGACCATGCACCCTTCCGTGGTTCGAGGGCGCGTTGCCACAGGAGAACCTCGAGCTCGGGTGCGTGACGCGAATCACCTTGCTGACCTGCATTGATCGGCTCCGCCACGGGCCGAACCTGGAACACCGCGGTGAGTACTTCGTGGGCAGTGCTACCATGGACCATGTTTTCGATCATAAGTCGAAAACCGGAATTTCGACAATTCGGGCCACAGGCGTCCGGGTTCAGGCCGAAGGAGCAAACCATGACGAGCACGACGTTGTGGGCGGAGAGCACCGCGCGGATCCACGATGCGCCCGGTGGGTACACCGGTGTCGAAGCGAGTGCCGAATGGGCTGCCGAGATCAAGCGCCTCGCGCGCAAACGTGGCGCCACCCTGCTCGCGCACAACTACCAGTTGCCGGCCATCCAGGACGTCGCCGACCACGTGGGCGACTCCCTCGCGCTCTCCAGGATCGCGGCCGAGGCTCCCGAGGACACGATCGTGTTCTGCGGGGTGCACTTCATGGCCGAGACCGCCAAGATCCTCAGCCCGGACAAGACAGTGTTGATTCCGGACGAGCGTGCCGGGTGCTCGCTCGCGGACTCGATCACGGCCGCGGACCTGCGGGCGTGGAAGGCGGAGTATCCGGACGCGGTCGTGGTCTCGTACGTCAACACCACGGCAGAGGTCAAGGGGCTCACCGACATCTGCTGCACGTCGTCGAACGCGGTCGACGTGGTCGCGTCCATCGACCCGGATCGGGAAGTGCTGTTCCTGCCCGACCAGTTCCTCGGGGCGCACGTCAAGCGCGTCACCGGCCGGGAGAACATGCACATCTGGGCGGGGGAGTGCCACGTGCACGCCGGCATCAACGGCGACGAGCTCACCGCCAAGGCACAGTCGCACCCGGACGCCGAGCTGTTCGTGCATCCCGAGTGCGGATGCGCGACATCCGCGCTGTACCTCGCCGGCGAAGGCTTCGTACCGGAGGACAAGGTGAAGATCCTCTCGACCGGCGGCATGCTCGACGCCGCCCGCGAGACCGGTGCCCGGCAGGTTCTCGTCGCGACCGAGGTCGGCATGCTCCACCAGCTGCGCCTGGCGGCCCCCGACGTGGACTTCCAGGCGGTCAACGATCGCGCATCCTGCCCGTACATGAAGATGATCACCCCGGCCGCGTTGCTGCGGTGCCTGCTCGAGGGCAAGGACGAGGTGCACGTCGACGCCGAAACGGCGTCCCGGGCCCGGATGTCCGTGCAGCGCATGATCGAGATCGGAAACCCCGGCGGCGGGGAGTGACGACGGCGCCGACGGTGGCGTGGGAGGAACGCGCTGGTCTCGTGATCGTCGGCGGCGGGGTCGCGGGTCTGACTGCGGCCCGGGCCGCCGCGTCGCTCGGCGTCTCCCCGTTGGTTCTCGCCAAGGGCGGGCCGACGGACACCGCGACCCAGTACGCGCAGGGCGGGGTGGCCGTCCTGGCTGACGACGAGACGTCCGTCGACTCCCATGTCGCCGACACCCTTGCTGCCGGCGGGGGTCTGTGTGACGAACCGGCGGTACGCGAGATCCTCGCGGCGGGCCCGGATGCGGTAGCACGTGCCGTCGCGGCGGGTGTCGTGTTCGACCGTGGCCCCGACGGGCGGCTCGCCCGCACCCGGGAGGGTGGGCACAGCCGCCGACGGATCCTGCATGCCGGAGGTGACGCGACCGGGGCCGAGTTGCAGCGCGCCCTGCTCGCCGGGGTGGGGGCCGGGAGAACTGGTATCGCGACGTCCGGGTCCGTCCGGTTCGGAACCACCGTGCTGCGTGTGGTCACCGAGGCCGCCGGGGTCACCGGAATCCTGGCCCACGACAGCCGCGGCTACGGTGTGATCCACGCGCCCGCAGTGATACTCGCGACCGGTGGGCTCGGCCAGTTGTACACGAGCAGTACCAATCCGGCGGGCGCCACCGGCGACGGTCTCGCGCTCGCGCTGGACGCGGGCGCCGCCGTCGCGGACCTCGAGTTCGTGCAGTTCCACCCCACCGTGCTGTACGTGCCCGGCGCGGCTGGTGCAGGACGCCGCCCGCTGGTGAGCGAGGCCGTACGTGGTGAGGGCGCGCGCCTGATCGACGGTTCGGGACGCGGTGTCACCGACGGCGTGCATCCGCTCGGCGACCTGGCGCCCCGGGACGTGGTGTCCCGGGCCATCCACCATCGTATGGCCGAGACCGGTTCGGATCACGTGTATCTGGACGCCCGGCATCTCGACGGGTTCGCCGAGCGGTTCCCGACGGTGACCGCCTCGTGTCGCGCCGCGGGCATCGATTCCCGCTCGGACCTCATCCCGGTGGCGCCTGCGGCGCACTACTCGTGCGGTGGGGTCGTGACCGACACATTCGGCCGGACGCAGGTGCCGGGGCTGTACGCGGCGGGCGAGGTGGCTCGGACGGGCCTGCACGGGGCGAACCGGCTGGCGTCGAACAGCCTGCTCGAGGGGCTGGTCGTCGGCGAACGTGCCGGTACCGAGGCTGCTGGGCGAGCCGGCATCCGGGTGACGGTGCGGGAGGCCGGCCTGCCGCACCGGCCGGTCGTCGATCGACCGACACTTCAGGCGGCGATGACCGCGCACGCATCGGTGGTGCGCGACGCCGCCGGTCTCACGGTGGTGCACCGACTGCTCGAGTCCGGGTCCGTGGGGCCCCGCACGGTGCACGAGATCGAGGATGCCGCGCTCACCGTCGCCGCGACGGCACTCGTGACGGCGGCGTCGGCACGCCGCGAGAGCGTCGGATGCCATACCCGGTCGGACGGCGCGGGTCCGTCCCCGGCGCCGAGACGGTCCGAGACGGTACCGCCCTCGTCGATGACGGTGCGCCTGCGCGACGGGCGCATCGAGATCGTCCAACCGCAGTTGACAGGAGCTCTGTGATGTCCGCCGACACCCGAACCGGATTGCCGACGCGCAGCGAGATCGTCGCGCTCGTACGGACGGCGCTGGACGAGGACCTCCGGTACGGGCCGGACGTCACCACCGAGGCGACCGTTCCCGCGGATGCCGTGGCGACCGCGTCGGTCGTCGCCCGAGTTCCCGGGACGATCGCGGGTGTGGACGTCGGGCTGGTGGTGCTGGACGAGGTCGTCGGTGCCGACGCCTACGAGGTTAGGTCTCGAGCGGACGACGGTGCCCGCGTGGAAGCCGGCGCCGCGGTCCTGACCGTGCATGCGCCCACTCGGCGACTGCTGACGGCCGAGCGGACGATGCTCAACCTCATGTGCCACCTCTCCGGGATCGCGACCGCGACGGCGGAGTGGGTCGATGCCGTCGACGGCACGGGTGCCCGGATCCGGGACAGCCGAAAGACGCTGCCCGGGTTGCGGTCCCTGCAGAAGTACGCGGTCCGCGTCGGTGGTGGCGAGAACCATCGCATGGGTCTCGGGGATGCTGCGCTGATCAAGGACAATCACGTGGCGGCTGCGGGATCGGTGGTGGCGGCCCTGCACGCGGTGCGTGCGGTGGCCCCCGACATCGAGTGCGAGGTGGAGGTGGACAGTCTCGAACAGCTCGACGAGATCCTGCCGGAGCGCCCGCAGCTGGTGTTGCTCGACAACTTCCCGGTGTGGCAGACACAGATCGCCGTCCAGCGCCGCAACGCCGTGGCACCGGAGACCAGGCTCGAGTCCTCGGGTGGGCTGAGCCTGGACGTCGCGGCGGACTACGCCGGTACCGGAGTCGACTTCCTCGCGGTCGGTGCGCTCACCCATTCGGTGGCCGTGCTCGATCTCGGGTTGGACATGTAGCCCGGCTGTCCGGGTCTGCCGCGGCCCATCTTGGACAAACGTCCATTTTCGGCTCGAGCTGACGTTTTCCGTTCCGCATTCGACGATACGGCCTTACTGTGTCGCACATGGGAGCGGCACGCGGAACGCGGAGCGACGTCCCCACGCACAGCCGCGTGCCCCGAGGTGTCGTCGCCGGGTACGCGGCAGGCAGCGTGGGCACCGGGGGATACGGGGTGCTGCCCGGCCTGGTGCTCGCGTACTACCTCACCGACACGCTCGGCGTGGCCGCGGCGTGGGCGTCGCTGGTGGTGATCGTGCCGAAGATCGCCGACGTCGTCATCGACCCGTGGATCGGAGCCGTCAGCGATCGTGTCGCGCGGCGTCGGGGAACCCGGACGTCGGTGATGCTCGCCGGGTCGATCACACTGCCGGTTCTCTTCGTCGCCACCTTCGCGGCTCCGGTGACGGGAACCGGTGGTGCCGTCTGGGTGCTGACGTTCTTCCTCCTCGCAGCGGTCGGCTTCAGCCTCTTCCAGGTGCCCTACATCGCGTTGCCCGCCGAGCTCACCGACCGCTACCACGAGCGCACCCGACTCGTCACCGTTCGCGTCGCCGTCCTGGCTCTGACGATTCTCGCGGTCGGCGCCGGGGGCCCGGCGATCCGGGATCTGGTCGGCGGCCGCCCGGGATACCTCGTCATGGCGGTGGTCATCGGATCCGTCATCTGTGCCGGGATGCTCTGGGCGAGTCTGGGTTCGGCGCGGCGAGCCCGGCCACCGGTCCGTCTGCCGGCTGCGACGTCGCTGCGGGACGCGTATGGCGACGGGGTTCGCGCACTCCGGGACGTCCGTGACTTCCGTGCGCTCGTCGTCGTGTTCGCGACGCAGGCGCTCGCCGCGGCGATCATGCTCGCGGGGGCGCAGTACGTGGCGACCTACGTGCTCGGCGACGAATCGGCGCTCACCCTGCTGTTCGTCGCGCTGGTCGCCCCGGCCCTGCTCGTCATGCCCTGGTGGTATCGATTCGCGCGGCACCGCGGCAAGGTCACCGCGCTGGTGCTCGCTTCGTCCCTGTTCGGCCTCGCGGCGGCGACGCTGACGTTCGCGGTGTGGTCGCCGGGAGCCTGGATCTACGCGGCGGTGGCGGTGGCCGGCCTCGGGTATGCCGGGATGCAGGCGTTTCCCCTCGCGATGCTGCCGGACGTCATCGAGGCGGATGCGCGTCGTCGCGGCGCCGAGCGCGGGGGAGTCCTGGCGGGTGTCTGGACTGCCACCGAGACCGTCGGCCTGGCGTTCGGCCCGGCGGTGTTCCTTGCGGTTCTCGCGAGCACGGGGTTCGTCTCCTCGGGTGCGGGCGAACAGGTGACGCAGAGCGACACGGCGGTCGCGGGCATCGCCCTGGGCTTCTCGATCCTCCCGGCGGTCCTGGTGGCGCTGAGCCTGCTGGCCCTCCGTGGATACCACCAGCGTGAGCCCGGCCCCGACGAAGACGGGCACGACGAACACGGCCCCGACGAAGACGGGCACGACGAACACGGCCACGACGACCACGGGCACGAGGAACCGGAAAGGGAGTACACCGAGTGAGCGAGGAACTCACGCCGCGGGCGCTGGACGCGTTGCGTCGTCTCGAAGAACTTCGCCGGGCGGACGCGCCCACGCACGGCGGTCGGGTGCTGTCGTACGTCTACGACAGCGGACTCGCCGAGATCGACGAGATTGCCGCGCGCGCGGCCCGACTGGTGCAGCCGGTGAACGGACTCGATCCGACGGTGTTCCCGTCGACCGTGGCGATGGAGCGGGATCTGATCGCCTTCGGGCGCCGGATGCTGCACGGCGAGTCCGGAGTGGTCGGCAATGTCACGAGCGGGGGCACCGAGAGTTGCATCCTCGCGGTCGCCTCCGCTCGCGACACCGCCGGGGCATCGCCGGGTGCGGGCTCGGTGGTCGCGCCGACCACCGTGCACGCGGCATTCGCGAAGGCCGCGCACCTGCTCGGGCTCGAGTTGGTTCGCGTCCCGGTGGATCCGGGCACCGGGGCGGTACGGGTGGATGCCTTCACGGAGGCACTGCGTGAGGACACGGTGCTCGCCGTGGTGTCGGCGCCGAACTACCCGATCGGGGCGATCGACCCGGTGGCCGAGGTCGCGGCCGCCACCTCGGCCCGGGGGATCCCGCTACACGTCGACGCCTGTCTGGGCGGGTGGGCGCTGCCGTGGTGGGGCGACACCCCGGAGCCGCTACCGGAGTGGGACTTCCGGGTACCGGGCGTGGGCAGCATCTCCGCGGATCTGCACAAGTACGGGTACGCGCCGAAGGGAGTGTCCCTGCTGCTCTACCGTGATCGCGACCGGCACCGCGCCCAGTACTTCGGCATCACCGACTGGCCGGGGTACCCGGTGGTGAACCCGACGCTTGCGGGTTCGAAATCGGCGGCGGCGCTCGCGTCGGCGTGGGCGATCACGGAGACGCTCGGCGACGTGGGTTACCGGGGTCTGGTCGATCGGATCCGTCGGGCAACCGAATCACTTTGCGCGACAGTCGATTCGGTTGAGGGTCTGCGGGTGGTCGGGCAGCCTCGAGGGCCGGTGTTCGCGGTGGCGAGTGACGCGGACTCGGGAACACCGATCGACCCGCACGTGTGGGCGAACGCGGTCCGGGAGCGCGGCTTCACCCTGCAGATGCAGCCGTCGATGCTCCAGCCGGACGGCACGGTGCTCGCACGGACCACGCACCTCACCGTCACTCCCGTGACCGAGACGTTGCTGCCCGATCTGGAGGCTGTGCTGCGCGCCGCCGCCGAGGAGGTGCGCGGAGCTCCGCCCGCCGCACCGCCGGACGCGTTGGCGGCGCTGTCCGAGGCCTTCGCCGACGGGTCCGTGTCCGCCGCCGACGTGCTCGCGCTCCCCGGCGAGGCAGTCGCCGGGGCGTTGGCGGCCGCCGGATTGGACCCCCGGAAAGGGACGGCAGGGTCGGCAGGAGAGGCAGGGGAGGATCTGGACATGGCGACGGTGCTCGCGGCAGTCGAGGCTCTGCCCCGTCCGGTCACCACGAGGATGTTGGTCGAGTATCTGGCCGGGCTGCTCGACGAGTGAGTCGATCTCATCCGTAGTGGGTGAGGCGGGCAGGACTCGGGAGCCGCCATGCTGGCGGGCATGGGTGAACCACACGACATCAGCCCCCTCGAGATCGGCCCGGTAGAACTCGTCGTGCTCTCCTTCCCCGGCACGGTGATCGATGCCGGGACCGTCGCCGCGCTGCGGGACGTGGTGGACCACGGATACGTGACGGTGCTCGACCTGGTGTATCTCACCAGAGGGGAGGACGGCACCGTCGTCGAGATCGACGTCGACGAGGACCTCGGGGAGGTCGGACTCGCAGACCTGCAGATCGCGGCGCAGGACCTGGTGAGCGACGTGGATCTCGAGATCGTGCGTGAGACGCTCGCCCCCGGCAATTCCGCGGTGGTCGTCGTCTACGAGGAGACCTGGGCGCGGCGGTTCGCGGTGGCGGCGCGGGAAGCATCCGGTGAAGTGGTCCTGCACGTCCAGATTCCGCACGAGTCGGTACTCGCCGCGCTGCGTGCCGCGCAGGAGGAGGCAGCGTCCGAGTGAGGCGTCCCGCCTCGTGCGTGCGACACGCCCTGGTGCGACACGCCCTGGTGCGACACGCCCTTGTACGACAGGTTTGTCTTGACACGGAAGGAACCCCGACATGATTCGCAGAGGACGAGTGGGGCGACCCGGACTCCTGGGTACCGTGGCCCGCACGGCGGTGATCACGGGTACGGCCCAGGCAACGTCGAACGCGATGAATCGTCATGCCCAGCAGCGCGCGGCGCCGCCGCCGCCGCAGTATGAGGCCCCGCCTGCCGCACCGCCGTTGCCCCCGCTGCCGCCGGAGCCTTCGGGCGCCGCCCAGAGCGAGGATGATCTGGTCGCGAAGCTCGGCCGCCTCGGGGACCTGCACCGGTCCGGGGTGCTCTCGGACGAGGAGTTCGCGGCAGCGAAGGCCAAGTTGCTCGGTTGATTGCCCGACGCTTCTACGCTGCGCTGGGTGGGCAACCGCTCATCGATGTCGAGGGCGAGACGCCACCTGTCTCGCGTCGAAGAATCTGGCCGGGACTGGTTGCACTGCAGCGTTGGAGAAAGTCCGTCAGCAGTTGTCGATCGCCGACACCGAGTCGGCAAAGGATGGCAAGGTGAATCGTATGGCGAATACTCGGAAACCAGCATCAGCGACCATCGTCGAGCAGCAGCGAAAGTTGCTCGATTCTCTGCCCTTCTCCGACACCGCAGACTTCGACGACGCCACGCGCGGTCTGGTAGCCCGGCGGCAGCCGAACGCGGTGAAAGCTGAAGACGGGACCGTGGTCTGGGACAACGACACCTATTCGTTCCTGCAGGGCGACGCCCCCGACACCGTCAATCCGAGTCTGTGGCGTCAGTCCAAACTCTGCGCGATCGAGGGCCTCTTCGAGGTCGTGCCGGGTATCTATCAGGTGCGCGGCATGGACCTGTCCAACACATCGTTCATCGAGGGTGACGACGGCGTCGTGGTCATCGACACCTTGCTGACCGAGGAGACCGGTCGGGCGGCTCTCGAGCTCTATCGCGAGCATCGTGGCGATCGTCCGGTGAAGGCGATCATCTACACGCATTCACATGCCGATCACTTCGGCGGTGTCCGCGGCTTCGTGAGTGAGGAAGAGGTCAACGCGGGCAACGTCAAAATCTTTGCTCCGGAGGGGTTCATGGAGCATGCGATCTCGGAGAATGTGTACGCCGGGACCGCGATGAATCGTCGTGCCGGGTACATGTTCGGTGCGGCGCTCGCACGGGGTCCGGAGGGGCAGGTCGGTGCCGGACTCGGGCAGACGCTGTCGACCGGCACCGTGACCCTGCTGCCACCGACCGACATCATCACCACGACCGGACACGAGGAAGTCGTCGACGGTGTCCGTCTGGTGTTCCAGATGGCCCCGGACACCGAGGCGCCGTCGGAGATGTTGATCTATCTGCCCGACTTCAAATCGTTGTGTGCCGCCGAGGATGCCACGCACACCCTGCACAACCTGCTGACCTTGCGGGGAGCGGTCGTGCGAGATCCGCACGGGTGGGCCAAGTACCTCACCGAGACCATCGATCTGTTCGGTGCCGAGGTGGAATCTGTCTTCGCGTCGCATCATTGGCCGGTGTGGGACAACGAACGGGTCGTCGATTTCCTCACGAAGCAGCGCGACCTGTATGCCTACGTCCACGATCAGACGCTGCGGATGCTGAACAAGGGCCTCACCGGACCGGAGATCGCCGAGGCCATCGAGTTGCCGCCGGCGTTGGAGAACGCCTGGAGCACACATGGTTACTACGGATCGGTCAACCACGACGTGAAGGCGATCTACCAGCGCTACATCGGGTGGTTCGACGGCAACCCGGCAAGTTTGTGGGAGCACACGCCCGTCGAACAGTCCAAGCGCTATGTCGAATTCATGGGTGGTGCCGATGCGGTGGTGTCCAAGGCCCGCGAGTATTTCGACGCCGGCGACTACCGATGGGTCGCCCAGGTCGTCAATCACGTGGTCTTCGCACAGCCCGACCATGCCGACGCCAAGGCGTTGCTGGCCGATACGTACGAGCAGCTCGGTTACGGTGCGGAGAACGGGACGTGGCGTGACTTCTATCTGTCGGGTGCCACGGAATTGCGCGAGGGCAACTTCGGTACGCCGACGGAGACCAACGCACCTGACATCATCGCCCAGTTGTCCCCGTCGATGCTGTTCGACGCCATCGCCATCCAGATCAACGGGCCCAAGGCGTGGGATGAGAAACTGTCGATCGACGTGGTGCTCACCGACCTCGACGAGCGCTACCGCCTGCAGCTGGCCAATGGCGCGCTGACCTACAGCACCTATCCGAAGCGTGATGACGCCGACGTGACACTCACGACCACCAGAACGGCGCTGCCCGCGCTCGCCGGTGGTGCGCTCACCGCCGATGGTCTCGCGCAAGCCGGTATCGAGGTCAGCGGCGACGCATCGGTCCTCAGCCGACTCGGTGCACTTCTGGATCCCGGCGACAAGGAGTTCGCCATCGTCACCCCCGACTGATCCGTTCGCCGGGTCTCTGGGTGGGCGACACCCAGGGACCCGGCAAGCCGCGGGCGGTCGGGGTGACGGTGGTGGCCAGGCAGTGCTCGGTGGCGTAGTCGAGGATCGCGCAGATTCGCCAGATGCCGCCGTTGGTGTTCCGAATTCGGAGAAGGCATTCTGCTGCAACCTATTTCGTTCCGTCGGTGGATCATGAAACACCTGGCGTCGCAGCGTGGCTCACGACGGCGATCGTGCGATGCCCCCACGCCGGTCACTCGGCGGCATACTTCGCCGCGATCGGCTCGACCCGGTCAACCAACGCCGCGCCGTTCTGCCGCATCCGCAACTGCACCGTCCCGGCATCTCTCCGGCCGGCACCGCCGGCACCTTCTCCTCGAACGCGCCATGTGTTCGGCCTTCTGACCGTGCCCCGAATCCTGAACTCCGAGACCCTGCCAAGGATCTTGACGCAGGAGAGAGGCCTTGTTTCGAACACCCGTTCGAGGTAATGTTCGTGTATGGGGTATCAGGGGGATCGTTTTCGGGAGCGGATCACTCGTGAGTTGTTGTGTGACGCTGTCGCGTTGAGCGCGAGGATCGCGGTGTGGGAGGCGCAGCGGGTGGCTGTGGTCGCCGAGGTGGAACGCCGGTGTACGCGGGAGGATCATGGTTTCGCGTCGACGAAGGGGTGGTTGTCGTCGGTGACGGTGGTGTCGCCGGGTGCGGCGGGGCGGATCGTGGAACTCGGTGCCGGGTTGGCCGAGCATCCCGCGGTAGCGGAGGCGTTCGATGCGGGGCGGATCGCGTTCGAGCATGCGTTGCTGATCGTCCGGTTCTGCACGAAGCCCCCGAAAGGCATGCCCGCCGAGGCTCTACCGGGGTGTGTCGCTGCTTTGCTGGCGGCGGCGGACGGGCCGTTGGCGCGTACCGACGGAGTCCGCACGGCGATTGCGAAGTTGGAGGCGATCTTCGAATCCGATGACCAGCCCGCCAGTGAGGACACCGACCGTAACGAGCTGTACGTGTCCAAGACCCTGAATGGTCGGGTCGCGATTCGTGGTGACGTGGACGCGGTGACCGGGGAGATGCTGCTGACCGCCCTGTCGAAATACTCGGCCCCACAGCCCGCATCTGAGGGAACGCCGGATGCTCGTGCGCCGCGGCAGCGCCGCGCGGACGGACTCACCCAGTTGTTGTCGATGCTGCTTGCGTTCGGCGATCTGGGCGTCGAGGGCGGTGAGCGTCCGCACCTGTCGGTACACGTACATGCGCGGGATCTGGGTCAGGACCGGCGGGAAGAGTATGCCCGCAGAACACAGCCGGCCGACAACACAGACACACACCCCGCCGATCCTGGTGATCCCGCTGATGTCGCTGACCTCTCCGATCTTGCCGAGGTGCGGGGTATCGCGTGGTCGCCGTGGATGGGGCCACTGACCATCAACACCGCACGCCTCCTCGGCTGCGACGCGAACGTCACCGCGATCATCCTCGATGAGCACGGTGCCCCGTTGAGTGTGGGACGCACCCACCGCACTATCACCAGGGCCCAACGCACAGCGCTCGCCGCCCGCGACGGTGGCTGCGCGTTCCCGGGCTGCGGAGCCACCGCCGCCTGGTGCGAGGGCCACCACATCAGGCATTGGGCGGACGGCGGACCCACCGACCTCGACAACCTCGTGTTGCTCTGCGGCACCCACCACCGGCTACTGCACACCACGGACTGGGAAGTGACGATCGGTAGGAACCGGCACCCGGTGTTCACCCCACCGGCATCGGTGGATACCGCCCGGCAGCCGATTCGTCCCCGTCGCCGACGGCGCCCATTTGCGCGGAGTTCGCGGAGTGGAGGCGTTCGCAGCGGATCCGAGCCGGCTGTCTAGCCGGTCGGGGTGTACCGAGAACTTTCCGCGCGTTGATCGCGTGAGCGCAGACGTGTGATCGTGGCGACGACCTTCTCGGGGTCACGGGCAGCAAGGAGGGGGAGTCGGACGTCCGGAGCCGAAATCCGCTGCTGGGCGAAGAGGACGGCCTTGATCGCAGTGGGATTGGGATGCGACATGAGCGCGGCCGTCGGTGCCGCCAGCTCGTTTCCCAGTGCTCTCGCCCGCGTCAGGTCTCCACGGCGCCAATGTCCGAGCAACTCGACGAACTCGGGCGCGCAGACGTTCGCCGCTGCGGCTATCGCGCCCGCTGCACCCATCGCCAGCAACGGTGGGACCAGCACATCGTCCCCCGCCAGAATCGAGAACGAGGCGTGTGGAGTGGGATGTGACGCCAGCAGTTGCACCGTGTCCGCATCCAGGGAGCCGACCGCCTGCTTGATCCCGACGATCCGTGGATGTTCCGCGAGACGCACGATGGATTCCCAACCGAGGTGCTGCCCGGTACGGTACGGCACGTTGTAGACGATCACGGGCAGCGGGCTGCGGTCCGCAACGTATTCGAAGTGCGCGACCACGCCGGCTTCCGTCGGACGCGTGTAGTAGGGAACCACCACCAGGGCAGCCGCGACAGCGGATTCCTCGTCCACGTCGCGGGCCAGGTCGTCGAGGGCGCGCACGGTGCCGACCGTGTCCGGCGAACCGGCACCGACCACCAAGGGGACGCGGCGTTCGTGGCACACCCCACCGCAGATGCGCAGGACGTCTCGCCGTTCCCGTGCGCTCAGAGTGGCTGTCTCGGCGGTAGTTCCCAGGGCAACGATCCCGGCAGCTCCCTCGTCGATCACCGTGTGTGCGAGGTGCTCCAGGTCCGAGGCGGCAACATCGCCACCTTCCGCGAACGGGGTGACGAGAGGAACGAAGATTCCGGACGGACGAAAGGCGGCGGGGTCAAAGGCCATGGCCTCAGTGTCGACGTACTAATCATCAAGTTCCAGTTACTATTTGTGCCACTATAAGTAAGCTGAACTGATGCTCGACGTTCGCAAGCTCACGCTGCTCAGGGAACTCGCCCGGAGGGGCACCATTGCGGCGGTTGCCGAGGCCCTGGCATACACGCCTTCCGCGGTGTCGCAACAACTCTCCGCCCTCGAACGAGAGGTCGGGCGCGACCTGTTGACCCGCACCGGGCGCCGGGTGCGCCTCACCCCGGTCGGCGAGGTTCTCGTCGAGCATGCGGAGGTGATTCTCGCCGATCTGGAACGGGCCGAGGCCGCTCTCGTCGCCGGCGAGACGGGCCTGTCGGGGTCGGTTCGGCTGGGAGCCTTTCCCACGGCCCTGCGGACCGTCGTCGTCCCGGCGCTGCGGGAACTCGGTCGGACGCACCAGGATATGGACGTGACGGTCACGGAGGTCGACCCCGCTGGTGTCCCCGACCTCCTTCGAGGGCGGCAGCTGGACCTCGCGCTGGTCCACGAGTACGACAACGTGCCGTCCCAGCTGGGTCCGGGCATCGAGGTCGAGCCGGTTCTGGACGAGTTCGTGTACCTGGCTGCTAGGCCGATGTCCGAACCGTCGGCGGAGGTGTCGCTGTCGGCCGAGTCCGATCTCGCGGTGGTCCGAAGTCACGCCGAAAGTCGTTGGATCGTGGGCAACCTCGGCACCCTCTGTCACGCGATGACGGTGCGCACCTGCCACTCGCAGGGCTTCGAGCCACGCATTGCCCACCACATCGATGACTTCGCGACCGTCCTGCGGCTCGTCGCGGAGGGTGCAGGCGTGGCTCTCGTTCCTCAGCTCGGAGTTGTCGACGCGCCTGCCGGGGTGGTGTTGACGTCGCTTCCGATCGGCAGACGGACGCGGATCGCCTACCGGCAGGGCAGTCGCTCGCGACCGGTGCATGCCGCCGTGAGCGCTGCGCTGCATCGCGCCGCTCGAGCCTTCGCCGGCGCCTGACATCGAATCGTGATCGCGAGCTATCGATCACGCACCGGGATGACGAAGGTCTGGCGAATCCCTTGCCTCGACCGCATACTCGTCCCGTGACCGAAGTTACTGTAACCCCGAGTACGGCCTTCGCTCAGGCCGAGGGCGGCGGGGCCGCCCTCGATCAGGTGTTCGGCATGTCGATCGCCACGACCGTTCTGACGATCGGACTGTTGTGGGTGGCCTACCTGCATCGCACCGGCCGAATCACGTGGCTTGCACGGGTCGGCGACGTCGCGGCGGAGCGCCTGCACCGGCCGTCGTGGGCGGCGCTGCCCCTCGTGTTGTTCGTCGTGACCATTCTGTGTGCATTCTTCGGCTTCATCTGGGACGTGAGTCTGCACATCGGCAGGGGACGGGACGAGGGGCCGCTGGCCAATCCCGCGCACTACTTCATTCTGGTCGGGCTGTTCCTGCTGTTCGTGACCGGAATGACGGCCATGGTGCTTCCGCGCGGTGAGAAACCGGGCCGGGCCGCCGTACGGATCACCCGATCCTGGTACGCGCCTGTCGGCGGCATCCTCATCGCGGGCTGTGGGCTGTACGCGTTGATCGGGTTTCCGCTCGACGACATCTGGCATCGAATCTTCGGTCAGGACGTGACCCTGTGGGGGCCCACCCATCTCATGCTGATCGGTGGAGCGGGATTTTCGCTCATCGGATTGCTGCTGCTCGAGTACGAGGGCCGCAAGGCACGCGAGGCGGCCACGGGCGAGCCGGTTCGTGACGGCAGGGGGATGTGGCTCGTCCGCTGTTTCGCCTTCGGCGGTCTGATCATCGGCCTCTCGGTGTTCCAGATCGAATACGACTTCGGTGTCGAGCAGTTCCGGCTCGTCCTGCAACCGATGATGATCACCGCGGCGGCCGCGTTCGCGCTCGTCGCGGCGCGGATCGTGCTGGGACCCGGAGCCGCGGTGGTCGCCGTGCTGTTCGCCGCCGGGGTGCGCGCGCTGACCGCACTCATGGTCGGCCCCGTACTGGGTGCCCCGCACAACGTGTTCGCGCTCTATCTCGGTGCCGCCGTGGTCGTCGAACTCCTCGCGCTGACACCGCTGATCCGCCGGCGGGTGCTCTTCGGCGCCGTCGCCGGTGTGCTCGTCGCGACGGTGGGTATGTGGCTCGAGTCGCTCTGGATCGGTGCGGTCTACCTGTACCCGTGGCCGACGAGCATGTGGCCCGAGGCGCTGGCGATGTCGGTACCCGTCGGCATCGCGGCAGGCGCATGTGGGGCACTGCTCGCGCGAGTCCTGCGCAGCGAGGGACTGCCACGCCCGGCGATCAGGCGAACCATCGTCATCGTGTCCGTACTGATCCTGGGCGGCTCGACCGCGAACGGACTGATCGCCACCGTCCCCGAGAACGCCACCGCGACCGTCGCTCTCACCGAGGCAGGCGCCGCGGACGGCAGAACCGTCACCGCGGACGTGCGGATCGAACCCGCCGATCTGGTCGGTGACGACCCGGAATGGGTGTCCATCCTCGCCTGGCAGGGTGGGCCGGGTCTGGGGAACGGATTCGTCACCGATCGCCTCGAACGGACCGGTCCCGACACCTTCCGCAGCACCACACCCGTTCCGGTCGACGGCACCTGGAAGACCGTCCTGCGTGTGCAGGACGGTCGCACACTCACCGCGGTGCCGATCTTCCTCCCCGCCGACGAGGGAATCGGAGCCGAGGAGACCGCCGCGCCCGAGACGTTCACCCGTGAGTTCGTTCCCGAGATCACGCTGTTGCAGCGCGAACGCAACTTCGACCACCCGGCGTGGTTGTTCGGTGCCGCGTCCCTGGTGGTGCTCGTGTGCAGCCTGCTGCTCGTGGCAGCGCTCGCGTGGGGAGCGGGCCGGATCAGCCGCTATGCGGGCGGACTCCCGGCTCCCGCGGAACCGGACCCGTCTCCTGCCGATCCGAAACCCACGGCGGTGCCGTGAGGGATCCGGACGTCGCCCTCCTCGCCGATCACTCCGTCCTGCTGGCGATCCCGGCTTTCGTACCGGCGATCATCGTCGCGATCGTCGTGGTCACCATGGCGATGCGAGATCGCAGGGCGGCCGACGACGAGGAAGACGAGGAATCGGGAGTAGAAGGGCGGCTCCCAGATTCCGGCAGCACAGATTCCGGCAGCACAGATTCCGGCAACACCGACTCCCGCAGCACCGAAACCCGGAACGACACGGAAGGGCTCTCATGAGAAGGTCGCTCACGGCGTCCGCTTGCCTGCTGGCGCTCGCACTCGTCGGTGCGTGCGGCTCGGGGGAGGAGACGCCCGACACCCCGGCGCGGACGGGAGCGGTGACGAATACCGCCGCACCGGCCGACAGTGACACCGACTCGGATACCGGCACCGACACCGAGACCGGCGGTGTGGTTCTCGACGTGCGGATAGCGGACGGCGTCGTACAGCCGACCAACATCCGTCTCGATGCCGCGGTGGGCGAGCCGATCGTCCTGCGGGTGACCAGTGATGCGGTGGACGAACTGCACGTTCACTCCGTGCCGGAGCACACCTTCCCGGTGGAGGCCACCGGTGAGGTCGGTGCCGACCCCGGGGTGGTCCAGGAGTTCGAGTTCGTCGTCGACGTGCCCGGACAGACCGCCGTCGAACTGCACGATGCGGGGGTCACGGTGGCGACGCTGCTCGTGCGGCCGTGACGGAGCTGGGCGCCCACGGTCTCGGCGGGTCCACCGACCTGCCGATTCCGTTCACGTATGCGCTCATCGGCGCGAGCTGGGCGCTGACGTTGTCCTTCGTGGTCGTCGCGTTCGCGTGGAAGTCGCCGAAGCTCGACCCGGACGGACGGGCGATCGCCTTGCCGGGCTGGGTGACTCGCGGGGTGGATGCGCGTGCGACGAGGTTCGTCGGCGCTGCGGCCGGTCTCGCGTTCACCGCCCTCGTGGCGGTCGAGGCGTTCGCGGGCCCGCAGGACCGGGCGGACAACGCGGTTCCCGGCGTGATCTATGTACTGCTGTGGGTCGGTCTCGTCGTCGTCTCGCTCCTGTTCGGCCCTGTCTGGCGACTGATCTCGCCCGTGCGTGCGCTGCATCGGCTGCTGTGCGCGGGGCTGCGCCGGCCACCGGATCGGGGACTGATTCCGTACCCCGAGGGATGGGGATACCGGCCTGCGGTGATCGGACTGTTCGCGTTCGTGTGGCTCGAACTGGCGTCGCCGGACCCGGGATCGATCGTCGCGGTGCGGAACTGGTGTCTGGCATACCTCGTGGTGACGTTCGTCGGCGCGCTGGTGTGCGGCGAGAAGTGGTGCGAGCGTGGCGATCCGTTCGAGGTCTACAGCACGTTGGCGTCGCGGTTGTCGCCGTGGAGTCGCGACCGGGAGTCCGGCGCGGTGGTGCTGCGCAGCCCGCTGGACAATCTCGGATCGTTGCCGATCAGGGCCGGGACGGTCGCGCTCATGGCGACCTTGCTCGGGTCCACCGCATTCGACAGTTTCACCGCCTTCCCCTGGTGGATGGATCTGGTGGACTCGGTACCGTCCGGGCCCACGGCCACCGCCGTGCGCACGCTCGGCCTGCTGTGCTTCGTCGCCGTCGTCGGCCTCACGTTCCGGTTCGCCGCGCGTGCGGCCGGCGGTGTGGACGACACGCGTCGGCGGGCACTACCGGGGCTGTTCGCGCCGTCGTTGATCCCGATCGTCCTCGGATACGTGTTCGCGCACTACCTGACCTACCTCGTGGAGAAGGGGCAGCAGACGGTTTTCCTGCTGGTCGGCGCGGACGGTGCCGAGGTCTCCTACGTGCTGTCCGAGAATCCCGGGGTGGTGGCGACCGGCAAGGTGGCCTTCGTCGTGATCGGGCACGTCCTCGGCGTGATCGCCGCGCACGACACGGCCCTTCGGGTGCTCCCGCGCCGGCACCGCCTCACCGGTCAGCTGACGATGCTGTTGGTCATGGTGTTCTACACGTTCGGCGGGCTCTATCTGCTCTTCGGTGGCTGAGCGTGTCGCCTGCGGTGCAACTCCCGCGCCGCGTCGACCAGCTCCGGGACCGGCCCGCGCAGCCGGACACCAGGCGCGACGTCCTGGACCGGGAGCGACCGGCCCGGGCCGGACACCGAACTCGTCCAGCCAGCCGGTGAATTGGGCGGACGAGACGATGTACACGATGTCGCCGAGCCCCACCCACGCGTGCGCGGCGGAACACATCGGGCAGTGCTCGCCGGAGGTGGAGACCGTGGCAGCTGCGCGTTCCCGAACGGCCGGCTCACACCCGCGGCGTCAATTGCGTGCGGAGGTCGCGCACCTCGTCCTCGAGCGTGCGCACCTTGCGGTACAGGGCTTGGATGGCGGCCATACAGATGCCGTTGGCATCGACCGCGTCGATGTGCCGGTCGGAGGAGCCGAGGCCGAATCGCTCGGCGAAGTCCTGGGCCATCGGGCCCAGATGACGCACCGACGGTTCGTCGAAGCCGTAGGTCCACGTGCTGAGCGGGAGCGTGGCCAAGCGCTCGAGTACCTCGTCGGCGCCGACGGGAACGGTGGCCGACGTCGTGACGCCGTGCCGCCGGGTGGCTCGCGCCCGAAGCCAGGCCACCGGGTGTTTCACCCGTGCCCTGACCCTGGCGCCGCCGTCTCCGGAGGCGTCAGGGTCTTCCCGGGATCCGGGCTCGTGCCGGGCCACGGGATCGTCCGAGGTCCGGGGCGTGTCGGCCACGGGGACCTCTCATTCGGTCAGCGGGCGAACGTCGTACTTGACGGTCGCGTCGCTGAGGATCAATCCGATGCCGAGGCTGAGGACTGTGGCACCGAAGCCCACGAGCAAGCTGAGCATGATCTACCTCCAGATTTTCTCGTACGCCGGGACGCGAGGGGGACAGTGGATCCGACAACCCGGTTCCGAACACTCGGTTCCGGCCGCGTCGCCCCGGCACTGTCCACGTTCCTCCGCCCCGACCGGGAATTTCAATACCCGCCGCGCGAATAGTCCCAGCTCGGCGCGCTGTGTTCGCGTCGGACACAGCTCCGCGGGTGGTTCGCCGTGCGCACGATCGGTCCGGGGAAAAGCGGTGGCGCCTATCCTGGATAATCGGTGTCGAACCCGCTGCCACTCCGGCGCCGGGGCACGTTCGCTTCCCGCGAGCCGCACGACCGAGCACGACCGAGCACGACCGAGCACGACTGAGCACGACAAAGACCCGAGAGGACCACCATGCTTGCCCGCACCGACCTTCGTGGTCGTACCCCGTCCACGGCAGAGCTCCGTGCTGCGCTGCCCCGAGGTGGAGTGGACGTGGACGCGGTGCTGCATCAGGTTCAACCCGTCGTCGAGGCGGTGCGTGACCGGGGCGCCGAGGCGGCCCTGGAGTACGGCGAGAAGTTCGACGGCGTACGGCCGGCTCGTGTCCGGGTCCCGGCTGCGGAACTGGAACGTGCACTGGCAGAGCTGGATCCGGCAGTGCGGACGGCGCTCGAGGTGGCCATCGAGCGGACGCGCGTGGTGCACGCGGACCAGCGTCGCGTGGATTCGGTGACCGAGGTGGTCCCGGGCGGGACCGTCACCGAGCGGTGGGTTCCGGTCGAACGGGTGGGGCTGTACGTTCCCGGCGGGAACGCGGTGTACCCGTCGAGTGTCGTCATGAACGTCGTCCCCGCACAGACGGCCGGCGTCGGTTCGCTCGTCGTCGGCTCTCCGCCCCAGGCCGAGTTCGGCGGCCTTCCGCACCCGACGATCCTTGCCGCGGCGGCCCTGCTGGACGTCGAGGAGGTGTGGGCGGTCGGCGGCGGCCAGGCTGTTGCCTTGCTCACCTACGGTGGCACCGACACCGACGGCGGCGAACTCGCCCCGGTCGACATGATCACCGGCCCGGGCAACATCTACGTGACCGCGGCCAAGCGTCTGTGCCGCGGTCTGGTCGGTATCGACGCGGAGGCGGGTCCGACGGAGATCGCGATCCTCGCCGACGACACCGCGGACCCGGTGCACGTGGCCGCGGACCTCATCAGCCAGGCCGAACACGACGTCATGGCGGCGAGCGTGCTGGTGACCGACAGCGAGGGGCTCGCGGCAGCGGTCGACGACGCGCTCGCCGCGCAGCTGGACCGGACCAGGCACCGCGAGCGGGTGCAGACGGCGCTGTCGGGCAGCCAGTCGGGTGTCGTCCTCGTCGACGACGTCGAAGCCGGCCTGCGGGTGGTCAACGCCTACGCCGCCGAGCACCTCGAGATCCAGACGGCAGACGCTTCCGCCGTGGCGGCCCGGGTGACCAGCGCCGGCGCCGTGTTCGTCGGACCGTGGGCGCCGGTGAGCCTCGGCGACTACTGCGCCGGATCGAACCACGTCCTCCCCACGGCGGGGTGCGCCCGGCACTCCTCGGGTCTGAGCGTGCAGACCTTCCTGCGCGGTATCCACGTCGTCGACTACTCCGAGTCGGCACTGAAGGACGTGGCCGGACACGTCATCGCCCTGGCGAACGCGGAGGACCTTCCGGCCCACGGGGAAGCCGTGCGGCTGCGCTTCGAGGACCTGACGTGAGTGCCGGCGATCGGGCCGCGCCGGTCGGCTCGGCAGCGCGGCTGTCTGATCTCCCGATCCGGGAGAACCTGCGCGGCAAGTCGCCGTACGGGGCCCCGCAGCTGACCGTGCCGGTCCAGCTGAACACCAACGAGAACCCGCATCCCCCGACGCAGGCGTTGATCGACGACGTCGCCGAGTCGGTGCGGACGGCGGCCCGCGAACTGCATCGCTACCCGGACCGCGACGCCGTGGCACTGCGGACGGATCTCGCCGCCTACCTCGCGCGCCAGACGGGTGTTCCGGTGACGGTCGACAACGTCTGGGCGGCCAACGGGTCCAACGAGATCCTGCAGGAACTACTGCAGGCGTTCGCGGGTCCGGGGCGCAGCGCGATGGGTTTCGTGCCGTCGTACTCGATGCACCCCATCATCGCCGACGGGACGGACACCACCTGGCTGCCCGTGCTGCGCGGTCCGGACTTCGCGCTCGACGTGGACGTGGCGGTGGCCGAGATCGCCCGGCACGCGCCGGACGTCGTGTTCGTCACGAGTCCGAACAATCCGACCGGCCACAGCATCGGAATCGCCGAACTGCGCCGGATCCTCGATGCCGCGCCGGGAATCGTGATCGTCGACGAGGCGTACGCCGAGTTCTCCGACGCGCCCAGCGCGATGACGCTCCTCGACGAGTACCCGGCGACGCTGATCGTGACCCGCACGATGAGCAAGGCCTTCGCGTTCGCCGGGGGGCGGCTCGGCTACCTCGCGGCCGCACCCGCGGTCGTCGACGCACTGTTACTGGTCCGGCTGCCGTACCACCTGTCGGTGGTGACCCAGGCCGCCGCACGGGCGGCGCTGCGACATGCGGACGAGACGCTCGCGAGTGTCCACGCGCTGGCCTCCGAGCGGGTGCGGGTGTCGAAGGCGCTCGAGGACAGCGGATTCCGGGTCGTTCCCAGCGACGCGAACTTCATCCTGTTCGGCGAGTTCGCCGACAGTGCCCGTGCGTGGCAGGCCTATCTCGATCGCGGGGTTCTCATCCGCGACGTCGGCATCCCGGGGTACCTTCGGGCGACCGTGGGCCTGGCCTCGGAGAACGACGCCTTCATCGTGGCGAGCGACGAGCTCGCCACCACCGAACTGGCAGGAGCGAAGCGATGACCGATCGCAGTCCGCGCATCGCGCGCGTGGAACGGACGACGAAGGAATCGTCGATCTCCGTCGAACTGAACCTCGACGGGGCCGGCGTCGTGGACGTCTCGACCGGGGTGGCGTTCTTCGACCACATGCTCACCGCTCTGGGCGCGCACGCGAGCTTCGACCTCACCGTGCACGCGGAGGGCGACGTGGACATCGAGGCGCACCACACGGTGGAGGACACCTCGATCGTGCTGGGTCAGGCGCTGGGTCAGGCGCTGGGGGACAAGAAGGGGATCCGCCGGTTCGGCGATTCCTACATCCCCATGGACGAGACCCTGGCCCATGCCGCCGTGGACGTCTCCGGCCGGCCGTACTGCGTGCACACGGGGGAACCGGAGCACATGCTCGGCGCCGTGATCGGCGGTTACCCGGGGGCGCCCTACTCGACGGTGATCAATCGGCACGTGTTCGAGTCGCTGGCCCTCAACGCGCGCATCGCCCTGCACGTGCGGGTGCTCTACGGGCGCGACCAGCACCACATCACCGAGGCCGAGTTCAAGGCGGTGGCCCGGGCCCTGCGTGAGGCCGTCGAGTACGACCCGCGGGTCACCGGTGTGCCGTCCACCAAGGGCAGCCTGTGAGTGTTCTGCTGACGTACCTGCTGTTCATCCTCGCCGGGATCGCCGCGGGTGGTTCCTATTCGATGCTGAAGTTCAACAAGTTCGCGGCGGGGGTTCTGCTGGCGATCGCGGTTCTCGCGGCGGTCGGCGGCGTTCTCCGGTTGATGTAGTGGTGGGCACCTCCCCGGCGCAGGGGAGCGTGCTGCGCACGCCCGGCATGCTCACCGCCATGGCGATGGCGGCTGCCGCGTTCGGTGGCTTCGCGCTGTTGCTTCCCGTCGTCCCGCTGGTCGTGTCCCGAGCCGGCGGTAGCGACGCGGTCGCGGGCGCCGTGACGGCGACGTTGATGGCCGCAACGGTCCTCACACAGTTGGTGACGGCCCGGCTGCTGCGCCGGTTCGGCCATCGCACGGTGCTGGCCGCGGGGTGCGTGCTGCTCGGTCTGCCGTCGCTGGCGCTGATCTGGGTCGCCACCTCGGCACCCGCCGTCCTGGCGGTGTCGGCGGTGCGTGGCGTCGGCTTCGGCCTGCTCACCGTCGCCAGCGCGGCCTTGGTGGCCGAGCTCGTGCCCGCCGAGAGGCTCGGCCGGGCCAGTGGCTTGCAGGGAATCGCGATCGCCGCGACCCAGATGCTCGGTCTTCCTGCGGGCCTGGCCCTACTGGATCGCTTCTCCGTCGTTCCCGCGATCCTCGCGGGTGCGGCGGTCCCCGTGCTGGCGCTGGCAGCGATCGTGCGCCTGCCGTCCCTCGCCAGGCCGACGGCCCACTCGCGGCACGGTGCGGGACTCCCGTGGGCGGCGATCGCCGTTCCCTGGGCTGCCGTCGCTGCCGCCGCGCTCGCGTACGGAGCGGTCGCGAGCCTGCTGCCGATCGCGGTCGCGGACGCGGCGGCCCCGGCGGGGCTGTTGCTGGCGGCGGTGTCGGCGGCCATGCTCGCGGGCCGCTACTCGGCGGGTGTCCTGTCGGACCGGACGGGCCCGGGTCGCGTGGTGTGGCCTGCACTCGGGGTGACCGCGGCCGGACTGCTGGCCTTCGCCGTCGGTGTCGTCGTCGACGCGGGTGCCGGGCAGACGAGCGCCCTGATCCTCGGAGCTGTGGCCTTCGGCCTCGGATTCGGTGCCGTGCAGAACGATTCGCTGGTGATGATCTTCACCGCCGCCGGTCCGGGGCGGACCGGTCCCGCCAGCGCCGCGTGGAACATCGGTTTCGACGCCGGCACCGGGGTGGGTTCGCTGACGCTCGGCGTCGTCGCCGCCGTCGCGGGCTACCCGTGGTTGTTCGTCGTCGCGGCCGTCATCGTTCCCGTACTTCCGTTCGCCGTCCTCACCGTCGGCGGCAGTCGGCGGGCCCACCGATAGAATCGGCCCATGACCGTCGCTCGCATCGCCGTTCTCGACTACGGATCCGGGAACCTGCACTCGGCCACACGCGCCCTGGCCCGTACCGGTGCCGAGGTCGAGGTGACCGCGGATCCCCAGGTGGCGCTCGCCGCCGACGGACTTCTCGTCCCCGGTGTCGGCGCATTCGCCGCCTGCATGGAGGGGCTGCGCGCGGTGCGGGGAGACCGGATCATCGGGCAGCGTCTGGCGGGTGGGCGCCCGGTGTTGGGGATCTGCGTCGGAATGCAGATCCTGTTCGAGAAGGGCGTCGAGTTCGGTGTCGCCGCGGACGGGTGCGGCGAATGGCCCGGCACCGTCGACCGTCTCCAGGCCGACGTCCTTCCCCACATGGGTTGGAACACGGTGGACGCACCCGAGGACAGCGTGCTGTTCGCGGGGCTCGATCCGCAGACCCGCTTCTACTTCGTGCACTCCTACGCGGCGCAGCGCTGGGAGATGCCCCCGTCCGAGCACCTGGCCCCGCCGAAGCTGACGTGGGCCGACCACGGGGGCCGGTTCCTCGCCGCCGTGGAGAACGGCCCGCTCTCGGCCACCCAGTTCCACCCGGAGAAGTCCGGTGACGCCGGGGCCGAGCTGCTGGAGAACTGGGTACGCAGCCTGTGACCGATCACGGTCAGGTGCCCGCGAGTGGTCCTGAACGGGACGACGGCGAGCGAGACCTGTCCGTGGGCAAGCTGGCGCTGTGCGCGCTGGGTGCTGCCACGGCGGTGCTCGTCGCGACAACCCTGCTCCTGGCACTCTGGCGGCCCGGCCCGGCCGTGACGGCGGTGATCGGGCTGCTCGGGCTCGTCGGCGCGGTCACGGTGATGGGGCTGGTGTCCACGCGCATGACGCGGGCGGCATACGGCGGCGCCCCGGCCCACGATCGTGACCCCGGCGCGTGCGGTCCCGACGATCATGGTCCCGACGATCACGGTCCCGACGAACCCGGCACCGGTGCGACGGCGCGGAGCGACTAGGGTTGACGCACGTGAGCCTGGTCCTTCTGCCTGCAGTCGATGTCGTCAACGGTGAAGCTGTTCGCCTCGTACAGGGAGAGGCAGGCAGCGAGACCGGATACGGCTCTCCCCGCGATGCCGCCCTCGCCTGGCAGGAGCAGGGTGCCGAGTGGGTCCACGTCGTGGATCTCGATGCCGCGTTCGGTCGCGGCTCGAACTACGAACTGCTGGCCGGAGTGGTCGGCGAACTCGATGTGAACGTCGAACTCTCCGGCGGAATCCGTGACGACGCCTCGCTCGAGGCGGCGCTGGCCACCGGATGTGCCCGTGTCAACATCGGTACCGCCGCGATCGAGAACCCGCAGTGGTCGGCGAGGGTGATCGCCGAGCACGGCGAGAAGATCGCGGTCGGCCTGGACGTCCGGTTCGTCGACGGCGACTACCAGTTGCGCGGCCGGGGCTGGGTCAGTGAAGGCGGCAACCTGTGGGAGACCCTCGCCCGGCTCGACCGCGACGGCTGCTCGCGCTACGTCGTCACCGACGTGGGTCGTGACGGCACCCTCACCGGCCCCAATCTCGAGCTTCTCGCGCAGGTGTGTGCCGCGACGGACGCGCCGGTCGTGGCCTCCGGTGGCGTGTCCACCATCGACGATCTCCGTGCGATCGCCGGCCTCACCGGTCAGGGCGTCGAGGGATCGATCGTGGGGAAGGCACTCTACGCCGGGCGATTCACGCTGCCCGAGGCGCTCGCCGCGGTCTCCGGCTGACGCCGATGGCCCTGGACCGTGATCCCCGGGAACTACTCGCCGTCGCCGGCGAGATCCTCGATGCCGCGTCGGAACGATTCCTGACCGGCGTCGGCGCCCCGAGCGCGGTCGCCAAGGGGCGCGACGACTTCGCCACGGCGGTCGACCTGGAACTCGAGAAGCGGGTGTCCGGCGAACTCTCGGACCGGACCGGAATCGCCGTGCACGGCGAGGAGTTCGGCGGACCGAGTCTGCGCGAGGGCGCGGTCTGGGTGCTCGACCCGATCGACGGCACGCTGAACTACTCTGCCGGGCTGCCCACGGCCGGGATTCTCGCGGCTCTCCTCGTCGACGGTGAGCCGGTGCTCGGTCTCACCTGGCTGCCGTTCGTGAACCGCCGCTATGCCGCGTGGGTGCACGGTCCGGTATACGAGGGTGGAGAGGAACTGCCGCCGCTGGCGCCGCGGACCCTGTCCTCCTCCATCGTCGGCATGGGGGCGCTCAACGTCGACAGCCGGGGGCGCATCCCCGGCCCGTTCCGGTTGCAGGTGCTCGCCGAATTGAGTCGCACGTCGTCCCGGATCCGCATCCACGGATCGACCGGAGTCGATCTGGCCTACACCGCCGCGGGAATCCTGGGAGCCGCCGTGGTGTTCGGACACAATGCGTGGGACAACGCCCCCGGTGTCGCTCTCGTCCGCGCGGCGGGCGGGGTGGTGACGGACCTGCGCGGCGCGCCGTGGACGGTCGACTCGGGATCGGTGCTGGCGGCGGCGCCCGGCGTGCACGCCGAGATACTCGATATCCTGGGACCGCTGGACAATCCGGCATCCCCGCATTCAGGAGGACTTCGATGACGCTGGCCGTTCGGGTGATCCCGTGTCTGGACGTCGACGCGGGCCGCGTCGTCAAGGGCGTGAACTTCGAGAATCTGCGTGATGCGGGCGATCCCGTCGAGCTCGCCGCGGCCTACGACGCACAGGGCGCCGACGAGCTGACCTTCCTCGATGTCACGGCATCCACGTCGGAGCGCGGCACGATGCTCGACGTGGTCAGCCGGACCGCCGAGCAGGTCTTCATCCCCCTCACCGTCGGGGGTGGCGTTCGTACCGTCGAGGACGTCGACCGCCTGTTGCGGGCCGGGGCGGACAAGGTGAGTGTCAACACCGCCGCGATCGCCCGTCCGGAACTGTTGCGTGAACTGAGCGAGCGGTTCGGCTCGCAGTGCATCGTGCTGTCGGTGGATGCGCGCACCGTCCCCGAGGGCGCCGAACCGACACCGTCCGGTTGGGAGGTCACCACGCACGGCGGCAGGCGGGGGACCGGTATCGATGCGGTCGAGTGGGCGGTGCGGGGCGCCGAGCTCGGCGTCGGGGAGATCCTCCTGAACTCGATGGACGCCGACGGTACCAAGGCGGGATTCGATCTGCGGATGATCGAGTCCGTGCGCGCGGCAGTCCACGTTCCGGTCATCGCGAGCGGGGGAGCGGGTGCGGTCTCGCACTTCGCCCCGGCCGTGCAGGCCGGTGCGGACGCCGTGCTCGCGGCGAGTGTGTTCCACTTCGGGGACATGACCATCGACGAGGTCAAGACGTCGATGCGCGGCGAGGGGATCGTGGTCCGATGAGTGGAGGAGCAGGCGGTCTCGATCCGGCCGTCGCGGCCCGTCTCAAGCGGAATGCCGAAGGGCTGTTCGGCGCGGTCGCACAGGAGCGGTCCACCGGCGACGTCCTGATGGTGGCGTGGATGGACGACGAGGCGCTCGCGCGCACCCTGGCCACCCGGAAGGGCACCTACTATTCGCGGTCCCGGCAGCAGTACTGGGTCAAGGGCGAGACGTCGGGGCACACGCAGTACGTGCACGAGGTGCGGCTCGACTGCGACGGAGACACGGTGCTCCTCGTCGTCGACCAGGAGGGCGCCGCGTGCCACACCGGCACCCACACGTGCTTCGACACGGACGTCCTGCTGCCGGCGCCCTGACCGGGGATCTGCACAGCGCCTCGTCCGTCGGTCTCGAGGACTCGGAGGACCTGATCGACGACCCGGCCGCAGCACTGGGCACAACCGGCTGACCGGCCCCGTGACGTACGGGACGCGTGCGTGCTGGCAGGATCGCGGCATGCCGCTGATCCAGATCTCCCAGACCCCGGGCCTGTCCACCGCGCAGAAGCGCGCCGTGATCGAGGGCGTGACGCGCGCCTACGCCGATGCCACCGGCAAGGACCCCGCGAAGGTCTGGGTCACCCTCACCGACGTTCCCCGGGAGAACTGGGGTGTCGGCGGAGAGCCCCTCGGCTGAATCTGTGGCCGGATTCGGAGCCGGTCCGGTTCAGGGCCTCCCGACGCCGGAGGCGATGGCCTTGTCGAGCTGGGTGACCATCGACTCGGCCAGACGTTCCAGCTGACCGACCTGTCGCGCGGACAGGCCGTCGAAGACGAGGTTGCGTACGGTCTTGACGTGCTGCGGAGCAGCCTCGACGATCTTGGCGGTGCCCTCCTCGGTGAGAACCGCGTCGGACGCCCGGGAGCCGGGCACCGGTTCACGCCGCACCCACCCGCGCTTCTCGAGCTTCGTGACTACGTGGGACAGGCGCGACAGCGAGGAGTTCGCGCGTTGGGCGAGCACCGAGAGTTGCAGGCGCCCATCCCTTTCCGCCGACAGTGACACGAGCACGAAATACTCGAAGTGGGTCATCGAGGAGTCGCGCTGCAGTTGGGTGTCCAGCGCTGCCGGAAGGCGCATCACCAGGGCGATGAGGGCGAGCCACGCGCGCTGCTGATCGTCGCTCAGCCAGTGTGGTTCGGTGGCGTCCGGGTCGTGTCCCCGGCCGCCCTCGGAGTGTGCGGCGTCGTCACCGGTTCCGTCGCTCATGCTTCGTTCGTCTCCAGTCTCCGGCGCCCGACGCGCCGTCGGTCCATCTTTGCGCACGGGAATGCTCTCCGCGATATCCAGGTTGTGTGTCCTGTAAGTTGAAGGTTCAACTTGATGTGCTCTCGAACGAGGCGCGATCGCGAACGAGGAGTGACGATGTCCGGCCAGGTACCCACCCCTCCGCCCACCCGGATGCCCGCACTGTTCCTGTCCCACGGCGCCCCGCCGCTCGTCGACAGCGAACTCTGGGTGGGACAGTTGCGCGAGTGGGCAGCACGCCTCCCGCGGCCGACCGCGATCCTCGTGGTCTCCGCGCATTGGGAGTCCGCGCCGCTGACCATCGCGTCCACCACCACGGGAACGCCACTGGTGCACGACTTCGGCGGATTTCCCGAGCGGTTCTCCCGGGTGACCTATCCCTCGCCCGGTGCTCCGGAGCTCGCCGCCGAGGTCGCGGCACTCCTGCCCGGTGACGAGTCCGTCGCGCACCAGCCGAACCGGGGACTCGACCACGGCGCGTACGTGCCGCTGACCGTGATGTATCCCGATGCGGACATTCCGGTCCTGCAGATCTCGCTGCCCACCCTCGATCCCGAGCGGCTGCTGCGACTCGGGCGGAGGCTGCGTCCGCTGCGCGACCGCGGCGTCCTCGTCATGGGGTCGGGATTCACCACGCACGGACTGCCGTTCCTGCGTGATCCGTCGCCCGACGCGGCCGCGCCCACGTGGTCCGCCGAGTTCGACGCGTGGGCGGCCGAGCGCCTCTCCGGTGGCGACGTGGACGGGCTGCTCGACTTCCGCGCCCGAGCACCCGGGATGCCGTACGCGCACCCGACGATCGAGCACTTCGCGCCGATGTTCGTCACCCTGGGTGCGTCGAGCGATCCGGAGCATCCGCCGCAGCAGGTGATCGACGGCTTCTGGATGGGCCTGGCCAAGCGCTCGTTCCAGGTGGCGTAGGCCGGTATCGCCACGGAGTCCGGAAGCCGGGCGAAGCGCTCAGGCGGTGCGGCGCGAGCGCAGGAACTCGAGTGCCTGATCGCCGTGGGTGTCCGCGCGCAGTTCCCTCGCGATCGTCGTCAACACGGTGCGATCGGTGTCGATGACGAAGGTGGTCCGCTTCACCGGGGCGATCCGGCCGAGTAGGCCCCGCTTGACGCCGAACTGTGCGGCGACCGCACCACCGGCGTCGGACAGCAGCGGGTAGTCGAACGACTGCGCCGTGGCGAACGACGCCTGCTTCTCGACGGTGTCGGTGCTGATCCCGGCGCGGGCCGCACCGACGGCGGCGAACTCGGCGGCGAGGTCACGGAAATGGCAGGCTTCCGCCGTGCACACCGGGGTCGAGGCACCCGGATAGAAGAACAGGACCAGCGGGCCGTCCGCGAGGAGGCCGGAGAGTGTGCGGACGGCTCCGGTCTGGTCGGGGAGGCTGAAATCGGGCGCAAGATCTCCGGGCTGCATACCCACGCACCGTAGTCGAGAAGGCGCTCGGCGGTGCGCGGGCCCGATCCGGCGCGGGGTGCGCGGGACGTCTGCGGGGCACCTGGGACAATGGGCGTCATGCACGCCGAGCCCACCGCCCTGTCCGATGCCGCGGGGTCGGATTCGACCACCACCCGCGAGCAGTTCCGACTCCTCGCCGCCGAGCATCGGGTCGTGCCGGTCACGCGGAAGTTGCTCGCCGACGCCGAGACTCCGCTGTCGGCCTACGCGAAGCTCGCGGCGAACCGCCCCGGCACGTTCCTCTTCGAGTCGGCGGAGAACGGGCGTTCCTGGTCCCGCTGGTCGTTCATCGGGGCGGGAAGCCCGGCGGCGCTCACGGTCGTCGACGGTGAGGCCGCGTGGTACGGCAATGTGCCCGCGGGCGTTCCCGCAGGTGGCGACCCGGTGTCGGCGCTCGGCCGAACCCTCGAGTTGCTGCGTTCGGAGCGACTGCCGGATCTGCCGCCGCTGACCGGAGGCATGGTCGGATTCCTCGGCTACGACGCGGTACGCCGGCTCGAGCGGCTGGGCGATCACGCCGACGACGACCTGCGGATTCCCGAGATGCTGATGCTCCTCGCCACCGATCTCGCCGCGGTGGACCATCACGAGGGCGTGATCTGGCTGATCGCGAATGCTGTGAACTGGGACGGCACCGACCGACGGGTCGACGAGGCGTACGACGACGCGGTGGCCCGACTCGACCGGATGGAGGCCGCGCTCGCCGCGCCGTCGTCGTCGACGGTCTCCACCTACTCCCGGCCGAAGCCGGAGTTCCGCAGGCAGCGGACCACCGAGGAGTTCGGGGCGGGTGTGCGGCGGCTCGTCGGCGAGATCGAGGCGGGCGAAGCCTTCCAGGTGGTGCTCTCGCAGCGGTTCGAGATGCCGTGCGATGCAGCCCCGATCGACGTCTACCGGATGCTGCGGGCGACCAATCCGAGCCCCTACATGTACCTGGTCCACGTCCCCGACGGCACCGGCGACACCGCGTTCTCCATCGTCGGGTCCAGCCCGGAATCCCTCGTGACGGTGCACGACGGCGTCGCCACCACGCATCCGATCGCCGGGACGCGCTGGCGCGGCGAGACCGAGGAGGACGACGTCCTGCTCGAGAAGGATCTACTGGCCGACGAGAAGGAGAACGCCGAGCACCTGATGCTCGTCGACCTCGGCCGCAACGACCTCGGGCGGGTCTGCGAGCCGGGCACGGTCAAGGTGCACGACTACCGGCACATCGAGCGCTACAGCCACGTCATGCACCTGGTGTCCACGGTGACCGGCCACCTGGCCGACGACAAGCACGCCCTCGACGCGGTCACGGCCTGTTTCCCGGCGGGCACCCTGTCGGGAGCACCGAAGGTCCGCGCGATGCAGTTGATCGAGGAGCTCGAGCCCACCCGGCGGGGGGTGTACGGCGGGATCGTCGGGTACCTCGACTTCTCCGGTGACGCGGACACCGCCATCGCCATCCGGACCGCGCTGATCAAGGACGGCACCGCCTACGTCCAGGCCGGGGCCGGGGTCGTCGCCGATTCCCATCCCGAGTACGAGGACACGGAATCGCGGAACAAGGCGATGGCGGTGCTGTCCGCGGTGGCGGCCGCACACACGGTGCGTGCGGTCGGGAGCCGGGCGGCCGGGACACAGGGAACGAGCGGAGGTGTGTAGGCGATGACGGGCGAACGGAACGGCAGGGGCGGCGCACGTCCGACCGCGGTGGCCGTGGTGCTTCTCGCCGCGGCGGCGGTTCTCCTCTGGGCCGCCTCGCGGATGACGTGGGTCGACGCCGTGTCCGCCGACGGGCTCGGCGAGGAACAGTCGACCGCGATCGACGGCGGTACCTGGGCGGCCGCGACGACACCCCTCGCGCTCGCGTTGGTCGCCGCGATCGCGGCGACGTTCGCGGTCCGCGGGTGGGCGGTACGGGTGGTCGCGCTGTTGGTGGCACTCGTCGCGGTGGCGGCGGCCGTACCGGCGCTCACCCTGCTGGCCTCCGGCGCCCCGGACGAGCGGGTCGCACAGTTGGCGGAACTCCCGGGTCGGGCCGAGGTGCACTCGGTGGTGGTCCATCCGCTCGGCGCCGTCCTCGTCGTGGTGGGAGCGGTGATCGCGCTGGCCGCGGCACTCGCACTGGCCCGCAGGCCCCGCGCGAGCGGCGGCCTCTCCTCGAAGTACGACGCTCCGGCGGCACGCCGGGCTGCCGCGACGGCCGTGACCGACGAGCCCGTCACGCAGAGGATGATGTGGGATGCGCTCGACGCCGGAGACGACCCCACCGTCGAAAGTGACGACGGTGCCGGATCTGCCGCGGACGACGGTGTCGGATCCGTCGTGGACGACGGTGCCGGCCTGCCCCGCGGAGAGACGGAATCGGGAGACGGTCCGGGACCCGGCCGTAGACCCGATCAGAGTGCAGATTAGGCTGTCAACGTCTCGATGATGTTTCTCACATCGAGCTACTGCCCAGAAAGGACTCGGGCCAGATGACCGTTCTCGATTCGATCCTCGACGGGGTGCGTGCCGATGTCGCAGCCCGGGAGGCAGTTGTCGACTTCGCTGCCGTGAAGGCCGCGGCTGCCGCCGCACCCCCGGCACTCGACGCCGCCGCTGCGCTGCTCGGACCCGGGATCGGAGTCATCGCCGAGGTGAAACGTGCCAGTCCCTCCAAGGGGCCGCTGGCGGACATCGCCGACCCCGCCGAACTCGCCGCCGCGTACGAGGCGGGCGGTGCCAGGATCATCAGCGTTCTCACCGAGGAGCGCCGCTTCCAGGGCTCGCTCGCGGACCTCGACGCCGTCCGGCGCGCGGTGAGCATCCCGGTTCTGCGCAAGGACTTCATCGTCGGGCCCTACCAGATCCACGAGGCCCGCGCACACGGTGCGGACGTCGTGCTGTTGATCGTGGCGGCGCTCGAGCAGACGGCCCTGACGTCGCTCATCGACCGCACCGAGTCGCTCGGAATGACCGCCCTCGTCGAGGTGCACACCGAAGAGGAAGCGAACCGCGCACTCGAGGCCGGTGCCCGGGTGATCGGGGTCAACGCGCGCAACCTCAAGACGCTCGAGGTCGACAAGAACACCTTCGGTGAGATCGCCCCCGGGCTGCCCACCGAGACCATCAAGATCGCGGAGTCGGGTGTGCGCGGCACCGCGGACCTGCTCGCCTACGCCGGCGCGGGCGCGGATGCGGTGCTCGTCGGCGAGGGCCTCGTCACCAGCGGTGATCCGCGCAAGGCGGTCGCCGATCTGGTGAATGCGGGAGCGCACCCGTCCTGCCCGAAGCCCGCCCGCTGACCGAAGATCGCGGGGCAGGTCCGGCGGTCGACCCGGTAGGCGGCGACGTCCGTCGTTGGGGCAGACTGGAAGGGTGACTGCACCGAATCCAGGACCCGCTTCCGGAGCCTCCGCCACCGGCGGCGGCCTGCCGACCTCGAGCGCCGGCATCGCCGAGCGCACAGCCCACGACCCCGACGGTGGCGGGCACTTCGGTGTGTACGGCGGCAGGCACGTTCCCGAGGCGCTGATGGCGGTCATCGAGGAGGTCACGTCCGCCTACGAGAAGGCGCGCAGCGACGAGTCGTTCCTCGCGGAACTGGACCGGCTGCAGCGGGACTACACGGGTCGGCCCTCACCGATCTTCGAGGCGACGCGGATGAGCGAGTTCGCCGGCGGCGCGCGGATCATCCTGAAGCGCGAGGACCTCAATCACACCGGCTCGCACAAGATCAACAACGTGCTCGGCCAGGTCCTGCTCGCGCAACGGATGGGCAAGCGGCGCATCATCGCCGAAACCGGTGCCGGCCAGCACGGTGTCGCGACTGCCACCGCGTGCGCGCTCCTGGGCCTCGAGTGCATCATCTACATGGGAGCGGTCGATACCGGACGCCAGGCCCTCAACGTGGCACGGATGCGGCTGCTCGGCGCGAAGGTCGTTGCGGTGCAATCCGGTTCGCGCACGCTCAAGGATGCGATCAACGAGGCGCTGCGGGACTGGGTGACCCACGCGCACAACACCTACTACTGCTTCGGTACCGCCGCCGGGCCGCACCCGTTCCCCATGATCGTGCGCGACTTCCAGCGCGTGGTGGGGCTCGAGGCCCGAGTGCAGGTGCAGGCGCTCACCGGAAGGCTCCCCGACGCGGTGACGGCGTGTGTGGGTGGCGGGTCGAACGCGATCGGCATCTTCCACGCCTTCCTCGACGATCCGTCGGTGCGGCTCGTCGGCTACGAGGCCGGCGGTGACGGGGTGGAGACCGGCCGTACGGCGGCCACCTTCTCCGCCGGCACCCCCGGGGCATTCCAGGGCGCCTACTCGTATCTGCTGCAGGACGAGGACGGCCAGACGATCGAATCCCACTCGATCTCGGCCGGTCTGGACTACCCGGGCGTCGGCCCCGAGCACGCACTGCTCAAGGATCTCGGCCGCGCCACCTACGAGCCGGTCACCGACAGCGAGGCGATGGACGCGTTGCGGCTGCTGTCCGAGCGGGAGGGGATCATCCCGGCGATCGAATCCGCGCACGCCGTCGCCGGCTCGCTGCGCCTCGGCCGTGAACTCGGCGCGGGGGCGATCATCCTGGTGAGCCTGTCCGGTCGCGGAGACAAGGACATGGACACCGCCGCCCGATGGTTCGGACTGTTCGACGACGACCCCGAGAACAACCCCGGTGACGACCAGAAAGGTTCGGCCCAGTGAGCAGCTTCGACCCGGCGAGCAGCAGCATGTCGCGACTTGCCCCGACGTTCGAGCAGTGCCGCAGCGAGAATCGTGCGGCCCTCGTCGGATACCTGCCCGCAGGGTTTCCCACCGTCCCGGACTCGATCGACGTGTTCAGGGCGATGGTCGACTCGGGCTGCGACATCATCGAGGTCGGCCTGGCCTACTCCGACCCGGTGATGGACGGTCCCACCATTCAGGCCGCTGCCGAGACCGCGCTGTCGAACGGCGTGCGGGTGCGGGACATCTTCCCGGTCGTCGAGCAGATCGCCGCCGCGGGCGGCAAGGCCGTGGTCATGACGTACTGGAACCCGGTGCTCAAGTACGGGGTCGATGCGTTCGCCCGTGATCTCGCGAACGCCGGTGGTCTCGGCATGATCACACCCAACCTCATTCCGGAGGAGGCAGGGGAGTGGCTGACCGCATCCGAGCGGCACCACCTCGACCGCATCTTCCTGGTGGCGCCGTCCTCGACGGAGGAGCGCCTGGTCAAGACCATCGAGTCCAGTAGCGGCTTCCTCTACGCCGCGTCGACCATGGGCGTCACCGGCGCCCGGGATGCGGTCTCGACGATGGCGCCCGAACTGTGCGCACGGATTCGTGCCCACTCCGACATCCCGATCGGCGTCGGGCTCGGTGTCCGCTCCGGCGCCCAGGCCGCCGAGATCGCCGCGTACGCCGACGCCGTCATCGTCGGATCCGCGCTGGTGTCCGCGGTGGAGAACGGTCTCGACGCGGTACACGCCCTCACCGCCGAGCTCGCCGCGGGCGTGCGCTCCGCTACCGTGGCGTCGTGACCTCCTCGGTAGATCTGCTCGCATACATTCCCAGTCCGCCACAGGGAGTGTGGTACCTCGGCCCGGTCGCATTGCGGGCCTATGCGCTGTTCATCGTCGTCGGCATCATCGTGGCGATCGTGTGGGGCGACCGCCGCTGGGTGGCCCGCGGTGGCGACAAGGGGACGGTGCTCGACGTCGCGATCTGGGCGGTGCCGTTCGGCCTGATCGGCGGCCGGCTGTACCACGTGATGACGGACTGGCCCACGTACTTCGGTGAGGGCGGTCGTCCACTCGACGCGTTGAAGGTGTGGCAGGGCGGACTCGGGATCTGGGGCGCCGTGGCGCTGGGTGGTGTCGGTGCCTGGATCGCCTGCCGTCGGCGCGGTATCCCGCTGCCGGCGTTCGGCGACGCGGTCGCCCCCGCGATCCTTCTCGCGCAGGCGATCGGACGCATCGGCAACTACTTCAACCAGGAGTTGTACGGACGCGAGACCACCGTGCCGTGGGGGCTGGAGATCTTCGAGCGCCGCAACGACGCCGGGGCGCTGTCGCCGAGCCTCATCGACGGCGTGTCCACCGGCCAGGTCGTCGCGGTGGTGCACCCGACCTTCCTGTACGAGGCGTTGTGGAACGTCCTGATCGTCGTCGCCCTCGTGGTGATCGACCGGCGGTTCCGGATCGGCCACGGCCGCCTGTTCGCGCTGTACGTCGCCGGCTACTGCCTCGGCCGGTTCTGGATCGAGATGATGCGTACCGACCACGCGAGCCTCATCGCCGGTGTCCGCGTCAACTCGTTCACCTCGGCGATCGTGTTCGTGGCTGCCGTCGTGTACGTCGTGTTCGCGACGAAGGGCCGGGAGGCTCCCGAGGAACTGAGGACACGGCGACCGGGTGCCCCGGTACCCGCCGGTGTCGCGGCCGCGACCACATCGGAGCCACCGGCTGACGACCCGGCCGGGACCCACCTGGACGACACCGAGTCGGGCGGGGGGCCGGCCGGCGAGTCCGCGGAGGCACCGACCGAGAAGACGAAAGATGGTGACTCATGACCGATCCGTCTGCACGCGGCGACCAGCCCGAGAAGGATGAAGCGCAGGTCCAGCCGGAGTCGGGAGCCCAGCAGGAGTCGGGAGCCCAGCAGGAGTCGGGAGAGCAGTCCGGACAGTCCCGCCCCGCGCCCGATTTCGGGGATCCGTTCGACTACGACGCGACCGCCGAGGCCTCGCTGTCCGAGCCGCCGTCCGAGGCGATTCCTGCCCCGGGTGGAACGGGCGCCGGCCCGGGGTGGGACACCTATTCCGGGGTCGGCAACGGGCCGGGCTGGGGGTCCACGCCGAGCTATCCGCCGCCGTCCGAAGGTGGCGCGGTGTTCGGCGCTCCCGATCCGAACCTGGGGCGCGAGACGTCGGCGGAGTCCGGTGCAGCGACGGAAGCGGGCGGCTATACCGGGACCGGTTACGGCCAGCAGCCGACTTACGGCGAACCAGGCGCGTACGGGGCGCCGCAGTACGCGCAGCAACCCTTCGATCCGCAGGGCCAGTACGGTCAGCAGTACCCCTACGGTGCGCAGCCGTACATGGCGGCGCCGTACGGCTACGGGCCGGTGGACCCCACCGCTCCGTACGGCAGGCATCCGATGACCGGCGAGCCGTTCTCCGACAAATCCAAACTGACCGCCGGTCTCCTGGAGCTGTTCCTCGGTGCGTTCGGCGCCGGACGTTTCTATCTGGGGCAGCCGGGGATCGCCATCGCCCAGATCGCGGTGACGTGGCTGACGTGCGGTGTCGGCGCCATCTGGCCGCTCATCGACGCGGTGCTCATGCTCGTCGGCAACGTCAAGGACAAGTACGGACGTCCGCTGCGCGACTGATCGGCGGTAGGCCACCGGCATTTCCGCTGGTAGAATCACTCGCGCCGGATCACTCCCGGCACACAACCTTCTCGGGTCGACGCTCGTGCGGTTCCTCCTGCGGCGCACGGCCCAGTGCGGAGGTCCTCGGTGCACTACTCCCGGCTTCCCGGGCGCCAGGGTCTGTACGACCCTGGCGGGGAGGCCGACGCGTGCGGCGTGGCGATCGTGTGCGACATCGAGGGGCGTCCGTCGCACCGGATCGTCGCGGATGCGCTCGATGCTCTCGGGAAGCTGGCCCATCGCGGCGCGGCCGGGGCGGAACCGGACAGCGGTGACGGGGCGGGCATCACGCTTGCGCTGCCCGTCGACCTGTACGCGCGGGTGTGCCCCTTCCCGTTGCCCGGTGTGCCGGGTTCCCACGGGTCCTGCGGGAGCGAGCGCGAGCACGCATTCGCGACAGGTTTGTGTTTCCTCCCCGCGGACGCCTCGGCCCGGGCGGAGGCAGTGCGCCGGGTAGAGGCGATCGCCGCCGAAGAGGGCCTCGAGGTGCTCGGATGGCGCGAGGTCCCGGTCGACCCCGACCGGGCCGGCGTGGGGGCCGCGGCGCGGGCCTGCGCCCCGCACATCGGTCAGCTGTTCGTCGCGGCGACACGCCCGGACGGCGGGTACGAGCGTGGGGTGGCGCTCGATCGCCGTGTCCTGGCGCTCCGTATCCGAGCGGAGCGGCTCCGGGGCACATCGGACCACGGCGGCGAATCGCACGAGGACGGCGAATCGCACGAGGACGGCACCGTCTACTTTCCCTCGCTGTCGAGCCGGACCATCGTCTACAAGGGGATGGTGACGCCGGGACAACTCGCCGCGTTCTACCCGGATCTGCGGGATCGGCGTACGGTCGCCGCGATCGCCCTCGTCCACAGTCGCTACTCCACCAACACCTTTCCGTCCTGGATCCTCGCGCAGCCGTTCCGCCTCGTCGCGCACAACGGTGAGATCAACACCATTCGCGGCAACCGCAATCGGATGCGCTCCCGTGAAGCTCTCCTCGAATCAGCGCTGCTCCCCGGCGATCTCGCCCGGATGTTCCCGATCTGCACGCCCGGGCTGTCGGATTCCGCGTCGTTCGACGAAGTGCTCGAGCTGCTCCACCTGGCCGGGCGTACCCTCCCGCACGCGGTGGCGGCGATGGTGCCGGAGACGTGGGAGCGCGACGCCGCGATGGCCCCGTCGCGCAGGGACTTCTACCGATTCCACGCCTCGGTCATGGAAGCCTGGGACGGGCCCGCGTGTATCGCCTTCACCGACGGCACCGTCGCGGGCGCCGTCCTCGACCGCAACGGCCTCCGGCCGGGCAGGTGGTGGCGCACCGCCGACGGCCGGATGATTCTGGCCAGCGAGAGCGGCGTCCTCGACGTCGATGCGGCCGAGGTGGTCGAGAAGGGGCGCCTCGAACCCGGGGCGATGTTCCTCGTCGACACTGCGGCGGGACGGGTCGTCCCGGACCGGGAGGTCAAGGAGGCGTTGGCCGCGCATCGCCCCTACGACGCATGGTCGTCGAATCTGGTATGGCTCGATACCGGTGTCCGGCCGGGGGAGGTCGAGGTGCCCGCCGACCTGCGCCGTCGGCAACAGGTGTTCGGGTACACCGACGAAGAGCTACGAGTGCTCCTCGCTCCGATGGCGCGGTCGGGTGCCGAGCCGGTCGGTTCCATGGGGGACGACACCCCGATCGCGGCGCTCTCGGAACGGCCCCGCCTGATCTACGACTACTTCGTGCAACTGTTCGCGCAGGTCACCAACCCGCCGCTCGATGCGATCCGGGAAGAGATCGTCACGTCGCTGCGCAGCGTGGTGGGTCCCGAGTCGAACCTCCTCGACCCCGGCCCGCACTCGTGCCGGCAATTGGTACTCGACGGGCCGATCCTCGATCGCGCCCAGGTCGCCGAGATCCTCGAACTCGCCACGGCACGGGGTCACCGGCACCTGTCCGCCGTCGTGCTGCCCACGGTCTACGACGTGCGCCGCGGCGCGGCGGGGATGCGTGAGGCCCTCGACCGGCTGCGTGCCCGGGCCGCTGCGGCTCCGGCCGAGGGCCACTCCCTGCTCGTCCTCTCCGATCGGGACGTGAGCCCGGACCGGGCGCCGATTCCCGCGCTGCTCGCGGTGGCCTCCGTCCACCACCATCTGGTGCGGACCGGTCACCGCGCCCAGGTGTCACTCGTCGTCGAGACGGGCGACGCGCGCGAGGTGCACCACGTAGCGGCATTGCTCGGATACGGCGCGTCCGCAGTGCACCCGTACCTCGCGACGGCGTCGGTGGCGGACCTCGTCGCGTCGGGGGAGATCGACGGGACGTCGGTGGCCGAGGCCGTCGACAACTACGTCCGGGCTCTGCGCCGCGGGGTGGTCAAGGTGATGTCGAAGATGGGGATCTCCACCCTCGCGTCGTACACCGCGGCCCAGGTGTTCGAGGCGATCGGCCTGGACCACGATCTGGTGGACGAGCACTTCACCGGGACGACGAGCCGCATCGGCGGCGTGGGCCTGGACCGACTCTCGGCAGACGTACGTCGACGCCACCTTCGGGCGTACCAGGAGAATCCGGCGGCGGCAGTACATCGGCCCCTCGACGGAGGAGGTGCCTACCGGTACCGGTCGGACGGCGAGATGCACCTGTTCACACCGGAAACCGTGTTCCTGCTCCAGCATGCGACGCGTACCGGCAGGTCGGAGGTGTTCGCCCGGTACAGCGCCCGAGTCGACGAACTGTCCGCCCGTGGCGGAACGCTCCGTGGCCTGCTCCGGTTCCGGGACGTGGACGAGCCGATACCGCTCCACGAGGTGGAGCCGGCCTCGGAGATCGTGCGCAGGTTCGGCACCGGCGCGATGAGCTACGGCTCGCTCTCGGCCGAGGCGCACGAGACCCTCGCGATCGCGATGAACCGGATGGGGGCACGGTCGAACACCGGCGAGGGCGGCGAGGACGGCGCCCGGCTGCGCGATCCGGAACGTTCGAGCGCGGTCAAACAGGTCGCCAGTGGGCGTTTCGGCGTCACCAGCGACTATCTCGTGCACGCGGAGGACATTCAGATCAAGATGGCACAGGGAGCGAAACCTGGTGAGGGAGGTCAGCTTCCGGGTTTCAAGGTGTATCCGTGGGTGGCGCAGACCCGTCATTCGACCCCTGGTGTCGGCCTCATCTCGCCGCCTCCCCATCACGACATCTACTCGATCGAGGATCTCGCCCAGCTCATCCACGACCTGAAGAACGCCAACGATCGGGCGCGCATCCACGTCAAGCTCGTCAGCGCCTGCGGCGTGGGAACTGTGGCCGCGGGGGTCGCCAAGGCACATGCCGACGTGGTGCTGATCTCCGGGCACGACGGGGGCACCGGAGCCACTCCGCTCACCTCGATGAAACATGCCGGCCTGCCCTGGGAGATCGGGCTCGCCGACACGCAGCAGACCTTGGTGCTCAACGGGTTACGTGATCGCATCGTCGTCCAGTGCGACGGCGGGCTGCGCACCGCGCGGGACGTGACCGTGGCGGCATTGCTCGGGGCCGAGGAGTACGGCTTCGCCACCGCCCCGCTGGTGGCCGCCGGATGCGTGATGATGCGGGTGTGCCATCTCGACACCTGCCCGGTGGGGATCGCGACCCAGAACCCCGAGCTGCGCGGGCGGTACACCGGCAGGCCGGAGTTCGTGGAACAGTACTTCCGATTCGTCGCCGAGGACGTCCGGCGCCATCTCGCGGTGCTGGGGCTGCGCAGCCTCGACGAGGCCGTCGGCCGCGCCGATCTGCTCGAGGCCGCCGATCGTCACGAGGACGCGGCCTCGCGCGGTGGGCTCGACCTCACGCCGTTGCTCGCCGTCCCGCCGGGTTCCGGTCGGGTGGCGCGGCGGCGAGGTGCGGTGTCGGCGCGACGGGATCTGGACGGCTCGCTCGACCGCACACTCCTTCTCCCCGCCGCGGAGCCCGCGCTCGAGGATGCGCTTCCGGTGCGGATCGACACTCCGATCCGCAATGTCCACCGGACCGTCGGGACATTGCTCGGCGCCGAGATCACCCGCCGCTACGGCGCACGAGGGCTGCCCGACGACACGGTGCGGGTGGTCCTCACCGGCTCCGCCGGCCAGTCGTTCGGCGCGTTCCTCCCGCCGGGGCTGACGCTCGAGCTGATCGGAGATGCCAACGACTACCTGGCGAAGGGGCTGTCCGGCGGCCGGGTGGTGGTGCGACCCGACCCGGCAGCGCCGTTCGAGGCGCAGGGCCAGGTGATCGCCGGGAACACCCTGCTGTACGGCGCCACGTCGGGAGAGGTGTTCCTACGGGGCCGGGTCGGGGAACGCTTCGCGGTGCGCAATTCGGGGGCCCTCGCCGTCGTCGAGGGCATCGGCGATCACGGGTGCGAGTACATGACCGGTGGCCGGGTGCTGGTGCTCGGTCCGATCGGCCGCAACTTCGCGGCGGGGATGTCCGGGGGAATCGGCTACGTACTCGATCTCGACCGGAGTCGGGTGAACCTCGACATGGTCGAGATCGAACCCGTCGACGCGGACGACGTGGCCTGGTTGCGCGGGGTACTCGCTCGACACCGCGAGCGGACCGGGTCGGTCGTGGCGTCGGCGTTGCTCGCGCACTGGCCGGCCGCGGCGGATTCGGTGTCGAAGGTGATGCCGGTCGACTATCGGCGTGTGCTCGCCGCGACCAGGGCGGCCGAGACCGAGGGGCTCGACGTGGATTCCGCGGTGATGGAGGCGGCACGTGGCTGATCCACGCGGGTTCCTGCACACCGTCCGCCGCGACGCGCCCCGGCGGCCGGTCGACGAGCGGGTCCGGGACTGGCGTGGAGTGGAGGTGCCGCAGCCCCGGCCCGCGCGGGATGCGGAGGTGCGTGAACAGGCCGGTCGGTGCATGGATTGCGGCATCCCGTTCTGTCACTCGAGCGCGGTGGGATGCCCGCTCGGGAATCTCGTGCCGGAGTGGACCGATCTGGTGCACCGCGGCCGTTGGGGCGCGGCGGCGGAGCGGCTGCACGCGACGAACAACTTCCCGGAGTTCACCGGTGCACTGTGTCCGGCGCCGTGCGAGTCCGCCTGCGTTCTCGCGCTCGGAGACCCGCACACCACCGGTGGGGTGACCATCAAGAGGATCGAACGGGCCATCGCCGACCACGCGTGGGAGGACGGTCGCGTCACTCCGGAGCGAGCGGGCATCGACACCGGATTCCGGGTGGCCGTCGTGGGGTCGGGGCCGGCGGGCCTGGCTGCCGCGCAGCAACTGACCCGCGCCGGTCACCGGGTGACCGTCTTCGAACGCGAGGACCGGCTGGGCGGACTTCTGCGCTACGGAATCCCCGCGTTCAAGATGCCCAAGTCCGCGATCGACCGTCGGATCGCGCAGCTGCGGTCGGAGGGAACCGCGTTCGTCACCGGATGCGAGGTCGGCGTGGACCTCGACGTCGACCGCCTCCGCGCCACCCACGATGCCGTCGTCCTGGCGATCGGCGCACTCGACGCCCGCGAGACGCAGGTGCCCGGCCGCGAACTGGCCGGAGTCCACCAGGCGATGGAGTACCTGGTGGCAGCGAACCGCGAGGGGGAGGGCGACGGGGCGACACCGGTGAGTGCCGCCGGGAAGAGGATCGTCCTCGTCGGCGGCGGCGACACCGGGGCCGACTGCCTGGGCACCGCACACCGCCAGGGCGCGCGGTCGGTGATCCAGCTGGACTACCACGCGCCGCCGCCGACGGACCGCGACGAGTCCGGCACGCCGTGGCCCCTCGTCCCGTTGGTCCTGCATACCTCGGCCGCCCACGAGGAAGGCGGCGAGCGTCGGTATCGCGTCGCGGTTCGGCGTTTCGTCGCGGATGCGGCGGATGCGGTGCGGGCGGTGGCTCTCGCCGAGGTGTCCGTCGATCGGGACAGGGACGGGCGCCGGGTGGTCACTCCGGTGGGCGCCGAGTACGAGATCCCCTGCGATCTCGCCCTGCTGGCCATCGGGTTCGAGGGTGTCGAACGGGGCGCACTGCTCGACGGCCTCGGCCTGTCCCCGGACATCCACGGCCGGCTCCGGTGCGGACCGGACTGGCAGAGCGGAACACCCGGTGTCTTCGTGTGCGGTGACGCCCACCGCGGAGCATCCCTGGTGGTGTGGGCGATCGCCGAGGGACGCGCCGTCGCGCGGGCCGTCGATGCCCGTTTGACCGGAACGTCCGTCCTGCCCGCACCGGTCTCCAGCACGGCGCTCCCGCTCACCGCGAGGTGACCGGAGGTGAATGGAGAAGGTGGAGGCAGCCGACTAGGCTCGAGCTGTGAATCGACGGACGAAGATCGTTTGTACTCTTGGACCTGCAACCGCACACGGTGACCGGATTCGCGAACTCGTCGAGAGCGGCATGGACGTCGCTCGGCTCAACTTCAGCCACGGCGAGCACGCGGACCACGAGAAGAGCTACCACGCCGTCCGCGCAGCCTCGGACGCCACCGGCCGCGCGGTCGGTATCCTCGCCGACCTCCAGGGACCGAAGATCCGGCTCGGGAGGTTCAAGGACGGGCCGACGAACTGGGCCACCGGCGAACTCGTGAGGATCACCGTCGACGACGTCGCCGGCTCGCGCGATCGGGTATCGACCACCTACAGGCAACTCGCCCAGGACGCCCAGGCAGGCGACCGGCTGCTCGTCGACGACGGCAAGGTCGGTCTCGTCGTCTCGGAAGTCGACGGAAACGACGTCGTGTGCCGGGTCACCGAGGGTGGCCCGGTCAGCAACAACAAGGGCGTCTCGCTGCCGGGCATGAACGTCTCGGTGCCGGCGCTGTCGGAGAAGGATCTCGAGGATCTCGAGTTCGCGCTGCGCCTCGGGGTGGATTTCATCGCGCTGTCCTTCGTCCGCTCCCCGGCGGACGTGGAACTGGTGCACGCCGTGATGGACAAGGTGGGCCGCCGTATCCCGGTGATCGCCAAGCTCGAGAAGCCGGAGGCGATCGACAACCTCGAGGCCGTCGTGCTGGCGTTCGACGCGGTCATGGTCGCCCGCGGCGACCTGGGTGTGGAGCTGCCGCTCGAGCAGGTGCCGCTGGTCCAGAAGCGCGCGATCCAGATCGCCCGGGAGAACGCCAAGCCGGTGATCGTCGCGACGCAGATGCTCGAATCGATGATCGAGAACTCGCGCCCCACCCGCGCGGAGGCATCCGACGTGGCGAACGCGGTGCTCGACGGCGCGGACGCGGTCATGCTGTCCGGTGAGACCTCGGTCGGCAAGTACGTGATGGAGACGGTGCGGACGATGGCCCGCATCGTCGAGGCGGTCGAGTCGGAGTCCACCCGGGTCCCGCCGCTCACGCATGTGCCGCGCACCAAGCGCGGCGTCATCTCCTATGCCGCGCGGGACATCGGTGAGCGACTCGATGCGAAGGCGCTGGTCGCGTTCACGCAGTCCGGCGACACGGTGCGTCGTCTCGCGCGCCTGCACACCCCGCTGCCCTTGCTCGCGTTCACCCCGCTGCCCGAGGTGCGCAGCCAGCTCTCGCTCACCTGGGGCACCGAGACGTTCATCGTCCCGCCGGTGGACAGCACCGACGCGATGGTGCGTCAGGTGGACCACGCGCTCCTCGGCCTCGGCCGATACGTGAAGGGCGATCTCGTCGTGATCGTGGCGGGCTCGCCCCCGGGCACGGTAGGGTCCACCAACTTGATTCACGTGCACCGCATCGGAGAAGAGGATCACGGGTGAGCGACACCTCCACCAGGACCGATCTCGAGACCTTGCTCGGTCTCCTCGATCTCGAGGAGGCCGGCGAGGATTTGTTCGTCGGTCACCACCCCGCACAGGTCGGTAGCCGCACGTTCGGCGGCCAGCTGATCGCTCAGGCGCTCGTCGCCGCGGGGCGGACGGTGGGGGATGCGCGTGCGGTCCACGCGATCAATGCGCACTTCATCCGTGGCGGAGATGTCAAGGCGCCCATCGAGTATCGGGTGGACCGGCAGAGAGACGGGCGGGCCTTCGCCAACCGCCAGGTCACCGCGTTGCAGGACGGCAAGGAGCTGTTCGTGATGCTCGCGGCGTTCCAGGACTGGGGCAAGGGGCTCGATCACGCCGTGGAGATCCCGGACGTGCCCTACCCGGATGCGTTGCCGCCGTTGGGTGATCACTTCGTCGGTTTCGAGGACAAGCTCAAGATGTTCGTCGACGCGCTCAAGCCGATCGACATGCGCTACGCGAACGATCCGGCGTGGATCCTCAAGGGCACGGGGGAGAAGCTCAACCACAACCGGGTGTGGATGCGGGCGGACGGCGCGTTGCCCGATGATCCGTTGACTCACGTGGCCACGATGGCGTACTCGTCGGACACGACGGTGCTGGACTCGATCATCACCACCCACGGACTGTCCTGGGGCTTCGATCGGATCGTCGCGGCGACGGTCAACCACTCGATCTGGTTCCACCGCCCCTTCCGGTTCGACGAATGGGCGCTGTACGCCACCGAGTCCCCGGTGGCCGCCGGGTCGCGTGGACTCGCCACCGGTCGCTACTTCTCGATCGAGGGGCAGCTGCTCGCCACCGTCGTGCAGGAGGGATTGATCCGGCACTTCCCGGCGCGACGGTGAGACGGGCTGAGCGCAGCTCGTTTGCGGGATTCCCTCAGGCCGATTGCCGATAGGCGTCGGCGAGTTCCTCGGCCCGGTCCCACGGGGACCAGTCGATCGCGCGTCCGTCGAGTTGGGCTTCGACCACCTCGAAGCCCGCGTGCCAGCCGGCGGCATGAGCGTAGGCATCGTCCTGGTCCTCGACGGTGTGGGTGAGGGTCAGCCAGCACCCGCCACTGCCGTCGTGAGCCAGCTCCCAGTGCAAGGTGTCTGCGCCCCAGAGGTATTCGAGGATGTGGCCGGGACGGACGGCGATTACCGTTCCGGTGGTCTCGTGGTCGGGCGCGAGGCCGTAGCGCCGTGTCTGTTCGGGCGTGACTCGGAAGACGAGGTCGGCTCCCGGACGCAGGTCGAAGTCGACTTCTGCGGGAAACCAGGCGCGCAGTCGATCGGGGTCGGTGAGCACGGACCACACACGCGTCGCCGGATGCGGGAACGCCTGCTGCAATCGCAGAGCGACTCGTCCGTCATAGGTGAACTGCACGGTTCCGAGATCGGTCACGGCGGCCTCCGGTGGCTACGCGGATGTTCGTCTCGCCATTCTAGCTGCGGATTTACCGGTCGGACACCGAAAAGCGTGCATCGGTTACCGACCGGTAGGCCGGTGTCGCGGAGGGTTAGGAGGTTCCGGGGCTTGCGCGTGGCGGGCAGTACGGGCTGCCCCTCAGTCGATTCCGTTTTCGGCTTTGAGCTTGGCGAGGAAGGCATTCAGGAGCGGCTTTCCGTCGCCGCCGGCCAGAACGGTGCGGGCGATCTCCTCGGCCTCGGGCGTCCACTCGAGGCCGCCGAGCTCGAGGCTGGTGCGAATCCCCGCCAGTTCGACGTCGAGCGCGGTATCCGTGAAGGTGCGGCGCGGGCCGCGGGGCGACTCTGTGGTCATGGTTCCTCCTGGTGCCAGTGTGCCTGGTCTGACAGTGTTCGTCACCTGGCCTTCCCGTGAACCTTGGTCCTGCATACTCGTGTCAACGCTCCCCCTTTCGTGTCGGCGCACCCCCGATCGTGGGAGCGCCGACACGAGCGGCAGCTCCTCTTCGTGCATGGCAGCGCCTCCACTGAGATCGCGGCTCGGATACCGTCGGGCTCGTCAAGCCGAAAAGACCATTTCCGAGTGGCGGTTGGCGCCCCGAGCCGGCACGCCGGTTTCGCTGTGGTTGCTGTGCTAGCGTCCCTACTGATCTGTCGACAGGGGGAGATTCAGGTTGATCGCGAGCGATTGCGGGTATTGGCGTCGTCGACAGCCCGCCGAAGGTGCAGGTAGTTGCACCTGAGTATCCGACGAAGTCGCCAATGATATGAAAGTGTCTTCCGGGATTCCGCGAAATCGACGTTGTGACGGTTGTTGGGCGTCGGCAACGTGGTCTGTTCCGGTCACCTTCCCCCTCGTTGTCGCGGCACTGGCACTGGCACTGATGGTGTGGGCGATCGGACGGTTGTCGTCGATCGACGAGCGAACATCGTTGCTCGTGGTCGCGGCGGCGTCGAGCGTGAGCGTCGGGGCGGCAGCAATCGCTGCTGCCCTCGCCGTGCGGGGTTCGGCAAAGCAGCGTGGGGCTGCTCTCGGGCTGGGTTGTGTCACCGTGTTCGTTTGGGTGTGTGCAATGGTATTTGCGGTATCGGTGGGTCGATGGTGACGACAACTTCTGGTGCGAATTATCTGGGGCGGAGATTCGGTCCAGCCAGTTTCGTGGCTGCGCTTCTCAATGCGCCGATTGCAGTTGCTCCCGTCCTGTTGCTCATGCTTGGCGGAATCTCAGTCTTCTTTCTGGTCATGGTGGTCCTCGACCTGGTGGTGGCATTCGTCCTGGTGTTCCTCCGTGGCCATGCAGGACAAATCGGAAGGGGGATGCTCATCGCTTGGGCAACGGTTCCTGTGATGGCAATAGTGGTTCTCGGGGTCGTCGTCGCACGCGCATGAGCGGAGCGTCGGCCTCAGGCGACGCAATTAATGGACTCAAAAGCACTGGAAGTGCCGTTGCGGAACTCTGAAAATCAGGAGTGGGGTTAGTTACAGGTGCATGGAACAGCATATTCTGACATACCGCAACCGCGGGAATGGCCAGTCGAACGGATGACTTCTCGTGAGCGAGCGCGATTTGCGCTCATCTTTCTTATAGGAGTCGCATTCGTAGCGATCTGTACGCTCGGCTTCATCGCCGGGATCATTGAAGATGAGCCGGGCCTCGCAAAATACGCAGGGCTACTCACAATCTATTGGGCTATCCATTACATATTCCTGTTCCGTCATAGGGCATCATATAATGGAAAACTCGAGCTTGAGGACGGCGACCTAGGCGGGGCACCTACATCCGTCATCCGCTACGCGCCGTCACTCAAGTTCGGATACATGCTCTACGGGTCGGTGCTCGCCCTCGCCTGTGGGTTCGCTGCTTACGACCTGTCCCCGTTGCAAGGCCACGACACTTGGCTCTGGTCGGCCATCTTCGGAGCACTTGCCCTTTGGCTGGCATCATTGCCCGGCGCCTATCTGATCGGCACACTCCACCGTGGCTACCTCGCCTTCACACCCGAAGGCATCGAGATTCAGAGTTGGACCAGAAAGGCCACCATCCCTTGGGATTCAATCCTTGACATAAGCGGTGGGTACACGAAGAAGTCACACAAAGAGTTCGGATACCCCGAGACTGTGATCACCGTCCGTGCCGAAAACGTCCAGCAGAAGTACTCCACCCTCATCTGGCGCATGAACGAGCGCATACCGCGGGGCACCGCTGTCCGCATCGACTACCGAAAAATCAACTCCGATGCGCGGCTCGTCCACGACTACGTACTTACGCAGGCTGAACGCCGCAGCAACTTCCGGCGCCAGCCTGTCGTCTGATGCCACCGTCGGGTCGGGCCGGCTGGAGCCATTGCCAAAGAACTGACCTGTTGGTAATTTACCGCCAGGTCAAATTATCTGGTACTTCGGGTCACAGTCAACGATGGGTGGATACATGTCAGTGAAGACCGCCGTACTCCATGCCGTGCAACGCACGGCGTCGGGTGCGCACGCACTTGCCGGTGCTCCGTTCGACCCGGAGACACCCTTCCACCCGCCGCGAGGGCGCTACACGACCGTGCATTACGGGTTGATGTTCCCGAATCTTCCCGCGCCACTGAACTTCTTGGACATCATCGCGGTCGTGGGTCAGCCCTACATCAAGCTCTGGCGCAACGGCCACCTGATCCGGACGACGGGGCGTGACACGGCGTCGCTGTTGGTCGGGTCGGCGGTGACCTTTCCCGGGCAGTTCCGGGGCTACAGCGTGTCCGAGGAGATGGAACTCGCGGCGGACTCGAGCGTCGTCCGCTTCGGGAGCGATCTGTCACTCGAGGGCAGTTATCCGGACTTCACGCTGACGTACGACAACCCTGCCTGCCAGATTGCCTTCGACATCCGTGCCACGGACAGGATTGCTCACTTCGCCAAGGTGCGTGGTGGCCTCTACGATCACTGGTCGCTTCTGTGCGAGTACGCGGGCACGGTGCGCCACGACGGCACCACCTACGAGTTGTCCGGGCTCAGCACCCTCGAGTACGCGCGGGGGACGCCGCTGACCCTCGGATTCACCTTCTTCACCTACCAGATCATCAACGTGGACGAGCGGACTCAGGTGCTGATGGTGGAGGTGCTCGGGCCCGCGTCGGTGTCGGTGCAGCAGGCGGTATACGTCCGCTCGTTGGACGACCACGGGGGCGTGTACGAAGACGGATTCCGTTTCGACGTCTTCGATGTCGAGCCTGAGCCCAGAACAACTCCGAACGGCCTGACGATGGAGCTGGGAACGCGCTTCGAGTGGTCGGTCGACGACGAGAACGGAGACGAGTTGATCTCCATCGACGGAACGACCAACGACGACTACATCTTCGGGATGGCCGGTGGCTATGTGGGGAGCTACGGGTACACCGGCCGTTTTCGCGGTCGGGAGATTTCGGGGACGGGGTACATCGAGTACATCGGCAGACACCGGAAGGCTCGTCGAGGCTGAGGTGGTCCGGAGTAGCTCGGTGCCGGTAGTACCTGGCGTCCTACTCCGACGTTTGCGCCGTAGCCGCGCCACTGGCCGAGTTGGTCCCCGTCCTCGCAGAGGCACGCGATGTAGGCGTCGCCCAGCTGGTTCTTCTCGAACAGTTCGCCATCTGCGAGGGTCTTAGCGGTGAAGCGCAGCGTGACGGCTTGGGCGGTCTGCGCGTCCGTCACAGTCCTTTTGCGGCCGGGATTGAACTGGTCCGCTGCTCGGCGTAGGGCGTGTTCATGCTCGCGGAGCCGTGACGTAGTTCTCGGGTGTCGTTGAGGTCAGCGTCCGTGGCCCACAGCACGTTGCTCTGAAGGATGCCTAAGGAGTGCGTCCGCTGACGTGTAGCGGTAGAGGAGCCGAGGTGTCTTGTCGCTCACTGGGTGACCTTCCGGCGCTCGTCGAAAAGGGCGTCGGCGCGGTGGATGGTGCGGACGGCGACTTCCAGCACCTTCGACAGGCCGTGATAGCTGGGCGAGAAGTCGGCTTTGAACGCGCCGTTGCCGACCACGCGGCGGTTCGACTCGGCGGCGAACACCTCAAAGGACCAGAGTTTGCCGTGCGACATCCCCGAGGTCGTTCGCCAAGCCAGTTCGACGGACTTCAGGGTGTTTGGTGCGTCGTCGATCTCCTGGACGACGGCTCCGTATCCATGCCACTGGCAGTTCTTGAGCACAAGACCGGAATCTCGGAGGAGGGCGCCTAGGTTTCTCTTGCGTTGGTCAGCGTCATCCTGGTCGGCGTGCCCGGCAGCCGCGATTGCCTTCGATGCTTCCTTTGAGTTGTCGACTTCTAGGGCGACGCGCCGCTGTAGACGCGTGGTTTGGTCGTCGGGCGACAGAAGCCAGACGGCGGTGGCGGCGGACTCCAGCGCACCCCTGATGAGGACATAGGGGGAGTAGTGCTGGGGGCCATTGACGACGAGGAGTTGGTTGAGACCCCACAGGCAGTCCAGGCTGTGGTGCAGGGCGCGGTCGACGCTGTGCCCGACCAGAAGTCCGGTCATCCGCTGGTGGTCAAGGTCGAGGTCGCTCGTCGGCTCGATGCTGTGGCCGCCGGTCTCACATTTGCGTGCGACAGCGGTGAGTGTCTTCATGAGCTGCTGAGTCTTTGCGCGTCCAGCTTCATCCAGGCCGTCGAGGTCTGTCGTCGTATCGGCTGTCACCGTTGGAGTCTATGTGTGGCCTCCGACAGTCGACTCAGCCAACTTCTTAGCACGACGGGGTCGGTGGCACCCGCGAACTATTCTCCGTGCACGTCGAGTTGGAGCGTCTTCGTGCGCGAACACTTGGAACGCCTGGGCTTCGACAGCGCTGAGCTGAGTAGGCAAGCCAACGGCAGCGCTGCCACGGTGTCGCGGTGGCTCAACGACGACGCCCAACCGAGTGTGAAAGTCATCCCGAGCACAGCGCAAGCGCTGGGCGTGCCCACTATCGACGCGATGATCGCGGCGGAGGCACTCACCCCCGACGACCTAGGCGTGAACCACCTGGCGTCCGACCCGGCTCTGCTGTGCAACGAGGACCTCGTGCGTCAGCTGGAGGAACGACTCAGGCTCGCAGCGACCTCAGCGGCAGCTGCCGAGCTCTCACCGCCACCGCCGTCGGTACCTGCCGGCTGGTACTCGGACCCGGCCGGGCTGCCGACTCAGCGATACTGGGACGGGTTCTGGACCGAGCACACCGCCTCGACGGCCCCTTGGCGGGTCTCGTAGACGGAGTGCGCTTGCGGGTGCTTCTCTTAACTTAACGAGACCGAACAGGGATGGGCAGGTAGGTCGAGATGGCGAAGTGGACGAACGTGGTGGAGGAGCGAGACGGCGAGTACCGGCTTCTGGCAGCGATGGACCCACCCCATGCCAAGCTGTTCGCCAAGGTCTGGACCGGGGCCGCCCGTCCTCTCGAACGTATTGAGACCGGCGTGCATTGGGAATACCCGGAGCACCGCGTCGCCGTGATCGCCGGGTACCACGAGACCGTGAACCGGTGCCGGGGGTGGGATGCGCCGGTGGCTTCGATCTTCTCGGTGTTCGATAGGCCTCTGCTGCTTGCTCAGCTACTCACCGAGGATGACGCTTGGTACGACGTCGTCGAGGACCGCAAGAAGTTTGAACGGGCCGATGCGGCGGGACTACGTGCTCTGGGCGTCCAGCTCCGCTAGCTGCTCGACCCTGCGCACAGCACCGCCCGTTCACCGAGACTTCCATTCTCGTATCACCGGTCTCGGAATTGCGCGTCACTTCCTTTCGGTCTGATGGCTCCTGCCTACCCACGCACCGCCTGTGGGTTCCCGACTCGTCCGAAAGGCTGTACTCCTATGCGAACTCGCGGCCCCTCCGTTCTGGGCGCGTTCGTCGCTGCGTCCGCGATCGTCCTGACCGGCTGTTCCTTCGGCAGCAGTGCTACCGCGTCCGGGAGCGAGGACGTCATCCGCTTCGCGACGCTCCCGCTCACCGACGACCCGACCGCCGAGACACCTGTCGACGTGATCGCCGCGCTGCTCGAAGCAGAGACCGAGTATACCGTCGAAGTCACCGACGTACCCAACTACTCGGCCGTCATCGAAGCGATCCGCGCCGGCCACGAGGACATCGGCATCATGAGCGGATTTCCGTCCGCGCTCGCCGTCAACACCGGTGAGGTCGATTCGCTCATCGCGTGGTCCGGCGGTGACGACCCCGTCTCCACCTGTCTCGTCCTCGATTCCTCGCCCCTTCGCACGCTCACCGACATCACCCCCGACACCACCGTCGCGTTCGCCGACCCGGCATCGAGTTCCGGCTACTTCATGCCGGTGCACATGCTGTACGAGGCGGGCCTCGAGATGGGCGACGACTACGAGGTCCTCATCTCCGGCGGTCACGACCGCAGCTTCCTCGCGCTCAGGAACGGCCAAGCCGACGTTGCCTGCACCGCAACTATTTTCCCGTCGCTGGCGGGCAGGGGCGACCCGATGTTCCCCTTCGAGGTGGGGGAGACCCGCTCGCTCGGCGAGAGCATCCCGATGCCCGTCTCGACCTCCGTGCTCGCCAATCCCGGCATGGGTGACGCGAAGCGCCAGGCCCTCGTCGAGGCGCTGCCCAAGGTCTTCTCCGTGGAGAACAAGGAAGCCCTCGGACTGTACGGGGAGGGCATCGGTGTCGGAGTCGATCCCATCATCGAACCCGACGCCTCGGTGTTCCAGCCCTACGTCGACATCGCGGCGGTCGCCGGCGTCGACATCTCCGATCTCGAATGACGTCGATCGAGAAACGGGAGGCCACCGTCATGAGCACGCTACTGGGCCCGCGCGTACCAGCGGAGCCGGCCGCCTTGGCGGCGCGGGTTTCCGTTCGAGAACTCGCGGTCCGCTACGCACCCGACCTTCCCCTCGTACTCGACGGTGTCGACCTCGACCTGCACGCGGGTGAGGTCGTGGCACTGCTCGGCTCGTCCGGATCGGGCAAGTCGACCCTGATGAGGGCGCTCACCGGATTCGCACCCATCACGTCGGGAGAGGTCACGGTGGGCGGTGTGGACGTCGCACGGCTGCGACGCAGACAGTTGCGCGGTCTACGTGCCGAGGTCGGTCAGGTGTTCCAGCAGTTCAATCTCATCGGACGGCTGCCCGTTCTCACCAACGTCCTCACCGGGGCGCTGCACGGCGCGGGGCCGCTCAATGTGCTCGGCACCTTCCGCTCCGCCGACCGCGTCCGCGCATTCGAACTGCTCGAGCGAGTAGGTATCGCGCACAAGGCGAAAGACGAGGCGCGCTCGCTCTCGGGTGGGCAGCAACAGCGGGTCGCGATCGCGCGTGCACTCATGCAGAACCCGCGTGTGATCCTCGCCGACGAGCCGGTCGCCTCGCTCGATCCGACGATGAGCGCCGTCGTTCTCGACCTGCTGCGGTCGATCGCACGCCAGGAGGGCATTCCCGTCCTGGTGAGCCTGCACGTCGTGCCGCTCGCGCTCGCTCATTCCGACCGGATCGTCGGGCTACGCGGTGGCCGCGTGGTAGTCGAGGGCAGCGCGACCGACCTCACCGAAACGGACCTGCGGGCCGTCTACCACGGTGCGGCCACGGAGGAGCACGGATGAGCGGCCCTCGCACACTCGAACCCCAACTGGACCCGCGGGAACGGGAACGGATGCAACGGGCGTTCGCCGTCCCGAGGGCACGCGTCGGACTCGGAGTGGCCGTTGCCATCGTGCTGTTCCTGTGGTCCGCCGAGGGCGCCCAGTTCGATTTCCTGAAGCTCGGCGACGGCGCGTTCAACATGGTGGACTTCGTTACCAGACTGTTCCCGCCCGACTTCGGCAAGCTGCCACTCATCGTCGAACTGCTCGTCGAGACGCTCCAGATGGCCATCGTCGGAACCGTGCTCGGTGCTCTGCTCTCACTCGTCATCGCGTTCGGGGCGGCGCGCAACATCGCGCCGAGCTGGCTCTACTACCCGTGCCGATGGATCATGAACGTGATCCGCTCGATCCCCGACCTCGTGCTCGCTCTCATGTTCGTTTCGGCCGTCGGGCTCGGGCCGTTCGCCGGAATCCTGGCGATGACCCTCGGATCGATCGGGTCGATCGGCAAGATCTTCGCCGAGGCGATGGAATCCGTCGACCGCGGCCCGATCGTCGCGATGGAATCCGTCGGTGCGTCGAAACGGCAAGTCATCCGCTACGGCATTCTGCCGCAGTCGATGCCGATGCTCACGAGCTACACCCTGCTGCTGTTCGAGGGCAATGTGCGCGGCGCAACCATCCTCGGACTCGTCGGCGCCGGTGGTATCGGCCTCGAACTCACCACTGCCATGAACCGCTACGACTACGGACACCTCTGCGCCATGGTCCTGTGCATCATCGTGCTCGTCACCGTCATCGACCAGACGAGTGCCATCATCCGAAAGAGAATCACGTGAACCCAGTAGACCTCCTCCCCGAACTCATCCTGTCGGCCCCGGCCAACCTGCGTGATCTCGGCGGCATCGTCACGCGCGACGGCGTCGTGCGTGACGGATTCGCGATCCGCGCCGACGACCTCTCGATCGCCGACCCCGACTCGGCGAGGAAGCTCGCGGACGGTGGCCTCACCACCCTCATCGATCTGCGTTCGCCTGCCGAGGTGCGCCTCACCGGGCGCGGCCCGCTCGCCGACCTGCCGGTCACCTACCACCACGTCCCGTTCATCGCGTCCGTCGCGGAGACGACGCGCACCGCGGTAAACACCCGTGACCTGCTCGACCAATCCACGTTCGCGGACATGTACATCCGGATGTTCGAGACGGCCGCCCCGCACATCGTCACGGCGCTGTCGATCATCGCGCACAGCCCCGGCGCCGTCGCATTCCATTGCGCTGCAGGGCAGGACCGGACCGGGGTCCTCGCGGCATCGCTGCTGCTGGCGCTCGGTGCCGACGACGACGCGATCGTCGCCGATTACATCGCCACCGGAGCGAATACCGACGGGATCGCGGCCCGGACGCACCAAGTTGTCGGACCCCTGCTGGAAACGCTCGGTGTCGAACTCGACGAGGGCGCCCGCGCCGCACTGCGGAACGGGTTCTCGCCGGAACCGATGCGCGGGCTGCTCGGGTATCTCACAGCCACCTACGGTGGTCGACTCGAGCCGCTGCGGCGTGCCGGACTCGGCGACGGACTGGTCGAGCGGCTGCGTGAACGGGCGATCGCGCCGTGACGGCGGCAGCCGAGACCCGGGGACCCGGGCGTCCCCGTACCGAGGGGCACGACGAGAAGATTCTCGCCGCGGCGCTGCAGCTCATCGACGCCGACGAACCCGTCACGGTCAGCCGGGTGCTGCAGATCAGCGGCCTGTCACGTGCTGCGCTGTACCGACGCTGGGAATCGATGACCGTGCTGATGGCCGCTGCGCTCGACCACGGGCGCACCGCCATCGAGATCGACACGTCCGGTGACGTCAAAGCGGTGATCGTGGAACTGCTGTTCGGTGACATCGAGGCGACCCGAGGAAAGACGTACACCGAGCGGCGATTCCGCAAGCGTATTGCGCTGGTCATGGAGAACCCGGACCTACAGAAGGCGTATTGGACGTCCCATGTGCAACGCAGAAGGCGTGCGATGGTGAGGGCGCTCCAGGTGGCCGTCGACCGCGGTGAGTTGCGTGCCGATCTCGATGTGGACGCGGCCATCGACGCGATCAACGGGATCTTCTACTATCAATCCATCGCTCGCGGAGCGAATTTCGACGACCCGGTGACGTCGGCGCGGTGCCGGTCGGCTTTCGAGATCGTGTGGCGAGGGATGGTCGGGTAGTGGTGGCGCGCTGACGCCGCAGGAGCTGCGACACCCTGCAGCGTCACAGGCCGGTCGCATTGGGGCGGCGGTGATGGTCATGCAGCGGATGGGGTACACGTCGGATGGGATGATCCGGGACGTCTGGGCAGGCTGCGGCTCATGCGGACCGGATGCGGACTTCCGGTGCGGTCGCGGACCTGCCAGGTGCGGTGGGGCCGGCTTCCAGCGGTGAGTATCGGGAGTGCCCTCGGTGAGACTCGAACTCACACTGTACGGGTTTTGAATCCGTTTCCTCTGCCAATTGGGATACGAGGGCGTGCGGGGCCGGCCCGCGGTGCGGAGACAACTCTAGAAGATCGTTGCCGGGAGTCAACCACCGGTACCCTTCTAACGTTCACGCCCGGCATCGGGGCGTCCAGCAGAGGAGGATGGTGCCCATGAACGCACCCGAACCGCAGGTGGTGGCGCAGCCCACGCGTGTGCTCGTGGCGGAGGACGAGGCGCTGATTCGGCTCGATCTGGTGGAGATGCTGCGCGAGGAAGGGTACGACGTGGTCGGGGAGGCCGGCGACGGCCAGGTCGCCGTCGAACTGGCGCTGGAACTGAACCCTGACCTGGTCATCATGGACGTGAAGATGCCTCGCCGGGACGGTATCGACGCCGCGTCCGAGATCGCTGCCAAGCGGATCGCACCCGTGGTGATCCTCACCGCATTCAGCCAGCGCGAGCTGGTCGAGCGGGCCCGGGACGCGGGTGCGATGGCGTACCTGGTGAAGCCGTTCTCGATCGCCGACCTGGTGCCCGCCGTCGAACTGGCGACCAGCCGGTTCAAGGAGATCACCGCGCTCGAGCGTGAGGTCACCGAGATGTCCGATCGGCTCGAGACGCGCAAGCTGGTCGAGCGAGCCAAGGGCATTCTCATGGAGAAGCAGGCGATGACCGAGCCGGAGGCGTTCCGCTGGGTCCAGCGCGCCGCGATGGACCGTCGGTCGACGATGAAGGCGGTCGCGGAGATCGTCATAGAGACCCTGGGCGGGTCGCCCGAGGAGTGACTGCCGGGTCGCCCGAGGAGTGACTGCCGGGTCGCCCGAGGAGTGACTGCCGGGTCGATTCGCTACGGGCACGTTAAGTCTGGGTCCCCCAACGTCACAGTCAGGTCACGAGGCGTTCTCCGGCATTCGCGAAAGCGTATATGCGGCTACCGTTCTCTCCCACAGCTGCCACCGCGGTGCGGTGTCGGCATTCTGCTGACGTTAGGAGAGTTCGGATGGCTAGACGGTCCCTCGTTCGCGCCGCCGCGGTACTCGGTGCGGCCTCCCTCGCACTCGCGGCGTGTACCTCGGACAACGACGACTCCTCGGCTGCCGGTGACACCACCACGGCGGCGGGCGAGACGACGGTGTCCACCGACTGCACTCCCGAAGAGGCGACGCCCGGGGACACTCCGGTCACCACGCCGCTCAAGGTCGGCACTCTCCTGCCCGACACCGGCAGCCTCGCATTCCTCGGCCCGCCGATGGTGGCCGGTGCGCAGCTGGCGATCAACGACGTCAACGAGGCCGGGGGCGTCCTCGGTCAGCCGGTCGAGCTCATACCCGGCGACTCGGGCGACACCACCACGGATACCGCGAACGCGACGGTCGACCGTCAGCTGGCCGCCGGCACCCAGGCGATCATCGGTGCCGCCTCGTCGTCGGTCTCGCTGAAGGTCATCGACAAGATCACCAGTGCGGGCGTCGTGATGTTCTCCCCGGCAAACACTTCCGATCAGTTCGTCTGCTACCCGGACAAGGGGCAGTACTTCCGCACCGCGCCCACCGACGTCCTCCAGGCACAGGCCCTCGCGCAGTTGATCTCCGACGACGGTGCGCAGCGCGTGTCCATCCTCGCGATGAACGACCCGTACGGCACCGGCCTCGCCGCCAACCTCGAGGACAACCTCACCGAGGCGGGCATTCCGAGCGATCAGGTGCAGAAGATCATCTACGACCCCAACGCCCAGTCGTTCAACGCCGAGATCGACGACATCAAGAACTTCGCGCCGGATGCGGTGGCGGTCATCGGATTCGAGGAGTCCGCGAAGATCATCACCCGCATGCACGAGGTGGGTATCGGCCCGGCTGACGGCATGGCCGTGTACGGCGTCGACGGCAACATGGGTAACGCGCTCGGCGAGTCGGTGGCGACGCCGCTGCTCGACACCATGCAGGGCACGACGCCGCTGACCGATGTCGGCGCCGAGTTCCAGCAGCGTCTCACCGCAGTGAACCCCACGCTCATCGACTTCAACTACGCCGGTGAGTCCTACGACGCCGTGATCGTCACGGCCTTGGCCGCGGAGCAGGCACAGTCCACCGCCGGCCGCGACATCGCCGCGAACATCAACAGCGTCACCAAGGACGGCACCGTGTGCACGTCGTACGCCGAGTGCCTTCCGCTCGTGCAGGCCGGTACCGACATCGACTACGACGGCATCACCGGCAAGCTCGACTTCACCGATGCGGGCGAGCCGTCCATCGGTTCCTACGGCAAGCTCGTCTTCGACGACCAGAACACCCTCACCACCGAGGACTTCATCGTGGTCGGTGGCTGACCTTCGGAGCTGAACACGGCACTGAACTGAACACGGCGTGGCCCGGGGCTTTCGAGCCCCGGGCCACGTGCTGTTTCAGCGAATCATTCGCCGTTCGGTGACCTGCCCGGGCTTCCCCACGTGGCAGGATCGCGGGATGAACGAGGCGCATCGGCAGGGCGAGTACCGGATTCGGTTCGACTGGGGGCTGGTCGGTGCCGAGGCGGTGGCGCCCGGTGTGGATGTCGCGGTGGTGGTGGATGTCCTGTCCTTCAGCACGACGGTGTCGGTGGCGCTGGACATCGGGACCGAGGTGATCCCGTACCGATGGGACGACGGCGGTGCCGCGGATGCGGCCCGGCGTGCCGGAGCGGCACTGGCGGTCGGGCGCAGTCAGGCGGGAGACGACGGAATCAGCCTGTCGCCGGGGACGCTCCGCTCGGCGTCACCCTCGCCGAAACGCCTCGTCCTGCCGTCGCCGAACGGCTCGACCATCGCGGCGGCCCTGGCGGATCGGGCCGGACACTGCGTGGCCGCCTGCCTGCGGAACGCTCCCGCGGTGGCCGAGTGGATCGCCCACCACGCTCCGGGGGCAACGGTGGCCGTCGTGGCCGCGGGGGAGAGGTGGCCGGACGGAGCGCTGCGCCCCGCTGTCGAAGACCTGTGGGGCGCCGGCTACGTACTGGACCGACTCGGGGCGGGCGAGGCGAGTTCCGGTTCCTCACCCGAGGCGAGAGCCGCGGTGGCGGCATGGCGCGCGATCACCACCGATGTCCCGGACACACTGCGCGACTGCGCATCCGGGCGCGAGCTGATCGCGGCCGGATACACCGGCGACGTCGAGATCGCGGCGGAGGCGGCAGCGAGTCGGTCGGTGCCGCTGCTCCACGACGGCGTATTCGTGTGCGGCGAGTGAGCGGCCGGTGTCAGGTCACTTCTTCTCGCCGCTGCCCGCCAGGGTGCCCAGATACAGCTCGATCACCTTGGGGTCGTTCATCAGTCGGCGCCCGGTGTCGGTGTAGGCGTTGCGGCCCTGATCCAGGACGTAGCCCCGATCGCAGATCTGTAGACACCGTCGGGCGTTCTGCTCGACCATGATCACGGACACCCCGGCGGCGTTGATGGCCTTGCATCGGATGAACACTTCGTCCTGGAACATCGGGGACAGGCCCGCCGACGGCTCGTCGAGGAGCAGTACCTTCGGGTCCATCATCAGCGCCCGGCCCATCGCCACCATCTGACGCTCGCCGCCGGACAGAGCACCGGCTTTGACCTTGCGCCGTTCGGACAGCAACGGGAACAGGTCGCTCACGAAGGCGTATCGCTCGGCGAACTTCTTGGGCCGCAGATAGATCCCCATCTCGAGGTTCTCCTCGATGGTGAGCGAGGGAAAGACGTTCTGGGTCTGCGGTACGTACCCGACACCCTTCTGCACCAGGATGTGGGCGGGAGCGGACGTGATGTCGTCGCCGCGCAGCCGGACCGATCCCTCGCGCACCGGAATGAGCCCGAACAGCGTCTTGAGCAGGGTGGACTTTCCCGCCCCGTTCGGTCCGATGATGCCGACGATCTCGCCGTCCCGGAGGAAGAAGTTGCAGTCGCGCAGGATGTCGACGCCGGGGATGTACCCGGCGACCAGGCCGTCCGCGCGGACCAGGGCGCCCTCGGCGAGCTTGGCGTGTTCTGCCGGAGTGGCGGCCAGTTCCGCGGGGGTCGGTTCCGACGTCGGCCGGCCGGACGTGGGGGAATCGGTCATCGATCTCTCCTCAGCTCGTCGATGTCGGGTTCGGAGAGGTCGCCACCGGCCTCGAGGGTCTCGACCTCGGCCTCCTCGAGGACCTGGGCCAGCTCGGCCGTCGCCCCGACCGGATTGCCCTCGTCGTCGAACTCGAGTGCCTGATCGTGGTGGCTACCCAGGTAGGCGTCGACGACGGCATTGTTCGACGCCAGATCCGCCGGGGCGGACTCGGCGATCACCGAACCCTGCGCCATCACGACCACCCAGTCGCTGATGTCGCGGATGACGTCCATGTCGTGTTCGACGAACACCACGGTCATTCCGTCGTCGCGCAGCGACTTCACGTGACCGAGCAAGCTCTGCGTCAGCGCCGGGTTCACGCCTGCCATCGGCTCGTCCAGCATCACCACCGTCGGGTCCGTCATGAGGGCACGAGCCATCTCCAGCAGCTTGCGCTGACCGCCGGACAGGGAGCCGGCGAGATCGTTCGCCTTGGCGTCCAGCTTGAAGCGTGTCAGCAGCGAGTGAGCCCGCTCGGTGATCTCCCGCTCCTGTGCCCGCCACGTCCAGGGCAGCAGGCTGGTGAGCATCCGCTCCCCGGTCTGGCCGCGTGCCCCGAGCCGGACGTTGTCGAGCACCGACAGTTTGGAGAGCGCCTTGGTGAGCTGGAACGTGCGTACCACCCCGGTGCGGGCGACCTGGTGCGGATACATCCGGCCCAGGTCACGTCCGTCCATCGACCAGGTCCCGGTGTCCGGGCGGTCGAAGCCGGTGAGCAGATTGAACAGGGTGGTCTTCCCGGCACCGTTGGGCCCGATGAGGCCGGTGATGGATCCGCGCTGGATCTCGAGGTGGGCGACGTCCACCGCCTTGAGCCCGCCGAACGTGCGGGAGACCTGGTCGACCACAAGGATCGGGTCGGGTTTGGCAACGCCCGGCTCGTTGGGGACGCTGGCGAACAGCGCGGTGCGGACCGCCGAGGCGGTTTCCGCGCTCGACGAGGGGTGAGCGCCGGACACGGGATGGTCGGACGGCACGGGATGGTCAGACATTGAGCTGCACCTCCCTCTTGTTACCGAGTATGCCCTGTGGTCGGAACACCATGAGCAGGGCGATCATCAGGCCGAGCAGGACGAACCGCATGGCGCCCACCTGCTGTTCGGTGAGCGAGAGCAGCGGGTCGGGACCGGAGATCGCCTGGCGGAGCAGAGCATCGGGGATCGCGAGCAGGAACCAGAAGAGCATGGCGCCGACGACGGGACCGAACACGGTGGCGGCACCGCCGAGGATCAGGGCGCCGAACGCGAAGAACGTCTGCGCGGTGGAGTAGAAGTCGGGGTTGATCGACTTCGTCTGCAGCGCGTTGAACACGCCGCCGAGCCCGCCGATCATGCCGCCGAGGACCAGGGCCTGCAGCTTGTAGACGAAGACGTTCTTGCCCAGCGAGCGAGCCGCGTCCTCGTCCTCCCGGACCGCCTTGAGGACGCGACCCCAGGGGCTGTGGATGAGCAGGTAGACGAACCCGCACAGGACCAGCACCAGGGTCCAGCCCACCACCATCGCCCACAGGTCGTCGCCGTAGAACCGCACGCCGAGCAGCGAGTACTGGCGGCCGGAATCGAACGGACTGTAGCGGAAGAAGGGGTCGGCGAACCCGTACAGCCCGTTGGTGGATCCGGTCACCGAATCGGAAGCGGTGGACCGGAACACGAGTCTGAGCACTTCGGAGGCCGCGATCGTCACGATCGCCAGATAGTCGGCTCGTAGTCGCAGTGTCGGGATACCGAGGACGACGGCGAGCAGACCTGCGGCGGCGAGGCCGACGAGCACACCCAGCCACAGCGGTTGCTGATACGTGATCGTCATGATGCCGACGCCGTAGCCGCCGAGGAGCGCGAAACCGATCTGGCCGAAGTTCAACAGGCCCGCATAGCCGAAGTGCAGGTTGAGGCCGATGGCGAGCAGCGCGTAGAAGATGGCCGACGGGCCGATCAACTGCGCGAACGAGACCTGGAGCGCACCGATGACGTCCATCGCGATCACCCCACTCTCTGTCGGGAGCCGAGAATGCCCTGAGGCCGGACGACGAGGATGACGATCAAGATGAGCAATCCTCCGATGTACTTGAGATCGGGATTGATGACCAGCGTCGACAGCTGCACGAGCAGACCCACGATCACGCAACCGAGCAGTGCCCCGTACGCGGTGCCGAGACCACCGAGCGTGATGCCGGCGAACATGAGCAGCAGCAGCTTGAAGCCCATCTCCCACTGGACCCGGCCACCGAGCTCCGACAAGCCGAACAGGACCCCGCCGAGTGCGGCGAGCCCGCCGCCGAGGCCCCAGACGAACATGATCACGCGTTCGACGTTGATACCGGAGGAGGCGGCCAGATCACGGTTGTCCGCGACCGCCCGCATGGCCTTGCCGATCCTGGTCTTCTGCAGCAGCAGCGCGACACCGAGGAGGACGACCAGGCTCACGCCGATCGTGACGAGGTTGGAGTCGGTGATGCTGATCGGTCCCCACTGCCGCTCGACCTGCGCCTGGTAGTCGTCGAACGGCTCCGAGCGGTCGGAGAAGAAGATGAGGATCAGGTAGCGCAGCGCGATCGCGATGCCGATCGACACGACCAGCTGCTGGATGAGTCCGGTTCTGCGTTTTCGCAGTGGTTTCCACACCGCGGCGTTGTTGAGCAACCCGATGCCGATACCGACCACGATCGCAAGAAGCGTTGCCGGGATCAGTTGAATACCGAAGCTGACGTTGAACACCCAGGCGGCGACCGCGCCGAGCGTGACGAGTTCGCCGTGCGCGAAGTTGGTCAGGCCCGTGGTTCCGAAGATCAGGCTCAGGCCCACACCGGCGATGGCGATGACGAGACCGAACCGCAGCCCGTCCACCGTCAGGCGGAGCAACCGCTCCCACCATTCGACGCTGGTGCCGGTCCGCGCCTCGCCGAAGGAGAAGATGACCGTGTTGGTGCGACCGGACGCGACCTCGCGGTCGACGGACGACTGCACCGACACCTCGTCGGGCAGCGTGTCCTCGTCGACCTCGAACGTGTAGGAGCCGGGGGGCACTTCGAGTTCCCAGCGCCCACCCGTCGCGGATTCGGCGGTGGCGACCTCGTCGCCGTCGGAGTCGACGGCGCGCACCGTCACTCCTTCGAGGCGCTCACCCGCGTTGTTGAGGCTGCCGCTCACCCGTACGAGCGTGTCGGTGGGCGGTGGATCAGGTGGCGCCGGTGGCTGACCGAACGCGAGCCCGGCCGACAGGAAGGCCGAGAAGAGCCCGAACAGGACGATGGTCAGGGTGCGGCCGACGTGCCGGACGGCGGGCACGCTGCCACGCCGCTCCGTCGAGGTTGAAGCCACGCAGGTCCTCCGGATCAGTAGTGACGACACACCCTCGGCGCGCCGGACGAACCCGTCCGCGACGACGTGGGTGGTCGGACTCTAGCGGCTGAAATCGTTCGATCGGCGGTTCTGCGATTTCCGGCAAGTTTCGGTTGCGTATCGAAGCGCGAGGGGCCGAGTTCGTCGGGTCGATCGGTGCTGCGCGTCGTGGCTGTCGGCTGCGCTCCCTAGACTGGACGACCGTGAGCCCCGCAACCACGCCCCCCGAACCTGTCGACACTCTCGCCCCCGGTGACTCCGCTTCCGGTGCCGCCGCAGGCGACCGGCCGACGCTGCTGCTCCTGGACGGGCACTCGTTGGCGTTCCGGGCGTTCTACGCGTTGCCCGCGGAGAACTTCAAGACACAGAGTGGGCAGACGACCAACGCGGTCTACGGCTTCACCTCGATGCTCATCAATCTGCTGCGCGACGAGAATCCGACCCATGTCGGTGCGGCCTTCGACGTCTCGCGCAAGACCTTCCGCGCCGAGATGTTCGCCGACTACAAGGCGAATCGCGCCAGCGCGCCCGACGAGTTCCGCGGCCAGATCGACGTCACGAAGGACGTGCTCGGCGCGCTCGGCATCCCGGTCATGGCGATCGAGGGCTACGAGGCCGACGACATCATCGCCACGCTGGCCACTCAGGCGCAGGCCCTCGGGTACCGCGTCCTCATCGTCACCGGCGATCGTGATTCGCTCCAGCTGGTCAACGACGACGTCACCGTGTTGTACCCGCGCAAGGGGGTGTCGGACCTGACCAGGTTCACTCCCGAGGCCGTCGAGGAGAAGTACGGGCTGACCCCGTCGCAGTACCCGGACTACGCGGCCCTCCGGGGTGATCCGTCGGACAACCTGCCGGGTATTCCCGGGGTGGGGGAGAAGACGGCGAGCAAGTGGATTCGTGAGTACGGCTCGCTCGTGGGGCTCGTCGACAACGTGGACAAGGTGCGGGGCAAGGTCGGCGACGCGCTGCGCGAGAACCTCCCGAGCGTGCTGCTCAACCGGGAACTCACCGAGATGATCCGTGACGTGGCTCTGCCGTACACGCCGGATCAGCTCGGCCTCGCCCAGTGGGACCGGGAGAAGATCCACTCGCTGTTCGACGACCTCGAGTTCAAGGTGCTGCGTGACCGGCTGTTCGCGACCCTCGCAGCCCCGGAACCGGAGGCGGAGGAAGGGTTCGAGGTGCGTGGTGGCACCCTCGCACCCGGCACCGTCGCCGCATGGCTGGGCGAGCACGCGGCCAGTGGGCAACGGCACGGCGTCGCGGTCGTGGGTTCGCGTTCGCCCTACAACGGCGATGCCACCGCGGTCGCGATCGCGGCCCCCGACGGTGAAGGCGCCTACGTCTCCACCTCGGACCTGACTCCGGACGACGAGCAAGCCCTCGGTGAGTGGCTCGCCGATCCCGCGCAGCCGAAGGCGCTGCACGAGGCGAAGTGGGCGATGCACGCGCTGCGCGGCCGGGGCTGGACCTTGGGTGGGCTCACCAGCGACACGGCTCTCGCGGCGTATCTGGTGCGGCCGGGCCAGCGCACGTTCGCGCTCGACGACCTGTCGCTGCGCTACCTCAAACGTGAACTCCGCGTGGAGGACACGGGGCAGCAGCAGCTGTCGCTGCTGGACGACGAGGACGAGGCGGACGCGAAGGTCGCCGAGACCCAGATCCTCTCGGCCCGGGCGGTTCTCGATCTCGCCGCGGCCCTGGACGAGGAACTCGACGCCATCGAGTCCCGATCGCTGCTCGCCGACATGGAGCTTCCCCTCCTCGGGGTGCTCGCCGAGATGGAGGCCACCGGAATCGCCGTCGACGGAGCGCACCTGCACGATCTGCAGAGCACCTTCGCGTCGCTGGTGACCGATGCCGCGGAGTCGGCCTACGGCGTGATCGACAAGCAGATCAACCTCGGCTCGCCGAAGCAGCTGCAGGTCGTGCTGTTCGACGAACTCGGCATGCCGAAGACGAAGAAGACCAAGACCGGCTACACGACGGACGCCGAGGCGCTCCAGGGGTTGTTCGAGAAGACGGGGCACCCCTTCCTCGAACACCTGCTGGCACACCGAGATGCCACGCGCCTGAAGGTGACCGTGGACGGGCTGCTCAAGACCGTCGCCGATGACGGCCGGATCCACACCACGTTCAACCAGACGGTCGCGGCGACGGGACGGCTGTCGTCGACCGAGCCGAACCTGCAGAACATCCCCGTGCGCACCGATGCCGGCCGCCAGATCCGGGACGGGTTCGTCGTCGGCGAGGGGTTCGAGACACTCCTCACCGCCGACTACAGCCAGATCGAGATGCGGATCATGGCCCACGTGTCCGGCGACGAGGGGCTGATCGAGGCGTTCAACACGGGAGAGGACCTGCACAGCTTCGTCGGTGCCCGCGCCTTCGGTGTTCCCATCGAGGAGGTCACCCCGGAGCTGCGGCGACGGGTGAAGGCGATGTCGTACGGCCTCGCGTACGGGCTGAGCGCCTTCGGCCTCGCGGCGCAGCTCAAGATCTCGACCGAAGAGGCGCGCGAGCAGATGGACGCCTACTTCTCCCGCTTCGGTGGGGTGCGCGACTATCTTCGTGAGGTGGTCGAGAAGGCCCGCAAGGACGGCTACACCGAGACCCTCTACGGCCGCCGGCGCTATCTGCCGGATCTCAACAGCGACAACCGTCAGCGCCGGGAAGTCGCCGAGCGGGCCGCGCTCAACGCGCCGATCCAGGGCACCGCGGCCGACATCATCAAGGTGGCGATGATCAACGTGCGCAAGGCACTGGTCTCAGCGGAACTGCGTTCGCGGATGCTGCTCCAGGTCCACGACGAATTGGTGCTCGAGGTGGCCCCCGGGGAGCGGGAGCAGGTGGAGAAGCTGCTGCGGGACGAGATGTCCTCGGCCATCGAGCTCTCGGTGCCGCTCGAGGTCTCGGTCGGGACCGGACGGAGTTGGGACGCCGCCGCGCACTGACGTGGCGGCGACGTCGCGGGTCGGCGGAGCGCTCGGCGTCCCAGCGCTCGGTGGCCCAGCGCTCGGTAGCCCAGCGCTCGGTAGCCCAGCGGCAGCCGAATCCTCTAGGCGTCGCCCTGCTGCTGGGCGATCTGCTTGCGGACCTCGTCCATGTCGAGCGCCTTGACCTGGGTCACCAGATCCTCGAGCGCGGCCGGGGGGAGGGCACCGGCCTGGTTGAACACCAGTACGCCCTCGCGGAACGCCATGATGGTCGGAATCGAGCGGATGTTGGCGGCTGCGGCGATCGACTGCTCCGCCTCGGTGTCCACCTTGCCGTGGACGACGTCGGGGTGCGTCTCCGAGGAGGCCTCGTAGGTCGGGGCGAACGAGCGGCACGGACCGCACCAGGACGCCCAGAAGTCGACGAGGACGACATCGTTGCCGGTCACGACGTCGTCGAAGTTCTGCTGAGTCAGTGTCTGGGTGGCCACGGAGTTCCTTTCGTTGGCTGACGATCTTGTGGAATCAACACCGCCGTGCATCCGATTCTTCCCGAGACCCGATCCGCTGTCAGGCCGTGGACCCGGCGCGCCGTCAGGCCGTGGGCTCCATCTGCCGGAACGTGCGCCGATAGGCCTGGGGGGTGGTGCGCCGCAGCCGGACGAAGTGTGCGCGCATCACTGCGGCGCTGCCGAAACCCACTCGGTCGGCGACGAGTTCCACAGGCAGGTCGGTGGTCTCGAGAAGGCCCTGCGCTGCGAGTACGCGCTGGTCGGCGATCCACCGCGCCGGTGTGGTGCCGGTCTCCGCCTGGAATCGGCGGGCGAAGGTCCGGCCGGACATGTTCGCCTTCTCGGCGAGCGCGGTGACGTCGAGGTCGCCGCCGAGATGCGCGGAGATCCAGTCCAGCAGCGGAGCGAGCGAGTCGTCGGTGCAGGCAGGCAGTGGCATCGCGACGTACTGGGCCTGGCCCCCGTCTCGATGTGGTGGTACGACCATGCGCCGGGCGATGCCGTTGGCGACCGCGCTGCCCTGCTCCTTGCGGACGATGTGCAGGCACAGGTCGATCCCGGCCGAGGTCCCCGCGCTGGTGAGCACGGGGTCGTCGTCGATGTAGAGCACGTCCGGATCGACCCGCGCGGTGGGATGGCGAGCCGCGAGTTCGTCCGCGTGCCGCCAGTGCGTGGTGCACCGACGTCCGTCGAGCAGTCCGGCGGCGCCCAGGACGAACGCTCCGGTGCACAGGCTCGCGACCCGGGCGCCGCGGGCGGTGGCGGCGCGCAGCTTCTCGAACAGGGGCTCGAGTCGGGGAGGTTCGGTGGAGCACACCGACGCGCCGGTGACGCCCACCGAGGTTCCGCCGGCCGGCACGACGATCAGGTCCGCGTCGTCGAGGGCATCGAGGTCGTAGGGCACGTCGATCGAGTAGCCGAACCGGGTCGTGACGGGATCGGGGGACCCGGCGACCAGGGTGAAGTCGTAGCGGGGGAGCCCGTCGTCGGTCCGGTCGAACCCGAACACCTCGCACACCACCCCGAGTTCGAACGCCTCGGTGAGGGGGAGCAGGGGGGCGACGACTTTCTGCAGCATGGGATCAGTATGACGCAGTCCGTGGCAGAAATCTTCTCTTGAATGTCTTTTCAGCCACTGTTCGCGGGGCTCGTTGCGCACGACGCTCGATACATGACAACTCTGCTCGTGTTCCTCCTCGTTCTCCTGATCCTGGACGTGCTGGTACTCACGGGCCGCACCCCGGACACCCACCGCGAGGTCACCCAGCACGGTGACTACCGGGTGTGACGGGTCCGTCGCGCGCCCGGGTATCGCTGCCGCTCCAGTACGCAGGCGCCGCCCTGGCGTGGGGGTCCAGCTTCCTGTTCGTCTCGATCGGGCTCGGGGGCATGTCGCCCACCCAGGTCGTGCTCGGCCGCTTGCTGCTCGGTGCCGCCACGCTTGCGCTGGTGCTGCTCGCTCGCCGCAACGCATTGCCCCGCGACCCGATGGTGTGGTGGCACATGACCGTTCTCGCGGTCACCCAGTGCCTGCTTCCCTGGCTACTCTTCAGCTGGGCGCAGCAGAGCATCAGCTCGGGTCTGGCGAGCATCTACAACGCGACCACGCCGTTGATGACGATGGCCGTCGCGCTGGCGTTCCTGCCCGGCGAACGTTCGACGCCGGGCAAGATCGCGGGCCTCCTCCTGGGCTTCGGTGGCGTGGTCGTGGTGCTGGCGCCGTGGTCGGTCGAGTGGGGCGGCAGCATCAGCGCGCAGGTCGCGTGCCTGGGTGCCACCGCGTCCTACGGTGTCGCGCTCGTCTATCTGCGTAGGTTCGTCCTCGTCCGCGGTGTCGGGGCCCCGACGGTGGCATTCCTGCAGACCGCGATCGCCGCCGGGATCCTGCTGTCCGCGGCGCCGGCCGTGGCCGCGACGCCGGTGCACCTCACGCCGGCGGTGGCGGCGGCGATACTCGCGCTCGGCGTGGTCGGATCCGGCCTCGCGTTCGTCTGGAACACCAACGTCGTGCGTGGCTGGGGTCCGACTGCCGCCTCCACTGTCACCTATCTGACCCCGATCGTGGGAGTCGCGCTCGGTGCAACGGTTCTCGGCGAGCGGATCTCGTGGAACCAGCCGGCGGGCGCGACGGTGGTGATCGCCGGGATCCTGCTCACCAGGCGGGCATCGCCGGACATCCGACGGGCGTCACGGGGGAAGAGTGAGGGCCCACTCCCGCTTGGCGTCACCGTCCCAGCGCCGCAACCCCATGGCGTGGCCACGAATCTCGGGGCGATCGATCAGTCGGAGGGCCTCGGGCAGGTCGGAGGCGGCCAGCCTGCGGCTGAGGGTCACGTGTGGAGTCCACTGCCCGGGAGCGATGTGAGCGGGAACGTCGAGGTGGGGCGAGGCGAGATCCCATACTTGCCGGTGCAGGGTGAGGAGACGGCGACTGGGAACCACCGCGCGGGCCAGCGTCACGTGCCGGCCGCCGAACAGCAGAAGTCCGCCCAGCGTCACGGGGAAGTCTGCCGCGCCGAGCGCGCGGACGAGTGATTCGTCCACCTCGGCGGGGATGTCCCGCGCGACGAACAGGGTGATGTGGGGCCGATTCGAGACCGCCGAGACCCGGGCGAGGCTGGGAAGCCCGGCGTCCCACAGCGTCCGCCACTCGGCCCGGACCGCGGCGTCCGTGTCCGCGTCGACGAGCAGTTCCACCGACTGGACCATGGTGGGTAATGATTGCGGCATGACAGCACAGTCCGCAACGGCAGGGCAGACGGGGACAGCAGGGCAGGCGGGCGACTCCGTGCGCATCGGCGTGATGACCGGAGACGGGATCGGGCACGAGATCGTGCCCGCGACTCGGCGGGTGGTGACATCGGCGGCGAAGGCGTCCGGGGTGGCGATCGAGTGGGTACCCCTGGAACTGGGACTCGACGCGATCGAGCGTCGGGGGACACCGATCCCGGAGGAGACCGTGGAGGCTCTCGCCGGGCTCGAGGGCTGGGTGCTGGGGCCGCACGACAGCGCGGCCTATCCCGATCCCTTCCGCGGCACGCTGACGCCCGGCGGGGTGGTGCGTAAGCGTTTCGACCTGTTCGCGAATATCCGTCCGGCGGCCGCGCTGCCGGGAGTGGCCGCGATGGTGCCCGGAATGGACCTGGTGATCGTGCGGGAGAACACCGAGGGGCTGTACGCGGATCGGAACATGGCCGTCGGCAGTGGAGAGTTCATGCCCACGCCCGACATCGCACTGGCCGTGGGTGTGTTCACCCGAGCGGCGTGCGAGCGGATCGCACACTCGGCGTTCGCGCTGGCCCGCCGTCGGCGCCGCAGGGTCACGATCGTCCACAAGGCCAACGTCCTCTCGTTGACGACGGGGTTGTTCCGCGACGTCTGCCGTGAGGTCGGCGGGCAGTACCCGGACGTCGAGGTGGACGACTTCCACGTCGACGCCATGGCCGCCCACCTGGTCCGGCGGGGAGCCGATTTCGATGTCGTCGTCACCGAGAACATGTTCGGTGACATCCTGTCGGACCTGTCTGCGGAACTGTCCGGTTCGCTCGGCACCGCGCCGTCGCTCAACACGTCCGAGCACCAGGCCATGGCGCAGGCGGCGCACGGGGCGGCCCCGGACATCGCGGGGCGCAATCGGGCGAACCCCACCGCACTGATGCTCTCGGCGGCGATGCTGCTCGACTGGCTCTCCGACCGCCACGACGACCGCCGGCTGTCGACTGCGGCTCGCCGGGTAAGGCAGGCGGTGGTCGCCACGGTGGAATCGGGAGTCGCCACCGCGGACCTGGGTGGTCTCGCCTCGACATCCGAGTTCACCGAGGTGGTCGAGGCCCGCACCGTGCGATGGTGACTTCCTCTTCCGATGCGGAGATCGGCGGGGTCTGGCGTTAGAGTGCTCGAACTGTGCCCCTCGCCGTCCCGACCCGATTCCGCGTCCGCCGCCGCCTGACGGCGGTCGTCGGCGCCGCCCTGCTCTCCGTCGCGGCGACTGCGTGCATGACCAACACCGAGGCACTCGTCCCGCCCGGCGAGCCCGTCCGTGCGGAGGTCGTGCCGGAGATCGCGGCGCAGCTGCCCGAGCGGATCGCGGCCTCCGGCCGGCTCCAGGTCGGGGTCAACACCCCGTATGCGCCGAACGAGTTCAAGGACGACGACGGCACCATCGTGGGGTTCACGGTGGAGTTGCTGCACGCGCTGGGCGACGTGCTGGGGCTCGACATCGTCGTCAACGAGGCGGACTTCGATCGCATCATCCCGGCCGTGCAGGCCGGCACCTACGACATGGGGTCGTCCTCGTTCACCGACACGAAGGAACGCGAGGAGACGGTGGACTTCGTGACCTACTACAGCGCCGGGATCCAGTGGGCGCAGCGGGTGGGTGAGCCGGTCGATCCCGAGAACGCGTGCGGACTCCGCGTCGCGGTGCAGACCACCACGATCGAGGACATCGAGGAGATCCCGGCCAAGAGCGAGGCCTGTGAGGCGGCGGGGCTCCCACCGATCGAGAAGATCAAGTACGACAGTCAGGACGAGGCCACCAACGCACTGATCCTGGGCCGGGTCGATGCGCTGTCGTCGGATTCTCCGGTGACCGCCTACGCGATCGCCCGCAGCGAGGAGCGCATCGAGAGCGCCGGACCGGTCTTCGACGCGGCGCCGTACGGCTGGGTGGTCGCGAAGGGGTCGCCGCTGGGACCGGTGATCCAGCAGGCGGCCCAGCATCTCATCGACTCCGGCGCGTACGGCGAGATCGCCGAGCGGTGGGAACTCGAGGACGGCATGATCGCCACATCGTTGATCAATGCCGCGGTGAGCTGACGAGAGGGCAGTGATGACCGACAGAACGGATTCGGCCGGCGACCGGACCGGTGCCCCGCCCGACGTGATCCGCGCCGTGCCGCTGCGTCGGCCGGGTCGATGGATCGCCGCGGTGGTGATTGTCGTCCTCGGTGGCCTGTTCGTGTACGGCGCCGCGACGAACGAGGCGTACCGCTGGGACGTGTACGCGCAGTACCTCTTCGATCGCCGGATCACCGCGGCGGCGTGGAAGACGGTGCAGCTCACCGTCCTCGCCATGACCATCGCGATCGTGCTCGGTGTGGTCCTCGCGGTGATGCGGTTGTCCCCGAATCCGGTGCTGCGCGCGACGGCGTGGGTCTACCTCTGGGTGTTCCGCGGCACGCCCGTCTACGTGCAACTGGTGTTCTGGGGGCTGTTCCCTTCCATCTACAAGCAACTCGACCTGGGTATTCCGTTCGTGCACCAGTTCGTGCACATCGACCTGCAGGGAATCAGTGCGGCGTTCCTGTTCGCGGTGATCGGCCTGGGTCTCAACGAGGCCGCGTACATGGCCGAGATCGTGCGTGCGGGCGTGAGTTCGGTCCCCGAGGGCCAGACCGAGGCGTCGAAGGCGCTGGGCATGTCGTGGGCGCAGACGATGCGGCGCACCGTGTTGCCACAGGCGATGCGGGTGATCATTCCGCCCACCGGCAACGAGCTGATCAGCATGCTCAAGACGACGTCGCTCGTGGCGGCCATTCCGTACAGCCTGGAACTGTACGGGCGGGCACGGGACATCTCCGGCGCCAACTTCCAGCCGATCCCGCTGCTTCTCGTCGCGGCGACCTGGTACCTCGCGATCACCAGCATCCTGATGGTCGGCCAGTTCTACCTGGAGCGCTACTACTCCAAGGGCGTGAGCCGTCAGCTCACCGCCCGTCAGTTGCAGGCACTCGCCGACGCGCAGGCGGCGGCTGCGTCGGCAGGGTCCGCGGGCGGATCCGGGACGTCCGGAGGTGAGCGTCGATGACGCCGATGGTGCAGGCGGATCGCGTCTGTAAGAGCTACGGCGCCCTGCAGGTGCTGCGCGGGGTGAGCCTCGAGGTGGGTAGGGGAGAGGTCACCTGCCTGATCGGTCCCTCGGGGTCCGGCAAGTCGACGTTCCTGCGCTGCATCAATCACCTCGAGCGGGTCGACGCCGGGCGCCTGTACGTCGACGGCACCCTCGTCGGATACGAGGAGCGCGGCGACAAGCTGCACGAGCTGCACCCGCGGGTGGCGGCTCGGCAGCGTCGCGACATCGGAATGGTGTTCCAGCACTTCAACCTGTTCCCGCACCGGACCGCGCTCGAGAACGTGGCGGAAGCGCCGATCCAGGTGAAGAAGGTGCGCAAGGCGGACGCGGTCGAGCGAGCCCGTGCCCTGTTGGACCAGGTCGGACTCGGTGACAAGGCCGACGCGTACCCGGCGCAGTTGTCGGGCGGGCAGCAGCAGCGCGTCGCGATCGCGCGGGCACTCGCGATGGACCCCAAGCTCATGCTCTTCGACGAGCCCACGTCGGCGCTGGACCCGGAACTGGTGGGTGAGGTCCTCGCGGTCATGAAGAAACTCGCCGCCGACGGAATGACGATGGTGGTCGTCACCCACGAGATGGGCTTCGCCCGCGAAGTGGCCGACCGGCTGGTGTTCATGGACGGCGGGGTCGTCGTCGAGTCGGGCGATCCGCGCGAGGTCATGAGCACGCCGACGCACGAGCGGACCCGGGCGTTCCTGTCGAACCTGCTGTGACCGCCCGGGCCGATCGGAACTGCCGAGGGGCACTCAGCCGGGCTTACGGCAGCTGAAGATCGCGGTTCCCGGGAAGAGTGCGCCGCGCAGGGGACTCCACTGCCCCCACTCCCGGTCCGACCATTCCGGCCACTCGGGTTCGACGAGGTCGTGGAGTTCGAGGCCCGCGGCGACGATCTCGCGCACCCGGTCGCCGAGGGTTCGGTGGTGCTCGACGTAGGTGGGCACGCCGTCGGCGTCCGTCTCGACGTAGGGCGTGCGATCGAAGTAGGAGAGTGTCGCGGTGAGGCCGTCCGGGCCCGGGTCGTCGGGGAAGATCCACCGGATCGGGTGGTTCACGGCGAAGACCCACCGCCCGCCGGGGCGCAGTACTCGGGCGACCTCTCTCATCACCAGGGCAGAATCCGCAACGAACGGAACCGCACCAAAAGCCGAACAGGCGAGGTCGAAGCTGGCATCCGCGAAGGGGAGTGACTCGGCGTTCGCCTGCACCAGCGGCACCGCCGCCGTGTCGCCCCGCATGGCGGCGACGCCCCGCTCGAGCATGGCCAGGGACAGATCGAGTCCGACAGGCCGGGCTCCCTGCGTCGCCAGCCAGCGCGAACACGGGGCCGATCCGCAGCCGACCTCGAGGACGTCCTTGCCCGCCACGTCCCCGAGCAGGTGATGGTCGCCCTCGTGCAGCCCCTCCGGGCACCACACGAACTCGCCGGCGGTCGAATCCACTCCCAGGAACTCCCCGTGCGTGCGGTGGTAGTCGTCGGCGTCGGCATCCCACCACGAACGACTCGCCCGTTCGCTCGCCGCGGAGTCCAGTCGGGCCCGTCCGGCGTGGGCGGTGCCGAGGAGGCTCTCCGCGCCCGCATGACGGTCGGCGGCGAGTTTCTCGTCGGAATTGTCGGAATCAGGTGGCGGTGGAGTGGTCACGGATGACAGAGTAGAGGCGCGGATCGGGGTGGGTTTGCCCAGCTGAACTCCGGACGCGTACGCTGTTGGACGCGAGTGTGTCCGGATGATCCCTCGGGGTGACACCGGAGCGCTCGGGTAACCGGATCCGGTCCAGGTTCTCCCTGGGTTCCGCTGGGGTTTCTCCGAGTATGCGAGTTTCTCCGAGTGTGGTGCCCTCGGGTTTCCGTCGGGTCGGGTTGCCGCGCCCGACAGAACATCATCAACCGACCACAACCCGTCCGGAGCAACTCTACTAATGCCCTCCACCACCGTGACCTCGCCGCAGGTAGCCGTCAACGACATCGGCTCCGCCGAGGACTTCCTCGCCGCCATCGACGCCACGATCAAGTACTTCAACGACGGTGACATCGTCGAAGGAACCATCGTCAAGGTCGATCGCGACGAGGTTCTGCTCGACATCGGTTACAAGACCGAAGGTGTCATCCCTTCCCGTGAGCTCTCCATCAAGCACGACGTCGACCCCAACGAGGTCGTCTCCGTGGGCGATGAGGTCGAGGCTCTGGTCCTCACCAAGGAGGACAAGGAAGGCCGCCTGATCCTGTCGAAGAAGCGTGCTCAGTACGAGCGCGCCTGGGGCACCATCGAGGAGCTCAAGGAGAAGGACGAGGCCGTCAAGGGCACCGTCATCGAGGTCGTCAAGGGTGGTCTCATCCTCGACATCGGCCTGCGTGGCTTCCTTCCCGCGTCGCTCGTCGAGATGCGCCGCGTCCGCGATCTGCAGCCGTACGTCGGCAAGGAGATCGAGGCCAAGATCATCGAGCTCGACAAGAACCGCAACAACGTGGTTCTGTCGCGCCGTGCATGGCTCGAGCAGACCCAGTCCGAGGTTCGCAGCGAGTTCCTGCACCAGCTCCAGAAGGGTCAGGTCCGCAAGGGCATCGTGTCCTCGATCGTCAACTTCGGTGCGTTCGTCGATCTCGGCGGCGTCGACGGTCTGGTGCACGTCTCCGAGCTCTCCTGGAAGCACATCGACCACCCGTCCGAGGTCGTCGAGGTCGGCAACGAGGTCACCGTCGAGGTTCTGGACGTCGACCTGGACCGCGAGCGTGTCTCCCTCTCGCTCAAGGCGACGCAGGAAGATCCGTGGCGTCAGTTCGCCCGCACCCACGCAATCGGCCAGATCGTGCCCGGCAAGGTCACCAAGCTGGTTCCGTTCGGTGCCTTCGTGCGCGTCGAAGAGGGAATCGAAGGCCTCGTGCACATCTCCGAGCTGGCCGAGCGCCATGTCGAGGTGCCGGACCAGGTCGTGGCCGTCGGCGACGACGCGATGGTCAAGGTCATCGACATCGACCTCGAGCGTCGTCGTATCTCGCTGTCGCTGAAGCAGGCCAACGAGGACTACAGCGCCGAGTTCGATCCGTCCAAGTACGGCATGGCCGACAGCTACGACGAGCAGGGCAACTACATCTTCCCCGAGGGCTTCGATCCCGAGACCAACGAATGGCTCGAGGGCTTCGACAAGCAGCGTGAGGAGTGGGAGAAGCGCTACGCCGAGGCGGAGCGTCGCCACAAGATGCACACCGCTCAGATGGAGAAGATGGCTGCCGACGAGGCCGCCGAGGCTGCGACTGCCGCCGCCGGCTACTCCTCCGAGTCCGGTGCCGCCGAGCCCGGTGTCGCTGCCAGCGCACCGGAGACCACCGGTGGATCGCTCGCCAGCGATGCCCAGCTGGCTGCGCTTCGCGAGAAGCTTTCCGGCAACGCATGATTCGGGCGGGCCGGTCAGTGATTCGCTGACCGGCCCCATCCCGACCCGAACAACGAGAAACCCCGCTCTCCACCGGAGAGCGGGGTTTCTCGTTGTGTGTCGTGGCTCGTCGTGTCGTGGGAACGCGTTGCGCCGAGCGCTGTCGTCGACCGTGCGCGATCAGCCGGCCGGGGCGGGCACCCAGGAGGACGGTGCGGCGGTGCGACGACGCATCGCCGCAAAGCTGTGCCGCCCGTTGCTGATCAGGGTCGACAGCCAGGTGCGGCGATGCTCGGCGAGCGCCGACGCGACCTGGGGGTGTTCGAGGCAGTGCACACCACCGGGCATGCCGAGGCGGTGCCGGCCGACGATACGGGGAGCGGACATCGGAGCGCTCCTTCCCGGGAGCAGGTAGGTCGGGCTCGAAACTGGTAGTCGAAAGATAGCCGACGAGTCGCCCGTTTCGGGGTATTTGATGCTGGTGAGTCGGTGCCGGTCCGCGCGCGTCGCCCGACGGCGAGCCCGGCGAGGATGACAGACTGGTGCGGTGTTGAGAGTGGGCCTCACCGGAGGCATCGGAGCCGGCAAGTCGACCGTGTCGAGTGAACTCGCCGAACTCGGCGCGGTGATCGTCGACGCGGACCTGATCGCGCGGGAAGTGGTGGAACCGGGAACCGAGGGTCTTGCCGCTCTGGTCGACAGATTCGGCGGGTCGATCCTCACCGCGGACGGGCGCCTGGATCGCCCGGCCCTGGCGGCCGTGGCGTTCGCCGACGACGAGTCCAGGACGGCGCTCAACGCCGTCCTGCATCCACTGATCGGCCGTCGCACCGCCGAACGCATCGAACAGGCGCCGCCGGATGCCGTCGTGGTACAGGACATTCCGCTTCTCGTCGAGGGCGGTATGGGTCCGGCCTTCCCGCTCGTGGCGATCGTGTTCGTCGAGGAGCCCGAACGGCTCCGGCGGCTCACCGAGATCCGCGGCATGGACGAGAAGGACGCGCGAGCCCGGATCGCGGCGCAGGCATCGGACGAGCAGCGCGTTGCCGTGGCGGACGTGCGGCTGGACAACAACGGCGAGCCGGAGGATCTGGTCCGGCAGGTGCGACAGCTGTGGCACGAGCGGCTGGTGCCGTTCGAGGCGAACCTACGTTCTCGGACTCCGGTATCCGTGCTGCCGCGACTGGCCGAGCCCGACCCGGAGTGGCCCGCCGAGGCCGGTCGACTGGCGGCCCGGCTCCGGCTGCTGTGCGGTGCCGACGCGATTCGTGTCGATCACATCGGCTCGACCGCGGTTCCCGGGCTGGCCTCGGTCGACGTCGTCGACGTGCAGGTGACGGTCGCCGATCTGGCTTCCGCGGACCGCCTCGTCGATCACCTGGCCGATGGTGGGTATCCGCGGGTGGCCCAGGTGTACTCGGAACGGCCGAAGCCGGCGTATGTCGGCGGCGAAGTCGATCCCGCGGTGTGGGAGATGCGCCTGCACGGCGCCGCGGATCCCGGACGACCCGCCCACGTACACCTGCGCGTCGACGGGTCACCGGGCCAGCAGTTCGCCCTGCTTTTCCGGGATTGGCTGCGAGCGGATCCGGACGTGCGCGCCGAGTATCTGCGGATCAAGGAGGCGTCCGCGGAGCGGGCGGCGGATGCACCGACGGCGGCGGAGACGCGTGCGCGGTACGCCGACGGGAAGGCGCCGTGGTTCGACCGGGCGTATCACCGCGCCTGGGCATGGGCGGAGGAGACCGGCTGGACCGTCAGCGCCAGCTGATCGGCATACCCCGGCTCGCGAGCCACGCCGCGAGGTCGTGCCCGTGGGCGGCGATTCCGTCGATCGCCGTGGTGGCGGTGAGGATCGCCTGCTCGGTGGCGGCGGCATCCAGCAGGCCCGCGGTGTGTGCCTCCACGAGTTCGTCGACGTCGAGCAGTTCGGTGTCCCGGCCGGTACGTACGACCAGGTCGAGGTAGTGGTCCTCGGACTTCCACACGGTGTCACCGCGGGTGAAGGAACCGATGTCGACGTAGTGGTCCTGATCCCGCGCGTGGTACGGGTGGAAGTGGAAGACGGTCGCGCGGATGCCGAGGTCCGGCAGGATCCAGGATTCGAGGTAGTGGAACTGGCGGTGATCGGCCGAGCGCGCCATGTACAGGCCCCACGGCTCGACCCGGTAGTGATCCACCGGGCGGACGAATCCCTTGGGGTCGGTGTTGGTCCGTTCCACGAGATCGAAGTACTCGATCTTCGGTGGGTGCACTGCGGCCATGACAGGAACCTACCCGGCCGGCCGGCCGGCCGGTGGCGTGGCGGCGTGATCCGGGGCCGGTGTCGGAGGCTACGACTACCCTGGTGACATGGCCTTTGCATCCGAGCATCCGGTGGTTGCGCACTCCGAATTCCGGCCCATCGGGGAGATCGAACGGTCGGAGGCGCGGTTCCAGGTCGTGAGCGACTATCGGCCGGCAGGCGATCAGCCGGCCGCCATCGACGAACTCGAGCGTCGTATCGACGCGGGGGAGAAGGACATCGTGCTGCTCGGTGCCACCGGCACCGGCAAGTCCGCGACCACGGCGTGGCTGATCGAGCGGGTCCAGCGCCCCACTCTCGTGATGGCACCCAACAAGACTCTCGCGGCACAGCTGGCGAACGAGCTCCGGGAGATGTTGCCGAACAACGCGGTCGAGTACTTCGTCTCGTACTACGACTACTACCAACCCGAGGCGTACATCGCGCAGACGGACACGTACATCGAGAAGGACTCCTCGATCAACGACGACGTCGAGCGGCTCCGGCACTCCGCGACGTCGAGCCTGCTGTCCCGGCGTGACGTCGTCGTGGTGGCCTCGGTGTCCTGTATCTACGGCCTCGGTACCCCGCAGTCCTACCTCGACCGGTCCATTCATCTCGAGACGGGCGTGGAAGTGCCGCGGGACGCGCTGCTGCGCCTGCTGGTGGACGTGCAGTACAACCGCAACGACACCGCATTCACTCGCGGGTCGTTCCGGGTGCGCGGCGACACCGTGGAGATCATTCCCTCCTACGAGGAACTCGCGGTGCGGATCGAGTTCTTCGGCGACGAGATCGAGGCGCTGTACTACCTGCATCCCCTCACCGGGGACGTGGTGCGGCAGGTCGAATCACTGCGAATCTTCCCGGCGACCCATTACGTCGCCGGCCCGGAGCGCATGGAACGGGCGGTCGCGGACATCGAGGTCGAACTCGAGGAGCGGCTGGCCGACCTCGAGAACCGGGGCAAGCTGCTCGAGGCGCAACGTCTGCGCATGCGTACCCAGTACGACCTCGAGATGATTCGCCAGGTCGGCTTCTGCTCCGGCATCGAGAACTACTCCCGCCACATCGACGGCCGCGCCGCCGGCTCGGCCCCGGCGACGCTCATCGACTACTTCCCGGAGGATTTCCTCCTGGTCATCGACGAGTCCCACGTCACGGTGCCGCAGATCGGCGCGATGTACGAGGGCGACATGTCCCGCAAGCGCAACCTCGTGGAGTTCGGGTTCCGGCTCCCGTCCGCCGTGGACAATCGGCCGCTCACCTGGGAGGAGTTCGCCGATCGGATCGGCCAGGCCGTGTACCTGTCGGCCACGCCGGGCAAGTACGAGCTCGGGCAGAGTGGCGGCGAGTTCGTCGAGCAGGTCATCCGCCCGACGGGGCTGGTCGATCCTCGGGTCGTGGTCAAGCCCACCAAGGGTCAGATCGACGACCTGGTCCACGAGATCCGTCGGCGTGCCGAGCAGGACGAGCGCGTCCTGGTCACCACGCTGACCAAGAAGATGTCCGAGGACCTCACCGACTACCTGCTCGAACTGGGAATCAAGGTGCGGTACCTGCATTCCGACATCGACACGCTGCGCCGCGTCGAGTTGCTTCGCCAGTTGCGTCTCGGCGAATTCGACGTGCTGGTCGGAATCAACCTGCTGCGTGAGGGACTGGACCTGCCGGAGGTGTCCCTGGTGGCGATTCTGGACGCGGACAAGGAAGGCTTCCTGCGCAGCTCCACCAGCCTGATCCAGACCATCGGTCGCGCCGCCCGCAACGTCTCGGGTGAGGTCCACATGTATGCGGACAAGATCACCGACTCGATGCAGCACGCGATCGAGGAGACCGAACGGCGCCGCGAGAAGCAGATCGCCTACAACGAGGAGCGGGGCATCGATCCGCAACCGTTGCGGAAGAAGATCGCCGACATCCTCGACCAGGTGTACGTCGAGGCGGACGACACCGCGGAGACGGTCGATGTGGGTGGCTCCGGGCGCAACGCGTCGCGTGGGCGTCGGGCCCAGGGCGAGCCCGGGCGTTCCGTCAGTGCCGGTGTCGTGGAGGGGCGTGACACGAAGTCGATGCCGCGCGCCGAACTGGCGGACCTCATCACCGATCTCACCGCGCAGATGATGAACGCCGCCCGTGACCTGCAGTTCGAACTGGCCGGGCGGCTGCGGGACGAGATCTCGGATCTCAAGAAGGAACTGCGGGGAATGGACGCCGCGGGGTTGAAGTAGCCCGACCGTACCGAGTGGTAGGGTCCACATCACATTTTGGACCCATTGTGACCTGTCGTGCATGTGACGGTCGGCGTGTGGGGTGCGTGTCAGTTCGACCGTTGATGACTCGGTAACCGCTAGGGTCAGCGCAACGGTCGAGGTGCTGCGTGCCGACCTCGACCACCGACCGTCGTGGATACCTGGAGGATTGAATGAGCGCGTACCGGACCGTAGTCGTGGGGACCGATGGCTCCGAGTCGTCGTATCGGGCCGTGGAGAAGGCCGCTGCGCTGGCCGGGGATGCAGGGGCGAAGCTCTTTGTCGCCTGTGCCTACTACCCGGCCGATCCGAAGGACATCGGTAAGGACGCCGACGTCCTCGGTGACGAGGCATACCAGATCACCGGTGCCGCACCGACGTACGAGATCCTCCGCACGGCCCGTGAACGTGCCGTGGCCAAGGGGGCCAAGGACATCGTCGAGCGCGCCGTCGTCGGGGCCCCGGTCGAGTCGTTGCTGGCGCTGGTGGACGAGGTCGAGGCGGATCTGTTGGTCATCGGGAACCGCGGGCTGAACACGCTCACCGGCCGCCTGCTCGGATCGGTGCCGTCGGATGCCGCCCGCAAGTCCACCTCCGACGTCCTCATCGTTCACACCGTGCGCTGATCGCCGTGCCGTGGTTCGGCCCTCGCCGAACCACGGCACGGTGTCGTCAGGAGGCGGTGGGGGAGGCGCCGGGAACGGCGCCGAGTGCTTCCGGTAGCGGCCTCGTGTGCACCATCCCGAGCCGCTGGGTGGCGCGGGTCAGCGCCACGTACAGATCGTTGAGGCCGCGGGGGGACTCCTCGACGATGTCTCGGGGCTCGACGATGACGACGGAGTCGAACTCCAGCCCCTTCGCCTCGCGGACGGTCGAGACCTGCACCGTTTCCGAGGCGAGGTCGGCGAACTCCGCCACCAGGGGGCCGGGGATGAGGACTGCGACCGTTCCCGGCCCGGTTTCGCCGTCCAGTACGGCGCGCACGGCCGAAACCCTCTCCCCGGCAGGGACCTCGGACGCCCACGGTGCGAACCCGGACTCGCGAATCGATCGCGGCACCGACTGCTCGGGGTCGATCTCGTCGAGCACCCGGTGGGCCAGTTCCATGATCTCGCTCGGTGTCCGGTAGTTCACCGTCAGCTCGGTCAACTTCCAGCGTTGTGCCACATAGGGTCCGAGCACCGTCTGCCATGCCGAGGTGCCGGCGAGGTCACCGGTCTGCGCGGTGTCTCCGACCAGTGTCATCCACCTGTTCGGAATGCGCCGCATGAGCATGCGCCACGCCATCTCGGACAGTTCCTGCGCCTCGTCGACGATCACGTGTCCGTAGGTCCAGGTGCGGTCCGCGGCCGCGCGTTCGGCGGTCGAACGGCGTTGATGCGCGTCCTGGCGCCTCGCGAGCTGGCTCGCGTCGACCAGGTCGTAGGCCATGAGGATCTCCGGATCGAGTTCGTCCTCGAGATCCTGGGGCGCGGAGCCGGTGAGGATGTCGAGGGCGCCCTGGGCATCCGCGATCTGCTGGCGCCAGCGGCGTTGTGCCCGTTCCTGTTCCGCGGTGTCGTCGATGCCGAGCAGTTCTGCCAGCTCGTCGAGGAGGGGAGCATCGGCGGCGCTGAATCCGGGTCCGGTGCGGGCGAGTAGTGCTCGGGTGTCCGGGTCGAGGAGATTCCCGGCGGCCGCCTCGAGCCGGGCGGGTTGCGCCCAGAGGTCGAGCAGGACTTCCTGCGGGCTCAGCTCGGGCCACAGCGCTCCGACCGCCGCCATGATGGCCGGGTCCTGGCGCATCTCGTCACGAATGTCCGCGATGTCGTCCCGGCTGAGCAGGCTTCCGCCGTCGACGACGTTGGCCCCCATCGTGTCCGCCAGCTGCTGCGCGAGCGCCTCGATCACCGAGGAGACGAAGATCGGCCGAGCCAGGTTGTGCGGTCGGCGCGACGATCGGGCTCGGCCACGTGCTCGCGTGACGACCTTGCGGTCCAGTGTGAGTTCGTAGTTGTCGAACTCGAGACGTACCGGACGGCCGGGGAGTTCCTGACGGTCGCGGACGGCCTGCGTGAGGACCTCGATCATGGCGAGGGATCCCTTCACCCTCCCGGCTTCGAGAGAGTCCTCGCGAGTGGCACGCACGCCCGGGTAGAGGTCGCCGATCGTGGACAGGAGCACGCCCGTCTCACCGAGGGAGGGCAGAACCTGGCCGATGTAGTCGAGGAAGGTGGCGTTGGGTCCGATGATGAGCACGCCGCTCTTCTCGAGCTGCTTGCGATAGGTGTAGAGCAGGTAGGCGGCGCGGTGCAGCGCTACCGCGGTCTTCCCGGTGCCCGGCCCGCCCTGGACGACCAGGACGCTCTTGTGATCGGAGCGGATGACGGCGTCCTGCTCGGCCTGGATGGTCTCGACGATGTCGTTCATGTGACCGGTGCGTGCCGCGTTGAGGGCCGCGAGCAGCGCGCTCTCCCCGGCGACGCCGTCCGATCCGGTGACGACACCGGCGGCTCGCGCCGCATCGAGGTCGAGGAACTCGTCGTTGACAGCGGTGACCGTCCGCGACCGGCTCCGGATGTGCCGGCGCCGGTTCACCCCCTCCGGGGCGGCCGGTGTGGCGAGATAGAACGGCCGGGCCAGCGGTGCGCGCCAGTCGAGCAGGAGGGTCTCGTAGTCGTTCTCCTCGTCGAGGATGCCGACGCGGCCGATGTGGCGGCTCTCGTCGTCGAGATCGATCCGGCCGAAGCACAGGCCGTTCTCGGCGGCGTCGTACTTGGCCAGATCGTCCGTGTACATCTGGTTGAAGGATTCCCGCTCGCTGCGCGCCTGCGGAGTGCCCCCGGACTCGAGGAGCACTCTGCGCAACCGTTCGTCGGCATAGCGGCGGAGGTTGTCGAGACGCGTGTAGAGCATGGTCACGTACTGCTGCTCGCGCTCGCGTTCGGCGTCGAGGTCGACCGCGAGTTCGAGGGGGGACGCGTTCTCGTCGGGCAAAGAGAACTCCTAGTTCGGGAAGGCTGCGAGGGTGTCGGCAGCGTTTGCGGAGCGCCCGCAAAAGTGCCGTAGCAGTCTAGTCCCGAGAGAGGAGACCGCGCAGAAGCGCAGGTCAGCAGCGTCGTGATCGCCCTGCGCGCTGTCAGCGTGCCTCGGCGGCCTTCTCCTGTGCTTTCTTCACGGCGGTCTCGACCCGGTCGCCGAGAGCCTCGCCGCGTTCGGCGGCCGCCTCGGCCCAGGCGGCGCTACGCGTGCGCGCCGTCTCGGCGAGTTCGGGCGCGCGCGAACGGACCGTCCCGGCGAGTTCGGGAGCACGCGAACGCACCGTTTCCGCCAGGTCGCCGCCCCGGTCGCGAGCGCTCTCGAGCAGGGAGGCTCCCTTCTCCGTCGCGGTCGACAGGGCGGGGGTCACCGGGGACTCGTCGCCGGACCCGAACGGCAGGATCTCCTCCACTCGCTGCTGCGCCGCCCGCGCTGCGCGGCGGCCGCGCCATCCGAGTGAGGGCTTGCCCTCGGTGTCGACGGCGGTGATGAGCAGTCCGCCGAGGAGCCCGGCGTTCTTCAGGAATTGCAGCCGGTGCAGTGCCTGCTGCTGCGGGTCGTCCTTGTTCCAGAAGTCGTGGCCGGCGAGCGTGGTGGGGACGAGGGTGGCAGCCAATGCGAGCGCTGACAGCCGGGGGAACTTACCGAGGGCGAGGAGGCTACCGGCTCCGATCTGTACCCCGGCGTTGATCTTGACGAGCGTTTCCGGCTCGGTGGGTACCTTCTCGGTCACCGAATCGGGAAGGGCGCCCGCGGACTTGTCGATCCACGGCCCGGCCACCTCCGCCTTCTGAGCGGGACTCTTCAGCGAGTCGATCCCTCCGGCGATGAACACCGAGGCGAGCAGGGGACGTGCAATGCGACGGACGAGCATGAAGACCTCCCGGCAGTTGGATACGTCCTCCCCACACTAACCACGGCCGCTGCGGGGCGGGGCGATCCGGAAGTTCACCACCCGCGGGCGCGCCACTCGCCGAGGTGTGGACGCTCGGCGCCGAGCGTGGTGTCGTCCCCGTGACCCGGGTACACGACCGTGTCGTCGGGGAAGCGGGCGAACAGTTTCGTCTCGACGTCGCCCAGCAGGGAGGCGAAGGCCTCGGCGTCCGCCGTCTTGCCGACGCCCCCGGGGAACAGGGAATCGCCGGTGAACACGTGTGTGCGGTCGTCGGCGGTGAGCGCCAGCGCGATGCCGCCCGGGGTGTGGCCCGCGAGATGGATCACGTCGAGTTGGAGATCACCGACCGTGAGGGTGTCGTCGTCGGCGAGGAGCACGTCGGGGTGAACAGGCAGCGCGGGCGCATCCAGCGGATGAGCTGCGGTCTTCACCCCGGTGGCCTTGGTGACCGCTTCCAGCGCGAGCCAGTGGTCGGCGTGTTGGTGGGTCGTCACGATCAGTTCGAGTCCCGGGGCGTACCGATCGACCAGGTCGATCACTCGGGTCGCATCGTTGGCGGCGTCGACGAGCAGTGCCTTGCCGGTGCCGGAACAGATCACCAGGTACACGTTGTTGTCCATGGGGCCGACCGACATCTTGGTGATCGCCGCGCCGGGGACGGTGCGGCGCTGCGCCGGTTCGCCCGACGTGACGTGGCCGGTGTAGGAGTCGTCGATCACGATGGGCTGCTCGCTCATGGACGGAAGGCTACCGTCGAAGAGGGCTGGTCGGCGCGGGGCGCGGCTCGTCCGGCGGACGTGTCGGTGGGCGGTCCTACGATGGGCGAGCGAGTTCTCGGTGCCGGATTCACCCGGCGTCGTTCTCGGTGTCGGAATTCGCGATGTCGCCGTGCGTGTGGACGTGCCGGGCGGTGTCGACAATGAGAAGGGATGTTCAGTGGCGGATCGCCTCATCGTGCGTGGTGCTCGCGAGCACAATCTGCGAGGTATCGACCTCGATCTGCCCCGGGACAGCCTCATCGTCTTCACCGGGCTCTCCGGTTCGGGCAAGTCGAGCTTGGCGTTCGACACGATCTTCGCGGAAGGGCAGCGCCGGTACGTCGAGTCGCTGTCGGCCTACGCACGCCAGTTCCTGGGTCAGATGGACAAGCCCGATGTCGACTTCATCGAGGGCCTGTCGCCCGCGGTGTCCATCGACCAGAAGTCGACCAACCGCAACCCGCGCTCCACCGTCGGGACCATCACGGAGGTGTACGACTACCTTCGCCTGTTGTTCGCGAGGGCCGGGACCCCGCACTGCCCGGTGTGTGGTGCGCAGATCGCACGGCAGACGCCGCAGCAGATCGTGGACCAGGTGCTCGACATGGAAGAGGGCACGCGCTTCCAGGTCCTCGCTCCGGTGGTGCGTACCCGCAAGGGCGAGTTCGTCGACCTGTTCGAGCAACTCAACACGCAGGGCTATTCGCGGGTGCGCGTGGACGGCGTGGTGTATCCCCTCACCGAGCCCCCCAAGCTCAAGAAGCAGGAGAAGCACGACATCGAGGTGGTCGTGGACCGCCTCACGGTGAAACCGAGCTCGAAGCAGCGGCTCACCGACTCGATCGAGACGGCGCTCGGTCTCGCCGAGGGGATCGTCGTGCTCGACTTCGTCGATCGGGACGAGAACGCGGCGGACCGCGAGCGCCGGTTCTCGGAGAAGCTCGCCTGCCCCAACGGTCATGCGCTCTCGATCGACGATCTCGAGCCCCGGTCGTTCTCCTTCAACTCCCCGTACGGCGCGTGCCCGGAGTGCACGGGCCTGGGCATCCGCAAGGAGGTGGACCCGGACCTCGTCGTCCCGGATCCGGAGTTGACCCTCGCCGAGGGGGCCATCGCGCCGTGGTCGATGGGACAGAGCTCGGAGTACTTCGGACGACTGCTGTCCGGTCTCGGAGACATCCTGGGATTCGATCTCGACACGCCGTGGAACAAGCTGCCCGCGAAGGCGCGCAAGGCAGTGCTCGAGGGCAGCACCGAGCAGGTGCACGTGCGGTACAAGAACCGGTACGGCCGTACCCGTTCGTACTACGCGGAGTTCGAAGGCGTCATGCCGTTCCTGCACCGGCGCCTGGAACAGACCGAGTCCGACCAGATGAAGGAACGCTACGACGGGTACATGCGGGACACCCCGTGCCCGGCGTGCGGGGGAGCGCGGCTGCGCCCCGAGATCCTTGCGGTGATGATCGCGAGCGACGAGTTCGGGACCAAGTCCATCGCGGACGTCGCCGAGCTGTCGATCGCGGATTGCGCGGAGTTCCTCAACAGTCTCACCCTGGGTTCGCGCGAGGAGGCGATCGCCGGGCAGGTGCTCAAGGAGGTCCAGGCCCGACTCGGCTTCCTCCTCGACGTCGGGCTCGAGTACCTGTCGCTGGCCCGGGCAGCCGGAACACTGTCGGGCGGTGAGGCCCAACGCATCCGCCTGGCGACCCAGATCGGTTCCGGTCTCGTCGGCGTGCTGTACGTCCTGGACGAGCCGTCCATCGGCCTGCACCAGCGCGACAACCGCAGGCTCATCGAGACGCTCACGCGGCTGAGGGATCTCGGAAACACCCTCATCGTGGTGGAACACGACGAGGACACCATCCGGGCCTCGGACTGGGTGGTCGACATCGGCCCCCTCGCCGGCGAGCACGGCGGCAAGGTCGTGCACAGCGGTTCGTACGCGGAGCTGCTCGAAGACCCGGAGTCGATCACCGGCGCGTATCTGTCGGGTCGCCGGGTGATCGACGTGCCTGCCCTCCGCCGTCCGGTCGACCGCAAGCGGCAGGTCACGGTCGTCGGGGCACGGGAACACAACCTCGCCGGGATCGACGTGAGCTTCCCGCTCGGCGTGCTCACCGCGGTCACGGGGGTGTCCGGTTCCGGCAAGTCGACCCTGGTCAACGACATCCTGGCCACGGTGATGGCCAACAAACTCAACGGTGCACGTCAGGTGCCGGGCAGGCACACGCGCATCAACGGGCTCGATCAGCTGGACAAGCTCGTCCAGGTGGACCAGTCGCCGATCGGGCGGACGCCGCGGTCCAATCCGGCGACCTACACGGGTGTGTTCGACAAGATCCGCACGCTGTTCGCCGCGACCACGGAGGCCAAGGTACGGGGATATCAGCCCGGGCGGTTCTCCTTCAACGTCAAGGGCGGCCGCTGCGAGGCGTGCTCGGGCGACGGCACGCTCAAGATCGAGATGAACTTCCTGCCCGACGTCTACGTGCCGTGCGAGGTGTGCCACGGGGCCCGGTACAACCGGGAAACCCTCGAGGTGCACTACAAGGGCAAGACCATCGCCGAGGTACTGGACATGCCGATCGAGGAGGCCGCGGAGTTCTTCGAGGCGATCACCTCGATCCACCGCTATCTCGCGACGCTGGTCGAGGTGGGGCTCGGGTACGTGCGGCTCGGTCAGCCCGCGCCCACGCTGTCGGGCGGTGAGGCGCAGCGGGTCAAGCTGGCGGCGGAGTTGCAGAAGCGGTCCACCGGCCGCACCGTGTACATCCTCGACGAACCCACCACCGGCCTGCATTTCGAGGACATCCGCAAGCTGCTCGGCGTCGTCAACGGCCTGGTGGACAAGGGCAACACCGTCATCGTGATCGAGCACAATCTCGACGTCATCAAGACATCGGACTGGATCGTCGACATGGGCCCGGAGGGCGGCTCCGGTGGCGGCACGGTGGTCGCGCAGGGCACGCCGGAGGACGTCGCTCAGGTGGCGGAGAGCTACACCGGCCGGTTCCTGGCCGATGTGCTCGCTGCGGGAGCCGCAGCCACGTCGGGCACGGCCGCGAACAAGCGAGCCTCCTCGACACCGACGAATGGCACGGCGGGCACGAAGAAGACCGCCGCCGCGAAGTCGGCTAGCGGTGGTACCGCTGGCGCGGCGCGTAAGCGTGCGCCGCGAAAGGCGGCCGCTCGCTGATCCGACGTGCCTGACGGCGAAGCTCTTTCACCCGCTGGTGGTGAGCTGTCCGGTCCGCCCCGTCGCAGCTGCCCTCCCAGCCGGTGAGGGTCCGGAGTGCCAGGACCGCTCCCCACGGGCCGATCACCCAGATCGGCCACGGGTACACCCCTCCGTCGGCCACCAGAGACACGATTCCCCAGATCACGACGTTGATGCTGCCGACCGCGAGCCACGCGCTCCACTCGATTCGCTGATGGACCGGAAGGCGCAGCAGCCGCCGCCTCCGGTGCGGCGAGGCAGGTGTCGGTGCGCTCGCCGCCGGAGGGCCGGGCAGCTCCGGAAGGTCGCGGAGTGTCTCGCGCGCCTGTGCGCGCGTGACGGAGCGGTAGACGTCGGCCGCTCGGGTGTCGAATTCGGCGATCGTGAGCCGGCCGTCGGCGACGTGCCTGCCGAGCTGTTCGACGATCTGCTCGCGTTCGGCATCCGACGCACGAAGGTCGTCCGGTGCGGGACGTTCGTTCGGGCTGCTCATGGCCGACACCTCCGTCGAGAGAACTGGACAGACGTTCCATTGTGGAATGTGACTTGTCTCCATCGTCGATATGACACAGTGGAATGTCAAGGGGGTATCCAGTGCCCAGGGGTGAACGGAGGTCGTGATGGTCAGGGAGCTCAATGCCACGGCGGCGTCGCTTCTCGGATTCCTGCACGAGGGCCCGCGGACGGGCTGGGATCTGGTGGGTATGACGCAGCGCAGGATCGGCAAGTTCTGGTCGATCACCACCAGTCAGGTCTATCGCGAGCTTGCGGCGATGGACCGATCCGGCCTGGTGGAGGCGGGGGAGTCGGGGCCTCGTGACCGCAAGCCGTACACGATCACCGGCGCAGGCCGTGCCGCGTTCGCCGAGTGGATCGACCGCGATCCGGGGCCGGAGAACATTCGTCATCCCCTGCTGTTGACGGTTGCCTTCGGCGCACATCTTCCCCCCGAGCGCCTGCGGGAGATGCTCACCGCCCACCGGGAGGTTCACGAACGCCAACTGGCCGAGTACGAGTCCGTGCTGGCGGGAGGCGAGCCCGACGAGTTCGGGATCGCGACACTCGAGTACGGGATCCGCTACGAGCGGGCAGCGCTGGACTGGTTCGACGCCGTCGCGGATCGACTCCCCACCGACACCACGGTCGAGCGGTGAGTCGTAGGATCACGTCGAATTGTTCGACGTCAGTTCTGCTTCCGAAGGGGACCCACACGCCATGACCGCGAAGATCGAGCAGCTCGAGTTCCAGGCGGAGACGAGACAGCTTCTGGATCTGATGATCCACTCCGTCTACTCGAACAAGGACACGTTCCTGCGCGAGCTCGTCTCCAACTCGTCCGATGCACTCGACAAACTCCGGCTCGAGTCGTATCGGGACAAGGATCTCGACGTCGACACGTCGGATCTCCACATCGAGATCGAAGCCGACAAGGAGGCGCGCACACTCACCGTGCGCGACAACGGTATCGGCATGAGCCGTGACGAGGTGGTCGAACTCATCGGCACACTCGCCAGGTCGGGCACCGGCGAGCTTCGTCGCACGTTGGCAGAGGCGAAGGACGCCGTCGATTCGGGAGTGAAGGACGCTGCCGCCTCGGGAGAGTTGATCGGCCAGTTCGGTATCGGCTTCTATGCCACGTTCATGGTCGCCGACAAGGTCACCCTCACGACTCGTCGTGCCGGGGAGACGTCGGCGACCCGCTGGGAGTCCGGCGGCGACGGTACCTACACGATCGAGACGCTCGACGAGGCTCCGCAGGGCACGTCGGTGACCCTGCACCTCAAGCCCGAGGACTCCGACGATCACCTCTTCGACTACACGTCGGAGTGGAAGATCAAGGAGATCGTCACGAAGTACTCGGACTTCATCTCGTGGCCGATCCGCATGGAGACCGAGCGGCCCGGCAGCGGTGAGGATGCCGAGATCGTCCGGGAGACGACGACGCTCAACTCGATGAAGGCCTTGTGGACCCGGTCTCGGGACGAGGTGTCCGACGAGGAGTACCGAGAGTTCTACCGTCACGTCGCGCACGCGTGGGACGACCCGCTCGAGATCATCCCGATGAAGGCCGAGGGCACGTTCGAGTACCAGGCGCTGCTCTTCCTGCCCTCGCACGCGCCCCACGACCTGTTCATGCGGGACGGGAAGACTGGGATCTCGCTCTACGTGCGGCGCGTGTTCATCATGGACGACTGCGACGACCTCGTCCCGCCGTACCTGCGATTCGTCAAGGGTGTCGTCGACGCACAGGACCTCTCGCTCAACGTTTCCCGCGAGATCCTGCAGCAGGACCGCCAGATCCGCGCGATCCGTCGGCGGCTCACGAAGAAGGTGCTCTCGACGATCAAGGATCTGATGTCGTCGAGTCCGGACAAGTATCGGACCCTCTGGACGCAGTTCGGCCGGGCGATCAAGGAGGGCCTCCTCTCCGATACCGACAATCGCGAGACGATCCTGGGCATCTCGTCGTTCGAGTCCACCCATTCCGACGAGGGTGTGACGACCCTTGCCGAGTACGTGGAGCGGATGAAGGACGGACAGGAGCAGATCTTCTACATGACCGGCGAATCGCGTCGGCAGATCGAGAGCTCACCGCACATGGAGGCATTCCGCGCGCGAGGTCTCGAGGTGTTGTTGCTCTCGGACCCGGTGGACGAGATGTGGGTGGGGGCGGCACCGGAGTTCGACGGCAAGCGTTTCCAGTCGATCGCGAAGGGCGAGGTCGACCTCGAGTCCGAGGAGGAGAAGAAGGCCGCCGAGTCCGAGCGCGAGGAGCGCGAGAAGGACTTCGAGCCGCTGCTCGCCTGGATGCAGGAGACGCTCGACGAGTACGTGCAGAAGGTGCGCCTGTCGTCGAGGCTGACGGAGTCCCCGGCCTGCATCGTCGGCGACGACTTCAGCATGTCGCCGGCTCTCGAGCGGATGTACCGTGCGTCGGGCCAGCCGGTGCCGGTCACCAAGCGGATCCTCGAACTCAATCCCGACCATCCGCTGGTGACCGGCCTGCGCGCGGCGAGGGAGGAGCGTCCCGACGAGTCCGCCCAGGCCGAGACCGCGCAGTTGCTCTACGGCATGGCGCTCCTCGCCGAGGGCGGCGAGCTGACCGATCCGGCGGCATTCACCAAAATGCTCGCCGATCGGTTGGCCCGTACCGTCTGACCGTCAGGATCGGACCGCGTCCAGCAGTGCTGCGGCGAGGTCGTCCGGGCGCGACCACATCGGCCAGTGTCCGGTGGGCAGATCGACATAGTCGACGTGGCGGATCCGCGCGAGCTCGGCCGCCATCGGGTGACCGGCCTGCGCCATCCGGGTGATGACCTCGGCCGGAAAACTGCTGCAGACCACTGTCGTGGGCAGCTCGAGTCGTCGATCGTCGGTGAGATCGAGCGGCGTCCGTGCGGGGCCGGCTGGTTCGGGTACCGCGCGTGCCGCGAACTCCTCCAGATCTGCGGTGTCGAGCCCGTCGAGGCTGTTGCCGTCCGCCTCGAGTTCGGCCCATGTCGGAAGCGGGATCTCGACCGTGGAGTCGGGCAGGTCCGGTCGGAGCGCGGCGCCGTGAGGCATCGGGCCCGAGTCGACGTAGACGACCCGGGCCAGGTCTTCCGGCACACGGTCACTGACCGCGTATCCGACCGGGCCGGCGCCGCTGTGGACGACCAGGATCACGTCCTCGTCCTCCGCGGTCGTCCGCACTGCCGCCAGTATCGCGTCGACGCGGTCGTCCAGCGTGATCGCGTCCCGTGCGGTGTCCGGGGAGTCCGAGCCGGGCAGGGTGAGAGCTGTGACGCGCGCTCCGGAGTCGCGCAGTGCCGGGGCCACGCGGTCCCACGCCCAGGCTCCCAACCAGAAGCCGGGAACCAGGATGTAGTGGGAGCGGTGATCGTGCGGTGTCGGTGTCATGGAACGAGCATCCGGCGGGATCGGTGACAGCAGCGTGTCACCGTATTCGTCTCGGTTCCATAACGAGTCGCCCCTCTCTGTCAGACTTTCGTCATGGATCGAGCATCCCGGCTTCACGCGCTCACCGAGGAACTGCGACGGGCCGGCGATCGGGGCCGCACGGCGGGGCAGCTCGCGACGCGGCTCGAGGTGACCACACGAACGGTGAAGCGGGACATCGCCACACTCCAGGCCGCGGGGGTGCCCGTCTGGGCCCGTTCCGGACCGGGTGGCGGCTACGGCATCAGCGGTCGTCCGACTCTGCCTCCGGTCAATTTCACTCCCGCGCAGGCAGTGGCGGTCGCGTCGGCCCTGCAGGCGGCGGGGGACACCGCACCCTTCGCCGCCGACGGTCGGGCGGCGCTGGCCAAATTACTGGACGTCATGGATCCGGGCTCACGCGCCGAGGTGGAGGCACTCGGCGCCCGGGTCTGGATCCGCGGGGACCGTCCCGTCGAGGCGGGCGCGACGGTCCGCCGAGTTGTGGAGGAGGGGCTGCGCCGCAACCTGGCGATCTCGCTGCACTATCGCGACGGCGAGGGCAACGACAGTGAACGGGTGGTGGAACCGCATCTGCTCGTGCACACCTCGGGTTCCTGGTTCCTCGTCGCGTGGTGTCGCACCCGCGGCGCGGTGAGGTGGTTCCGGCTCGATCGGATCGCCACGGCGACGACGACCCGGGACCGGTTCGAGCCTCGTGCGGAGGACACGTTCGGCGTCCCGCCTCCCGACGCCCGCAGGATCGGTGTCGGGCCGTAGCGCGCCGATTCTGTGACGAATCCCGCAGTGTCGGCGATAGAAAAGATGATGATGCGGACACTCCGTGTCCGGTGAGATGCGGGCACTCCGTGTCCGTCGAGAAGCGGACACTCCGTGTCCGGTGACGATGCCCTGTCGCGAATCGAGGAGGAATGACCATGAACCGGCAATCGGTGCGCCGTGTGTGCGCGTCTGTGCTCGCCGCCGCTGGGGTGGGTACGGCAATGGTGGCAGGAGGAGGGGCAGTGGCGAACGCACAGCCCGCCCCGCCGACATCGACGACGATGACCTGTTCGAGTGCGAACCCGCTCTTCTGGGCACCGTCGTTCACCTGGACCGTGACCGCCTCGTCCGGAGAGTCGCTTCCTCCGGGCGGAGCAGGGCTGGAGCCGGCGATCCTCCTCAGTGGCAACAACGAGTTGCCTGCCCCGCCCGCCGGCCTCCTTCCGAGTATCGGACCCAATTGGTACGGCACCCGGGTTCTCGTCGACTGGCACAACTCCACGACGGGTGCGTCCGGCAGCAGCGTCAGCGACGAGGCCGCGTGGCAGCAGAAGCCGGGGATCCCGATCAACCGCACCTGGACCGGGACCGGGACGGTGTCCTTCACGGTGACGGTCCAGACCGGCGCCGGGTGGTGGTTCGTCAACCCGCAGAACGCCGTCTGCCAGGGAACGATCTCGGTCGTGCCCGGCCGCTGACCTCTCCCGGCACGGAGCCGAGTGGTAGGGCGGGTCGGGGGGGTCAGTACACCGGGCCGGTGTACTTCTCGCCCGGCCCCTTGCCCGGCTCGTCCGGGTGCGCGGACGATTCGCGGAACGCCCGCTGCAGGGCCTGGAGGCCTTCACGGATCGGTCCCGCATGCGGGCCGAGGTACTCGATCGACGCGGTGACCAGCCCGGCCAGCGCGGTGATGAGTCGTCGCGCCTCGTCGAGATCGAAGTGGGGACTCGACAGCGGCTCGGACTCGGACAGTCCGAGCTTCTCCGCGGCAGAACTCATCAGCATCACCGCAGCCCGGCTGATGACCTCGATGGAGGGCACTTCGGCGAGTTCGCGGACATCGGGGGAGTCCAGGTCGTCGGGGGAGTCCGGTTCGGGAACGAAGCTCTCGGTCATGACACAGAGCATGGCATTGTCGATGGTGCCGGTGGCGCGCAGTGCCGCCGATTGGGTTCCCGACGTGCGGTGATGCTATCCTGGAACGCAACGACCGCCTCCGGGTAACTCGGAGGCAGCAAGTGGAGTCCGGCTCCCACCTCTGCGCGGCAGTGTTTCTGCAGTTCAGGGGTCCGGTCGCACGGAAGCGGTGTCGAGCCCTCCGTGTCCTCACGGGCGTGAGGTGGCGAGCACGAGTTCGCCGGATCGGTCGACAACGGACCCCGCAGGTGAGGCACTCACCGGAGCGGGGTTCTTTTGTTGGAAGACGGGCGTACGGGCTGCAGGCGGTCACCACACCGCTCAACCTAGGAGGCCCCATCAGCACTGAGACCCGCATCAACGATCGCATCCGCGTCCCCGAGGTCCGCCTCGTCGGTCCCGGAGGCGAACAGGTTGGCATCGTGCGTGTTGAAGATGCTCTCCGTCTGGCTGTGGAAGCGGACCTCGATCTCGTCGAGGTCGCACCCGACGCCCGCCCGCCGGTCTGCAAGATCATGGACTACGGCAAGTTCAAGTACGAAGCGGCGCAGAAGGCCCGCGAATCGCGCAAGAACCAGCAGCTGACGGTCATCAAGGAGCAGAAGCTTCGACCGAAGATCGACGATCACGACTACGAGACCAAGAAGCGCAATGTGATCCGCTTCCTCGAGGCCGGATCCAAGGTCAAGGTCACCATCATGTTCCGCGGACGCGAGCAGTCGCGTCCCGAGCTCGGGTTCCGGTTGCTCCAGCGACTGGGTGCCGATGTGGCGGATCTGGGTTTCGTCGAGACCTCGGCGAAGCAGGACGGCCGCAACATGACCATGGTGCTCGCACCGCACAAGGGTGCCAAGACGCGGGCCAAGGCACAGGAAGGCGTCCAGGCGGCAGCCGCGAAACAGGCTCCGCCACGGCCCAGGGCCGAGGCGGCACCGGCGGAGCAGCCGGGGACGCCCGCGCCGGGGGACGCCCCCGCAGGCCAGTAGACCACCAGCACGACATCCGGAATCATCGACGAACCGGTGATCCGGAACGAGAAGAACTGAGGACTCTCATGCCCAAGTCGAAGACCCACAGCGGCACCGCGAAGCGATTCAAGGTGTCCGGTAGCGGAAAGATCCTGCGCCAGAAGGCCGGCCGCCGCCACCTCCTCGAGCACAAGCCGACGAAGGTGACGCGCCGCCTGGACGGCAAGGCTGTCGTCAGCAAGGCCGACACCCCGCGCGTCAAGCGACTGCTCGACATCTGAGTCGGCACACTTTCTCTGACCACCCCCGGGGCGGATTGTCCACCGTCCCGCAGATCGACAGGATTTTTCAGTGGCACGCGTAAAGAGGGCGGTCAACGCCCAGAAGAAGCGTCGTTCGATTCTCGAAGCCTCGAGCGGCTACCGCGGACAGCGTTCGCGTCTGTACCGCAAGGCCAAGGAGCAGCAGCTCCACTCGCTCACCTACGCCTACCGCGACCGCCGTGCGCGCAAGGGTGACTTCCGGAAGCTGTGGATCACGCGCATCAACGCCGCTGCCCGCGCCAACGACATCACCTACAACCGCCTCATCCAGGGCCTGCGCCTGGCCGAGGTCGAGGTGGACCGCAAGAACCTCGCCGAGCTCGCCGTGTCGGACCCGACCGCTTTCGCCGGTCTGGTCGCCGTCGCGAAGGCCGCGCTGCCGGCCGACGTGAACGCTCCGGCCGGAGACGTGGCCTGAGCCACCGCGGTACGACGCACCAGCATCGGAAACGACCCGTGGAACCGCTCTCCGAGCGCAACCCGCGGGTCGTTTCTGCTGTCAAACTCCTCCGCGGAGCGGAGCGGCGCAAGAGCGGCCGGTTTCTCGTGGAGGGAGAGAACTCCGTCGCCGAGGTGATCGGGGTCGTCGCGGTGCACGACGTGTTCCACACCGCCGATGCCGCCGCGCGGTACGGCGCTCTGCTCGATCGGATCGAGGCGGCCGGGATCCGGGCCTCGCTGGTGAGCGACCGGACCGCGCGCACCCTCAGTGACACCGTGACGCCTCCCGGGATCGTCGCGGTGGCCGATCAGGTGGACGTGGCACTGGACACGGTGGTGGGAGCCGGCACCCGGCTCCTGGCCGTCCCGGTCGCGATCGGAGAGCCGGGCAACGCGGGCACCGTGATCCGGGTGGCGGACGCGGTCGGGGCCGATGGCGTCGTCCTGGCCGGCGACAGCGTCGACCCTCACAACGGGAAGGCAGTTCGGGCCTCTGCCGGCAGCCTCTTCCACATTCCGCTCGCCAGGGAACGTGACGTCGACACCGTGCTGGACAGCCTCCGCGCTGCCGGAATCTCGATCCTGGCGACCTCAGCGGACGGGGAGGTCGACCTCGACGAGGCCGACGAGATACTCGCCCGTCCGACTGCCTGGCTGTTCGGAAGCGAGGCGCACGGCCTGCCGCCGGACATCGCCGGCCGCGCCGATCATCGCGTTCGGATACCGATCCACGGCCGTGCGGAAAGCCTGAACCTGGCGACGGCGGCCGCCATCTGCCTGTATTCGAGTGCCCGGGTGCAGCGGCGCGCGTAGACCGGCCCCTGGGGGTCGATAGGATGTTGCCTGGTGGACACCGGGTACCGCACGGACCGGAAACCCGACGAACGAGAAGACGACGCGAGGAGTGGCACCGGGTGGCTGACAAGAACGGCGCAGCGGATGTCGATACGAATGCGCTCGGTGAGCAGGCGCTGACCGCGGCAGCGGACGCCGCGGAGCGGGCGTTCGGGGCCGCAACCGACCTCGATGCTCTCGCCGCCGCCAAGGTGGAACATGTCGGCGACCGGTCCCCGGTCGCCCTCGCCCGCCGCGGCCTGGGTGCGCTGCCCAAGTCGGAGAAGGCGGAGGCGGGCAAACGGGTCAACGTTGCCAGGACCCGTATCGCCGCCGCCTATGAAGCGCGTCGCGAGACCCTGCTCGCCGAACGCGATGCGGCCGTCCTCGTCGCCGAATCGATCGACGTCACCCTCCCCGCCAGGCGGCAGCCGCTCGGGGCCCGTCACCCCATCAGCGTCATCGCCGAGCAGGTGTCGGACGTGTTCGTCGGGATGGGCTGGGAGGTCGCCGAAGGGCCGGAGGTCGAGACCGAGCATTTCAACTTCGACGCCCTCAATTTCCTGCCGGATCATCCGGCACGCACGATGCAGGACACGTTCCACATCGCCCCCGAGAGCTCGCGGCAGGTCCTGCGCACTCACACCTCCCCGGTGCAGGTCCGCACGATGCTGACTCGCACGCCGCCGATCTACGTGGTCTGTCCGGGCCGCACCTTCAGGACCGACGAACTCGACGCCACACATACGCCGGTCTTCTCCCAGATCGAGGGGCTCGCGGTGGACAGGGGGCTCACGATGGCCCACCTGCGTGGAACCCTCGACGCCTTCGCGCGGGCTCTGTTCGGTCCCGAGACACGTACACGGATGCGGCCCAACTATTTTCCCTTCACCGAGCCCTCCGCCGAGGTGGACGTGTGGTTCCCGAACAAGAAGGGCGGCGCAGGCTGGGTCGAGTGGGGCGGCTGCGGAATGGTCAACCCGAAGGTTCTCATCGCCTGCGGCGTCGACCCCGACGAGTACTCGGGTTTCGCATTCGGAATGGGCCTCGAGCGCACGCTGCAGTTCCGCAACGGAATCTCCGATATGCGGGACATCGTCGAGGGCGACGTGCGGTTCACCCTGCCCTTCGGCGTGCAAGCCTGACCGTCGTCCGTCTCCGACCGCATCCACCGAACGAACGAGAAAGCTGAGCTGACGTGCGAGTTGCGCAATCGTGGCTGACCGAAATCCTGCAGCGGGCCAACCCGGGCTGGGAGATCACCGCCCAGGAGCTGGACGCCGGGTTCGTCCGGGTGGGCCTCGAAGTGGAAGCCGTCGATCATCTCGAGCAGGTCGAGGGACCGCTCGTCGTCGGCAGGGTCGTCGAGATCACCGAACTGACCGAGTTCAAGAAGCCGATTCGCTTCTGCAAGGTCGACGTCGGCAACCCCGAGCCCCAGGGAATCGTCTGCGGGGCAAGGAACTTCGCAGAGGGCGATCTGGTCGTCGTCGCACTTCCGGGTGCGGTGCTGCCGGGAGGGTTCGCGATCGCGTCCAGGAAGACGTACGGGCAGGTCTCCGACGGGATGATCTGCTCGACGGCAGAACTCGGTGTGGGCAAGGATCATTCCGGAATCCTGGTTCTGGCGCCGGGAACCTCGCTGCCCGGCGCTGACGCCAAGGAGCTGCTCGGTCTCGACGACACCGTCATCGAGCTCAACATCACTCCCGATCGCGGCTACTGCTTCTCCGTGCGGGGACTCACCCGTGAACTCGCATGTGGTTTCGATCTGGAGTTCGCCGACCCCGCACTGGTCCAACCCCATGCGGCCGAGGGGCAGGCATGGCCGGTGCGGCTCGAACCCGAGTCGGGTGCCACCCGATTCGCGATGAGGCGGGTCACCGGTATCGATCCCGAGGCACTGACCCCCTGGTGGATGCAGCGGCGTCTGCTGCTCGCCGGGGTGCGCCCGATCTCGCCGGCGGTGGACGTCACCAACTACGTGTTGCTCGAGCTCGGCCAGCCGCTGCACGCATTCGACGCCGCCGCGGTGTCCGGGGAACTCGTCGTGCGCCGTGCGACGGCGGGGGAGAAGCTCGTCACCCTCGACGACGTCGAGCGGGCTCTGGATCCGGAGGACGTCGTCATCGCGGACGAGTCGGGCGTCGTCTCGCTCGCCGGGGTGATGGGCGGGGCGAGCACCGAGGTCGGAGCCGACACGACGGATGTTCTTCTCGAGGCGGCGACGTGGGACCCGCTGGCGGTGTTCCGCACCGGTCGGCGCCACAAGCTCTCCAGTGAGGCGAGCAAGCGTTTCGAGCGCACCGTCGACCCGGCGATTCCGGTCGCAGCACTCGACCGGGCGGCGGCGCTGCTGGTGGAGATCGCCGGGGGCCGGATCGAGCCCGGACTCACCGATGTCGGTTCGGTGCGGGCTCGGCCGGAGGTCCGGATGGACCTGGACCTGCCCGATCGCGTGGCGGGTGTGAGCTACCCGAACGGTACCGCGGTGCGCAGGCTCACCCAGATCGGGTGCGCCGTCGACGTGGACGTCAACGATTCGGGCCACGGCGAGCTGGTGGTCACGCCACCGTCCTGGCGGCCCGACCTCGTTCAACCGGCGGACCTCGTCGAGGAGGTGCTGCGGCTCGAGGGGCTCGAGCAGATCCCCTCGGTGGTACCCGCCGCCCCGGCGGGGCGTGGCCTGACCCCCACCCAACGACGTCGGCGGTCGGTGGCGCGTGCGCTCGCCGGTGCCGGATACGTCGAGGTCCTGCCTCCGGTGTTCCTTCCCGCGGGTGTCTTCGATGCGTGGGGCCTGGACGAGGACGACCCGCGGCGCGTCACCACGAAGGTGCTCAATCCGCTCGAGGCGGACCGTCCGGAACTCGCGACCACCCTGCTGCCGGGACTACTGGAGGTGGTGGCGCGCAACGTCTCCCGCGGTCAGCGCGATCTGTCGCTCTTCGGGATCGCCCAGGTGGTGCAGCCCGGTCCGGAGACCGCCCCGGTTGCCGCACTTCCGGTGGACCGCCGCCCGACCGACGAGCAGATCGCCACACTGAACCGCTCGCTGCCGGCGCAACCCCTCCATGTCTCCGGCGTGCTCACCGGACTGCGCGAGCCCGCCGGGCCGTGGGGCCCCGGCCGCCCGGCCGAAGCGTCCGACGCTTTCGCGGCCGTTCAGGACGTGGCGGATGCCGCGGGTGTCGAGGTGAGCCTGCGCGCCACCAGGCTCCTGCCGTACCACCCGGGTCGGGGGGCCGAGATCATGCTCGGCGACGTCGTCGTCGGTCATGCCGGTGAGTTGCACCCGGCGGTACTCGAGCGGTCGGGGTTGCCCCCACGCACCTGCGCGTTCGAGATCGACGTGGATGCCCTTCCGGTCCGGGAAGTTCTTCCCGCGCCCCGGATCTCGCCGTTCCCCGCCGTGCTGCAGGATGTCGCCGTCGTGGTGGACCGGGACGTTCCGGCCGCCGAGGTCGCGTCAGCGCTGGGGGCCGGTGGCGGCGAGCTACTCGAGGACGTGAAACTGTTCGACGTGTACGAGGGCGAGCAGGTCGGCGAGAACCGGAAGTCCCTCGCGTTCGCGCTCCGTTTCCGTGCCGAGGACCGCACGCTCACCGAGGACGAGGCGAGCGCGGCGCGTGACGCGGCGGTGGCCGCGGCGACCCAGGCGGTGGGTGCGCAGCTGCGCGCGTGAGCGTGGGTGCCCCTCAGGGGCACAGCCATTCGGGAAACGGATCTGCGTACTGTTGCCAGCGGCTCGGGCCGGCGATCAGTTCCGAGTCGTCGAGCGTGCAGGAGTCGAGCGCGGCCGACAGTCGACGGCGGTCGAGGTCTACGCCGATGAAGGCGAGGTCCTGCCCGATCGCGAGTAGTTCGTCGTGCTCCGCGTCGCGGGCAAGGTGCTCGAACGAGAGGGACCGGCCCGCCTGATCCCAGTGGGCGGTGCTCTCCGGCCTCGTCGCGAGCCGACAGAAGCCGGCGGACCGCACCACCCACCCGTAGGCCCGGCTGTCGAAGACGTCGTCGAGCACTTGTTGCAGTCGTCCGGGATGGAACGGCCGGAGCTGTTCGTAGCGGAAGCACGAGACGTCCGGCCGGCCCGTGGAGACGATCTCGGGCACGTCGAACTCGCCATCCAGGATCGTCGCCCAGCCGGGTCCCGAGGCGAGATGACGGGAACGGCGTGCTCGACGGCCGATGCGGGTGCTGTGGCGGTGAGTGAGGTACGCGGCCGGAGCCAGGCATTCCAGGAGGGCGAGAGTCAGTTCCGGGGGTGCGCTCGCCGCACTTCTCGCGGGCTCACCAGGCGCCGTGCCGACCAGGTGAATGTGCGCTGCATGCTCGATCTGCGCGATCACCGAGCGCACGATCGTCGAGTCCTCGCCGTGCAGGTCGAGGTGGAAGGTTGTCTCCGTGAGCACGGTGTGGGAGGTGATCGAGGCGTCGAGGTCGAGGGCGCATCGGATTCCTTCGGCGATGCCGGCGCCCAGATGGACCGGGTGCGAATGGTCGGGGCACTCGATCACGACGGTGTCTCCCGCCGTGGTCCTCCCGATCCGGTGCGCGACGAAGTCCGTTGCACGCTCGGTGATCTCGTCGTCACCCATGTCGTCGTGGCACGGGAGGACCTGATCCGGCTCACGCTGCGCGAGCGTGGCGATCAGCTGTCGGCGTGGTCGCGGGTGCGCGCCGAACACGAGATGGACGTCGAGGGCCGGTTCGAGGTGCACGCGATTCCTTCCACCCGGGGGCGGGGTTCGGTGGGTAGGTTACGATAACGATAATCGTAACCAATAAATGTCGATCGAGGAGGTCCCGTGAAGGTTCGTGCATCGCTCAAGGCGTTGAAGAAGCTGCCCGGTTCGCAGGTGGTCAAGCGCAAGGGCCGGATCTACGTGATCAACAAGCAGAACCCCCGGTTCAAGGCCCGGCAGGGCTGACGCGCCGTACGGCTCCCGCCTGCGCACGCCGACTCCGCATAGAATCGGTACACGGCCCATGCCGGAGGACGAACGACGACGTACACGACAGCGACCGAGACGGTCCCAGGAACACAGGAGCACTCATGATTCACGGTCTGGTTGCCAAAGCCGCGTCCACGGTGGTGACGGGTGCTGTCGGGGTGGCCGCCGTCGAAGGCGTGAAGCGCCTGGCACGCGAGGGCAGCGTCCGCGACGCGGCGGTCACCGTCACGGAGTGGGGGCTGCGCGGGGTCCGGAAGGCGGAGGAGGGCGCCGAGTCGGCGCGGCTCGCGGTGTCCGACGTGGTGTCCGAGGCGCGCGAGCGGATCGGCGAGGAGGCGCCACTGCCCGCGTCGGAGTCGCCGCATGACCACCAGCACTGACCGGCCGGTCGAAAAGGCAGCAGTTTTCCGGGCGCCCGACGTCGTCTCGGACGCGGCGGGTCGGGTCCGCTTCGCTGTCCCGTCGCTGCGGTCCAGTCGCAGCCGAGCAGTAGGGATCGAGGACGCGCTGCTCGGTGTCACCGGGGTGCGCGCCGCCCACGCGTACCCGCGGACCGGATCGGTCGTCGTCTGGTACTCCCGCAGCAAGGCATCCCGGCCGGAGATCCTCGCCGCGATCGAGACCGGCCTGGCCGTCGATCCGTCGAAGACCCCGGCGAGGGTTCCGTACTCTGCGGACGTCACCAACGGTGATCTGTTGCGCATGGCTGTCGGTGGGGCTGCTCTTGCGGTACTGGGCCTGCGTCGCTACGCATTTCGGCGCCCGTCCGTGTTGGGGCCGGGTGGCCGTCTCGGGGCCACCGCTGTCACCGTGTTCACCGGATATCCGTTCCTGCGCGGCGCGCTCCGTGCCCTCGCCGGGCGGCGTTCCGCCGGCACCGACGCGCTGGTGTCGGCTGCCACGATCGCCAGCCTCGTGCTGCGGGAGAACGTGGTCGCCCTCACCGTGCTGTGGCTGCTCAACATCGGCGAGTACCTCCAGGATCTGACGCTGCGGCGGACCCGTCGCGCGATTGCGGATCTGCTGACCGGGACCCAGGACACGGCGTGGATTCGTCTCGGCGACGGCAGCGAGGTCTCCGTGGACATCGACTCGCTCCGTGCCGGAGACGAGGTCGTCGTGCACGATCACGTGGCGATTCCCGTCGACGGCGTCGTGGTCGAGGGGCAGGCAGTGGTGGACCAGTCCGCGATCACGGGCGAGACGCTCCCGGTGACGTTCGAGGAGGGCGCGCGCATCCACGCCGGTTCGGTGGTGATCCGGGGACGGCTGGTCGTGCGGGCGACCGCGGTCGGGACCGAGACCACCATCGGCCGGATCATCGCGCGGGTGGAGGAGGCGCAGGAGGATCGTGCCCCCATCGAAACCGTCGGCGCGGCGTTCTCCCGGCGATTCGTGCCTGCGTCCTTCGCGTTGTCGGCGTTGACGCTGCTCGTCACCCGCGACGTCCGCCGTGCGATGACCATGCTTCTCGTCGCCTGCCCGTGCGCGGTCGGGTTGGCCACGCCCACCGCGATCAGCGCGGCGATCGGCAACGGCGCCCGGCGGGGAATTCTCATCAAGGGCGGTTCGCACCTCGAGGAGGCCGGTCGCGTCGACGCCGTGGTGTTCGACAAGACGGGCACGCTCACGGTCGGCCGGCCGGTCGTCACCAATGTGGTGGCCTTCGACCTCGCGTGGGAGCCGGAGCACGTTCTGGCCTACGCGGCCAGTTCGGAAGTGCATTCCCGGCATCCGCTGGCGGAGGCGGTGATTCGGAGCACCGAGGAACGGCACATCGCGATCCCGCCGCACGAGGAATGCGAGGTGCTCGTCGGTCTCGGGATGCGGACGATCGCTGCGGGACGCACACTGCTGCTCGGCAGTCCTTCGCTGCTCGTCGGCGAGGGGATCACGCTGTCCGACGATGCCCGCGACTGGGTGACCAGGTTGCGGCGCGAGGCGGAGACACCGCTGCTCCTCGCCGTGGACGGCACGCTGGTGGGGTTGATCAGCCTCCGGGACGAGGTGCGGCCCGGTGCCCGCGACGTCCTCGAACGCCTACGGGCCGACGGGGTCCGGCGCATCGTCATGCTCACCGGCGACCATCCGGAGACGGCGGCGGCTGTCGCGGCCGAACTCGGGATCGACGAGTGGCGCGCGGAGGTGCTGCCCGACGACAAACTGGAGGCCGTGCGGTCCCTGCAGGATCGTGGCTATGTGGTGGCGATGGTCGGCGACGGAACGAACGACGCCCCGGCGCTGGCCGCGGCGGACATCGGCATCGCGATGGGACTGGCCGGGACGGATGTCGCGGTGGAGACGGCAGACGTCGCACTCGCCGGCGACCACCTCGAGCGCATTCTCGATACCCGCGACCTCGGCCGGCACGCGGTCGCGGTGATCCGGCAGAACTACGGGATGTCGATCGCGGTCAACGCGATCGGCCTTCTGGTCGGTGCCGGAGGTGCGCTGTCGCCGGTGCTCGCCGCCGTGCTGCACAACGCCTCGTCCGTCGCCGTCGTCGCCAACAGCTCCCGATTGATCCGCTACCGCCTCTGACCCCCGCGTTTTCCCCTTCCCCTTCCCCCTCTCCTTCCTGGGTGAAGGGACCGTTCGACCGGTCTGAGGAGGCGAAGGGCACTTTCACCCCACGGGGGCGGGATCAGCCGCTGTGCACGGTGTCGCTGCAGACGGTGTCGCCGAACGCGGTGGTCTCGGTGGAGAGGATGCCGTCCTCGAGCCGCAGGACCTGGTCGGCGTCGCGGCAGTCGCGCCGGTCGTGGGTGGCGACGACCACGATCGCGCCACGACGGGCTTCGTCGCGCATGACGTCCACGATCACGGCGCGGGCTTCGGCGTCGAGCCCGGTGGCGGGTTCGTCGAGGAGGACGATCTGCCCGCGCTGGACCACTGCCTGGGCGAGCAGTGCCCGTTGGCGTTGTCCGCCGGAGAGGTCGCCGATCCGCCGTGTCGACAGGTGCGCCACGCCGAGGCGGTCGAGGGCCGCGTCGACGGCGCGGCGATCCTCGGGGCTCAGCCTGCGCCACAGGCCTCGTCGCCGCCACGCACCCATGGCGACGACCTCGCGTACCGACAGGGGTAGCTCGTCTCGCACGCTACTGCGTTGAGGGACGTAGGCGATGTCTGCCCGATCGGTGCCGGTGATCCGGCCGGTGGACGGTGTCACGGTGCCCGCCAGCGCCTGGAGCAGAGTGGACTTGCCGGACCCGTTGTGGCCGACCAGGGCTGTGATCGCGCCCGGTTCGAACGTGGCGGTGACTCCGCTCAGGGCAGCCCTGGTCCCGTATCGCACCACCACATCGCTTACGACAATCATTATCGCCTAGGTTAGCAGGGTGCAGTGGCTACTCGATCCTTTCACCGCGACCTTCGTCCAACGGGCGCTGGCTGCGGGATTGCTGGTATCGGTCCTGTGTGCCCTGGTGGGCACGTGGGTGGTGATACGCGGTATGGCGTTCATGAGCGAGGCCGTGTCGCACGGCATGCTTCCCGGGGTGGCGATCGCCTACCTCGCCGGTGCGAATCTGCTTCTGGGCGCCGCCGCGAGCGCCGTGGTGATGATTCTCGGTGTCGCATGGGTGACCACACGCTCCCGGCTGTCCGAGGACACCGGAATCGGACTGCTGTTCGTTGGAATGCTCGCCCTCGGCGTCGTCATCGTGTCCCGGGCGCGGTCCTTCGCCGTCGATCTGACGGCATTCCTGTTCGGTGACGTCCTGTCCGCCACCCGGGGTGACCTGATCTGGCTCGGGTGCGCGGTGGCCGTGGCAGGGGCGATCTCCGTCGTGGCCTACCGGCCCTTCGTCGCGCTGGTGTTCGACGAGCGCAAGGCGTTCACGCTCGGAATGCGACCACGGCTGGCCCACGTGCTCCTCCTGGCGCTCGTCGTGCTCGCGGTCGTCGCCTCGTTCCGAATCGTGGGGACCCTGTTGGTCTTCGGTCTGCTGGTCGCGCCGTCGGCGACGGCGGCACTGTGTCGTCGATCGATCGTGTCCACGATGGCGATCGCGGTTCTGCTCGGCTGGAGCGCGACCTTCTTCGGGCTGGTGGTGTCCTGGCACGCGAACACCGCGGCGGGGGCGACGATCGCGGGCCTCGCGGTTCTGCAGTTCTTCGTCGTCGCCGCGCTCGGTTCCGCGGCCTCCGGACTACGCGGGCGGGCCGCCACCGAGGGGGAGTCGGTTCGGACTTCGCTACAGTAGTCGAAAATGATTGTCATGATTATGAGTGGAGTGTGAATGAAGTCGACGAGTATCCGTCGTATCTCGGCCGTGGCGCTCGCGCTGGGCCTCGTCGCCACAGGCTGTGGGAGTGACGAGGACGGCGCGACGGGCGAACCCGCGGCGACCGGTGCGAGGCCCGGGAGCGACCTCCAGGCAGACGAGGGATCGACCGAGGTCGACGGTCCACAACCCCGGTTGGTCGTGTCGGATGCCGATTCGGGACGAGTGGACGTGCTCGATCTGGAGTCGGGTGAGAACATCGCGACCTTCGACGTACAGGAGCCGTCGCGGCTCACCGACGTCGGTGGCAGGTACGCATTCGCCACCGCAGCGGCCTCGTCCGGCGAGGACGGCCGGGTCCACGTGATCGACGTCGGTTCCTGGACGATCGATCACGGAGACCACACGCATTCCTATGTCAGATCGCCCGCCGAACTGGGAGTGCTGAGCGGCGACGATCCGGCTCACATCGTTGCCGGGGACGGCAAGGTGGCCGTGTTCTTCGACGGTGAGGGCGAGGCCGACGTGCTGGACAACTCCGGTCTTCGGAACGGGGATGTCACGGTGACCGGCACCGTCGAGACCGGCGGCCCACATCACGGAGTGGTGATCCCGGTGTCCGATCACTTCGTGACCTCGCGTCCCTCGGGAGAGGCGGACGACTCGCGGCCGAGCTCGTTCGAACTACGCGACGGTGGAGGGGAGTTCGTCCAGGAGTTCACGGACTTCTGCCCGCGGATGCACGGGCAGGCAGCGTTCCGCACCTACGCGATCGCGGCGTGCGATGACGGCGTGTTCGTGGCGAGCGTCGCGGACGGGCAGTGGATCTCGGAGAAGGTTGGGTATCCGCCGGGGATCACCGCCGAGACGCGCCCCTCCTCGTTCCGGACCCAGGACAAGCTGCCGGTCGTCGTCGCCCCGGCCGGGCCGGCGGCGAGCAATGCGGGAATCCTCTTGTTCGACACCGCCACCCGGCAGTGGTCACAGATCGCGACCCCCGAGCCGGTGCTGAGCGTGAATCTCTCCGGGGACGGTCGCAACGCCCTCGCGGTGCTTGCCGACCGTACGTTCCGGGTCTACGACGCGGCTACGGGCGAGGAGACGGGTTCGTCGTCCGTCCTCGCGGAGCCGTTCGATCCGAGTGACCGGAGCGCGACCGCGCCGGTGGTCGTCGTCGGCGGCAACCGGGCGTACGTCGCGGATCCCGCCGCCGAGGTAGTGCTGGAGATCGACTATCGCGACGGCGCTCGCGTGGCGCGGACTCTCGACGTCGGCGTGGCTCCCGCTTCCATGACGCTGGCAGGCTTCTGATGCGTCGCCGTCTCGTCGGTGCCGCCGCCGTCCTGGTGGCTGCCGTACTCGGGTCCGCGCTCTCCGGGTGCGAGTCGGCGGCCGGATCGAACGGTCCACTCGTGGTGGTCACCACCAATATCCTCGGTGACGTCGTGGAGAACGTCGTCGGCGACGAGGTCGAGGTCATGGTGCTCATGCCGCGTGACGCCGACCCGCATTCGTTCGAGATCTCCGCGGCCGAGGCGGCGCGGGTGGAGCGATCCGATCTTGTCGTCTCCAACGGTCTCGGGCTCGAGGAAGGGATCACGAAGACGGTCGACACGGCACGGTCGGAAGGAATTCCGGTCCTCGAGGTCGGTCCCGCGGTGAACCCGCTGGACTATGTGGCAGGGCAGTCGTCGGGTATGCCCGATCCGCATTTCTGGACGGATCCGGAACGGATGGCGACGGCCGTGTCGGCCATCGAGCGCGCCGTCGTCGACAGCGTGCCCGGAGTCGACGCGACAGCGGTCTCGGCCAGGGCGCAGGAATATCTCGCCGAACTCGAGGCCTTGACCTCCCGCATGCAGTCGCGGTTCGAGTCGCTACCTCCGGATCGGCGGAAGCTGGTGACCAATCACCACGTCTTCGGCTATCTGGCGGAACGTTTCGGCTTCGAGGTGATCGGCGCTGTCGTACCCAGCGGAACCACGTTGGCGTCACCGAGCGCCTCGGATCTGTCCGAACTGACGGCCACGATCTCCGCGGCCGGTGTCCCGGCGATCTTCGTCGACTCGTCCCAGCCCGATCGGTTGGCTCAGGTCCTTGCCTCGGAGGCCGACACTCCGGTCGAGGTGAGAGCGCTGTTCACCGAGTCGCTGGGCAGTGAGGGCTCGGGCGCGAGCACGTACATCGAGATGATGGACTCCAATTCCCTGGCGATCCAGGAAGGTCTTTCGCGGTGATCGGTCGCGATATGCGCATCTACGACTTTGACAATCGTTTGCAGTAAGGATACTTCTTTCCTGTGACTTCAACACATCGATATCGACTTCCGGTCGGTATGGCGGCCCTCGGGCTCTCCGCCGTACTGATCGCTTCCTGTTCCTCCTCGGACGCGGAGGCCGGCCAGGACGGCGCGGCCACGGCCGAGCCCACTTCGGTTGCGGCCGCCACCCCTCGGCTCGCGGTGTCCCACGACGGTGGAATTCTCGTGCTCGATGCCGAAAGCCTCGAGGTCGTCGGATCCGCGGAGTCGGAAGGCTTCGTCCGGCTCAATCCGGCAGGCGACGGGCGCCATGTCTTCGTCAGCACGGGCAGTGGATTCACGGCGCTCGACACCGGTACGTGGACGGACGGCACCTCGCACTACACCGCGGAGCCGGCACTGACCGACATCACCTTCTCCGCGGAGACCCCCGGCCACGTGGTCCGTCACGCAGGCAAGACGGTCCTCTTCGACGACGGCACCGGGCTGGTCCGGATCTTCGACTCCTCGGACCTGTCCGAGGGTGAGCCGGACGTGACGGAGTACACGACCCCGGAGCCACACCACGGTGTCGCGGTAGAACTCTCGGACGGCAGCCTGCTCACCACGATCGGTGACGAGGAGGAGCGTACGGGGATCGTCGTCCTCGATCGCGACCGTAACGAGATCGCCCGCAACGAGGACTGCCCCGGAGTGCACGGCGAGGCGGTGGCCGCGGACGAGGCAGTCGTCGTCGGCTGCCAGACCGGCGTCCTCGTCTATCGGGACGGCACCATCACCAAGATCGCGAGCCCGGACCCGTACGGCCGCATCGGCAATCAGGCAGGCGACGAGGAATCTCCGGTTCTCCTCGGCGACTACAAGTCCGATCCAGATGCGGATCTGGAGCGCCCGGAGCGGGTGGCACTCGTCGACACCCGGACGGGCCGACTCGATCTGGTGGACCTCGGTACGAGTTACACCTTCCGTTCGTTGGGTCGGGGACCGCACGGTGAGGCGCTCGTCCTCGGCACCGACGGTCGTCTCCACGTCATCGACGTCGATACCAAGCAGGTGACGAACTCCATCGACGTGATCGATCCGTGGACCGAGCCGGAGAAGTGGCAGGAGCCGCGACCGGCGCTGTTCGTCGAGGATCACACGGCGTACGTGACCGACCCGGCCACCAACTCCGTGCACGCCGTCGACATCGAGGGTGGGACGGTGACGGCCTCCGTCGAGTTGCCCGAGACGCCCAACGAGATCACCGGTGTGACCGGCTGATTCCCTGCCTGCAGAACGACATCGGGCCGCAACGCGCTGCGCGTTGCGGCCCGACGCGTCATTCGGCGACCACGGCCCCGGCACGAGCGAGCCACTCCAGCTGATCCCTGCGCACCCGCATCCCGGGGTGAGCGCACGGGATGACCTCGACTCGGGTGCACAGCTGGGCCAGGGTCGTCAGTTCCCGCTCCGCCTGCTCGACGGCCGAACCCCGGTCGTCGCCGGTCAGCCGGACCGTCGCCGCCCCGTCGGTGAGGATGCAGCAGCGGACGTCGACGTCGCGGCCGATCAGCCGAACGAGGTCGGTGGCGAGTTCGAATGCCGAAGCCAACGGGGTGCCGCCGCCACACGAGAGGTCGCGGATCGTGCGGTGGGCGCGGTGCAGACTCCGGGTCGGTGCCAGGGACAGCTCCGCGCGGGCGCCCCGGGCGGCGATCACGGCGAGCTCACACCGATCGGCGACGGCCGAGCGTAGGGCGCGTTCTGCGAATGCCGCCGCATCCCGTGCGCGGAGACCGCCCATCGAGTCCGAACGGTCGAGTATCACAACCAGAATCCGCCCACCCCGGCGAACTCGGCGCCAGCTGCGGAGATCGGCGGCAGTGGGGATACGGCGGCCCTCGCGTGCTGCGCCGACGAGCGTGGGGACGACCGCGACTCCGGATTCCGGATGATAGGTGGACACGCCGCGCGGGCGTCCGCGGAGGTCGCGGGCGACGGCGCCACGGCGACCGGGCAGTATTCGCCGCACCGTTCGGCGCGCGGGTGGAGCGGGCGGTGGCCCGGGTCCGGCCGTGAGCGGTGCCCTCGGCGGACCGGACTCGCACTCGGCCTGGTCCGGAGTCAGCTCGTCCGTGCCGTCGCCGCCGGCGGTGCCCGACGTGTGTGGAGGAGCAGTGGTGTTCTCTTGCGGTGCGGGCGATTCCGCGACTGCGGGGAGACGCGGAGCGACGACGAACCGTGCCACCAGGTCGAGTGCTGCCGCCCCGTCGAGGCCCACGGCGCGCACACACGCGACGGCGCCCAGATCGAGGCGATGGCTGCACAGGGAATTCGCGTCGAGCAGGCGGACGATCGCCGTCACGACGTCGTCTCCACCGGGCGGGATGCGACGTGGGCGGCCCACCGGCCGGCGCCGGACGCCGACGACCACGGTCAGCGAATCCCGGAGGGCGACGGGGATGGACTCCCAGTCGGGCGCCGAGGCGAGGATCCGGACGGTGGTGATCGCGGCCGCTACCTGGGGGTCCAGCGTGTCGACCGCCGCGACGGCGAGTGCGGTGCGATCGGCGCGGTCGTTCAGAGGCGCGCTGCGCCGTCCGAGCCGGTCGTCACCCGTCGTCAGTGTCGTCACGGAGGTTCCGGGACCGACGTGCACCGCGTCGGCGCGACGGGAGAGTTCTCGCAGCAGGCGTTCGCGGCCCCAGGAATCGCCGACGAGGGCGAGTCCGAAGCGTCCGCCGCGAGCCCAGGCTCGGCACAGCGCCCACTGGTGCGATGTGAGCAATTGTTCGACCGTCGGCTCCCAGGGGAGCGGGTGGCAGCTCATGCGGCGACGGGGCCGCCCGTCACGGCGCGAATCGTGTTCGTCAGGCGGGCATTCACCCGAGCCGCAGGCTCGAAGGGATCTCGTGGAATGCGGTGGCGCAGCGCAGGAAGCATGACCTCGGCCAGATCGGTGTGGAGAACCTCGGTCCGCCCGTGGAGGGCCGCGGACGCACGAGCCGCGCGGACGAGGACGATCTCGGCGCGGTGTCCGACGGCCTCGGCGGCGACACAGAACTCGACGGCCTTCTCGACGATCCGATCCGGCACCCGGACGTCGGGGAGCGCCGACCTGGCTGCAGCGACGAGGCCGCCGAGCTCGGATTGCCGTGCGGCGTACCGCGACCTGAACGCCACCGGATCGGCGTCGAACGCGAGGCGCGCCCGCACGATCGCGGTGCGAGTGGCGACGTCGCGGAGAGTGGAGACGAACGTCGAGAGGCCGAAGCGGTCTTCGAGCTGTGGCCGTAGCTCACCCTCCTCCGGGTTGCCGGAACCGACCAGCACGAAGCGCGCCGGATGGCTGTGGCTGACACCTTCGCGTTCGACCCGATTGACTCCGCCTGCGGCGACGTCGAGCAGGAGGTCGACGAGATGGTCGTCGAGGAGGTTGACCTCGTCGATGTAGAGAAATCCCTCGTGCGCGTCGGCGAGTAGCCCTGGGCGGAAGCGGAACTCGCCTCGGGCGAGGGCGGCATCGACGTCCAGGGAGCCCACCACCCGATCCTCGGTCGCGCCCAGGGGGAGGTCGACGACGGGTGAGTGGCTTCCGGAGCCGGCGATGAGATCTGCCAGCGACCGCACGAGAGTGGACTTGGCGGTGCCGCGATCGCCCATGGCCAGGACACCGCCGATCCCGGGATCGATCGTGTTGAGGAGTAGTGCTCGTTTGAACGATTCCTGGCCGATGACGGCGGTGAAGGGGAAGGTCTCCGACATCTCGGGGAGCCTATCGGCCGAGGCGCATATTGACAATCATTGCCGATAACTATCGGGGTGCATACGGATGGTCCGGTGCCTCGATCTCGGTGACGGACCGGACGTGCAGCGTCGGAATGTAGCGAGTGGACGGTGTCGAGGAAACGGGGTCGACGACACCCCGGACCGAGACCCAGGTTCCCTCGGGGTACGCGGGCACCTCCGGGGACAGGTGGACCCGTACCGTCCGCGCATCGGCGGCGCAGCAGACGATGCGGATACGCGCGAGATCGAGCCCGGTCAGGGACCCGTCGGCTCGCGGCGCGCCGCCGTTCGAGGTGCGCACCACGAAGCCGGTGAGGGTGATCTCCCTGCCGACGAGACTGTCGGTCGAGTCCCGTGCGGCTCGCGTGACCGCGTCGGCGATCCCGATTTCCGGCGCGTCGCCGCCGGGGAGCGGAGGAAACGGTTCCCGCTCCACGGTGGCGATCGCCTCGGAACGGATGTTTCCCACCGACGAGACGCTCAGTGGAGGCGGGGAGACGAACACGATGACGACGACTGCGGCCACCAGAAACCAGTGCACGCCACCGGAGTGCTCGTGGCCCGAATGCGCGTGAGCCCGGTGCGGGGAATCCGCGGCGGCCTCTGCGCCGTGCCGGCGCACGTCCAGGATCATCGCTGCGACCGCGAGTAGGACGAGGACGAGACCAGCGGCCATCAGGTACGGCCCGAATCCGACCGCGACGTACCGCGCGTAGGTGCCGTTCCCCGCGAGTTGCACGGTCATCATCCCGACGAGGAGCAGGACCACGTTGGAGGTCGCCCGCGTCATCCCGCGCCCCCGAACACGACGAGACCGGCGATGCTCCCGCACGTCACGGCGACGACGAACGTCAGCGGGGCGAACCGGAGAGCGAACGCCCGACCGAAGGCACCCACCTGCATGACGAAGAGCTTGACGTCGACTGCCGGGCCGACCACCAGGAACACCAGGCGAGGGAGGAGGGGGAGCATGGGAAGGCTCGCGACCACGAAAGCATCGGCCTCCGAACACAACGACAGCACCACCGCGAGGATCGCCATCACGAGGATCGCGAGCAGGATCCGATTCGCGAGCTCGTCGTAGATCCCCGCAGGAACGACGATGTGCAGCACGGCTGCGGCCGCCGCGCCCACCACGAGGAAGGAGCTGGACTGGAGGAAGTCGCTGCGGGCACTCTCGACGAAGGTGGCCGTACGGCCACCGCCCCCGGCGCAGGAGTGCACGGACGGAGGACGGGCGGTGATCCACTCGGGTCGCCCGATCCGAATCCACAACCATCCCATCGTCAGCGCCGTGGCCATCGAACCGAGTGCCCGGGCGAGAACGACTTTCGGGTCGTCGGGGAAGGCGACCGCCGTTGCCACCAGTACCACTGGATTGACGGCCGGTGCCGCGAGGAGGAACGTGAGCGCGGCAGCTCGGGGGACGCCCTGATCGACCAGCCTCCGAGCCACCGGCACCGCTCCGCACTCGCAGCCGGGAAGGGCCGCCCCACCGAATCCCGCAATGCCCACGGCAGCATGCTCGTTCCGGGGCAGGATCCGCTCGAACAGGCCCGCGGGGACGAAGGCGGCGATTGCCGCGCTGAGAAGGACACCGAGGACGAGGAACGGCAACGCCTGGACGAACACCGCGGCGAAGAGGGTGGCGAACGTCGCCACGGCCGGGTATGCGCGTAATACGGGCTCCGACACCGGCACGAGAAGAACGCCGACCCCGAGTGCGAGCAGGAACACGTGCATGGATCGCGGAGGGGAGTCGGAGCGTGTGAACACCCGGCCATCTTGCTCCCCGCGGGGTGTGCCGTCATCTCGCCGCTCCGGGCCCTGTTGTCGGATCGGAACCTTGTCGTGACTAACGATCCGGCCTCGCGGCGCGACAGACCTGATGTCGCCGACCGTCGGTGACGGGAACGGAGGGGCTCGTGCGGATATACGGAGAGCGCGATATTTCCGAGGATCGCCGCCGAATCGGTCGCCGTTCGGCGCTGACGGCGGTTCTCGCAGCCGGCGCCGTGGTCGTCGCCGTGTCGGGGTGCGGAAGTGACACGAGCGGAACGGCCGCGCCCGAAGGTGGCGACATCACGGAGACCGGTGCGGCGACGCACGAGGAAGGCGCGACGCCGTCCCCGCGCCCGGAGCAGGGGGAGGCGACCGGACACGCGTCCACGGCGGCCGCACCGACGGAGACCGGAGCGGGAGACGACTGTTCCGTTCCGGGTGGCGAGCCCACTGCGATCGCGAATGCCGTTGCGGCGATCCCACCTCCGATGTCCGGGGTCTCCTGGCAGGCGGCGGAGTCCACGCTCGACGGCTGTTCGGACCTGAGTTACGTCGTCCTCGAGACGGAGGGTGCGACGGTGTCGTCGCCCTGGCAGCTCCTGCTGTTCCACCGGGGCGAGTTCCAGGGCACGGGTACCCGCTGCAATCTCGGCTATCAGACGGTCACCGGCTCGGGTGGCGACCACGTCGACGTCACCTACCGGTATCTGGTGGGCGAGGAGCCGAACGCCGCCCCGCAGGGCAGCGTCGACATCACCTACCGGTGGAACGGATCCGGTGTGGAGATGGTGGGTGCCCTGCCCGAGGAGGTCACGCGCGGGCAGTGCTGACGGACGAACCGGTCAGCGTCGCGGGCCGACGGGGATGTCGCCGCGCAGGGTGATCCGGTGCATCACCCGATGCGCGGTGCCGTAGTCGCGGTTCGCGTAGTGGGCGGTACTCCGGTTGTCCCACAGCACCAGATCGCCGAGCCGCCAACGGTGCCGGACGATGTGCTCCGGCTTGGTCAGGTGGGCGTAGAGGAGGTCGAGGATGCTCCGGCTCTCGGCGTCGGAGACTCCGACGATGTGCGACGTGAAGCCCGGATTGACGAACAGTCCCTTGCGGCCGGTCTCGGGATGAACCCGCACCACGGGGTGTTCGACCGGAACCAGCCGCTCGACGCGCTCGCCGTCCCACTCGTTGCCCTGCCCGCCGCGTCGCTGCTCGAGGTAGTACCCGAATTCGCGATTGCCGTCGTGGATTGCGGTGAGTCCGTCGACGAGATCCCGGATCGGTGCGGACAGCGATTCGTACGCCAGTTGGGAGTCCGCCCAGTTCGTGTCGCCGCCGGTGGGCGGAAGCACGACCGGGCGCAGGATCGATCCCAGGGGTGGCCGCCGCATGAAGGTGACGTCGGTGTGCCAGACGTCCGCGAAGCCGTTGTCCTGGCTGTCGAGGGAATAGATTTCGGCGGCGACGTCCCCACTGTCGTGAACCGGATGACCCGCGGTCAGCTCGCCGAGGCGGCGCCCGAGCTCGATGTGTGCGTCGTCGTCGAGGTGCTGGTCGCGGAGGACGAGCACCTTGTGCTCGACGAGCGCGGCTTGCAGCGCCACGATCTGGGCATCGCTCGCACCGGCGACGTCGAAGCCGAGGACCTCGGCTCCGAAGCCGGGTCCGAACCGGTCGAGTGTCAGTGTGGCCGAGGGAATGTCGGTGGTGCGGGTGTCGAGTGTGAGACTCACGAGCGGATCCTTTCCGGTTCGGTGACGGTGGCTGCGGCCTTGACCGCGTGCCCGACCTCGGCGCGCAGCGCGGCGTATTCGGGTGAGCCGCGCAACTCGTCCGGGTCGACCCCGTTGCGGGGGAGATCGACCGGAATGTCGAGGGCCACCCGGCCCGGCCGATGGGTGAGGACGACGATCCGCGAGGCGAGGAATGCTGCCTCGTCCGCGCTGTGCGTGACGAAGACGCTCGTGCGTCCGGACTCGGCGCTCACCTTGCGCAGGTCTTCCTGGAGCCTCTCCCGGGTGAGGGCGTCGAGTGCGGCGAACGGCTCGTCGAGCAGCAGCAACGGGGTGTTGCCCGCGAGGGCGCGGGCGATCGCGACTCGTTGCTGCTGTCCGCCCGAGATCTCCCAGATTCGCCGCGCCCCGGTACCTTCCAGGCCGACACGTTCGAGCAGTTCGTCGCGTCGGTCGGTGCGGTCGGCACGGGGAACGCCCGCGTACTTCAGCGCCAGGTCCACGTTGCCCGCGACGGTTCGCCAGGGGAACAGCCGCGGTTGCTGGAAGACGACGCCCGAGGTCAGGCCGGGCGTGGGAGTATCCCCGGCCACCCGCAGGGAACCCGCGGTGGGGGTGTCGAACCCGGCGATCAGTCGGAGCAGTGTGCTCTTCCCGCACCCCGAAGCGCCGACGAGGACGAGGAACTCCCCGTCGGGAACCGTCAGCGAGACCGGACCGAGCGCCGTGACGGCCTCGCGACCCTCGCCGTAGACGTGGGTGACGTCCCCGATCCCGATCGCGGGAGGGGCGCCCGTGTGCTCACTCGTCGAGGACATCGGGAAGTCCTTTCACGTAGATCGCGTCCTGGAACGTCTCCAGTGGAGGGGCGGCGTCGATCTGGTTCTGCTCGGCCAGGAACTGGGAGGCTGCCTGCAGGTTGACGGCGAGGGAGCCGACCGCGTCCTCGGTTCCCAGCCATTCCGGCGAGGTCAGCTCCGCGGGGGAGAGGAACACGCCCTGGGACAGCTGGTTCGCTGCTTCCTCCTCGGTGATGCCTATCTCGGCGGCGACGGCGGATGCCGCGGCGTCGGGATCGTTCGCGATCGTGTCGAGGGCACGTGCCTGGACCCGTCGCCAGGCGTCGACGGCCTCGGGGTGCTCGGTGGCGAACGCGGTGGCCACCACTCCCAGGTCCAGAGTGGGCTTGCCGGCGGTGGCGAGTTCCCGACTGCTGACGAGGGTGGTTCCGCTCTCCCGGAGCTGATCCAGGGTGGGCAGCCAGGTGTAGACCGCGTCGATGTCGCCCCGTTCCCAGGCGGCGAGGGAGGCCTGCGGCTGCAGATCGATCAGCTGGACCTCGTCGGCACCGACCCCAGCCTGTCCGAGCGCCGCCAGCAGGCTGTAGTGCGCGGTGGAGGCGAACGCCGTCCCCACCTTGCGGCCGCGCAGGTCGGCGACGGTCTCGATGCCCGTGCCGTCCCGCGCGACCAGCGCCTCGTTGTCGCCGGCGACGTCGAGAACGAACGCGACCTGGTACGGGATGTTCAACGGCGCCGACAGCCCACGCGCGACGGGACTCGAGCCGATCGCGCCGAAGTCGACCTCACCGGCCACGAACGCGGTGTTGACGTCCGCGCCGGAGTCGAACTTCGTCCACCGAATGTTGTAGTCCGGCAACGCTTCCTCGAGCCAGCCGTTGTTCTTCACGACGAGGTCGCCGCTCGGGAACGACTGGTAGGCCAGTCGGATGGTGGGCTTGCCCGCATCCTGGCTGTTCTGGTCCACCGAGCATCCGGCCACGGCGAGCAGCCCGGTGAGGGCCACCGCGAGCAGCCGCAGCGTGCGGATTCCGAATCGAGGGGTGTGGGTGTCGTTCATGCCTTGCCTCTCCAGGGGACGACGCGTCGTTCGAGCGCGCGGAGCAGTCCGTCGATGACGAGCCCGGAAAACCCGATGGCGAAGATGCCGACGAGGACGACCGGGGTGTTGTTGTAGTTGCTGGCGTCCTTGACGGCGCCGCCGATGCCGGGGATTCCGTTGAACAGTTCGGCGGCGACCACCGACGAGTAGGCGATCCCCACCGAGAGCCGGATACCGGTGAAGGTCTCCGGAAGCGCCGACGGGGCGACCACGTCACGGATCACCTGGACCCGGCTCGCGCCGAGCGCCCGGGCGGCCTCGACGAGAGTGACCGGTGTCGCGAGCACCGCGGCGGTCGTCGCCACCGCTGCGGGTGGGAGCGCGGCCAGTGCGAGGAGCGTGATCTTCGGTGCCTCGTCGATGCCCAGCCAGATCACCAGCAGGAAAAAGTAGGCCAGGGGCGGGAGCGCACGCAGGAAGGTCAACCAGGGCTCGAGGAGTGAGCGAATCCAGCTGACGGTACCCATGGCGAGGCCCAGGAGAACACCGAGAACCACGCCGATGACGACGCCGATCGCGACGCGTCGCAGCGTCATGTAGAGGTGTTCCCACAGCAGGTAGCCCTGGTATCCGCGGACGCCGTCGTGGGTGGTGGAGAAGTCGACGAACGCCTTCCAGACGGTGCTGGGGTAGGGCACGAACGTCTCGTTCCACGTTCCGCTCGCGGCAGCGATCTGCCACAGGCCGAGGAACAGCGCCAGCGACAACAACGGCAGGCCGACGCGATGGGCGGCGAGGCGGAGGCGGCGGCGCCGCGGCGCGGGTGGAGGCGACGGGTCGGTGACGTCGGGTGGGGCGTCCAGGGATACGGACATGGTTCTGCTTTCGACAGAGGAAGCGTCCACGACTACATCGGCAACGAACCGAGGGGTGGGCAGCGGAGAGCAAGGTGGCGGAAGGCCGGGAACCGGCAGCACGGGCCGGTGACAGCGCGCTGAAGAGCGCGCCGGAGATCACCTACAACAGGTGTTGGCGCACATACGGCACAGGTCGACGCTCAGGCGCCGCACCAGGTGGGTCGTTTGCACGGTGCAATTCCTACCCGACGAAGGTTGAATCGGCAAGCGGAAGGCAAACGCGCGGTGTTTCGGGTGGCGACCGGCGTGTCGCGCGGCGAGCCGGCGTGCGGCTGCCGAGAGTCCATGCGGATCCGGACCGATACGTGAACCCGTGACTTGCGCCGTCGGAGGGGGTACGCAGGAGGAATGACGACTCGGGACGGGCACGGACGGGCCGCCGGACACGAGGACGTCGTCCGGGCGCTCAGTGCCGTCGTGGGCACGGCGAACGTGCTCACCGACCCTGCGACGGTGACCGGGTACACCACCGACTGGACCGGTCGGTATCGCTCGGACGTCGCCGTGGTCGTCCGCCCCGCGGGGACCGACGAGGTGGCGCAGGTGCTGCGGCTGTGTCACGCCGCGGACGTACCGGTCACCGCACAGGGTGGGAACACGGGGCTCGTCGGCGGTGGGATACCCGCGCCGGGTGCGGTTCTGCTCAGCACGCGGCGCCTGCTCGGTGCGCCGATCGTGGACGCGGTAGGGCAGACGATCGAGGCCGCGGCCGGAGTCACCGTGGCAGAGGCGGATCGGGCGGCACGCGAGCACGGACTGCGGATGGGCGTGGATCTGGCCTCGCGGGAGAGCGCCACTCTCGGCGGGATCGTCGCGACCAACGCCGGAGGGATCCGGATGATCCGCCACGGCAACACGCGCAGGCAACTGCTCGGTGTGGAGGCGGTGGTGGCGGACGGACGCGTGCTGCGCCGATGGCAGCCCCTGGTCAAGGACAACGTCGGCTACGACCTGCCCGGCCTGCTGTGCGGGAGCGAAGGGACCCTCGCAGTCGTCACCGCGGTCCTCATGCGGCTGGTGGGCCCGGCGCCGCCGGCACAGGTCGTACTCGCTGCCGTCGACCGGGTGGACGCGGCTGTCGAGTTCTGCCGCCGTGCGGCGCGCCACGGGCTGACCGTCGAGGCGGCGGAGTTGATGACCGCGGCCGGGGTCGGCCTCGTCGCCGGACGCACCGCGTCGGCGCTGCCCGCAGGCGGGAAGGCCCCGTTCTCGATACTGGTCGAGGTGTCCGGCGGAACCACGGACGATGTGGTCGAGATCCTCGGCGCGGCCGACGATCTCGTCGTCGATGCGGTCGTGGACGAGGCGCCTGGACGTCGGCTCTGGCAGATCCGGGAAGGGCACACGGAAGCGATCGCTCGATCGTCGGCGACTCCCGTCGTCAAACTCGACGTCGCGGTTCCGCTCGGGACGATGGGTCCGGTCGTCGACGCGATCACGGCCGGGATCGCCGAGTGTGCCCCGGGTGCGCGCTGTGTCCAGTTCGGGCACTTCCTCGACGGCAACATCCACGTCAACGTTCTCGACGTACCGCCGGATCTGGCCGGGCCCGTCACCGAGACGGTGTTCACCCTGGTGGCCCGGTATCGCGGCAGCATCAGCGCCGAGCACGGGATCGGCCGGGCGAAGCTGCCGTGGCTGTCGCTCGGACGCGAGCCGGTCGACATCGAGGTCATGAGATCGATCAAGCACGCCCTGGATCCACGGGGCATTCTCAACCCCGGTGTGCTCTTCCCGGCACCGTGACGCACCGCGTCGGTGTACACATGACGCATTACACATGACGCACCGTGTCGGGCAAGGAGGTTGTCGGGAGCTCGATCCGCTGGGAGGGTGGACGGTATGGACCCCTCCATCGCTCGTGACGCACTGTCCGCACTGACCGATGCCGAGATCGTGGCGGTCGTGCGCGAGGTCGCCGATGCGCGGCCGGGTCTGGCGTTCCTCGCCGCGGCGTGTGCCGATCCAGGCGGCGAGGTCCTCCGTCCGGTCGAGGCGTTCCCGATCCTCGATGCGGAGGCCGACACGTCGGGCGTCGCCTCGTCGCCCGCGTCGGGCACGGGTTTCTCGGGCACGGGTCTCTCGGGTGGGGATGTCACCCGATCCGACTACACCGACGACGGTGTCCCCACCTACGACGCGGTGCGGGAGAAGATCGAGGGACGATTCGGTACCGCGATCGGTTCTGCGGAACTGGCGCACGAGACACCGGCAGGCAAGTCGGTGGAGCAGCAGTGGACGGAACGGGAGAAGGCGGCGAAGGCCAGGTTGGACGAGATCCGGAAATCGATGGGCACGTTCGGGGACGACTGACTGCAGGGACGACTGACTGCATAATGATTATGCAGCGCGATGCACGATGATGCATAATGGTCGTCATGACGGACCAATCGCGCACACCGATCAGGGTCGCCGTGGCCGGCGCCAGCGGATATGCGGGCGGCGAGCTGCTGCGCCTGCTCCTCGGCCACCCGCTGTATGCGGACGGGTCGCTCGTGATCGGCGCGCTGACCGCGGGCGGTAGCGCCGGATCGACGCTCGGCAGTCACCACCCGCACCTGCTGCCGCTGGCCGAACGAGTGCTCGAGGGCACCTCGGTACAGACGCTCTCCGGGCACGACGTGGTGTTCCTCGCGCTCCCGCACGGCAAGTCTGCGCAGTTCGCGCGGGAACTGCCCGAGTCCACCGTCATCATCGACTGTGGCGCGGACTTCCGCCTCACCGACGCCGCGGCCTGGGAGCGGTACTACCAGAGCCCGCACGCGGGTAGTTGGCCGTACGGCATGCCGGAGCTGCCCGGCGCCCGGGACCGGTTGCGGGGCGCAACGCGCATCGCGGTTCCCGGCTGCTACCCGACGGCGGCGAGCCTCGCGCTCGCGCCCGCGGTCGCCGCGGGAATCGTCGAGCCACGGGTGCACGTGGTCGCGGTGACCGGAGCCTCCGGAGCGGGCCGCGCCCCGAAGGCTGATCTGCTCGCCGCCGAGGTGATGGGTTCGGCCCGCGCCTACGGCGTCGGCGGAGCGCACCGGCACACGCCCGAGATCGCGCAGAACCTCTCTGCCGCGGGTGGCGTCGACGTGTCGGTCTCGTTCACCCCCGTCCTCGTGCCCATGCCGCGGGGGATCCTCGCGACGTGCACCGCTCCCACGGCAGTGACTGCGGAACATGCCCGAGAGGTCTACGAAAAGGCTTACCACGACGAGCCTTTCGTGCATGTCCTCCCGGAAGGGGTGTTCCCTCAGACGAGTGCGGTGATCGGGTCCAACGCCGTGCAGATCGGCGTCACCGTGAACGCGGACGCGGGCGAACTCGTCGTGATCGCGGCGATCGACAATCTCACCAAGGGCACCGCAGGCGGTGCCGTCCAATCGATGAACCTCGCCCTCGGCTTGCCCGAGACCGCGGGCCTGACCACCGTGGGAGTAGCACCGTGACCGCCGATTTCACGCCCGAGCCCGGGCAGCCCGACGATGCGCCGGGCACCGAGGTCGCAGGCGGCCGGCTCGTCCGAAGCCAGGGCGTGACCGCGCCGGCCGGCTTCCGTGCGGCGGGTATCACGGCCGGGATCAAGGCGAACGGCAACGCCGACCTCGCGCTCGTCCTCAACGAGGGCCCGGAGCTCTCGGCCGCGGGCGTGTTCACGGCCAACAAGGTCAAGGCCGCGCCGGTGCTCTGGTCCCAGCAGGTGCTCACCACGGGACGGCTTCGTGCCGTGGTTCTCAATTCCGGCGGTGCCAATGCCTGTACCGGCGCACCGGGGTTCCAGGACTCCCACAAGACGGCGGAGGAAGTCGCAGCGGCCCTGAGCAATTGGGGAACGGACACCGGTGCTGTCGAAGTCGCAGTCTGCTCCACCGGGCTCATCGGCGACCGGTTGCCGATGGACAAGCTGCTGCCCGGCGTCACCGAGGCGGTGCACGAGCTCGCGGGCGGACTGTCCGGCGGCACCGATGCGGCCTACGCGATCATGACGACGGACACCGTGCCCAAGCAGGCGGCGCTGCACCATTCCGGCAAGTGGAACGTCGGCGGGATGGCCAAGGGTGCGGGCATGCTCGCGCCTGCCCTCGCCACCATGCTGTGTGTGATCACCACCGACGCGGTGGCCTCGGCGGAACAACTCGACGAGGCGCTGCGTGCCGCCACCAGGGTGAGCTTCGACCGCCTGGACGTGGACGGCGCGACGTCCACCAACGACACGGTGCTGCTCCTGGCATCCGGTGCGAGCAACGTCGCGCCGTCCCAGGAGGAGCTCACGGCAGCGGTCACCGCGGTGTGCGACGATCTCGCGGACCAGTTGATGGCGGACGCCGAGGGCGTCACGAAGCGGGTGCGGGTCACGGTACGTGGCGCGGCCTCCGAGGACGAGGCACTGATCGGCGCCAGGACCGTGGCCCGGGACAGCCTCGTCAAGACCGCGGTGTTCGGTTCCGATCCCAACTGGGGCCGGGTACTGGCAGCGATCGGTATCGCCCCGATCGAGCTCGATCCCGACCGGATCACGGTGTCCTTCAACGGAAGCCCCGTGTGTATCGACGGTGTCGGGGCTCCCGGAGCACGCGAGGTCGATCTGTCCGGGGTCGACATCGACCTGGACATCGACCTCCGGATCGGCGACGCCGCGGTGACCATCCGCACGACGGACCTCTCGCACGGGTACGTCGAAGAGAATTCGGCGTACTCGTCGTGAGCGCGATCGCGGGTATCACCGCGCACCAGAAGGCGCACGTCCTGGCTGAAGCGCTCCCGTGGCTGCAGGCGTTCCGGGACAAGATCGTGGTCGTCAAGTACGGCGGCAACGCCATGATCGACGAGGAACTGAAGACCGCCTTCGCCGCCGACATGGCCTTTCTCCGGACGGTGGGCATCCACCCCGTCGTGGTGCACGGCGGGGGCCCGCAGATCACGGCGATGCTGCAGCGGCTGGGCTTGGTCGGCGAGTTTCGCGGCGGATTCCGGGTCACCACACCGGAAGTCATGGACGTCGTGCGGATGGTGCTGTTCGGGCAGGTCGGACGCGAGCTCGTGGGTCTGATCAACGCTCACGGCCCGTATGCCGTCGGAATCTCCGGTGAGGACGCGCACCTGTTCACCGCCACCCGTCGGACGGTGTCGGTCGACGGCGTCCCGACCGACATCGGCCTCGTCGGTGACGTGACGACGGTCAACCCCGACGCCGTGCTCGACCTCATCGGCGCCGGCCGGATTCCGGTCGTGTCCACCATCGCCCCGGACCAGGACGGCGTCGTGCACAACATCAACGCCGATACCGCGGCAGCGGCGCTGGCGGAGGCGATCGGCGCCGAGAAGCTCGTGGTTCTCACCGACGTCGAAGGCCTCTACACGGACTGGCCGGATCGCAGTTCCCTCGCCACCGAGATCGACGTCGCGGCGCTGGAACAACTCCTGCCGACCCTCGATGCCGGGATGGTGCCGAAGATGGAGGCCTGCCTGCGGGCGGTGCGTGGCGGTGTGCCGACCGCGCACGTCATCGACGGACGACTCGCGCACTCGGTCCTGCTCGAGTTGTTCACCGAGGAGGGCATCGGCACCATGGTCGTGCCCGCCGGTTCCGGGCCTGCCCACAACCCTGTGAGCCAGACCCGTTCCGCCCCGATCCAGGGAGACGTTTCATGAGTGGCACCTTCGAGATCCAGCAGCGGTGGGAGACCTCGCTGATGGACAACTACGGAGTTCCGAAGGTCGCGCTCGCACGCGGCGAGGGCGCCGTGCTCACCGACGTGGACGGCAGGAACTACCTCGATCTGCTCGGCGGTATCGCGGTCAACATCCTCGGCCACGGACACCCCGCCGTCGTCGAGGCCGTCACCCGGCAGCTTGCGACCCTCGGGCACGTGTCGAACCTGTACGCCAGCGAGCCGGTGGTGACCTTGGCGGAGCGGCTCCTCGCGCTGCTGGGGGCGCCGGGACGCGCGTTCTTCTGCAATTCGGGTACCGAGGCCAACGAGGCCGCGTTCAAGCTGGCCCGGCTCACCGGCCGGCCGAAGATCATCGCCGCACAGAACGCGTTCCACGGCCGCACGATGGGTGCCCTCGCGCTCACCGGGCAGCCGGACAAGCGCGTGCCGTTCGAGCCGATGCCTCCCGGTGTCGAGCACGTGCCCTACGGGGACGTCGCGGCGCTCGAGGCCGCCGTCGACGACCGGACGGCCGCAGTGTTCCTCGAACCGATCATGGGGGAGTACGGCGTCGTGGTTCCCCCGGAGGGGTACCTGGTCGCCGCGCGGGAGATCACGGCACGACACGGCGCGCTGCTGGTGCTCGACGAGATCCAGACCGGCATCGCCCGAACCGGCTGGTTCTACGCGCACCAGGCGCACGGCATCGTTCCCGATGTGATCACCCTCGCCAAGGGGCTCGGCGGCGGAATGCCGATCGGTGCGGTGCTCGCCACCGGCCCGGCCGCGCAGTTCTTCGGACCGGGCAAGCACGGCACCACGTTCGGCGGCAATCCCGTGTGCGCCGCGGCGGCACTGGCGGTTCTCGACACGATCACCGAACAGGACCTCGTCTCGCGGGCGGACGCGCTCGGCAAGCACGTCACCTACGGGATCGAGGCGCTGGGCCATCCGCTCGTCGATCACGTGCGCGGCGCCGGCCTGCTGCTCGGCATCGTGTTGACCGACCAGGTCGGTCCTGCCGTCGAGGCGGCCGCGCGAGACGCCGGATTCCTCGTGAACGCCGCACGTCCCGACGTGATCCGGTTGGCGCCGCCACTCGTGCTCTCCGACGAGCAGGCGGATTCGTTCGTCGCGGCACTGCCGGCGATCCTCGACGCAGCGGGCTCCCCGGCGACGCAGGAAGGGAACTGACCGCGATGACCGCGCACAGCACAGTGAAGGACACGCCAGTGAAGAACTTTCTGCGCGACGACGACCTCACCCCTGCGCAGCAGGCCGAGGTGCTCGACATCGCGGCCCGGCTCAAACGTGAGCCGTTCTCCGAGCGTCCGCTCGAGGGACCGCGCGGTGTCGGCGTCATCTTCGAGAAGAACTCGACGCGCACCCGGTTCTCTTTCGAGCTGGGCATCGCTCAACTCGGTGGACACGCGGTGGTGGTGGACGGCCAGAGCACCCAGCTCGGGCGGGAGGAGACCCTCGCGGACACCGGCCGGGTGTTGTCGAGATATCTCGACGCGATCGTGTGGCGCACGTTCGGACAGGCGCGGCTCGAGCAGATGGCCGCGGGCACCACGGTGCCGATCGTGAACGCGCTCTCCGACGAGTTCCATCCGTGCCAGGTGCTCGCCGACCTGCAGACCCTGCGCGAACGTAAGGGCGACCTGAAAGGTCTGCGGCTGACCTACCTCGGCGACGGCGCCAACAACATGGCGCATTCGTTGCTGCTCGGTGGTGTCACCGCAGGAATCGACGTGACGATCGCCAGTCCCGAAGGGTTCGCCCCGAAGGAGTGGATACTCGATCTCGCCCGGTCCCGCGCCGCGGAGACGGGGGCGTCGATCGCTGTCACCAGCGACCCGAAGGCCGGCGCGGAGGGTGCCGACGCCCTGGTGACCGACACGTGGACGTCGATGGGGCAGGAGAACGACGGACTCGACCGGGTCGGTCCGTTCCGGCCCTTCCAGATCAACGAGTCGTTGCTCACCCACGCCGACGACGAGGCGATCGTGCTGCACTGCCTGCCGGCGCATCGCGGCGAGGAAGTCACCGATCAGGTGCTCGACGGTCCGCAGAGCGTGGTCTGGGACGAGGCCGAGAACCGGCTGCACGCCCAGAAGGCGCTGCTCGTCTGGCTGCTGGCCCAACGGAGCCCACGGTGAGCACCACCTCCGAATCCCGGGCGGGTCGCGGCACCGCGGGCGGCCCGGCCCGGACCCGAGCCGGGCGTCAGGCCAGGATCATCGCGATCCTGTCGAACAACCCGGTCCGCAGCCAGACCGAACTGGCCGCGTTGCTCGCCGCCGAGGGGATCGAGGCCACGCAGGCCACTCTCTCGAGGGACCTCGAGGAACTCGGCGCCGTCAAGCTGCGCGGTGCCGACGGCGGTGCCGGGGTCTACGTCGTCCCGGAGGACGGCAATCCCGTGCGCGGCGTGTCCGGCGGTACCGACCGGCTGTCCCGCCTCCTCGGTGATCTGCTCGTCTCCACCGACGCCAGCGGCAATCTCGCCGTGCTGCGAACTCCGCCGGGGGCGGCGCACTATCTGGCCAGTGCACTCGATCGGGCATCATTACCCGAAGTGGTGGGCACCATCGCCGGGGATGACACGATCATGGTGGTGGCACGCGAACCGATGACCGGCGCGCAGCTGGCCGCGAAGATCGAGTCGCTCGCCTGACAATCGAATCGAACGTCCCGAATGCACGTCCGCGAATCCGAACCTCGCGAACGCTGCACATTCTCTACAGAACAACCTAAGGAGCACACAGACAATGGCCGATCGCGTCGTACTCGCCTACTCGGGTGGGTTGGACACCTCCGTCGCCATCAGCTGGATCGGCAAGGAGACCGGCAAGGAAGTCGTCGCCGTCGCGATCGATCTGGGTCAGGGCGGGGAGGACATGGAGGTCGTGCGTCAGCGCGCCCTCGACTGCGGTGCGGTCGAGTCCGTCGTCGTCGACGCGCGCGACGAGTTCGCCGACGAGTACTGCCTCCCCACCATCCAGGCCAACGCCCTCTACATGGACCGTTACCCGCTGGTGTCGGCGATCAGCCGTCCGCTGATCGTCAAGCACATCGTCCAGGCGGCCCGGGACCACGGCGGCACCGTCGTGTCCCACGGCTGCACCGGCAAGGGCAACGACCAGGTGCGTTTCGAGGTCGGCTTCGGTGCCCTGGCACCGGACCTGGACGTCATCGCCCCGGTCCGTGACTACGCGTGGACGCGGGAGAAGGCCATCGCCTTCGCCGAGGAGAACAAGATCCCGATCAACGTCTCCAAGAAGTCGCCGTTCTCCATCGACCAGAACGTCTGGGGACGCGCGGTGGAGACCGGGTTCCTCGAGGACCTGTGGAACGCGCCGACCAAGGACGTCTACAGCTACACCGAGGACCCTACGGTGCACTGGCAGACACCGGACGAGCTGATCATCACCTTCGACAAGGGCCGCCCGATCGCGATCGACGGTCGCCCGGTGTCCGTGCTCGAGGCCATCCAGGAACTCAACCAGCGGGCCGGTGCCCAGGGCGTCGGCCGCCTCGACGTCGTCGAGGACCGCCTCGTCGGCATCAAGAGCCGCGAGGTGTACGAGGCGCCGGGCGCGATGGTCCTCATCACCGCGCACCAGGAGCTCGAGCACGTCACCCTCGAACGCGAGCTGGGTCGCTTCAAGCGTCAGACCGAGCAGCGCTGGAGCGAGCTGGTCTACGACGGCCTCTGGTTCTCGCCGCTCAAGGACGCGCTGGACACCTTCGTGCAGAAGACGCAGGAGCACGTCTCCGGTGACATCCGCCTGGTCCTCCACGGCGGTTCGGTGGTCGTCAACGGCCGGCGCAGCGGAGAGTCGCTGTACGACTTCAACCTCGCCACGTACGACGAGGGCGATTCGTTCGACCAGTCCAACGCCAAGGGCTTCGTCCACATCCACGGACTGTCCTCGAAGGTCGCCGCGAAGCGGGATCTGGGCCTGTAACGATGACGGATGCCACCCCTCACGGGACCAACGAGGGCGCGTTGTGGGGCGGCCGGTTCGAGTCCGGACCGGCCGCCGCCATGGCGGCACTGAGCAAGTCGACCCACTTCGACTGGGTACTCGCGCCGTACGACATCCGGGCGTCGAAGGCCCATGCGCGGGTACTGCACCGGGCGGGGCTGCTGTCGGAAGCCGACCTCGCCACCATGCAGGACGGCCTCGACGGTCTCGCCGCAGACGTCGCGAGCGGTGCCTTCGCACCCGCCGAGTCCGACGAGGACGTGCACGGCGCCCTCGAACGAGGGCTCATCGAGCGGGTGGGCCCGGAGGTCGGCGGGCGCCTGCGCGCCGGGCGCTCGCGCAACGACCAGGTCGCCACGCTGTTCCGGATGTGGCTGCGGGACGCGGTGCGCCGGGTCGCCGCGGGAGTCCTCGACGTGGTGGACGCGCTCACCGCGCAGGCGGCCACGCATCCCGCCGCCGTGATGCCGGGCAAGACGCACCTGCAGGCGGCCCAGCCGGTTCTGCTGTCCCACCACCTGCTCGCCCACGCCCATCCTCTGCTCCGGGACGTGGAGCGGTTGCGCGATTTCGACCGCCGCGCCGCGGTCTCGCCCTACGGCTCCGGTGCGCTCGCCGGGTCGTCGCTGGGACTGGACCCGGAGGCGATTGCGGCAGATCTGGGGTTCGATTCGTCGGCGGAGAACTCCATCGACGCGACGTCCTCCCGGGATTTCGCCGCGGAGGCGGCGTTCGTGCTCGCGATGATCGGTGTGGACCTGTCCCGGATGGCGGAAGAGGTGATCCTCTGGAGCACACCGGAATTCGGCTATGTGACGCTGGCCGACGCATGGTCGACCGGGTCGTCCATCATGCCGCAGAAGAAGAATCCGGACGTCTCCGAACTGACCCGGGGCAAGTCCGGTCGACTCATCGGCAACCTCACCGGTCTGCTCGCGACGCTCAAGGCACAGCCCCTGGCCTACAACCGTGATCTGCAGGAGGACAAGGAGCCGGTCTTCGATTCGGTGGCTCAGCTCGAACTGCTCCTGCCCGCGATCGCAGGTCTGGTCGGCACCCTCGAGTTCCACACCGATCGGATGGCCGAGCTCGCGCCCGCGGGCTTCACCCTCGCCACCGACATCGCCGAGTGGATGGTGCGGCAGGGGGTGCCCTTCCGGGTGGCCCACGAGGCCGCGGGCGGGTGCGTACGCGCCGCCGAGGCCAGGGGAGTGGGCCTCGCGGATCTCACCGACGCGGAGCTTGCCGCCGTGGACGCGGCGCTGACGCCGGAGGTCAGGGAGGTGCTCACCGTGGCCGGGTCGATCGCGTCCCGCGACGCACGCGGGGGAACTTCGGGCGTTCGCGTGCGGGAGCAACTCGACCGTGTCGCGGCGCTCGCGACGACACTGCGTAGCTGGACGGTGTGAGAGATCACGTCGTGGCCGGACCCCGCGTGGTAACACAGAACGTGCACAGGCAGACTTAGGTCACAGTTCGAGTAGCGGGGAGTGGCGACGTGCGTGTGAGAGCGAACTCGGTGATCGGTCCGGTCCGTCGTGTGGTGGCTACGGCCCAGAACGGGTTGGAGGTGGTCCGGCTCGGCGGTCTGGCCACCGACATCACCCGTTCGCCGTACGTCGTCGTCGAGCGCACCCCCATGTATCGGTTGCGGAGGTACTTCACCGACGCCGAGACCGGCGAGGCCGGCCCCCCGATCGTCCTGGTGCCACCGATGATGATGTCGGCGGACGTCTACGACGTGACCAAGGACCAGGGTGCCGTCAGCGTTCTCCGGGAGATGGGCATCGATCCCTGGGTGGTCGACTTCGGCGAGCCCGACGTCGAGGAGGGTGGGTGGGATCGCAATCTCGCCGATCACGTCATCGCGATCAGTGACATCGTGGAGTTCGTCCGCCGGCAGACCGGCCGTAAGGTGCACCTCGCCGGATACTCCCAGGGCGGAATGTTCGCCTATCAGGCCGCCGCGTACCGGCGCAGCCGGGACATCGCCAGCCTGATCACCTTCGGCAGCCCGGTGGACACCCTCGCCGGTTTGCCGTTCGGCATCCCGGCGGAAGTGGCGTCGAATGCCGCGGACTTCCTCGCCGACCACGTCTTCAGTCGGCTCGCGGTCTCGGGATGGATGGCGCGCACCGGCTTTCAGCTCCTGGACCCGGTGAAGACCCTCCGGTCGCGGGTGGAGTTCCTCCTCCAGTTGCACGACCGCGAAGCATTGCTCCCACGGGAACAGCAGCGCCGCTTCCTCGCCACCGAAGGGTGGGTGGGCTGGTCGGGCCCCGCGGTCGCGGAACTGCTCAAGCAATTCATCGCCCACAACCGGATGATGACGGGCGGATTCGTCATCAAGGACACGGTGGTCTCGCTCGCCGAGATCTCGACCCCCATTCTGGCCTTCCTCGGTGAAGTCGACGACATCGGGCAACCCGTGGCCGTTCGAGGAATCCAGCAGGCCGCACCGAGCGCCGACGTATTCGAATCCTCGCTGAGGGCCGGTCATTTCGGGCTCGTGGTCGGATCAGCGGCCGTCTCGCACAGCTGGCCGACGACGGGGGAGTGGGTGCTCTGGCGCGAGGGGGAGGGCGGCAAGCCCGCCGAGGTGTACGCGATGCGCCGGGACGAGGTCCATCCCGGCGAGACCGGCGTGTCTCTCGCGGACCGTGTCGTGCACACGGTGGCCTCGGTGGCGGAACTGGGCATCGGCGTCGGAAGGGGCCTGAGCGACCTGGCCTCGGGTGCGGTGCGCGGGACGGTGGAGTTGTCCGGCGAGGCGACTCGGGCTCTCCCGCGGCTCGCCCGCCTGGGCCAGATCCAGCCGCACACGCAGATCTCACTGAGCCGCCTGCTCGCCGAGCAGCGTCGCAAGGCGCCGCGCGGTGAGCTGTTCGTCTTCGACAACCGGATACACACCCACGAGAACGCGGGTGCCCGGATCGACCGGGTCGTGCGGGGGCTCATCCAGTCCGGTGTGCGCCCCGCCGCTCACGTCGGAGTGCTCATGGGTACCCGTCCGAGTGCGCTCGCGGCCGTCGCCGCGTTGTCGCGGATCGGTGCCGTCGCGGTGTTGCTGCCCCCGGACGGCGACCAACTGCCCGTCGCCGTCGAGTTGGGGAACGTGTCCCGCATCGTCGCCGATCCGGAGCACGTGGAGCTGGCGGTCGGCACCGGGAAGGAAGTCCTCGCACTCGGCGGCGGCGAGGTGCGCGAGCTGGAGCTGAAGCCGGGATGGAAGGTCGTCGACCTCGAGCAGATCGACGCCGATGCCGTCACCCTGCCCGGGTGGTACCGGCCCGATCCCGGTCTCGCACGTGAACTCGCGTTCATACTCTTCACCGAGTCGCACGGAAGCCTCGAGATCAAGCAGATCACGAATCACCGGTGGGCGCTGTCGGCGTTCGGTACGGCCTCCGCCGCCGATCTCGACCGCAGCGACACCGTCTACTGCCTCACCCCGCTCCACCATCCGTCGAGCCTGCTCGCCACCCTGGGCGGTGCCGTCGCGGGCGGGTCCCGGATCGCGCTGTCCCGCAGCCTCGATCCGAAGCGCTTCGGCGAGGAGGTCCACCGCTACGGCGTCACGGTGGTGAGCTACACCTGGACCATGTTGAGGGAGATCCTCGACGCCGACGAGACGACGGTGCACGGCATCCACCCGGTACGCCTGTTCATCGGCTCCGGCATGTCCCCGGCACTGTGGAACCGGACGATCGACGAGTTCACGCCGGCACAGGTTCTGGAGTTCTACGCGTCCACCGAGGGAGACGTCATCCTCGCGAACGTCTCCGGCGCCAAGATCGGCTGCAAGGGTCGCCCGCTGCCCGGCACCGCCGAGGTGAAGCTGGCCGCCTACGACCCGGTGACACGGTCGCTCATCGAGGACGAGAACGGGTTCGTCCGCGAGTGCGCCGACGACGAGGTGGGCCTGCTGCTCGGTCGCGCCGGCGTCTACGCCGAGATGCAGGGGGGCGCCCTGCGGGGCATCTTCGCGGCAGGTGACGCCTGGAGCCCGACCGAGAACCTCTTCCGGCGCGACCAGGACGGGGACTACTGGCTGGTCGACCACAAACGCACCGTCGTCGTGTCGCCGCGTGGGCCGATCTACACGACCCCGCTGGTCGATGCGCTCGGGTGTGTCCGGAAGGTCGACCTCGCGGTCGTCTACGGGATCGAGGTCGACGGCACCGAGATTGCCGTGGCGGCGATGACGGTGAAGGGCAACGGTCTCCCCGCGGTGGCCGACATCGAGGATGCGTTCGCGCACATCCCGGTGGATCAGTGGCCGGACATCCTCACCGTGGTCGCCGGTATCCCGGTCGGGACGTCGTACCGGCCGAGCGCCACCGAACTGCGCGCCGCAGGGCTCCCGTCGCCCGGGCCGCGGGTGCGCTACCTCGACCTCGAATCGGGCACGTACAAGCGTTTCACCAAGGCCGTGGCCGCTCATTTCGCCGAGGGGCGAGGAGTGCATGCCGGGGCTCCACATGGTTCCCTCGCCACCGGGGCGCGGTAGCCTGAACCGCGAACCGACCCCCGAGAGGAACCCAGTGGCCATCGACCCGACCTTGCTCAGCATCCTCGCCTGCCCTCAGGACAAGGGCCCGCTGCTGTTGATCGGGGACGAGCTGCTCTACAACCCGCGGTTGCGCCGGGCCTACCCGATCGATGCCGGCATCCCGGTCCTGCTCGTCGACGAGGCGCGTGATGTCGATGCGGCGGAACACGATCAGCTGCTCGCCCGGGCGGATGCGCCGCCGTCAGCGGATTCCTGACGAGGCACTCCCGGTGAGGTCGCGTCCCCAGTCGCCGGTGAGGTAGCGCTGGACCGTCGGCCCCACGACCGCGACGACGTCGTCGACGGGCAGCGAGGCGAGCGGCTCGAGCGTGAGGACGTAGCGGGTGAGGAGGAGCCCGGCGATCTGGGAGGCGACCAACTGCACCCGGACCCGGCCCGACCCGGCGGGCTCGTCGACCAGTGGGACGAGATCGCGGAGGACGAACTCGAGCAGGAACGTACGCAGGAGTGCGCCGTCGGACTCGGTGACCGTCGCTCGGAACGCAGCCGCGAGTGTGGGCCGGAGCGGCGATTCCCAGGCTCCGAGGACGGTGCGGAGCAGTGCCGGCCCGATGTCGCCGACCGGGAGTTCGAGGACCGGAGCGATCACCTCGGACGGATCCACCGGTACTTCCAATGACGCGGTGAAGAGTCCGCGTTTCGTCCCGAAATAGTGGTGCACCAACGCGGGGTCGACCCGGGCTGCGCTCGCGACCGCGCGGATCGTGGTGCGGTCGAAGCCGTTCCGCGCGAACTCCACCCGGGCGGCGGCGAGGATCTCCTGCCGGGTGGACGAGCTTCCCGGGCGCCGTCCGGGCCGAGTGCCGCGCGCACTCACGGCGTGCGGCGTCGCAGCGTCGCCGCCGCGAGAGTGAGGGACACCACGACGAAGCCGAGGACCACGGCAAGATCGCGCAGCATGAGCCCGGTGACGCCGGGGTGAACGGTCACCTGCCCGAGCGCGTCGACCGCGTAGCTGAGGGGGAGGACGTTGCTGACCCATTCGAGCCAGGTCGGTAGCTGGTCGCGGGGCACGAGCAGGCCGCAGAGCAGGAACTGCGGGATGACCACGACCGGCATGAACTGCACGGCCTGGAACTCGGTCCGGGCGAACGCGCTGCACAGCAGGCCCAGAGCTACGCCGAGGATTGCGTTGAGCACGGCGATCGTCACCACCCACGCGACGCTTCCCGCCGTCTCGATGCCCAGGAACCCGAAGGCCGCTGCGCAGGCGAGGGCGGCCTGGGCGATCGCCGCGGCGGAGAACGCGGCGGCGTAGCCGCCGAGCAGATCGAATTTGGCCAGGGGAGTGGTCAGTAGCCGTTCGAGGGTTCCCGACGAGCGTTCGCGCTGCATCGCGATCGAGGTGACGAGGAACATCACGACGAAGGGCAGGACGCCCAGCATCGTGACCGCAATCCGGGAGTACAGGGACGGCTCCCCCGGGGCCGTGGGTACGTCCTGGTACAGGAAGTAGAGCAACACCATCAGCAGTGTCGGAACGAGGAGGATCATCGCCACGGTGCGGTGATCGGAGCGCAACTGGGCGAGGATCCGGCCCGTCGTCGCGACCAGAATTCGTGGATTCATCGGTCCTCACCCCGGGCCTCGGTGTCGTCCGCCGGGCCGGTCTCCCGGATCAATTGCAGGAAGGCCTCGTCGAGGCGTTCCCGGCCGGTGCGTCGACGTAATCCGGTGGGCGTGACGTGCGCGAGCAGCCTTCCCTCGCGCAGGAGAAGCAGAGTTGCGCAGTGGTCCGCCTCTTCCATCACGTGACTCGACACGAGGAGTGTCGTGCCGTTCCGGGCCAGGTCGGCGAAACGATCCCAGAGGTCGGCGCGGAGTACGGGGTCCAGGCCGACGGTGGGTTCGTCGAGCAGGAGGACCTCCGGCTCCGCGACGAGCGCGCACGCCAGTGACACGCGGCTCGACTGTCCGCCGGACAGGTTGCCCGCCAGTCGGGAACGGTGCGAGCGGAGTCCGACAGCCTCGATCGCCGAGTCGGCGGCGGCGCCGGACCGCCCGTAGAGGGATGCGAAGTAGCGGACGTTGCGGGTGACCGTGAGATCCGCGTAGATGCTGGGGGACTGTGTGACGTAACCGATGCGGTGACGCAGGGCCGGGGAGCCGGCGGGCTCCCCGAGGACGGTCACCTGGCCGGACCGCACGATCTGGGTGCCCACGACGGCACGGATGAGGGTGGTCTTTCCGGACCCGGACGGGCCGAGTAGGCCGGTGACGGCGCCTGCCTCGACGTCGAGGTTCAGCCCGTCGAGCACCATCCGACGCCCGCGGCGCACGGTGAGTTCCCGCGTGCTGATCGCGGCCGCCTCGGTCATCGGCCGTCCCGTCGTCTGCCGAATGAATTCATCACACGATGAATTCTGCGCGTCCGGTTGCCGCCGGGTCAAGGGAGCGCAGGCACAATCGACGGGTGAGCTCCGAACGTCTGTCCGCGTGTGCGCCCGTCGAAGCCGCGGGTCTGATCCTCGGCGGGTGCCTGGTCGTCGACGACGTCGAGATGGAGATCGTCGAGGTCGAGGCGTACGGGGGCGATCCGGACGGCCCGTGGCCGGATCCTGCGGCGCACTCGTATCGGGGGCCGACCCCGCGCAACAGCGTGATGTTCGGACCCGCGGGCCGTCTGTACGTCTATCGCAGCTACGGGCTGCACTTCTGCATGAACGTCTCGACCGGACCGCCCGGGACGGCGTCCGCCGTCCTGTTGCGGGCGGGTCGGGTCCTGCGGGGCGACGAGAGCGTGCGTGCACGCCGCGGCGGCGCGCGTCCGCGTCGGGACTGGGCACGTGGTCCCGGCAACCTGGGCTCGGCGACCGGGATCTCCCTCGACGACAACGGGGCCGATCTGTTCGACCCGGCTTCCCGTGTGCGCCTCGGGCTCGGCGACGCGGCCCGGTGGGAGTCGGGTCCGAGGGTCGGGGTGAGCGCGGCGTCCGAGCGGCCGTGGCGCCTGTGGATACCCGGCGCCCCGGAGGTGTCGGCCTATCGACGCAGCCCGCGTGCGCTGGTGGCCGACTCGTCGGCATGGTGAGAACCGCGGATGGGATGATCGGTGTCGTGACTGAGAACATCATCGACGAACTGACCTGGCGTGGGCTCATTGCCCAGTCGACCGATCTGGATGCCCTGCGGAAGGATCTCGCCGCCGGTCCGGTCACGCTCTATGCCGGGTTCGACCCCACCGGGCCGAGCCTGCATGCCGGCCATCTGGTCCCGCTCCTGGCGTTGAAGCGCTTCCAGCGGGCCGGACATCGCCCGATCGTCCTCGCCGGGGGAGCGACCGGGATGATCGGCGACCCCCGAGACGTCGGTGAGCGCACGATGAACTCTCCGGACACGGTGGCCGAATGGGCGGACCGGATTCGTGGTCAACTCGAACGGTTCGTCGACTTCGACGACTCTCCCACCGGCGCCGTCATCGAGAACAACATGACGTGGACCGGGAAGCTGTCGGCAATCGACTTCCTCCGGGACATCGGCAAGCACTTCTCGGTGAACGTCATGCTCGCGCGCGACACCGTCAAGCGGCGGCTCGAGGCGGACGGGATGTCCTACACCGAGTTCAGCTACATGCTGTTGCAGGCGAACGACTACGTACATCTGCGACGTGACCACGGGTGCCGGCTGCAGGTCGGTGGTTCCGATCAGTGGGGCAACATCATCGCGGGCGTCGAGCTCAACCGCCGCCTCGACGGCGAGTCGGTGCATGCGCTCACCGTGCCTCTGGTGACCTCGGCGGACGGAAAGAAGTTCGGCAAGTCCACCGGTGGCGGGAGCCTGTGGCTGGATCCGGAGATGACCAGCCCGTACGCCTGGTACCAGTACTTCGTGAACACCGGCGACGCGGACGTGATCAAGTACCTGCGCTGGTTCACCTTCCTGTCCGCCGAGGAACTGGCCGATCTGGAGATCTCGACCGCGGAGCGCCCGCAACTACGGGCGGCGCAGCGCCGACTCGCCGCGGAGATGACCACGCTCGTGCACGGTGAGGCGAACACCAGGTCGGTCGAGCTGGCGAGTCAGGCACTGTTCGGCCGTGCCGAACTCGGCGAGCTGGACGAGGCCACCCTCGCCGCCGCGTTGCGGGAGGCGTCGGTGTCCGTCCTCGATCCCGGGGCTCCCTCGACGATCGTGGATCTGCTCGTCCTGAGTGGGCTCTGCGAGAGCAAGGGCGCGGCACGCAGGACGGTCAAGGAGGGTGGGGCGTCGGTGAACAACGTCAAGATCGCGGACGAGGGATGGACTCCGGAATCTGTCGACGCGCTGCACGGAAAGTGGCTGGTCATCCGCCGCGGCAAGCGAAACTTCGCCGGCATCGAAGTCGCCACCCGGTGACGTGTGGGGCGTCACAACAGCCGCGGCGGCGTGGAAGCCCGGGAGCGGGCCGCCTTCGGGCGGCCCCACCTGCGGCTTTCATCCCACCGTGGGCGGCGACCTGGGGATTTGACGCTCCGTTTTCCTTGACGTAACTTATTCCAG